>VAWK01000078.1:4082-4576 GCA_005885515.1 Actinomycetota bacterium | reverse complement strand
AGCAGAAAAGTGGCATCCGGTTTAGGGACATCCCCGGCGCTCGCAGCTTGAGGATGGTGACGATGATGTTGATCGCGCCTGCCGTGCTCGAGACACCGTTGAAGATCAGGCCGTATCCATAGAAATCGATGTTGATCGCCGGGTTGTAGGCCTTGGATGCGAGTGGCACGTAGTCGAACCATCCGGCGTTCGGCCCGTGACCGCCCGCGAGCCCGGCGTACAGGAACAGCCCTGAGCCAAGGTAGATCCAGTAAGAGATCGCATTTAGGCGCGGGAATGCCATGTCTCGCGCACCGATCATCAGCGGTATCAGGTAGTTTCCGAACGCGCCCGTTGTCATCGGGATCACGAACAGGAAGATCATCGTGATCCCGTGCATCGTGAAGATCTGGTCGTAGGCCTCGGGGGTGAGAAGGCGCTGGTTGGGACCGAGCAGCTGAGTGCGCAGCAGAAGCGCCTCGACGCCCCCCGCGCCGAAGAAGGTGAGAGAGGTG
>VAWK01000078.1:0-4054 GCA_005885515.1 Actinomycetota bacterium | reverse complement strand
CAGCAGGCCTGGACGCGCCTTCCACACTCGGTCCAGGCGCTCTGCGTGCTCGTGTGCGCGTGGTGTGACGACGGTGGCCACGGCTAGCGCAGCTCCTCCAGATAGGCGACCAGGTCGGCGACTTCACCCTGAGAGAGCCCTAGGTCCGGCATACGGTCACCCGACTTGATCGCCTGGGGGTTGGTGATCCAGGCCGCGAGCTCCCCCGCGCTGTTCGCGATCGTCGTCGCGGCCAGGCTTGTGCGGCTGGCGACGTGGGTGAGATCCGGACCCACGGTCGCCTGCGCGGGGGTACCCCGAATCTGATGGCAGCTCGCGCACTGGCTGCTCATGAACAGGCGCTCGCCCCTGCGCGCTTCAGCCGCTTTGGCAGTGAGCGCCGGCTTTGCCATGTTGGCGAGCCAGGACTGAAAGGACGCCGGCGCTTCGGCGAAGACCCTAACGCCCATGTACGCGTGCGCCACGCCGCAGAATTCCGAGCACTGGCCACCGTAGACGCCGGGGCTGGAGGCGTATAGCAGCACGTGGTTTTCGCGCCCGGGGATCATGTCGATCTTGCGCGCGAGCCGTGGAACCCAGAAGCTGTGGATTACGTCCGCGCTGGTGGCCGTCACGTCAACCCTCGTCCGCACGGGGATGTGGATCTCGTTCGCGGTCACCGCACTGGTGCCCGGGTACCAGACCTCCCACCACCACTGGTGGCCGATCACGTCGACAGCCAGCCTCGTGCTGCGCGGGCTCGGCGCCGCGCTGCTGCGAATCACGTACAGGTTCGCCGCCGCAAACAGGGCAATCAGCACCACCAAGGGGATGACGATCCCGAAGACCACCACCATGCCGCCAGCCAGGTCCTCGCGCTCGCCCACGAACGGCAGCCCCGGCACTCTCCTTCGCAGCCACGCGAGCGCAATCAGGCCGACCGCGCCCAAGAACACGACGGCCGCCGCCCCCAGCATCCACCACCACAGCATCGCGATGAGGTGCGTCTGCGGGCTATGGGGGGCGAGCGTGGAGCGCCGGCCCCCGCAGCCGCAGACGAGAGCGGGCGCGAGCAGCAGTACCCCGAGGCGCAGCAGGCGGGCCACTCTGCCGGCGTCAACCCTGGCGGCGGGGGCGGGAGGCCGGCGCCGCTGCGTTCTCACGGCGCGTCCGCCATCACATCGCGCCCACCCGGCCAGTCATCGCGGAGGAAGTACCCGCCGCGAGCGTCTCTCTACCGGGCCGACGAGTCCGCTGCTCCGCGCTCCAGATCTCCTGAGATGGCCGTAGGCCCGAGTGTCCGGCATTCAGCGCTCGTATGGCGCCGCGTCGGCCTCCCGCAGGGTGAGGCCCAAGCCCGGCCGGTCCTCGTCGGGGCGCAGGGCGCCGTGTACCGGCTGGAGCACGCCGTCGAACAGCAGCCCCTCGATGCGCGCGTGATCGTGGAAATACTCCACGTGCACCAGCGGCACGATCGCCGCGCACGCGTGGGCATGGATCGCGGGGCTCGTGTGCGCCGAGAGGGGAATGCTGTGGGCGGCACACAAGGATCCGATGTTGAGCAGCTCGGTGATGCCCCCGCAGCGGGTCACATCGGCCTGCAACACGTCCACGGCTCCGGCCTCGAGCATGCGGCGGAAGTAGAAGGAGTCGTAGCCGTACTCGCCGGCTGCGACTTGCATCGGTGCCGGCACACGCTCTCGGAGCAACGCCAGGCCCTCGAGGTCATCCGATGAGACGGGCTCCTCGAACCAGCTGACGCCCGCATGCTCGGCGAAGGCGTGCGCGAGCTTCAGCGCTTGCTTGCGCTCGTAGGCGCCGTTGGCGTCGACGAACAACTCCGCCTCCTCGCCGATCGCCTCGCGCGCGAGGCAGACCCGCTCAAGGTCCCGTAACGGGTCGGCGCCGACCTTCATCTTCACGCGTGGAATCCCCTCCTGCACCCACTGCGCCAACTGGCGTTGCAGCTGGCCGTCGCTGTAGGAGGTGAACCCTCCGCTCCCGTAGATCGTCCCAGCAGCGTCGCGAGTGAAACCCCCAGGAGCTTGGCCTTCAGATCCCACAGCGCGACGTCGATCGCAGAGATCGCACCCGCGGCGATACCGGGGTAGCCGACGTTGCGCACCGCTGCCCGCATGCGCTGCCACGCGGCCGCGGGGGAGAGCGGATCTGAGCCCACGACCAGTTCGGCTAGGAGGTCCGCGATAACGGCGGCGCAGGCCGGCGCCGAGTACGTGAACCCGATGCCAACCTCCTTGCCCACGCGTATCTCGGCGAGCACGAGCGTCGTCGATTGCCAGCTGAGGGTGCCGTCTTCCTCGGGCGCATCGGTCGGCACCGTGAAGCTGCGCGCCCGCACGCTCTGGACGACCATGCGCCCCGCACGAACCTTGGGCGGCGGCGCTGCGGCGCGTGCGGTTCCGGTTCTCATCACCCTGGCTGAGGCCGACCCCGAGCGGGTCTGGCCTCAGCGAAGCCTGCCTCCAGCCAGGCGGGCCCGCTGCCCGCTTCGCACGCGTGTGTGCGCGGGACGCTGCTCCTCTGGGTCAGGGGCGCCTGACGCCCGCGATGGCCCCTCGGCTAGGTCACGGGCGTGCGACACCTGCGAAGGTCCCTCGACCCTGTCTTCCGTCGGGTCGAGCTTTCCTCGCCACAGCGCCGCCAGCACGCCATACAGCACCACCCCTACGGCGACGAGGACGATCGCGAGCACTAGCAGGATGAATAAAGCTCCGATTCCGATGACGAAGTCCTACCCGCCGATCAGGGCCCAAAACCGGTCGGCGCGTCCGCGCGTTCGCCGCTCTCCGCGAGCGCCACTGCGGCCGCGATGTGCGAGAGGTGCGTGAGCGTCTGCGGGAAGTTCCCCATCAGCTCCCGCGCGTGCGGGTCGAACTGCTCCGAGAGCAGGCCGAGCGGGCTCGCGGCGCCTGCCGCCAGATCGAACATCTCGCGCGCCTGGCGCTCGCGCCCCTGCCTGGCGTAGCACTCGGCCAGCCAGAAGCAGCAGGGGAGGAACGCGCACTCCTCGCCCGGCAGGCCGTCATCGCGGTCGTAGCGGCGCAGGAATCCGTCGATGGCGAGCTCCTCGCGAACAGCGTCGGCGGTGCGGACCATACGCTCGTCGTCGAAGGCCACGAAGCCCATGACCGGGAGGAGCAGCAAAGCGCAGTCGAGGTCAGGCTCATCGAAGCACTGCACGAACGTCCCCCGCTGCGTGTCATATCCGCGTGACTCGATCGCCTCGCGGATCTCGTCCCGCGCGTGCTCCCAGCGTCGCATCGGAGCGGCACGCGCACACTCTCGTGCAAGGCGCAGCCCGCGGTCGACCGCCGCCCAGCAGCCGGCCTTGGAGTGCACGAAATGGCGGGGCTCGCCGCGCCACTCCCAGATCCCGCTGTCCGGCTTCCTCCAGTGTGCGATCGCGGCCTCGACGACCTCGCCGAAGAAGCGCCACTCGTCGTCGTCGGGCGAGTGGCCCCGCACGTGCCAGCGCCAGGCGAGGTTGAGGACCTCGCCGTATGCGTCCAGCTGGAGCTGCTCTCCGGCGCGGTTTCCCACCCGTACCGGACGGGCGCCCCTATAGCCGTCAAGCTCGAGCGTGCGCTCGCACAGCCTGCGCTCGCCGCCGAGGCCGAAGAGGACCTGCAGGTCCTCTGCGTGTCCCGCCGAGCTGCGCACGATGAAGTGCCGCGAGCGCGCGGCCTCTGGCTCGCAGCCCAGCTCCGCCAGCGCATGCGCGGCGAGCGCCGAGTCACGGATCCAGCTGTAGCGATAGTCCCAGTTGCGCTCGCCGCCGAGTGTCTCCGGCAGCGAGCACGTCGCCGCCGCGGCGATGGCTCCGGTGGGTGCGTAGCTGAGCGCCTTCAGCGTGAGCGCGGAACGCACCACGCCTGCGGTGTCCGGACCCTCGAAGCGAATGCGCTCGCGCCAAGTCCGCCACCACATGATCGTCTCGCCCAGTCGCTCGTCGACCTCACGAGGCGAAGGCGCCCCGAGGTTGCCCTCGTCGATCACGTGCGGTCGGGCAAAGCGGATCACGAGGCGCAGGCGCTCGCCGGCGTGCAGCCGTCCG
>VAWK01000057.1 GCA_005885515.1 Actinomycetota bacterium | reverse complement strand
CGTGCGCGGCAACACCACGCGCCAGATCGTGCAGATGCTCAGGGACGCGGGCGCCGCGGAGGTGCATATGCGTGTCTCGGCGCCGCCCATCAAGCACCCGTGCCACTACGGCATCGACATGTCAACGCGCGAGGAGATGATCGCGCACGGGCGCTCCACCGAGGAGATCGCGGCCGAGCTCGGGTGTGACTCGCTGCACTACCTCTCGCTGGCCGGCGTGTACGAGGCGGTCGGGGCGACGCGCGCCACGCACTGCGACGCGTGCTTCACGGGCTCCTACCCGCTAGAGGGCAGCGAACACGCCAACGGCAAGTACTCGCTCGAGCACGACCGGCCCGACCGGCCGTTGGTGCGCGCCTAAGGCCTGGCCTGCCTGGCCTGCGTGCCTGCGCCAGCCGAAGCGCCCCCGGCACGCGCTTCCGCATTGCGCTCAGCCGAGGCTGTCCTCGCGCGCCGCGGAGGCGTCGTTGTAGCGGTTGTTGTACGGCCGGCGGATGATCCTGGGGTCGTGACGCCCTGAGGATGCCTGTGAGCATTTGGGGTTGTCCTCCGTCTCGGTGGCGACTCTCCTCCGACAAGCTCATTCGAGCAGCGCCTGGCGGCCGCGTCTGTGAGTTAGCTCACAGCGATCGTGTGCGGTTCCGCACAGCTATCGTGGCGGGCCGTGTCCGAGCCTCTCCCGATCGCGGTGCTGGTGTCGGGCACGGGCACCAACTTGCAGGCCCTGCTGGACACCGTGCACGGGCGCGAGGCAGAGATAGTGGCAGTCGCCTCGAGCACCGCCGAGGCGCCCGCGCTGGCGCGGGCCGAGTCCAGGGGAGTCCCGTGCGCGGTGTTCGCGCGCGCGCACTACCCCGACCGCGAGGCGCGCGATCGGGCGCTGGGCGAGTGGCTGGACGAGCGCGCGGCGCGACTGGTCGTGCTGGCGGGATACATGGAGCTGCTCACGCCGCAGTTCCTGGCCCGCTTTCCCGGGGCGGTGATCAACGTGCACCCCTCCCTGCTCCCTGCGTTCCCCGGGCTCGGTGCGATCGAGCAGGCGCTCGCGTACGGCGTGAAGGTGTTCGGCGTGACCGTGCACTTCGTCGATGAGGGCGTCGATTCGGGACCGGTGATCTTGCAGCGGGCGCTCGAGCTGCCACACGCGCGCGAGCGCGAGGAGGTGCTGCGGGCCTTGCGACCGCTCGAGCATGGGCTGCTGACCGAAGCGGTGCGGTTGTACGCGCGCGGCGCCCTGCGCGCCGATCCCGCCAACCCGCGGCGCACGATCATCGATGTCCCCGCGCAGCGCGGTGGCGACGGATAGGCTGGAGCAGTGCTCTCCAAGGCCGGGACAGCGACGGGCGAGGGGGCCCGCATAGAGCGGGCCGAGCCCGGCGAGGTGCGCGTGCGCCGCGCGCTCCTGTCGGTCTCGGACAAGCGCGGCGTGGTCGATTTCGCGCGTGGCCTCGAGGAGCTGGGCGTGGAGGTCATCTCCACCGGTGGCACCGCGCGCGAGCTGTTGGGCGCGGGCATCGCCGCTCGGGCGATCGAGGACTTCAGCGGGTTCCCGGAGATCATGGACGGCCGCGTGAAGACGCTCGTGCCGCGCCTCTACGCGGCGCTGCTCGCGCGCCGCGACGAGGACGCGCACCTTCAAGACGCGGCCGATCAGGGGGTCGAGCAGGTGGACCTCGTGTGCGTGAACCTGTATCCGTTCGAGCAGACGGTCGCGCGCGGCGAGGCCTCCGAGGAGGAGATCATCGAGAACATCGACATCGGCGGCCCCACGATGATCAGGGCGGCGGCCAAGAACAGCGCATTCGCGGCCGTCGTGGTCGATCCCGCCGACTACCTCGAGGTGCTCGCGGAGCTACGCGAGTCGGGCTCACGGCTGTCACTTGCGACCCGCACGCGTCTGGCGGCGAAGGCGTTCGCATGTACCGCGCGCTACGACGTGGCGATCGCCAGCTGGTTCTCGATGCGCGTGCACGGGGCGGGCTTCCCGCCGGCCTGGGCCGATGCGTACGAGAAGGTCAGCGATCTGCGCTACGGCGAGAACCCACACCAGCGCGCGGCCTTCTACGCGCGCGTAGGCTCGCCCACGCACCTGCTGGACGGCGTCAACCAGCTGCACGGCAAGGAGCTCTC
Source organism: Actinomycetota bacterium (assembly GCA_005885515.1). Taxonomy (GTDB): domain Bacteria; phylum Actinomycetota; class Thermoleophilia; order Solirubrobacterales; family Solirubrobacteraceae; genus Palsa-744. Next base: position 6,306 of record VAWK01000057.1, on the reverse strand, counting down.
GTTCAACAACCTGTTGGACCTCAACTCGGCGCGCCAGCTGGCGGAGGCCTTCGAGGCGCCCGCGTGCGCGATCGTCAAGCACAACAACCCCTGCGGCTGTGCCACCTCGACGGATGTGCGCGACGCCTACGAACGCGCCTTTGCGTGTGATCCGCAGAGCGCCTACGGCGGGGTGATCGCCCTCAACCGTGCCGTCGAGGTGCCGCTCGCGCAGGCGCTGGCGAAGCAGTTCGTCGAGGTGCTGTTGGCTCCCCGCTTCGCCGAGGAGGCGCTGTCGGTCCTGCGGGCGAAAAAGAGCGTGCGACTGCTCGAGCTGCCGCGCTGGCCGGCGCCCCTGCACGAGGTGGAATGCAAGCCGGTCATCGGCGGGCAGCTCGCGCAGACCGCCGACGTGGTCTCAGAGCGGCGCGAGCAGATGCGCGTCCTGACGCGGACAGCGCCGAGCGAGCAGCAGTGGCAGGACCTGCTGTTCGCGTGGCAGGTCTGCAGGCACGTGCGCTCCAACGCGATCGTGCTCGCGACCGGCGGCGCCACGATCGGCATCGGCGCCGGGCAGATGAGCCGCGTCGATTCGGTGCGCATCGCGGTCGAGAAGGCGCGCGCCGCCCAGCCGCGGCTGCTGGACGGGGCCGTGCTGGCGTCGGATGCCTTCTTCCCGTTTGCCGACGGCCCGCAGCTGGCGATCGACGCTGGTGTCAAGGCGATCATCCAACCCGGCGGCTCGGTGCGCGACGAGGAGGTCATCGCCGCCGCCGACGCATGCGGCGTGGCAATGGTGGCCACGGGCGTGCGCCACTTCAGGCACTGACCGGGCGCGGTATGGCTTCGAGGCCGGGCCGCAGGCGCGGAGCGGGGGGTTGACGGGTAGGAGAAAGCGATATATCGTGACTGTTCACTGATAGCTCACGATAGGAGACAAAAGATGGTTGCTCAAGCAATCCAACCCACCGGCTCAGCGCGCTGCGGGCGCGGCGATCTGTATGACCTCGGCCGACTGTGGCGCGCGATGACCGGTGCGCACGGCGGCGCCCACAGAGGCCGCAGGCGCCATCGCGAGTACGGTGCGGGGTGGGGACGAGGCTTTCCCTTCGGCGCACCTGGCGGGGGTCCATTCGGCCCTGGCCGCAAGGCCCGCCGCGGCGACATCCGCACGGCCGCGCTGCTGCTGCTGGCCGAGGAGCCGCGCAACGGCTACGAGATCATGCAGGAGGTGGAGGAGCGCAGCGAGGGCGTGTGGCGCCCGAGCCCCGGCTCGGTATACCCGGCGCTCGCGCAGCTCGAGGACGAGGGGCTGATCCGCTCCGAGCAGATCGAGGGGCGCAAGCTGTTCGCGATCACCGATGAGGGACGCGCACTTGTCCAGCAGCGCGGCGCAGACGAGCCGGCGCCGTGGGAGAAGATGAGCGGAGACGTCAGCGATGAGGCGTTTGAGGTCAGGCACCTGGTGCGCGACGTGGCATATGCGTTCGTGCAGGTGATGCGTGCCGGCAGCGACGCCCAGATCGCCAAGGCGCGCGAGGTCCTGAGCGGCGCCCGCCGGGACCTGTACCGCATCCTCGCCGACGGCGATTCCGAGGGGAATACCGCTGACGAGGAGGCCTAGCTGCCCTCCGCGGCCGGGGACGACGGCGCGAGCGCGCCCGCGGCGACCCCGAGCACGGGGTCCTGCCGGTGGGCCTCGTGCGTGCTCTCGGCCACGCGCATCGCCTCCACCAGCGGCTCGCTGTGTCTCGCCATGCGCCGTTCGCTGAGCGGTTGCAGGATGCCGCGCAGGAGCAACATCGCTCCCACCCAGCGCGGCGCCCACACCCGGGCCGAGCGACGCTCGATACCCCGCTCGATCGCGTCGATCGCCGTGGCCAGGGGCGCGGGGTCTCGCGCGATTGCCGGCGTACCGGCGGCCAGCGCTTGGCTTGACGGTTGCGCCCGACCGGCACGAACGAGGTCGGTGTCGATGAAGCCGAAGTAGGCGCAGCCCACGCGTGCGCCGCTGGGCGCGATCTCCACGCGCAGCGCGTCGGTGAGCGCCTCGACGCCGGCCTTGGCGGCCGTGTAGGCGCCCATAAGCGGCGTGTGCAAGACCGCTGCGAGCGAGCAGATATTGAGCAGATAGCCGCGGCGCTCGCTGATCTGCTCGATCACTGCGCGGTCGGTGCGCCAGACGCCCAGCAGGTTGACCGCCAGCGTGCGCTCCACCTGCTCGATCGGCGCGCTGGCGAGCGAGCCGGTGAAGGCGATGCCCGCGTTGGCGATCGCCACGTCGATGGCGCCGAAGCGCTCGACGGTGCCGCGCACGGCGCGCCGCAGCGCATCGAGCTCGCTTACGTCGGCCTCGAAGGCCGCGGCGCGATCGCCGAGGCTGGCGGCGTTCTCCTCCAGGCGCTCGGGCTCGAGGCCGACGAGCGCTACGTTTGCGCCCTGGGCGTGCAGCCGGGCTGCGGCAGCCGCGCCGATCCCGCGCGCGGCGCCAGTTATGAAGACGGTGCGGCCGTTGACGTCGAAGGGGATGCTCGCGGTGCGGCTCACCGGGATCGGGGATTGTAGTCGGCCGGACGCCGCGCGAACGCTTCGACGATCGCGATGCGCTGCATGAGCGTGGGGTGATCGGCATAGAGCACATATGACCACGCGGGCGGCGCGGGGTCGTCGAGGCTGGTTGTCGCCAGTCGCTCAAACAGCGCCCGCCCCGTTGCCGGTTCGCGCGTAGCCTTCAGCGCCGACCAGTCGGCCTCGGTCTCCTCGCGGCGCGAGACCACGTTCCACAGCGGCAGCGCTGCCAGTTGCAGCGCGACATACACGAGCAAGGCAACCGGCACGGCCTCCGGCCGCGCCAGGCCGCCCCGCCTGCGCGTGAGCAGCGCGATCAGAGCGCTCGCTGGGATCAGAAACAGCGCCAGCCAGCCGACGCGCTTGAGCTGATGATGATGCGCGATGTGGCCGAGCTCATGCGCGGCCACGAAGTCAACCTGCTTGCGGCTGAAGCGGCCGTTTAGCAGCGTGTCCCACAGGATCACGCGCCGGGTGGGGCCAAAGCCGACCGACTCGGCGTTGGGAGCGGTGGTGTAGCGGGCGACTTTCTGCACGACCACCTTCGTGCCGGGCACGTCCTCGGCGCGGGCGAGCGCCGCCACGTCGGCCGCGATCGCGCGGTTGCGCAGCGGACCGACGTTTGGAATCAGATAGATGCTGAGAAAGGTTGACAGCAGCGCGAGTCCGACGAACGCCGGCGCCGCCACCGCCCACCACCAGCGGCGCAGGACGCCGGCCAGTCCCATGGCCACGAGAAGCGCCAGCGATACGAACAAGAAGCTCGCGCCGAGGGAGAGGAAGCTGTCGAGCGCCCAGGTCACATAGCCCTGATGCGAGATGTGGTGGCGCCGCTGCCACCAGACCGCCGCGAGCCCGAAGGGGAACTCGGCGAGCCACACGAGCGCAAAGCCGAGCATGCCCAGCAGCATGCCCGTGCCGATGCGCCCCGCGGCGGACTCGCCCATCAGCCGGTGCCCACGGCGGGCATAAAGCGACAGCACGCCGAGCAGCGTCAGCGTCGCGAGCAGGCCGTCGATGTCTTGGAAGCGCTCGAAGGAGGAGCTGCGACTCAGGAACGAAGCGCTGAAGTAGCGGCTCGCGTGCAAGTGAGGCGGGTTGAGGCCAGCCGGCACGCTCGAGCGCCACAGGGCGTGCGCCGCCCAAGCCCACGCGGCGGCGAAGGCGCCGACCGCCAGAGCGACCGCGATCCGCCGCCCGCCACGACCCACCGCGCCCCCGAATGCCGCCTGCGCCGCGCGGCCGCCCGCGCGAGCCGAAGCGGGTCGTGCGGTGGGCACTTCGAATCCGCCCTCAGCCGAGCGCCGGCGCTGCCTCGGCGGCCGGGGGATCCGTGCTCGGCGCGGCCAGCGAATACGGGCCGCTGTAGGGGTAGGCATCGCCCAGCAGCAGCAGATAGGCACTCGTCTGGGCGGTGTATCGCAGCGCGAGCGCGGAGGCGTTGCGAAGCCCACGGGGCATCCGGCCGGTGGCGAGCGCCGCAAACCAGCCAACGATCGCTGCGCTTGTCATCAGGGTGCTGTAAGCCGAGCCGATCAGCAGCGCAGGCAGCGCGAGCACGATGCGAAAGGCGACCTTCAAGCGGCTCTGCTCGCGCCGCTGCGCGATCACCGCTTCCACCGGATAGCTCCCCGGCACGCCAACGAAGCCGGGAAACGGGTTGGCGGTGAGGTACAGGAAGGCGTACACGTGCACCGAGTAGCGCAGGAATCGCGTCAGAAAGCGCTGCAGCGCGGCGGGCGAGCGACCGGCCAGCAGGGTCGAGAGCCAGTTGGCGACCGCGGCGATCAGCGCGAGGACTGCCCACAGCGTCAGCCAGACGAGGTGCGGAAAGGCGAGCGGCAGGCGGAAGAACACGGTCAGGCGGCTGCGTCGCAAGTCATCCCTGACCGCGAGCCCGATCGGGTGATCGCGAGCCGGGAGTTCGGGCAGGGCGAGCAGCGGGTCGCTGTTTGGATAGCGGTCGGTGAGCAGGAACACGTACGCCCACACCTGGGCGCCGTAGCTGAGCGCGTACGCGGCGGCGTCGCGCAGCCCGCGGGAGAGCATGCCGCGCGCGAGACTCGCGAACCACCCCACCAGCGCGACCGTGTGCAGGAGGCCGCCGCCGTAGAGGGTGTAGGAGGTGGCGCCCGCACGTCGGCGCGTGCCGAAGCCGGGCGAGCCCGCCAGGGTCCAGAAGAGCAGCAAGGCGGGCAACGCCAGGATGCCGCGCAGCGCCACCGTCCAACGGCGCTGCGACTGCGGCGGCTCGATCGTGACGTCCACGGGATACCCGGCCCTGCCGTCGAAGGGCGGATATGGGTTGGCGGCCAGATAAAAGTAGCCATAGAACTGCGTGGCGTATTTGATGTAGCTCGCGAGGAATATGTGAAGGAGCCTTGGCGAGCGTCCACCTATGAGCGTCGCGATCCAGTTGGCTACCGCCACCAGTAGCGCCCCTACACCCCACACCGCCAGCCAGATGAAGTGAGGGATCGCGAGCAGCAGCCTGAAGAAGACCGTGAGACGGTTGCGTTTCAGGTCATCGGAGAGGATGAGGCGGACGGGATGCGCGTCCATCGGGCTCCTTGTCCAGTTGGATACAGGCCACGTAGAGGGCTTTGACCGAGCTGTTCCGCGGCTTCGGCAAAGATCGCAGAAGTCCTACCCCATTCGGCGGCATCGACCCCCGTGAGCTCCATCCCGGATGTTGGTTCTCGGCCCGCTAGCCCCCGCTCGTTGCCTAGCGTTGCGTCCGAGCCTCGGCGGGCGGGAGACGGCAACTACTCCAGCTTGGCGAGAGGTCACACAGGTCTCGAACGCGTGATGCACAAGCCAGGCCCGCTTGTATCGCGCACGAGCGGACCGACGTCTTGACCGCCGCGGCTCTGAGAACGAGCTCTACAGCGATCTCGCGATTGCGCTGCTCCCTTTTGCCGCATTCCTGGTCATACCTACACGTAATCGTGTCAAGACAGCGTTTGTGACAAAAGGTGAGGGTTTGATCTCTTTAACACGGATCGACCTACAAACCTCGACCTTGGTCTAGGTCGATCTAGCAGTTCTTCTTGTTGCTGGACGCCCCTGGGCGTACCTACGGTCCTTCCCAACAGAGCCGCCAGCGGTTCTTCGTACTCAACTGTTCAACGAGCACTACGGAAGGAACTCATGAGCAACCACATCGTCAGGGCCATTAGACGGAATCTTCTCGCAAGTCTGGCCCTGTTCGTCGCCCTCGGTGGTACGAGTTACGCGGCGACTCACTACATCATCACATCGACCAACCAGATCAAGCCGAGTGTGCTGAAGAAACTCACCGGCAAGAACGGCAAAAATGGACTCCCCGGACCCCAGGGGAATCCCGGCTCGGTTGGGTCCGCGGGATCCAATGGCAGCAACGGCGCAAATGGCGCTCCCGGCGAACGCGGCAACACTGGCGCCCAAGGGCCCACGGGCGAACACGGCCAGCAGGGCGAAGCCGGCAAAGCCGGTGAAAAGGGCAACACCGGTGCCCAGGGCCCGACGGGCGAACACGGCCAGCAGGGCGAAAAAGGTGCCCAGGGCGAAAAAGGCGAACAGGGTGCCCGCGGCGTCACTGGCTCCACCGGTACTCAAGGTCCGAAGGGCGACCGCGGCGAAACCGGTACCCCCGGCGAACGCGGCAACACGGGCGCCCAGGGGCCGACGGGCGAACACGGCCAACAGGGCGAAGCCGGCAAAGCCGGCGAAAAGGGCAACACCGGAGCCCAGGGCCCGCAGGGCGAACACGGCCAGCAG
>VAWK01000077.1 GCA_005885515.1 Actinomycetota bacterium | reverse complement strand
ACAACCGGATCCACCGCGCGTGAGCCCGGCGGGATGTCGGCGAAGATCGGAGCCGACGCGTGCGAGCGGTAGCCGATCGCGAGCAGCAGGACATAGGTGGAGGACTGCAGCACTGCCAGGCAGATCACCATCCCGATCAAGTTCTCGCTGCTGGCGAGGCCGTACAGACCGATCATGAACAGCCACGCGGCAACCCCATAGGGGAGAAAGCTCATCTGCCCCTCACCACCAGCGCCTGGTCCAAGAACTCAGCCCACAACAGCACGAACGCGCCCGACACCTCCAGCCCGACCGCGAGGCTCGAGAGCGGGATGGTTCCTGCCGAAATGAGCGTCGCCGGGGTACCGAGCCCGAGGAAGTTCTGGAAGTACGCCGCCGCGAAGACCATCCCGCCCAGCCCGACCAGGGCATACCCTCCCGCGCCGGCCGCCTCGGCCGCCTCGACGAGCGCGTGCGGAGACAGCCGCCGCATCGCGAGGTAGCTGCCCCCCAGGAACACAAGCAGCAGCGCCGCCGCTCCCACGACGCCGCCCTGGAAGCCGCCGCCGGGAGTGATCGCGCCGTGGGCATCGATGTACGCCGAGACAACGAGCACCGGGCCGACGAGCACGAGCGTCAGCGCGCGCAGGGCATAGCTTGCTCCCTGGAAGTGATGCTCCCCGGCGCCCCGCGTGATCGCACGGAGGCGCTCGCCTCGCTGCTCGCGCAGAAGCACCGCCAGGCCCGCGACCGAGGTGAACAGGATGAACTCCTCGCCGAGCGTGTCCAGCGCGCGGTAGTCGAAGTTGACGGCGGTGACCGCATCCGTGGCGTGGCGTTGTGCGACCACGATGCGATCGACCAGCAGCGCGTATGCGCCATGGAAATCGCCGAACGCCGGCAGGCCCGAGAGGCCCCACACGAGCAGCGACGCGAGGGGCAGAGCGCCGCCGGCGAACACGCACATCCTGACCCTGCGGCTCACTGCTCGCCTCGCCTCTTGCGATGGTCGTGCGCGCGCACCTTGGCGAGCGCCAGCAGGATCATCACCGGCAAGCCCACCGTCGAAACCACGATCTGCGAAAGCGCCACATCTGGCGCCTGCAGGACGAAGAACAGCAGCGCGAGCAGGAGGCCGTAGACGCCCAGCACGAGCGCTTGCCTCAGCGGCTCGCGCGTGAGCACGACCGCCAGCCCGCCGAGCGCGAGCAGCACGAGCAGCACGGCCCGCAGCGCTTCCATCAACCGCTCCTGCGGCGTGCGCCGGCGGAGCCCAGCGGGGCGTTCCACGAGCCGCGCTCGCGAATGCGTGCTGCCCGAGCGGTCGCGTGCGCCAGGACGGGCGTCGTGAGTGCGAGCGCCGCTCCGGTCACGAGCGCCTTGTCGCCGATCAGCGACAACGACTCGCGCGCGAGCACCGCGGCGACGACCAGCACGGCCCCCCAACCCGATGCCGCGGCGTAGTGCAGACGATCGTAGGCGCTACGCATGAGCAGCACGCCGGCCGCGCACATCAGCAGAACCAGAACTCCAGCCGACAGGAGGACGTCGGCGATCACTTCGCTCATAGGCGCTCCAACAGGCGCGCGAAGGCAAGCGAGCCGATCAGCGACATCACCGCGAGCACCAGCGCGAGGTCGATGAACGGCTGGCGATGAATTCCCTCCGCGAGCATGATCAGCTCGACGGTGCTGAGCGTTCCGGCGAGCTCGAGCGCCGCGAGGCCGGCGATCACGTCGGAGCGCGCGCATACCCAGACGCAGGCGAGGACGCCCGGCAGCAGCGCGAGCGCGCCTATCAGCCACGCGTTCATTGGACCCGCCCCTCGTGGTGGGCGACGAGTTGGTGCACGAGCACCGCGCGCTCGTCGACGCCCAGAACGATCGTGTTCGGGGACAGCGAGCCGAGCATCTCGATCGCCGCTCGCTGGCCGTTGTCACGCGCTCCCGTGCCGCCCTCGAAGGCCAGCTCGTGAAAGGAGCCACTGCGGTGTCCTGAGGTGAGCGCCTTGGCGAGCTCCCGCGCCAGCAGCCACAGATCGAGCGGCACACCGGCGAGCTGCGCCGGGAGCGCGAGCAGCACCCGCGCCTGCAGGCGAAGGCGAGCGAGGTGCTCGGCATCGACCAGCGCGGTGGCGATAGCTGCCAGCAGGGCTGCGGCGCCACCCGCCAGGAGCTCGGCGAGCGAGACGGTGTCAACCAGCAGCAGCCACACTCCCATCACCAGCGCCCACACCAGCAGCGCCTCGCCGAAGCGCAGCGCGCTCCGGTGCACGGTCGCGGTGCGGGCGCGGCGCCGATGCATGGTCAGACACCTACCCGCCGAACGAGCGCATCAAGCCGGTACGCTGGCCGGCGATGCGCGAGGAGCCCGCGAGCGACCAGGACGGCGCCCTGGTCTGCGTGGTCGAGATACCGAAGGGTGCGCGCAACAAGTACGAGTACGACCCCGAGCTCGGGGGCATCAAGTTCGATCGCCTGCTGATGAGCGCGGCGACATACCCCACCGATTACGGCTACCTGCGCGACACGCTCGCCGAGGACGGAGACCCGCTCGACGCGCTCGTATGCCTCTATGAGCCCACGTTCGCGGGCTGCCTGATCCCGGTGAAGCCGGTGGGCATGTTCAAGATGCGAGACGAGAAGGGCGTCGATGACAAGATCATCTGCGTGCCCCTGCACGACCCCTACTGGAACCGCTACGAGGACCTCGAGGACCTTCCGCCGCTCTTGCGTCAGGAGATCGAGCAGTTCTTCTCGATCTACAAGGACCTCGAGAAGGACAAGTCGGTGAGCATCGGCGGCTGGTCCTCACGCGCCGAAGCTGCGGCCGAGATCGCAGCCGCCAGGCGACGCGCGCGCGAGCGGTAGCGCAGCGGCGTCGCCGCGGGCGCCCGCGGCCGGTGGGGTAAAGGCTAGAAAGGATGCGAATCGGCTACTTCCTCTCTAGTGAGGAGTTCGACCCGCGCGCCCTCGTCCGCCAGGCCGAGATGGCCGAGCAGGCCGGCTTCGAAGGTCTCTGGATCTCAGACCACTTTCACCCCTGGAACGACGCGCAGGGCCACAGCGGTTTCGTGTGGTCGACCATCGGCGCGATCTCGGAGGCGGTTGCCAGCATGAAGGTCACCGTCGCCGTCACATGCCCGACGATGCGCATGCATCCAGCGCTCGTTGCCCACGCCGCGGCCACCTCCGCGGTTCTGCTCGACGGCCGCCTCGCGCTAGGCGTCGGCAGCGGCGAGGCGCTCAACGAGCACATCCTCGCCCAGCGCTGGCCCCACGCCGATGAGCGGCTGGAGATGCTCGAGGAGGCCGTCAAGGTGATACGCCTGCTGTGGCAGGGCGGCGAAAAGAGCCACCGCGGCCGCCACTACCAGGTCGAGAACGCCCGCATCTACGACCTGCCAGAGCAGCCGCCGCTGGTCATCGTCTCGGGGTTCGGACCCAGGTCGACCGAGCTCGCGTCGCGAATCGGTGACGGCTTCTGCACGGTCGCGCCCGTCGGAGAGGCCGTGGTGGCCTTTCGCGAGAAAGCCGGCCCCGGCAAGCTCGTCGCAGGCGGGATGAAGGTCTGCTGGGCGGAGGACGAGCGGCGCGCGCGGGCGAGGGCCCACCGCCTGTGGCCCAACGAGCAGCTGCCCGGCGAGCTGTCGCAGATCCTCCCCACGCCGGCTCACTTCGAACA
>VAWK01000002.1 GCA_005885515.1 Actinomycetota bacterium | reverse complement strand
CCGGGCCCGCAGACGTTTCTCGTGCCTGCGAACGTGAACAAAATCACGATCTCCGTAACGGGCGCGCGCGGTGGCTCTGCCGGTCCCCTTGCCTGCACGCCGGGGCACGGCGGCCAGTTGCAAGCAACATTCGCGGTGACTCCTGGAGCCGCGCTCTCGATAACCGTCGGGGGCGCCGGAGGCGACAGCACAACGGCAACCGCCGGCGCGGGTGGCGTCGGTGGCGGCGGCTCCGGCGGTAGCGGGACCGGTGGAGCTGGAGGCGGCGGCGGCGGCGGAGCGTCAACTGTCGCCCTCTCCGGCGGCGCACCTTTGATCGTCGCCGCCGGGGGCGGCGGGTGCGGTGCGTTCCCGACAAGCGGCAAAGGCAACGGCGGCAACGACGACGCCAGCGGAGCGAACGGAAGTGCTGCGATAGCAGGTGGCCCAGGCAGCCTGACAGCTGGCGGCCCGGGCGGGCCGAGCGCGAACGCTGCCGACGCCGCTGGCAGCACCGGTGGCGGCGCGCAGGGCGGCGAAGGCGCGGGCGATGCTCTCCAAAACGGTGGTGGTGGCGGTGGTGGCGGCGGCTACTTCGGCGGCGGTGGCGGTGGCGGCGTAAGAGGTGGCGAAGGAACCGCGGGCGGCGGAGGCGGCGGCAGCGACTTCTTCGGGGCAGGAGCGTTCAACCTCTCGAGCAACCCCGGCGCGGGTGTGGGCAACGGTCAAGTGACTCTCACGTATACAGGCACGGTGATCCCGCCGACTCCCGCTGGTCCAGCCGGTCCGCAAGGTCCAGCCGGTCCGCAGGGTCCGCCGGGTCCGGCCGGAAAGGTCGAGCTTGTCACCTGCACGACGATCACCAAGACCGTCAAGGTCCATCACAAATCACGCAAGGTCAAACGGCAGAAATGCACGACCAAGCTGGTCACGGGCACCGTCAAATTCACCGCTGCGGCTGCACATGCAACGCTCTCCCGCGGGCCGCTCCTCTACGCAGCTGGCAGGGCAAGCGTCGTGAATGGTGAGGAGCGGCTAGCGCTGCACTCGCGCCGGGCGCTGCGAGGCGGACGCTACACGCTGACGCTGAGCGGCGCCGGGGGCCTCCTCAGCAGGACGACCGTCTTGGTCAGCTAAGCGGGCGCTCACGCCGCCGCCCCGGCCTTGACCCCCGCCCCCTCCAACGCCAGCTCCCCATCCACCGCGTCCACTCGCGCGGAGTCGCCTTCACGCAGCTCACCCTGGAGCAGCGCGAGCGCGATGCGGTCGACAAGCTGCTTCTGGATCACGCGTCGGAGGGGACGGGCGCCGTAGGTGGGGTCGTAGCCCATGTTGGCAAGCAGTTCGCGCGCTTTGTCGGTGAGCGTGATCTGCACGCCGCGCTCGGCCACGCGCGCGATCACGCCGGCGACCTGCAGATCGACGATCTCCGACAGCTGCTCGCGGGACAGCGTGTGGAAGCGCACTATGTCGTCGAGGCGATTTACGAACTCCGGTTTGAAGTATTGGAGCAGTTCGTTTCGCAGCCGCGTGTCGGCGGCGGTTCCCGCGCTTGCGCCATCTTGGCTCGCATCGCCACCCAGAGGGAGATTTGAGGTCATGATCAACACGGTGTTCTTGAAGTCGACCGTGTGCCCCTGTCCGTCGGTGAGGCGGCCGTCGTCCATCACCTGCAGCAGCGTGTTGAACACGTCGGGGTTGGCCTTCTCGATCTCATCGAGCAGCACGACCGAATACGGTCGCCGGCGCACGGCCTCGGTCAGCTGCCCGCCCTCTTCGTAGCCCACATAGCCGGGGGGCGCTCCCACCAGGCGAGACACGGAGTGTTTCTCCATGTACTCCGACATGTCGATGCGCACCATCGCTTCCTCGGAGTCGAACATGAACTCGGCCAACGCCCGCGCGAGCTCGGTCTTGCCAACGCCGGTCGGCCCGAGGAACAGGAAGGTGCCGATCGGTCGGTTGGGGTCCTGCAACCCGGCGCGCGAGCGCCGCAGCGCGGTGGCCACCGCGTCGATCGCCTCGTCCTGGCCGACAACGCGCTGGTGCAGGCGCTCCTCCATGTGGATCAGCTTCTCGGTTTCCCCCTCCATCAGGCGGCTGACCGGGATTCCCGTCCAGCGCGCAACTACCTCGGCCACGTCATCGGCGTCGACCTCGTCCTTGAGGAACACCGGGCCCTCGCCGTCCACTCGCTCGTGCTCAGCCGCTTCGAGCGCGGCAACCTGCTTCTCGAGCTCTGGTATCTCGCCGTAGCGCAGCTCAGCGGCGCGCTGAAGATTGGCTTCGCGCTCGGCCTGTTCGGCGTCCACGCGCGCCTTGTCGAGACGCTCTTTGAGCTCCGAGATCTCTTTGATCGCCTCCTTCTCCTTCTGCCACTGCGCCTTCATCTCTTCCGAGCGCGCCTTCAGGTCGGCCAGCTCTGACTCGATCGCGGCGCGCCGTTCCTTGGAGGCCTCGTCCTTCTCCTTGCGCAGCGACGTCAGCTCGATCTCCAGCTGCATCACGCGACGGTCCACCTCGTCGATCTCCGTGGGCAGCGAGTCGATCTCGATGCGGATCTTGGAGGCCGCCTCGTCGATCAGGTCGATTGCCTTGTCGGGCAGAAAGCGGTCGGCGATGTAGCGCTGGGACAGCGTCGCGGCGGCGATCAGCGCGCTGTCCTGGATGCGCACGTTGTGGTGCAGTTCATAGCGCTCCTTCAGACCGCGCAGGATCGCGATCGTGTCCGCGACCGTGGGCTCGCCAACCATCACCGGCTGGAAGCGGCGCTCGAGCGCGGCGTCCTTCTCGATGTGCTGGCGGTACTCGTCGAGCGTGGTCGCGCCGACGCAGCGCAGTTCGCCCCGCGCCAGCATCGGCTTGAGCAGGTTGGCAGCGTCAACCGCGCCCTGGGCGGCGCCGGCGCCGACCACGGTGTGCAGCTCATCCAGGAACAGGATCACCGTCCCCTGTGCCTCGGCCACCTCTTTGAGCACCCCCTTGAGCCGTTCCTCGAACTCCCCGCGGTAGGCCGCGCCTGCGATCAGCGCGCCGATGTCGAGCGCGATAACGCGCCGGTCGCGAAGCGACTCGGGCACGTCTTTGGAGACGATCCGTTGCGCCAAGCCCTCGACGATCGCGGTCTTGCCCACGCCGGGCTCGCCGATCAGCACCGGGTTGTTCTTTGTCCGTCGCGAAAGCACCTGGATCACGCGCCGGATCTCCTCGTCGCGCCCGATCACCGGGTCGAGCTTTCCTTCGGCTGCGGTCGCGGTGAGGTCGCGTCCGAAGCGCTCGAGCGGGCTCTGCTCCTCCTCCTGCGGCGGAGTCTGCGCCATCGGGTTGCTGCCAGCGGCCTCAGGCGCCATCGCCGCTGCTCCTCGAGCGCCGGAAGGGCCAGCGGACGTCGGCCAGGCGCACCAGTTCGCCGCCGCGGTAGGGGACCGCCAGCTCGGCGCGGAACGAACGGCGCACTTCCTCCAGCTGCTCGGCGAGGCGGACCTGCGCGTGCAGCGCCTCGAGCTCGAGCTCCTCGATGCGGGCATTCATGCGCTCGATCTCTGCCTCCAGGTCCAGCACCCGCTCCACGCCCGCGAGGTTCAGGCCGAGCTCCGCGGTCATCCCCTGAATGCGCCTCAGCTTCTCCACGTCCTCCTGGGAGTACAGGCGCGTGCCCTTCGGCGAGCGTCGTGGCTCGATCAGTCCGCGCGCCTCGTACATGCGCAGCGTCTGCGGATGCATGTTGGCCAGCTCGGCGGCCACCGAGATCATGAACACGCCGCGGTCGATCGCCACTTCCACGCGCGTGACCGCCGCTCCGCGCTGGCCGACTTGACTGGGCGAGGCAGCGCGCCCATCGCCGGCACGACGATCGCGCGCGCGGCGCGCAGCCGGCGCCCGGCTCCCCTCGGGGGTGCCCGCGGGCGTGCTCATCGCGCCTCCCGGCCCGGGCTTGCGCCGCTGCGCCCGGCCTGTTCAAACAGGCGCGCGCGCGGGTTTCCGTTCATGACCTCCGAGAGCGACTCCACGGCCTTCTGCTGCGCGGGATCGAGCTTGTCAGGCACGTCGATCACGAACCGGTAGTGGATGTCGCCGCGCTTGCGTGGAGACCCGCTGCCCAGCTTTGGCGGGCCCTCGCCGCGCAGGCGCTGCACGGTGCCGTGCTTTGTCCCGGGTCCTACGCGCAACGTCTTGGTTCCGCTCAGAGTCGGCACCTGCACCTCGGCCCCGCGCAGCACCTCGGGGATGGTCAGCGGAACATCCACCTCGAAGTTGTCGCCCTTGCGGACAAACACAGGCGAGGGCGTCACGTGCGTGATCAGGTACAGGTCGCCTGGCGGCCCGCCACGCCGGCCGGGCTCGCCCTTGCCAGCCAGGCGGATACGACTGCCCTCGCGTACGCCGGCGGGGATGTTCACGCGCAGGCGCTTGACCGTGCGCACGGCGCCACTGCCGTGGCAGGTTTGGCATGGATCCTCGATCACGGTTCCCGAACCGCCGCAGCGAGAGCACGGCTGCGAGATCGAGAACATGCCCTGGCCCTGTGTCTCGATCCCGCGGCCTTCGCAGCGCGGGCACACGGACGGAGTCGTGCCGGGCTTGGCGCCAGTGCCGTGGCATGTGGGGCAGGTCGCGCGCATCGGCACCGACAGCGGCACCTGGGCCCCGGCGTTGGCCTGATCGAAGGAGATCGACACGGCCGCCTCGAGGTCGCCACCGCGCTCCGCTCGCGGACGCTGGCGCTGGCCGCGACCACCGCCGCCGAACAGGTTGGACAGGATGTCTCCCATCGAAGAGGCATCGAAGTCGAAGTTGCCGAAGCCGCCAAAACCTCCGCCCGGGCCGCCGGTCGCGAACGGGCCGGTGCCGCTGTCGTACTGCTTGCGCTTCTCGGGATCGCCGAGCACGTCGTGGGCCTGCGAGACCTCCTTGAAGCGCTCCTCGGCCTTCTTGTCGTCGGGGTTGCGGTCGGGGTGGTAGCGGCGCGCGAGCTTGCGATATGCCTTCTTGATCTCCTCGGGGCCCGCCTTCTTGTCAACCCCGAGCGCCTTGTAGTAGTCGGGACGTGTTGCCATGCGCTGACCTCCGGCCTATGCCGCGACGACCACCCGGGCCGGCCTGATGATGCTCTTGCCGAGCCTGTAGCCAGGCTGAAAGACCTCCACGACCGTGCCGCTCTGCGCACCGGGCACCGGCTTCTGCGCCATCGCCTCGTGCTCGCAGGGATCGAACGTCGCGTTCTCCGGCGAGAAGGACTCGATGCCCATCCGCGCGAGCGCTGCGTGCAGCTCTGAGCGAACCAGACGCAGGCCCTCGAGCAGCGGCGCATCGCCACCGTTGCGCTCCGCGGCCGCCGCGCCTTCCTCCAGCGCGCGGTCGAGGTTGTCGAGCGCCGGCAGCAGCTCCTCGGCCAGCCTGAGCATCCCGCGCTCCTGCGCGGCAGCGGACTCCTTGGCTACACGCTTGCGGTAGTTCTCGAAGTCCGCCTGGGTGCGCTGGGCGAGCGCAAGGTACTCATCGCGCTGCGCCGCCGCCGCCACGAGCTCATCGACGTCGCCCCGCAACGCGTCCTCATCGGCGTCCCGGGCCGGCGCCTCGGCCGCCTGCTGTGCGCGCTTGCCATCGTCCCCCGACGCGGCGTCGGGGGCGTGGGGCTGCGCCGGTGGCGAAGCCGACTCGTGCGCCTCGACGCGCTCGGGCCCGCCTGCCTGTTCGGCCGGTGCGCGCGAAGCGTCGCGGTCGGGCTGACCGCCCGCGTCGCCAGGACCACCGGCCGTGGACCGGTCGACCGTTTGCGGTCTGTCGGACATGTCGCCTTATCCCTTGGGCTCGTCGACGACCTCCGCATCGACGACGTCCTCGTCCTCGGCTGAGTCGCCGGCGCCATCGGATGATGCGCCGTTGCCCGCCGTCGTCGCGGCCTGCTCCTGGGCGCGCTGGTACATCGCCTCCGAGACGGCGTGGAAGGCCGTCTGCAGCGTCTCGGTCTTGGCGTTGATCGCAGCCGTGTCCTCGCTCTCCAGCGAGTCGCGCACATCCTTGATCGCGGCCTCGATGCGCTGCTTGGAGTCGGCGTCGACCTGCTCGCCCAGCTCGCCCAGCTGACGCTCGGCCTGGTAGGCGGCGTTCTCGGCGTTGTTGCGCGCCTCGGCAAGCTCCCGCGCGCGGCGGTCCTCATCGGCGTGGGACTCGGCGTCGGAGACCATCCGCTTGATCTCATCCTCGGACAGGCCCGAGCCGGCCTTGATCTCGATCTTCTGCTCTTTGCTGGTGCCGAGGTCCTTGGCGGAGACGTTGAGTATGCCGTTGGCGTCGATGTCGAACGCGACCTCGATCTGCGGGATGCCGCGCGGCGCGGGCGGGATGCCCGTGAGCTGGAACTTGCCCAGCGACTTGTTGTAGGCGGCCATCTCGCGCTCGCCTTGCAGAACGTGTATCTCCACCGAGGGCTGGTTGTCCTCGGCCGTCGAGAACACCTCCCCCTTGCGCGTGGGGATCGTGGTGTTGCGCTCGATCAGCTTGGTCATCACTCCGCCCTTGGTCTCGATCCCGAGCGTCAGCGGCGTGACGTCCAGCAGCAGCACATCCTTGACGTCGCCCGCCAGCACCCCGGCCTGGATGGCGGCGCCGACGGCCACGACCTCATCCGGGTTCACGCCCCGGTGGGGCTCCTTGCCGGTGAGCTCTTTGACCTTCTCCTGCACCGCGGGCATGCGCGTCATGCCGCCCACGAGCACTATGTGGTCGATGTCCTTGACACCCTTGTCCTTGGCATCCTCCAGTGCCTGGCGCACCGGCGCCACGACGCGGTCAAGCAGCGCCGAGGTCAGCTCGGCCAGCTTGGCGCGGGTCAGGCGCGTATCGAGGTGCTTGGGTCCCGACGCGTCGGCCGTGATGAACGGCAGGTTGATCTGCGTCTCCTGCGTGGTGGAGAGCTCGATCTTGGCCTTTTCGGCCGCCTCGTACAGCCGCTGCAGCGCCATCGGGTCCTTGCTCAGGTCGATCGCCTGCGCGCGCTTGAACTCGGCCACCAGCCAGTCGACGATCGCCTTGTCGAAGTTGTCACCGCCGAGGTGGTTGTCGCCGGCCGTCGACTTGACCTCGAACACGCCGTCGCCGATCTCCAGCACGGACACGTCGAAGGTGCCGCCGCCGAGGTCGAACACGAGGATCGTCTGGTCTGACTCCTTGTCCAGGCCATACGCCAGCGAGGCAGCGGTGGGCTCGTTGATGATGCGCTTGACATCCAGCCCGGCGATCTTGCCGGCGTCCTTGGTTGCCTGGCGCTGGTCGTCGTTGAAGTACGCCGGCACCGTGATCACGGCCCCGCTGACCGCCTCGCCCAGATACGCTTCGGCGTCGGACTTGAGCTTCTGCAGGATCATCGCCGAGATCTCGGGGGGCGAGTACTGTTTGCCGCCCGCTTCAACGCGCGCATCGCCGTTGGGGCCGGCGACGACCTTGTAGGGCACGATCGACTCCTCCTCGCGCACCTCGGGCTCCTTGCGGCCCATGAAGCGCTTGATGGAGAAGACGGTGTTCTGCGGGTTGGTGACCGCCTGACGCTTGGCGACGGTTCCGACGAGTCGCTCGCCGGAGCTCGTGAACGCCACCACCGACGGGGTCGTGCGGCCGCCCTCCGCGTTCTCGATGACGGTCGGCTCGCCGCCCTCGAGCACCGCCATGCACGAGTTCGTCGTGCCGAGGTCGATGCCTATGGTCTTGGCCATGTTCTGTGCTCCCTGTCAATAAGCGTTATAAATCTGAGTCTCATTGTGGCAGATTTCCTGCGGCGCTTCAAGGTGGGTGGGCATGCCCCCCTACGCGTGGCGCCGGCTGCCACGAGGCGCCGCCTCTCCCATCACCGATCGTACTCCTACCCAGTAACCCACTCGCTCGCGCGGGTATTAGCAAGACACGTGAGCCGGCTGGAGCGCAATGTGAACATCGTCGCCGTGGTGGTCCCCTTCCTCGGCCTGATCGGCGCCGCGGTGCTGCTGTGGCACCACTTCTTCGGCGTCGACGACGTGGTCGTGTTCGCCGTCATGTACCTGCTCAGCGCGGTCGGCGTCACCGTCGGCTTTCATCGCCTGCTCACCCACCGCGCGTTTCAGACCCACGCCTGGCTGCGCCATCTGCTCGCCGTGCTCGGCTCGCTGTCGCTGCAGGGGCCGGTGATCGACTGGGTCGCCGACCACCGCAAGCACCACACGTTCACCGACGAAGACGGCGATCCGCACAGCCCCCACGTGGGCGTGGGGGCGGGCTTCAGGGGAATGCTGCACGGCCTCTGGCACGCCCACACGGGCTGGCTGTTCAAGACGCACGGCCAGGCCTCCGCCAGACGCTTCGCGCGCGAGCTGGTCGAGGATCCCACGATGCGACGCATCAACCGGTCCTTCCCGCTGATCGCGCTCGCCAGCCTGCTGCTGCCGTTCATGCTCGGCCTGGCGCTCGGCGGCGGCGCACTCGCGGCCGGCCTCAGCGCGCTGCTGTGGGGCGGGCTGGTGCGCATCTTCCTCGTTCACCACATCACCTGGAGCATCAACTCCATCTGCCACTTCTTCGGCCGGCGCCGCTTCGACACCGCCGATCACTCGACCAACGTGTTCTGGCTGGCCCTGCCCTCGCTGGGAGAGGCCTGGCACCACAACCACCACGCTTTCCCGCGGTCGGCGTTCCACGGACTGCGCTGGTATGAGCTCGATCCCTCCGGCTGGCTGATCCTCGCCCTGGCGCGCCTCGGCCTGGCCTGGGATGTCGTTCGCGTCACGCCCGAACGCGCGCGCGCCAAGCTCGCCTCAGCTGAGCGCCACTCCGAGCCCGCCTGAGCACGAGCTGCGCGCCGCGCGGGCCGGCGGCGCTACCTTGTCGCCGTGGCCGCTTTGTCATCTGCGCTCCCGCCAGCCGCACCGGTCAAGCCGCGCCTGCGCGGCGTCCTTCACCAGTACGCGTTCTTCGTGTCGGTGCCCTGTGGCGCGGGGCTGATCCTCGCCGCCTCGGGCGGGCGTGCGCACCTGGCCGCCGGCATCTACGCGGGCGCGGTCTCGGCGCTGCTCGGCACGAGCGCCCTTTATCACCGCGTCACCTGGCGCCCGACGGCGAGGCGCTGGATGCGGCGGCTCGACCATTCGATGATCTTCGTGCTGATCGCCGGCACCTACACCCCCGTCGCGCTGCTCGCTCTCAAGGGGGCGCTCGCCAACGCGATCCTGATCGTGCTGTGGGCCGGCGCGGCCGGGGGGATCGCGTTCAAGCTCGTGTGGATCGATGCCCCCAAGTGGCTGTTGGCGGCCGTCTACATCCTGCTCGGCTTCGTCTCGGCCACGGTCTTCGGCCAGCTCCCGGCAGCGATCGGGTGGCTCGGCGTGGCAGGTCTGGCTGGTGGCGGGCTGCTGTACACCGCGGGCGCGATCGTGTACGCGAGCGGGCGGCCCGACCCTGCGCCGGCGGTGTTCGGCTATCACGAGGTCTTCCACGTGCTCGTGGTCGCGGCCGCCGCGCTGCACTACGCCGTGATCGCCTTCGCCGTCCTGCCGCGGGGCTGAGCGCGGCCGAACGCGTACGCGCTCGGGCACATGCGCGCGAGCGCGCAGCGATCGCACGCCGGCAGCCGGGCGTGGCACGTGCGCCGGCCGTGGCGCAGCAGGTTGACGTGAAGCTCGAGCTCCTGGCCGCGCGGGGTGAGCGCGAGCATCTGATCGTGCAGCTCGCGCGAGGATGCGCCCGAGGGCAGCAGGCCCAGGCGCTGGCCCACGCGCGAGACGTGCGTGTCGACCGGCACCTCGCGCAGCCCGTACGCGAACAGCAACACGCACGCCGCCGTCTTGCGGCCGACACCGGGCAGCGCCACGAGATAGTCCCGCGCCTCGCCGAGCGGCACGCGCGGAAGCCAGTCGAGCGAGAGCCCGTGCGCCGGGTCCCGGGGATCGGCGCTGATCGCCCGCAGGATCGCCTTGATCCGCGCCGCCTTGACCCTGGAGATGCCGCCCGGCCTGATCGCCCGCTCGATCTGCGCCACGGGCGCGTCGCGCACCGCCGCCCAGGTGACAAAGCGCGTGCGCAGGCGCAGGTAGGCGACGTCGCGGTTGCGGTCGTTGGTCGACTGCGACAGCACCGTGAGCACCAGCTCGGCGATCGGATGGCCGTGCGGGCCCATCAGCGGGATGCCGTAGATCTCCCGCAGGCGGTCGCGGACGCGCAGCACACGCGCGCGCGACGGCGGCTTGAAGACGCCCGCGCGCCGGCCGGCGGCGCGCGCCACGGCGCTCGCAGCGGCCGGTCGCGCAGAGCGGGCACGAGCATCGCCATCGCGGCCCATCGCACCACCGTATCGGCGCCAGCCGTCCCTATATCCTCGCCGCGTGCCCGAGCCCAGCGACCGCACCGGCGAGGTCGACGGACTGCCGGTCTTCTGGCGCAGCGCGAGCGTCCCCGATGGCTTCCAGGCCGACGCGACCGTTCCCCTGTACCTGCACGGCGTTCCCGACAACTCCGATGAGTGGCTGCCGTTCCTGGCGCGCAGCGGCGGCCTGGCGCCCGACCTGCCGGGCTTTGGGCGGTCGGGCAAGCCGGGCTCGCTGCGCTACACGATCGACGAGTACGACCGCTTCATCGAGCGCTTCATCGAGCTCGTGCAGGTGCCGCGCGTGAGCCTCATCATGCACGACTGGGGCGTGGTCGGACTCGCCTTCGCGCAGCGGCGCCCCGAGCTGATCGAGCGGCTGGTGCTGATCAACGCGGTCACCTTCCTGCCCGGCTATCGCTGGCATCGCACGGCGCGCATCTGGCGCACGCCCGGGCTCGGCGAGCTCGCTATGGGGACCACCAGCAGACGCCTGCTGAGACTCCTTTCGCGAGAGTCAAACGCGACCCCGGGGCCGATGCCGGAGGAGTGGCTCGACAGCGTGCTGGGGCACTTCGACCAGGGCACCCAGCGCGCGATCCTGCGCCTGTACCGCAGCTCTCCTCCCGAGGTGCTGGAGGCGGCCGGCGCGCGGCTGGGCCAGTTGCAGATGCCCGCGCTGGTGCTGTGGGGCATGAAGGACCCCTACCTGCCCGCGCGCTTCGGGGGCGCATACGCGGACGCGCTCCCGCGGGCGGAGCTGATCGAGCTGCACGACGCCGGCCATTGGCCGTGGCTCGATCGTCCCGATGCGATCGACAGCGTGATCGGCTTCCTCGGCGTCGCGGCGACGTGAACGGCCGCGCCGCACCCGGCGGGGTGTCCGTGCGCGAGCGCGGTCTCGGCGCACACGCGCTCCCGCTGCGCGCGCTCGCGCGCGCGCCAGCGTGGACGATCACGGCGCTGCTCGGCTGCGCCTACCTGATCGCCTCGCCCGCCAGCGCCGATCTGGCGGCCGCGAGCTACCGCGCCGATCTGTTCGGGCGCGTCGGCTTCAGCGTGTGGGACAACGGCTGGTACGGCGGACACCACCTCCCGGCCTACAGCGTGCTGGCGCCGGCGCTCAGCTGGCTGGTCAGCCCGCGCCTGCTCGCGACCGCGTCGCTGGTCATCGCCACGGCGCTGTTCTCGGCTCTGATAGCGGGGCGCTTCCCGCAACGGGCCACGCGCGTCGCGGCTGCCTGGTTTGCGCTGGGGGCGTCGATCGCGCTGCTGTCCTGCCGCGTGCCGTTCGATCTCGGGCTCGCCGCCGGCCTGGGGGCGCTGCTGTTCGCGCAGCGACGGCGCTCGGCGCCGGCGCTCGTGCTGGCTGCGCTGTGCGCGCTCGCAAGCCCCGTCGCCGGTGGTTTTCTTGCGCTCGCAGCGCTGGCCTGGTGGCTCGCGCTTCGACCGGGCGGGATCGCGATCTGGCTGGCGGTGGCTGGGCTCGCGCCGGTGGCGCTGCTGGCGCTCGCCTTCCCCGAAGGCGGCTACCAGCCGTTCGTCGCCTCGGCGTTCTACCCGGCGCTGCTTGGTGTGTTGGCGATCGCCGCGCTGATGCCTGCCGGCGGTGGCCGCGGCGTGCGGGTGCTGCGCGCCGGCGCGCTGCTGTACGCGCTGGCACTGACGCTGTCCTACGTTCTGCGCACCCCCGTGGGCGGCAACGTGGACCGGCTCGGGGCGCTGGCGGCCGGCCCGCTCGCGGCATGCGCGCTGGCCTGGCGCGCACGTGACGGCGCCGGCGCGTGGCGCGGGCGCGCGCTCGCGCTGCTCGCCCCGTTCCTGCTGTACTGGCAGGCCACCGCGCCGCTCACCGACTTCCTCGCCGCCGTCTCGGACCCGGCCGTACGAGCCTCCTACTACGCGCCCCTACTGGCCGAGCTCGAGCGCCTGAACGTCGGCTACGACGCCCGCCCGGCGCGCATCGAGGTGGTACCCACCGTCGACCACTGGGAGGCGCGCTTCATCGCCCCGCACGTGGCGATCGCGCGCGGCTGGGAGCGCCAGCTCGATGACCGGCGCAACGCGCTGTTCTACGCAACTGCCCGGCTCGATGCCGCGCGCGCGCACGCCTGGCTGTCCGACGAGGCGATCTCCCTGATCGCGCTCCCCGACGCCCCGCTCGACTACTCGGGCAAGGCCGAGGCGGCGTTGCTGCGCCGCGGCGCGCTCCCCTTCGCGCACGAAATCTGGCGCTCGGCTCACTGGCGACTGTTCGCCGTCTCGGGCGCCACCGCGCTCGCCCAAGCTCCCGCCGTGCTCACCCAGCTCGGCAGCGACTCGTTCACCTTGCGCGCGCCGGCGGCGGGCGCGTTCACCGCGCGGGTGCGCTTCACGCCCTACTGGAGAATCGCCGGCCGATCCGGGTGCGTGAGCCGCGCCCCCGGGGACTGGACGCAGCTGCGCCTCGCGCGCGCCGGCAGCTTCCACGTGGTGATCGATTTCAGCCCCGCGCGCGTGATCGATCGCGGTCCGCGCTGCGGCTGAGCGCCGCTTCACGGCGTCGGCTAGGCTTCTCGCAGATGGGAGCTCGCGCACGTCCGCTGCCTGCGCGGGTCCTGCCGCGGGGGTGGCTTGACCTCCTGCGCCAGGTCTCGCTGTTCGTGTCCGCATTCCTGGTCTACGACCTCGTGCGCGGAGGGGTGGAGGGACGCGCGACGGCCGCCTTCCAGCACGCCCGCGAGCTGATCTCGATCGAGCGCACGCTGCACCTGTTCATCGAGCCCAGCGTGCAGGCCTGGGCGTCGGGCAGCCACGTGCTGATGGTCGCCGCCAGCTGGCTGTACATCAACGCGCAGGCGACGATCACGATCGCGGCGCTCGTGTACCTGTACCTGCGGCGCAACGGCAGCTTCTACTTCGTCCGCAACATGCTCATGATCGCGATGCCGCTGGCGCTCATCGGCTACGCCGTGTTCCCCACCGCGCCACCGCGCTTCTTGCCCGAGTGGGGCTTCATCGACACGGTGACCGACCTCACCCCCGTGAGCCTCACGCACACCAGCGCATCGATG
Source organism: Actinomycetota bacterium (assembly GCA_005885515.1). Lineage (GTDB taxonomy): Bacteria > Actinomycetota > Thermoleophilia > Solirubrobacterales > Solirubrobacteraceae > Palsa-744. The sequence goes on along the minus strand of VAWK01000002.1, from coordinate 13,797 downwards.
AGCGCCCTCTTTAACCCCTACGCCGCGGTGCCGTCGATGCACGTCGCGTTCGCGCTGATGATCGGCTGGCCGCTTGCCCGCCTGACCCGTCATTCCGCCGTACGCGTCATGTGGCTCGTGTATCCCTTCCTGATGACGTTCGTGATCGTCGTCACCGCCAACCACTTCATCCTCGACGCGCTGCTCGGAGCGCTCACGGCGGCGCTGTCCGCATGCGGAGCGAGCTGGCTGGCGCGGGTGCGGCCGGCCGCCTGGCGTTTCTCGGGCGTGCCCAGCGCGCCCGTGCCGCCGCATCCGGCGGCCAGCACGGCGCGCGTGAGCGCGAGCGGGTAGGCGCGCGCGGAGGACATGGCGCCCAGGCAACACGCCCCGCCGCGCCGCGTGCGCCGCGGCGGCTACCGCTACCGCAGGCGCCGCGTGCGGGCTCCGATCGGCGCGGGCGAACGCCGCGCGCTGGTGCGCAACCGCCTGATCGAGTCGCGCCTCACGCCGAACGCGATCTCGCTCACGGGCCTGGCGCTCAACCTGCTGGCCGCCGTGCTGGTGTGGGAGCAGCTGATGTTCCTCGGCGGCGTGGCCTTCATCGTGGGCTCGATCATGGACACGCTCGACGGCCGCTACTCGCGCATGTCGGGCAAGGGAACCCCGTTCGGCGCCTTCCTCGACTCGACCATCGATCGCGTCGAGGAGGGGATCGTGCTCGCCGCCGTTGCCGGGTACTTCGCGCTTCACGGCGACCAAGTGGCGGCCGCCGCTGTGGTCGTCGCGGTGCTGGCCTCGCTGATGGTCAGCTACACGCGCGCGCGCGCCGAGGCGCTGGGCGTGGAATGCAAGGTGGGTCTGGCCACCCGGCCGGTGCGCGTCGTGATCCTGTCGATCGGCCTGGTGTTCGCCAAAGGCGCCTCGCTGGGCGACTTCGGCCTGCTGAAGCCCGCCGTGTACGTGCTGGCCGCGCTCAGCCTGGTGACGGTCGCGCAGCGCATCTGGCACGTGCGCCGGGTGCTGGCCGTGTGACCTTCGCGCGCCGGCGGAGTAGTCTCTGCCGGCAGCTCGGCTCCGCGAGCCGGCCAGCGCGCTCCAAACGTGCAGCCCGCGAGCGCGCGTTGACCGTGTCTCGGCCATCCTCAGCCCCAAGCGGCCCTCACAAAGGACATCGCAGACGTGACCAAGGAGCACACCAGCGGCGCCCACAGCAATGGCGCCGCGTCTACCAACGGCGCGCCGCGCTACCAGTCCGAGAAGGTGCGGGTGGCGATCATCGGCGTCGGCAACTGCGCCTCGGCCTTCGTCCAAGGCGTGCATTACTACCGCGACGCCGATCCCTCCCAGCGGGTCCCCGGGCTGATGCACGTGGACCTGGGCGGCTACCACGTGCGCGACATCGAGTTCACCGCCGCCTTCGACATCGATCGCGCGAAGGTCGGCAAGGACCTCGGTCAGGCGATCTGGGCGGGGGAGAACAACACGATCGCATTCGCCAAGCCGCCAAAGCGTCTCGGCGTGCCCGTGCACCGCGGCATGACCCATGACGGCCTGGGCACCTATCTCAAGCAGAAGATCAGCAAGGCTCCCGGTGAGACGGCGGACATCGTGCGCATCCTCTCCGACACGCGCACCGACGTGGTCGTGTCCTACCTCCCCGTCGGATCCGAGCAGGCGACCAAGTGGTACGTGGAGCAGGTGCTGGAGGCAGGCTGCGGGTTCGTCAACTGCGTACCCGTTTTCATCGCCCGCGAGAACTACTGGGACAAGCGCTTCAAGCAGGCGCGCCTGCCGATCGTCGGCGACGACATCAAGTCCCAGGTGGGCGCCACGATCGTGCACCGCACACTCGCCCGCCTGCTCGCCGACCGCGGGGTGAAGATGCTGCGGACCTCGCAGCTGAACGTGGGCGGCAACATGGACTTCTACAACATGCTCGAGCGCGAGCGGCTGGAGTCGAAGAAGATCTCCAAGACCAACGCGGTCACCTCGATCATGGACGAGGCCCTGCCGGCCGACGACGTGTACATCGGCCCGTCCGACTACGTCCCCTGGCTGACCGACCGCAAGTGGGCGCACATACGCGTGGAGGGGCAGGCCTTCGGCGACGTCCCGTTGAACCTCGAGCTGAAGCTCGAGGTGTGGGACTCGCCCAACTCGGCGGGCATCGTGATCGACGCGGTGCGCTGCTGCAAGCTCGCGCTCAACCACGGCGTCGGCGGCCAGCTCGACGGGCCGTCGTCCTATCTGATGAAGTCGCCGCGCAACCAGCGGCCCGATGACCAAGCGCGCGCGGACACGGAGAAGTTCATCGCCGCCTACGCCGCACGAGGACCGGCGCGGCCCACGCGGCGCAAGCGCGCGGCGGCAGCCGCCAAAGATCGCGCGCGTTGAGCCGCTTCGCGCGGGTGCGCGCGTCGGCGTGGTGTGTCGCCAGGAACGACGGCTAGATCACTGACGCGCGCGGCGCGCGGCGCGATAATCGAAAGACCGATGCCGGACGCCTTCTCGATCGCTCATGTGAGCCCCTATCCGTGGGAGGCACAGGAGAACGGCGTCAACGCCCACATCGCACGCGTGGCCGGCGAGCTCTCCGCGCGTGGGCATCGCCTGCTCGTGCTGGCCCCGTCGCGTTCGCAGGAGCGCGTGCGCTCTTCGCGCAGGGAGCTGCGCGGCGCGCGCGCGGCGCCGCAGCGGCTGCTCGAGGGGACCGACCGCGGCAGCCCGCGCGTGATCGCCGTCGGCGAGGTGCTCGACGTGCCGAGCGGTGCCCGCCAGCGCGTGTCGGCGCTGCCGATCGACGTGGCGCGCACGATCGAGGAAGTGCTCACCAGCGTGGAGCTCGACTTCGTACACGTGCACGAGCCGTTTGCGCCGAGCACCTCCAACGCGGCCTTGCGTCATTCGCGCGCGCTGAACGTGGGCTCGTTTCACTCCTCGAGCGAGCGGCTGCTCTCGACGCTCGTGGCGCGCCGCTTCGTGGAGACGTTCTTCGGACGCCTGGACGCGCGCACGGCGAGCACGGCGGCGACGGCCGAGCTGATGAGCCGCCACTTCCCGGGCGAGTACCGGCTGCTGTCCGATGACGACGGAGCCGTGGCGGCGCTCGAAGAGGTCTACCGCACGGTGGCGGCGCGCCGTCACGGCAACGGCGAGGACGAGGCGCTGAGGCGGCGGCTGGCCCGCCGGCCGCTGATCGACGTCGACCTGCACATGCACACCGATCACTCCCACGACTGCGCGACCCCGGTCGAGGTGCTGCTGGCCACGGCGCGCGCGCAGGGCCTCGGCGCGATCGCGGTGACCGACCACAACGAGATCTCGGGCGCGCTGCAAGCGCACGCCCAGGCGCAGGACGCGGGCGTGAAGGTGATCGTCGGCGAGGAGGTCAAGAGCGACGGCCAGGGCGAGGTGATCGGGCTGTTTCTGAAGCACAAGATCCCGCGCAGCCTGTCCCTGGAAGAGACCGTCGCTGAGATCAAGCGTCAGGGCGGCCTGGTGTACGTGCCGCATCCGTTCGACCGCATGCACGCCGTGCCCGACTACGAGCACCTGCTGCGGGTCCTCGATCAGGTCGATGCGATCGAGGTCTTCAACCCTCGGGTGGCGATCGGCGCGTTCAACGACGAGGCGGCGCGGTTCGCCGCCAAGTACCGCATCATCGCCGGCGCCGGCTCGGACTCGCACGTGCCGCAGGGGCTCGGCTCGGTGCGAATCCAGATGCGCGACTTCGACGGGCCGGCCGAGTTCCTGCAGTCGCTCGCCGACGCCAGCATCGCCACCCGCCCGTCCTCGCTGCTGTACGTGCAGGCGCTGAAGTTCCTGCAGACGAAGGCCACACCCCCCTCGGCGCAGCGCGCGAGCCGGGCCCGGCGGGTGCGGCGCGTGAAGCGCTCCTCGGGAGGGCCCGGACAGTCCTAGGACATGCGCGCGCGCAACTACTGATGCACCGCCAAGGACAACCTTCCAGCTCGTCAAATCCCTCGGGGTCGATGCCGGTGACCGACGATGAGATCCGCGAGAAGTACCTCGAGCGCGCGATCCGCGAGCTGAACACGCTCACGCGCGAGCTGCAGGCCTGCCCGCACTGCCCGCGCGGCAACCTGATGCCGGTGCTCGGCTCCGGTCACCCCCAGGCCGACATCATGCTGCTCAAGCACGCGCCGCTGCCGTCGGAGATCGAGGAGGGCGTGGCGTTCTACGGTCGCGCGGGGAGCGCGCTGATGAAGTCGCTGAAGCGCCTGCAGATCGATCCCCTGGCGGTGTACGGGACGCTGTGCGCGAAGTGCCCCCTGAGCGACCCCTCGCTCGCCGATCCGGCGTGCATCGCGCGCGTTGTCCAGGAGATCGCGATCGTGCAGCCGAAGATCATCGTGGTGATGGGCGCCGAGGCGCTGGCGGCGCTGGGCGAGATGCAGATTCCGCTCGCGCGTCCGCTTCAGCCGCGGCTGGGCGAGGTGCAGCAGCTGACGCCGATGATCGAGGCGCTGTACGTACCCGAGATCGACTCGGCGCTGGACGAGGAGGAGACAAAGCGCGCCTTCTGGGCCGCGTTCCGCGTGCTGGGCGAGTGGTACGCCTCCCAGCCGCCCTACTGATACGCGCCGCCCGCGAGATGCGGATGCCGATCACGGCGGTGCATCGCCCCCGCCGGACCTACTCGAGGCGCAGCACGATCTTGCCGAGCTTGCCGCCGGCCGCGAAGCGCTCGTAGGCCTCGGCCACCTGCGCGAGCGGGAACGTGGCGGCCACGGGAACCTGCAGCTCGCCGCTTTCGAACAGGGGCAGCACCTCGTGCTCGAGCCGGCGCGCGACCAGCGCTTTCTCCTCCGGCGGGCGCGCGCGCAGGGTGGAGCCGTGGATACGGGCGCGCTTTGCCATCAGGGCGAGCAGGTTGAGCTCGCCGGTCGCGCCGGCGGACACGCCGATCACGGCGATGCGGCCTCCCGTCGCCAAGGCCTGCACGTTGGCCTGCAGGTTGGGGGCGCCGACGAGCTCGAGGATCACGTCGTAGGGCCCGTGCTCGTCAACCTCGCCCGGGTCGATCACGCTGGCGCCGAGCGCGGCGACGCCCGCGCGCTGCTGCTCGCGGCGCACCGAGGCCGTCACCCTCGCCCCGGCCGCGCGAGCGAGCTGGATCGCGGCGGTCCCGACACCTCCCGCGCCGCCGTGCACGAGCAGGTGCTCGCCCGGCCGCAGCCCCGCCTGGGTGAAGAGTGCGTCGTGGGCGGTCGTGAACACCTCGGGCAGCCCGCCGGCCGCCGGCCAGTCGAGCGCCGCCGGCACCCCCATCAGCTGGCGCTCGTGCACCACGCACAGCTCCGCCTGCGCCCCGCCGCCCACGATCGCCATCACGCGCTGGCCCGGAGCGAAGCGCGCGGCGCCAGGGCCGAGCGACGCCACCTCGCCGGCGAGCTCCATCCCCGGGATGTCCGCCGGCCACCCCGGAGGGGCGGGATAGAGCCCGCGCAGCTGCATGATGTCGCCCCCGTTCAATCCGGCGGCGACGACGCGCACGAGCACCTCGCCGGTGCCAGGGGACGGATCGGGGTGCTCCTCGATCAGCAGCTCGTGCTCGCGGATCGTGGCTGCGCGCACGGGCAGACAGCCTACCCGTCGATGTGTGGCTCCTGCGCCGACCATCACGCGCGTCCGCGGAGGCCGCGGCGGCGACCTCCGGCAGGACCGGCGAGGCAGGCAGCTGTAAGGTGGCTGCCCATTAGAGCGACCCCTCAAGAGCTGCGCGGAGACGAACGCTTGCGCCCGCGCGGATGGCTGCGCCACTATGGCGGCCTGCTGTCTGGCGATGCGGCTGCAGGCATGGGGGTGGCGTTCGAACGCGACGGCGCACGTCGGGCGAGGCAGGTGGCGGCGGTCGCGCTCGATCGCGCGCGCCAGCGCGCCACCAACACCCGGCCGCGGATGCGGGCGCTGCAGGCCGCGCCCGGCGGGAGGCTGCGCTGGCAGGAGGTGCCCACGCCGCCACCGCCCGGCCCCGATGGAGCCGTCGTGCGCCCGCTTGCCTCGGCCACGTGCGACCTCGACTGCGCGATCGCGCTGGGGGCCAGCCAGTTCCCGCTGCCCCTGCACCTGGGGCATGAATGCGTCGCGGAAGTGCTCGCGGTGGGGGAGCGCGTGAGCTCGGTCGCCAGCGGCGATCGCGTGGTGGTCCCGTTTCAGATCAACTGCGGCCGCTGCCCGGCCTGCCTGGCCGGCAGGACCGGCAACTGCACTGGTGTTCCGCCGGTGTCGATGTACGGGATGGGCCTGGTCGGAGGCCTGTGGGGCGGCGCGTTCGCCGAGCAGCTAGCGGTCCCGTACGCGGACGCGATGCTGGTGGCGCTGCCCGACGGCGTGGATCCGGTGCTAGCGGCCAGCGTCGCAGACAACATCTGCGACGCCTACCGCCACGTGGCGCCGCACGTGCCGCGGCTGCTGAGCGAGAATCCCGATGGCGCGGTGCTCATCCTCGCCGCCACCCGGCGCCGCTTCTTCTTCAGTCCCAGCCTGCCGCTGTACACCGGCCTGATCGCACGCGCGTACGGCGCGCACGACGTTCACGTGGCCGACGCGCGACCGGGTGTGCGCGAGCACGCGGGGCGTCTGGGCTTGGATGCGCTGCACCCGCGCGAGCTGCGCAAGCTCGACCGGGCACCGCTGGTGATCGACGTCAGCGGCGGCGATCTGCACCTCGCGCTGGCGCGCACCGCGCCGGACGGCGTGTGCACGAGCTCGGGCAGCCTGCACCGCAGCGCGCGCATCCCGGCGCTGCGGATGTACGGCCGCAATGTCACGCTTCACTTCGGGCGCACGCACGCCCGCGCCCTCATCCCCGCCGTGCTCGAGCTCCTGGCCGCGGGCAGGCTCGACCCGCGTCCGGTGATCACCAACGTGGCGCCGCTCGAGGACGCCCCGAGAGCCCTCGGTGAGCACTTCCGCGGCGGCGGTGTCAAGACCGTCCTGACGGCCCCCTGACAGGGATCCGTCCGCACGCGGGGCGGCGCTGCGGGTCACGCGCGCCGGCGCTCGAGCAGCGCGACGCACTCGATGTGGTGGGTCTGGGGGAACATGTCGACGGGCTGCACGCGGCGCAGCGTCCAGCCCGCCTGCACCAGCTCGGACGCGTTGGGCGCGAGCGTGGTGGGGTTGCAGGACACGTACACGATGCGCCGCGGGGCGGCGTCGATGATGCGGTGCACCACCGTCCTTGACAGCCCCGCGCGGGGCGGGTCCACGACCACCACGTCGGGGCGCCCGGCGCGCGCCAAAAGCTCCGGCAGCGCCAGGCGGACGTCGCCGGCGAAGAAGCGCGCGTTGGTGATCTCGTTGCGCGCCGATCCCGCGATCGCGTCAGCGATCGCCTGCTCGAGCAGCTCGATGCCCCACACCTCCCCGGCGCGCGGGGCGAGCGTGAGCGCGATCGTGCCGATGCCGCAGTAGAGGTCATACACGCGCTCCCAGCCCTCCAGCGCGGCGGAGCGGGCGATGACGTCATACAGCTGCTCGGCCATCTCGGTGTTGGTCTGAAAGAACGCCTCCGCGGAGATGCGCAGGTCCAGCTCCCCGACCTGCTCGGGCAGCTGAGCCTGCCCCCACGCGAGCTCGGTGCGGCCGCCGGCCGTGGTCTCGGCGAGGCTGTGCGAACGCGTCCACAGCACGCCGCAGAGGGATCCCGCCAGGGTCTCGCTGAGCGTCGCTGCCAGCCCGCTCACGTCGAGCTCCCCCTCGGTCGTCACGATCCGGACCTGCAGCTGGCCGCTGCGGCGGCCTTCTCTGACGACCAGGTTGCGCAGGCGCGCGCGGCCGTCGGGGCCCGGCGCGGTGCGCTGCGCGCGCGACGCCTGCCGTGCGCGGGGTGGGCGCCCGCCGGCGCGGGCGCGGACTGCGTGTGCTCCGTCGCCGTCCGGAGCATCCGCGCCGCGCTCGTCGCGACCCCGATCCCACGCCTGCAGGCCCTGCGAGCGGCACCAGCGCAGGGTCAGCTCGCGCGCCCGGTTGCCGCGCTCGGAGGCGAGCAGGCAGTCGCCCAGCGGGGCCACCTGCTTGGCGCCGGCGGCGGCGTGAAAGCCGCAGATGAGCTGCTCGCGCCCCTGCTCGTCGCGGCCGGCCCCGAAGGAGTACTCGAGCTTGTTGCGATAGCGCCACTGCTCGAGCGCGGGCAGCATGTCCAGCAGCTCGAAGCCATCCAGGCCGCCGATGCGCCGCAGCGCCTCCTCGACCTGGGCGCGCTTGACCTCGAGCTGGCGCTCATAGGGGAGCACCTGCCAGGGCACGCCGGGATGCTCGGCGCGGGGCGGGATCCGCTCGCGCGACGGGGTCAGCACCTCGACGGCGCGGGCGTGCGCGTGCGAGCGTTTGCGCTTGTACACCACGGCGCGCACGCGGTCGCCCGGGATCGCGCCGGCCACGAACACCACGTAACCCCCCTCTCCCAGCCGGGCGACGCCCTCGCCGCCAAACGCAAGCGACTCGACCTGCAGCTCGAGCTCATCGCCTGGGCGCGGGCGCGCCGCGCTCGCGTCGGCGCTCGCGCGCGGGCGTTTGGTCGCCGCGTCGCGCGGCCGCTTGGCCGCCGCCTCCTCGGGCACGGCCTGCGTCGGCTCGCTCATGGCGCGCTCACCAGCAGCTCGAGCAGCGCCTTCTGGGCATGGCGGCGGTTCTCGGCCTGCTCCCAGATGCGCTGGCGGGTCCCGTAGAGGACCTCGGCCGAGATCTCCTCGCCGGGGTGGGCGGGAAGGTCGTGCATCGCAAACGCACCGGGGGCTGCGGCGTCGAGCAGGGCATCGTCGACGCGATAGCCGTCGAGGGCCGCGCGGCGCTTGGCGGCGCTTGACTCATCGCCCATGCTGACCCACACGTCGGTGTACACCGCGCGTGCACCCGCGACGGCCTCCTGCGGCGCCGCGTGCAGCGACAGCGAGCCGCGCCCGCCCGCCGGCAGCGGCAGGTCCGCCCCGAGCGTGTAGCCCGGCGGTGAGGCAACGGCCAGGTCGATCCCAGCCAGCGTGCCCAGCAGCGCGAGCGAGCGGGCGACGTTGTTGCCGTCGCCGATGAAGGCCACGCGCAGCCCCGCCAGCGAGCCGCAGGCCTCGCGCAGCGTCAGCAGGTCGGCCAGCGCCTGACAGGGATGGTGCAGCGGCGTCAGCATGTTGATCACGGGGATCGCGCTGTGCTCGGCCAGCTCCTGCACGGTCTCATCGGCGTCGCTGCGGACGCCCAGCGCGGCGAGGTGCCGCGACAGCACGAGCGCCGTGTCGCGTAGCGCCTCGCCACGCGAGAGCTGGAGCTCGTCGGAACGAAGCACGACCGCGTGGCCGCCGAGCTCGCCGATGCCCACCTCAAAGGAGACGCGCGTGCGCGTCGAGGGCTTCTGAAAGATCAGGCCCACGCTCTTGCCCTCCAGCACCCGAGAGGACAGCGGCGCTCGCTTCAGCTCGAGCGCGCGGACCAGGAGTGCATCGAGCTCTGCCGCGGTGAGCTCCGCACCGGTGAGAAAATGGCGGGTCATGGGGCAGCCAGTCTAGGTGGGGTCGACGCGCGGATGAAGAGTGGCCCGGCGATCCTGATCACCTGCGCCGCGCTCGCGCTGGCGAGCGGATGCGGCTCATCCTCGCGCACGGCCGCGAGCTCCAGCGGCACCGCCACCTCGCCCCCGGCGCGCGCCGCGACGGGTGGGCTGAAAGTCAGCACCACGCCCAAGTTCGCCTCCCCGCCCGCCTCGGCACCGGTGCAAAGTGGCGTCGTGAAGATCGCCTACCGCAACATCACGATCGCGCCCGACACGGTCAAGGTGAAGGTGGGAAGCACGATCGTGTGGACCAACTACGACCCGGTCGAACACAACGTCACTAGCCGGAGCGGCCCCGACAGGTTCAGCTCCAAGAACTTCGGCGAAGGCCAGAGCTTCCGGGTCACGCTCACCAAGCCCGGCGTGATCCACTACCTGTGCACGATCCACCCGACCTCGATGAACGGCACGATCGAGGTGGTCAGGTAGGGGACAGCGCGCAGCTCGCGCCGTGGCACACGGACGTGTGCCGCTAGGCGAGATCCGCGAGCCCCTCGTCGGGCGTCGATGCCCGCGCGTGCAGCCGGCGCGGAATCCGGCCCGCGGTCCGGGCGAGCCGGCCGGCGTTGACCGCGGCACGCATCGCGGCGGCCATGCGAACGGGATCTTCTGCGCGGGAGATGGCAGACGCCACCATCACCGCGTCGCAGCCGAGCTCCATCGCCAGGGTCGCATCGGAGGCGGTGCCGATGCCCGCGTCCAGTACGACCGGCACGTCCACCGCCTCGCGGATCAGCGAGATGTTGTAGGGATTGCGGATCCCCATGCCGCTGCCGATCGGCGAGCCCAGCGGCATCACGGCGGCACAGCCCACGTCGACGAGCCGCCGCGCGAGCACCGGATCGTCGGTCGTGTAGGGCAGCACCACGAACCCCTCCTCGACGAGCTCCTCGGCCGCGCGCAGCAGCTCGGGAGCGTCGGGCATGAGCGTGTCCTCGTCGCCGATCACCTCGAGCTTGACCCAGTCGGTCGCAAACGCCTCGCGCGCGAGACGTGCCGTGAGCACGGCATCCCGCGCCGTGTGGCAGCCGGCGGTGTTCGGCAGCAGCTCGACTCCGGCGGCATCGAGCACGTCGATGAGCGAGCCGCGGGCAGCGGGGTCGATGCGACGCAGCGCCACCGTGACCAGCTCGCTGCCGCCGGCCGCGATCGCGTCCGCGAGCAGCGCCAGCGAGGAAAAGCCTCCCGTCCCCATCACCAGCCGCGAGCGCAGCGTCCTGCCTGCGATCGCGAGGGGGTCCGTCGCCGGCGGGGCAGCGTCGACGCCGGCCGCCCGCGCACCGTTGTGCGTGGCGGCATCCTGACGCACCGGAGAGCGACCGCTCATCGCATCCGCCATGTCACCATCATCCTCCTTGCATCGCCGACAGCACCTCCACGCGGGCGTGCTCGGACAGCACGAGGGAGCGCCATTGTGCGCGCGGCACGACCTCCCCGTCGACCGCCACCGCGACGCCGCGTTGCTCGGTCGTGACGCCGAGGCGCTCAAGCGCAGCTGCGAGTGTCTCGCCTGAGGCAAGCTCGGACTGCTCGCCGTTCAGCAGGATCATCACAGGCCCACCGCCGCGCGCGCGCCGTTCCTTCGCCTGGCAGGTGCTTCGTCCTGGTCCCGTGCGGGCGCCGGCGGCTGCTCGGGGCGGCGCAAAGCCTCACCGAACCGACTCGGAGCACACGCCGCCAGCAGCCGGTCGTTCGGCTGTGTGGCGGTGAGGATCCCGGTCACGAGCTCGGCCGTGAGCGGCGCCAGGAGGATCCCGTTGCGGAAGTGGCCCGTCGCCCAGACCAGCCCCTCGACGGCGCCCGCGCCGATCACGGGCAGGTTGTCAGGGGTCGCAGGCCGCAGGCCGACGCACAGCTCCGCGATCTCGAGCTCGCTTACGCCGGGCACCAACTCGTGGCAATCGCGCAGCAGCTCATACGCGGCCCCGGCGGTCGAGGCCTCATCGAAGCCGCGCTCCTCCATCGTGCCGCCAAGCACGTAGGAGCCGTCCGCGCGCGGCACCAGATACCCCTCCTCGAAGCGAACCGCGCGCCTCAGCAGGCCTGGTCCGGCCGGGTCGCGCAGGCGCAGCGTCTGCCCCTTGACGGGCCTCACCGGGATCCGGCTCTCCGCGGGCAACCCGTCCAGCCCACCGCTCCACGTGCCGGCCGCGACAACGACCGCCGGCGCGAGCACGCGCTCTCCTGCGTGCAGCTCCACCCCGGTGATCGCGCCACCGTCGCTGACCAGCACGCCGGACACGCCGGCGCGCTCGCGAAGCTCAACCTCATCATTCAGGCAGGCCGATCGCAGCGCGGCCAGCACGAGCCGGGGATCGACCGAGTGATCGTCAGGGAGGTCCAGCGCCAGCCTGATCGTCGGCGCGAGCGCCGGCTCGAGCTCGCGTGCCTGGCTCGGCCGCACGCGCGTGGCGTTCAGCCCAAGCGAGCCGCGAAACGCGAGCTGGCGCTCGAGCGCGCGCGCCTCGTCGGCATCGCGGGCGACCAGCAGCGTGCCCGTGCGCAGAAGGCCGACCGATTGACGGCTGGCCGCCTCGAGCTCCGAGGCAAATGCCGGCCACAAGGCCGCCGAGCGCAGCCCCAGCTCGAGCAGACGCGCACCGGCCTCGCCGAACTCGACCTCGCTCACCGGCGCGAGCATTCCGGCGGCCACGCGCGAGGTGCCGCTTCCCGCCGCCTCCCGCTCGAACACGGTCACCCTCATCCCCCGCTGGCGCGCGCGCCATGCCACGGCGAGGCCGATAATCCCCGCGCCGATGATGATCACGTCGGGCCGCTTGGCGCGCGTGGGCATGGCATTGATCCTAGAGGCGCACGCGCCAGCGCCGGGCCTCTGCTGCTGGGGACTCGCAGCGCCGCCGGCACAGCACCGCGCGGCGCGGGAGCATTGCCCAAGCGACCTCGGCGTCTCCTGGTACGCCGCGGTGAGTTGTGGGACCGTTCTCGCCGATAGCGAGGCTTCGTGCGCAAATATGCGCAAATATGCGCAAACGTGCGCAAAATGCTATAAACTCGCGCGTTACAACAAGCTGGCGCCAGGCGAAGGCGTGGCGAGCAAGTCAAGAAGGGGGCAGGAATGGATTTCCGCGTAGCAGCAGGAGCGTCGGCCGGGGGGCCGTCGGCGGCTCGCGGTCGCCTGCCCACGAACAGACCCGGGAGGACTGATGCACCAGCAGCGACAAGACAGGGATAGCTCGAACGTCAGACGGCCACCGTCGCGGTGGCATCTTCCAAGAAGCCTCAGCCTGCTGGTCGCCAGTTCGCTTGGCCTGCTTGCGCTCCTCGGAGGCGCCCCGGCCGCATCGGCTGCGACTGTGACCAGCGTCATACCAAAAGAAGCTTGCCCCGGAGAAATCGTGACATTTCACGGGACGGGGTTCAGAACGGGGGCCGGGCAAAGACCCAACGCGGAATGGATTGACCCGGGAATCGGTGAAGAGTACGTCCACAATTCCGGCGGGCAGATAGAAAAGTACGTGACGGATGTGCTTGAAACCAAAATCTCGACCGAACAGAAGGCAGTAGTGCCACTCTTCTTCCAGGTATGGGAAGGCCCGACGGGCGTGCACAAGAACGGCACTGGCACAGTCAAGTTTGAAGGTGCAACCCTTACATTCATCTACAAGAACCTCTACTCCTGCTTCGGTGTAGGCGGCGGAGGGGGCGCGACCGGCGCGACCGGGCCGACCGGCCCGGGAGGGGGCGCGACCGGCCCGACCGGCCCGACCGGTGCCACCGGTGAAAAAGGCGAAGCCGGAGCTAAGGGCGAAACCGGCGCCACCGGGCCGTCGGGTAAAGAAGGCGGCAAAGGCGCAACCGGCAACGAAGGCGCCAAAGGCGAAACGGGAGCCACCGGGCCGACTGGCTTCGCCGTGATCGGAGGCACCGGTCCGACCGGACCCACCGGCAACGAAGGCGCCAAAGGCGAAACGGGAGCCAAAGGCGCGACCGGCAACGAAGGCGCCAAAGGCGAAACCGGCGCCAAAGGCGCGACCGGCAACGAAGGCGCCAAAGGCGAAACGGGAGCCACCGGGCCGACCGGCAACGAAGGCGCCAAAGGCGAAACCGGCGCCAAAGGCGCGACCGGCAACGAAGGCGCCAAAGGCGAAACCGGCGCCACCGGGCCGACCGGCAACGAAGGCGCCAAAGGCGAAACCGGCGCCACCGGCCCGACCGGCAACGAAGGCGCCAAAGGCGAAACCGGCGCCAAAGGCGCGACCGGCAACGAAGGCGCCAAAGGCGAAACC
>VAWK01000001.1 GCA_005885515.1 Actinomycetota bacterium | reverse complement strand
CCCAATCAACCGCCCAGCCGCTACCTCGTCCCCGATGACCGTGACTTCTTTGCCGTCTACCGGCGGCTGCCCGGTCCGGTGACCGTCCCCTTCAAGTAGGGATGCCGGGGGCAATCGCTTCGCCGGTTAGCTGCGCGTCGAGCGAAGTGAGGGCGTCGCTAGTGACGCGGCTGACGGGCCTGACGGAATGCTGATCCTCCTAACGCGTTGGCTGACCCTGCCAGCGTCTCAGCCGGCAACAGCGGCTCCCATGGGGTCCGGGCCCCATTTCGCTTCAGGGACCCACTGCGTCGCCCAACTCGGTCGCAAGACCGGTCGCGCCGGCCGTGATTTACCCTGCAAAATCGGGGCGCCCGGATTCGAACCGGGGACCTCACCGACCCGAACGGTGCGCGCTACCAGGCTGCGCCACGCCCCGACGCAGTGGGAGTATTCCACACGCCGACTGGGCCTCCCAGCGCTAGCGATGCCCGCCCCTATCACCGAAATCCTCGAGGAGCTCGATCGTCTGCTGGGCTGCGAGCGCTTCCAGGACTACGGCCCCAACGGTCTGCAGGTCGCCGGGCCGAGCGCGATCAGCGCCGTCGCGAGCGGCGTATCGGCGCACGCGGAGCTGTTCGAGCTGGCGGCCGCCGAGCGCGTGCAGCTGCTGTTGGTTCACCACGGCCTCTTCTGGGGCAGCGGGTTCCAGGCGATCGACCCCCCGCTGAAGCGCCGTCTCAAACTGCTGTTCGACGCCGACATCGCCCTCGCCGCGTATCACCTGCCGCTGGACGCGCATCCCGAGCTGGGCAACAACGCCCTGATCGCACGCGCGCTGGGGGCGCAGGAGCTCGGCCGGTTTGCACGCCACCACGGCGAGCCAATCGGCGTGCTCGCCCGCTTCCCCGATGATGGTCTGCCGGCCGCCGAGCTGTTCGACCGCGTGCAGCAGGCCACAGCGCACGACACGCTCGTGTTCGACTCGGGTCCCGAGCGCGTACGGCTGCTGGCGATCGTGTCCGGCGCGGGCAGCGACTTCCTGCCCGAGGCCGCAGCCGCCTGCGCAGATGCGTTCCTCACTGGTGAGCCCGCCGAGCGCGCAATGGCGCTCGCGCGCGAGTCGCACCTGCATTTCATCGCCGCCGGCCACTACGCCACCGAGACCTTCGGCATCAAGCAGCTGGGCGAGCACCTGGCCCAGCGCTTTGGCGTGCGCCACGTGTTTCTCGACGTGCCGAACCCGGTGTGAGGCGTGCGACGCCCGTCGGCGCCGTCGTGCCAGACCGGGCGTCGGCCCTGTGCCGCACGCGCGACCCCGTCACGGCGGGTGCTGGCGTCTAAGATCTGATCAACCTTAGCTTCGCCGATCCACGAGGAGGAGAGCTGCACATGGAGGCCACTGCCACCAAGGCGTCCACCACCGGGTCGCGCACGATCGCCGACCTGATCCCGCGTGCGGCCGCCGCGCACCCCGATCACACGGCGGTGCGCTACAAGCGCGACGGCGCCTGGCACGATGTCAACTACTCCCAGCTCGCCGAGATCGTCCAGGAGGTAGGGCTGGGGCTGATCGACCTCGGTATCCAGACGGGCGAGCGCGTGTGCATCCTCGCCAACACGCGACCCGAGTGGTCCTACGCCGACATGGGCGCGACCGCCACGGGCGCGGTCGTCGTGCCGATCTACCAGACCAATTCTCCCGAGGAGTGCCTCTGGGTGATCTCCGACTCCGACGCCTGCGCGCTCATCTGCGAGGACAGCCATCAGCTCGCGAAGATCGCCGCGATCGCAGACCGGGTCCCCAAGCTACGCACCGTGATCGTGATGGATCCCCCGGCGGACGGGGCCGACGGCGACGGCGCCGCCCCAGCGACCGCGAAGCTGCAGCCGATCCCGCTCGAGCAGGTGCGCGCGCGAGGGCGTGGGCGCTCCGCCGATGAGCTGGAAGCGCGTCGCGCGGCCGTGCGGCCGGACGATCCGTTCACGTTCATCTACACCTCCGGCACGACCGGTCCGCCCAAGGGCTGCGTGCTCAGCCACGGCAACTACCGCGCGATCGTCGACATGGTCAGCGAGATCGGCGAGATCCAGGGCGACGAGGTGACCTACCTGTATCTCCCGCTGGCCCACTCCTTCGCGCTGTTGATCCAGCTCGCAGCCTTCGACCTGGGCAGCACGCTGGCCTACTTCGGCGGCGACACCAAGCAGATCGTGGCCGAGCTGATGGAGGTCCAGCCCACCTACCTGCCGTCGGTCCCGCGCGTGTTCGAGAAGATCTACACGCTCGCGCACGGCGCGATCGAGGCGCAGTCGCCGGAGGAGCAGCAGCGGGCCCAGGCCGCGATCGAGCTCGGCGTGAAGCTGCGCGACATGCTCGCGCGCGGCGAGAAGGTGCCCGAGCAGCTGCAGAAGCAGTTCGACGAGGCCGACGAGCGGCTGTTCAAAAACGTGCGCGCGATCTTCGGCGGGCGCGTGCGTCACGCGACCAGCGGCGCCGCGCCGATCGCGCGCGAGATCCTCGAGTTCTTCTACGCGTGCGGGATCCCCGTGTTCGAGGGCTACGGAATGACCGAGACGGCAACCGCCGCCACGATCTCCACGCTCGAGCACCACCGCTTCGGCACCGTCGGGCGCGCGCTTCCCGGCGTGGAGCTGAAGATCGCCGATGACGGCGAGATCCTGATCAAAGGCCCGAACATCTTCCAGGGCTATCACAAGCGCGCCGACGCCAGCTTCGGCGCGATCGTCGACGGCTGGCTGCACACGGGCGACCTCGGCTCGATCGACGCGGACGGATACCTGTCGATCACGGGGCGCAAGAAGGACATCATCATCACCGCCGGAGGCAAGAACCTGACTCCCGCCAACATCGAGAACGATCTCAAGCAATCCCGCTGGATCTCCCAGGCGGTTATGTACGGCGACCAGCGTCCCTATCCGGTCGTGCTGATCACGCTCGACGAGGAAGAGATCCCCGCCTACGCACGCGAGCACGGCCTTGCCGAGGACATCGCCACGCTCTCCAGCGACCCGCAGATCCGGGCGCTCATAGGCGAGGAGGTCGACCGCGCCAACGCCAAGTACGCCCAGGTCGAGCAGGTGAAGAAGTTCGCCATCCTCGACCACGACCTCTCCCAGGCCACCGGCGAGCTGACGCCCACGCTGAAGGTCAAGCGCAACGTGGTCAACGAGAAGTACGCCGCCATCTTCGACTCGCTGTACGCCGCTTAGAGCTCTCGATCGCAGGCTCCTGGGCGCACGCGATCAATGCTCCTCGCGGGTGCGCCGCTGACGGGTAGCGTCGCCGCGCGCGGCGCACCGGCGTCGCACGCCAGCCCGGGCTGCCGCTCGCCCACAGCTGCGAGAATGATGTGATGCGCACCGATCCGACGGATACCGGGGGCCTGTTCGTGGGGCGCCGCCCCGGCACGGCGCCGGTGCGCTTCAAGGCGATCCCGCAGCGCGGCACGCACTTGCGCCAGCGTATCGACGGCTCTCTCGCCGGCGTGCTGCTGGCGGTGATGATCGCGCTCAGCCTGCTGTGCTGGGGGCCGATCCCGCTCGCCTGCCTGTGGGTAGGTTCCGAGGTCGACTATCTCACGGGGAGCGTCTTCGTCGGCATCATCGTCGCCTTCGCCGCCCTCTTCCCGATGCTGTTCGGCACCCTGGCGATCCTGCGCCAGATCGATCAGGCCTGGATCCTCGTGCGCCGCGCGGCCGGACACGACCAGCGCACGGGCGTGATGGGCCGGATCTTCGGCATGACCGCGTTCGTGTGCGCGCTCGCGTTCGCGTTCTGGTTCTTGGTCATTCACGGTCCTGGCTCACAGGTCATCCCCGGCCGCGCGAAGTCGTGAGGATCGCGCGCGCGCACGCGACGGCCGCGGGCCCGCTCGCGTCGGTAGCGCTGCGTCGCTGCTAGAACGAGCAAGCCATGAGCCTGCTCGACTACTACCGGCAGTTCGAAGGGCTGTCTGAGAAGGAGGTCAACGCGCGTCTGCGCGAGGAGGCCGCGGAGCGCAGACGCAAAGCACTCACGCGCGTGGAGACGCTCGATCTCTCGCAGACCACGTGGCCGGAGCTTCCGCATCCGCGCATCGTCAGCGCGATTACGTTTGTCGCCCGGCGGGGGCTGAATCGCTATCCCCAGCTGCGCGGCCCCGACCTGCGCGATGAGCTGGCCAGGCGGCACGAGATCGAGCGCGACCGCGTGATCCTCGGCAACGGCGCCGCGGAGCTGCTGATGGCCGCGGCGCGCACGCTGATCGAGTCCGGCCAGCGACTGCTCACGGCGTGGCCGTCCTACCCGCTGTACCCGATCATGGCCCGCCGGGCGCACGGGCAGGCCGTGCCGGTGTCGGGCGGGGTCGAGGCCATGATCGAGGCGGCGCACGAGCCGGATGTCCGCGTGGTCGTGCTCGCCAGCCCCAACGATCCCACCGGCGAGCTGGTGCCGGCCGCCGGGCTCCGGCGCCTGCTCGAGGAGCTGCCCGACGACGTCGCGGTGCTGCTGGATGAGTCGCTCGTGGAGTTCGCCGACGCGCAGCCGACGGACTCGTCGCTGGCGCTGCTGCAGAGCCATTCTCGCCTGTTCGTGTTTCGCACCTTCTCCAAGGCCTGGGGGCTGGCGGGACTGCGGATCGGATACGCGCTCGGCGGACCCGACTCGGAAGCGCTGCTGGCCGAGCTCGAACCAGACCTGGGCGTGTCCGAGATCTCCCAGGCGGGCGCGCTCGAGGCGTTGCGGGGCTGCTCAGAGCTGATCATGCGGCGCACACAGATCATCTGCGCCGAGCGCCCCCGGCTCACCCAGGCGCTGCGCGAACGCGACTTCGAGGTCACCGACAGCCAGGCCAACTTTCTGTGGGCGGCCCACGCGTCGCTCGAAGGCGGCGAGCTCGCCGCCCGGCTGGAGCGCGCTGGCGTGCTGGTGGCGGCCGGCGCCGCGCTCGGCGAGCCGCAGCACGTGCGCATCGCGATCCGCGACCCGACGGCCTCGAGCCGCCTGCTCTCGGCCGTGGACAAGGCGCTGTAGGCGTCTCAGCTGGCCGAGCCGGCCTGGCGTAGCAACGCGCCGGTGGTGCCTTCGAGGATCTTGCGCCAGGCGCTCACCTGTTCTGGCTCGGCGTCGAAGTGCGACACCACCTTGCGCACGCGCTTGGCCGAGATCTCGATCCCGTGCCGTGCAGTGATCTCCTCGTAGCGCTCATATTCGCCCGCCAGATGCTGGGTGACTGACTCGAAGCCGTGCCGCGCGATCTCCACGCGCGAGGTGAAGTTCATCATCGAGGTCTGGAACATCAGTTCGTCGGTTGGCTCGGGCTCGATCAGCACTATGTCCACGCCGGGATAGCGCTGCTCCCAGCCCTTCGCCAGCTCATGCAGGCGCTGGTGCGCCACCAGCTTGAACGCCTGGTAGCCGATCTGCGGGAAGCCCATGTCCGACACCCTGCGACGACGCGTGCCGCGCAGCGTTCTAACGGTGGTCTCGAAGTCGTTCACGAACGGCACGATCGGGTTGATCACCACGACAAACCGCGCGCCCGCCTCGACGGCGATGTCGAGATTGGTGGTGGACACGATGCCGCCGTCGATCAGCTCCCGGTCCTTGATGCGCACGGGCGCGTACACCATCGGCAACGCCCCCGACGCGCGCACAGCCTTGGAGATGGGCACGTCATCGGAGCCCTCCACGCCGAACACCACACGCTCGCACGTGTCCAGGTCGGTGGCGGTGATGTACAGCTCGCAGGCCAGCTCACGGAAGTCATCGCTGCGGCCGGGCTCCGCCAGCACCTTGTGCAGATAGGCCTCGATCCCGGCCCCGGTGTACGCCCCCGAGGGCAACCCCTCGGCTAGCCCGAGCAGCACATCCATCAGCGATATCGCGCCCCACTGCCGCAGCACCTGACGCCCCAGGCCCAGGGCGCGAAACGGCATCACCGCTCCCTTGCGGGCGAACTCGAGCAGGTTGGGGCGCAGCAGGTCGTTGATGTCGATGTCCTTGAACGCCGCCTCGCCCTGGCGCGTGACGACCCGCATCATCTCCTCGGGCGTGACGCCGTTGGCACACAGCGCCGAGATGAAGGCGCCCGCGGATGTGCCCACGTACACGTCGAACTGGTTGATCGTGCTGTTTATCGCCAGCAGGTCCAGCGCGCGCAGCGCTCCGATCTCATACACGCCGCCCGTGAAGCCGCCGCCCCCCAGCACGAGCGCCGTCTTGTCCCGTCGCGGCCGGCTGCGGCGGTCGACCGATCCCGGCTGGCCCACCCCCCGAGCGGCCAATGCGCGCGCCCTGCGCTTGGCCGCGGCGTGGCCAGAGGCGGTCGGTTCCAGCTTGACAACCTTCCCCATGGCGGCTTCATTGTACGGGCAACTTGCACGGAAACCGCATTCCCGCGCCCATCAGGGCGGTACGCCCACGTTCACGGCCGGTATGCGCGCGAGGACGCACGGCCTTGGCGGCGCTGCTGGCAGCGGTCAGCGGTGCGATCGCCTTCGCAGCCGCGGGCGGCGCGGCGGCGGCCGCGAGCGGCCTGCCCGCGCTGCAGCGCGTCCTCGGCCGCCAGCTCGCGCGCGCTGGCTCTGGTTCCAGCGCGTACGTGTACGACCTCAGCGCCCGCCAGACGCTGTTCTCCGCCCGCGCCTCGGTGGCGCGGCCGCCGGCCTCTCTGGAGAAGCTCTACACCGCCACGACCGCGCTCGAGCGGCTGGGCCCGAGCGCGCGCCTTGCCACCTCCGTGCTGGGGACGGGCACGCTGTCGCCGGAAGGGGTGTGGGAAGGCAGCCTGTACCTGCGCGGCGGGGGCGATCCCACGTTCGGAAGCTCGGCCTTCATCCGCAGCCACTACGGCGGCATCGGGGCAAGCGTCTCGGCGCTGGCCGACCAGCTCGCGCGCGCGGGCGGGATCCGCGAGATCACGGGCTCGATCGAGGGCGATGAGAGCTACCTGGACGCGCTGCGCGGCGAGCCCTCCAGCGGCTACGCCGCCGATCCGTTCCTGGAAGGCAGCCTCGGCGCGCTGGCCTTCAACCGCGGCGAACGCGGTTCGGCCGGCGGTGTCCACGCGCCGGCGGCGTACGCCGCGCGCCAGCTGTGGGCCGCGCTGAGGGGCACCGGCGTGCGCATCGACGGTTCGACCGGTAGCGCCGTCACGCCGGCCGCCGCGCGCCCGCTGGCGAGCGTCCGCTCCCCCACGATCGCGCAGCTGCTCGGACTGATGCTGCCGTCGTCGGACAACTTCTTCGCCGAGACGCTGATCAAGGACCTCGGCGCGCGCTTCGGCGGCGCCGGCACGACCGCCGCCGGCGCAGCCGTGGTCCGCGCGACGATGGCCGCGTCTTTCGGGTTGCGCCCGCAGGTGGTCGACGGTTCCGGGCTCTCACGCTCCGACCGGACCTCGACACTGCAGCTTGCCCGCCTGCTGATCGCGCTCGCGTCACGCCCCCTGGGAGCGGTGCTGCGCGGCGATCTGGCTGTGGCGGGGCGCACCGGCACGCTGGCCCACCGCATGCGCGGCACCGCCGCCGCTGGGCGCTGCCAGGCCAAGACCGGGACGCTGATCGGCGCCTCGAACCTCGCCGGCTATTGCCAGTCGACGCGAGGGCACTTGCTCGTGTTCGCCTTCTTCGACGACGGCATCGCGGTCGAACTGGCCCACGCCGTGCAGGATCGGATGGCGATCGCGCTGGCCGCCTACTGACCACGCGGCAAGCCCGTGTGGCCGCCCGCTCACTCCATGCCTGGCTTGCGCGCCTTGCGCTCCAGGATCGCACGCAACGCGGCCTCGTCGAGCACCGCCACCCCCAACCGCTCCGCCTTCTGCAGCTTCGATCCCGGGCTCTCGCCGGCGATGAGGAAGTCGGTGTTCTTGGACACCGAGCCCGTGACCCGCCCGCCGGCAGCCATGATGCGCTCGGTGGCCTGCTCGCGCGACCACTCGGGCAGCGTGCCGGTGAGCACCAGCGTCTTGCCCGCCAGCGGGCCTTCCCCCGGGGAAGGCCCCTCGGCGCGGAAGCTCAGGCCGAGCCCGCGCAGGTCCTCGATCAGCGCGCGCATCCGCGCGTCGTCCAGTTGCCCGCGGATCCAGTGGGCCATCTTCTCGCCGATGCCGGGTGTCTCGGCGATCTGCTCGGCCGAGGCGCCCAGCAGCGAGTCGACGTCGCGAAAGCGCTGCGCGAGGTTGCGTCCGGTCACCTCACCGACCTCCTCGATGCCCAGCGCGAACAGCACGCGCGCGAACGGCCGCTGCTTTGAAGCCTCGATCGCCTCCAGCAGCTTGCGCGCGGACACCGTGCCGAAGCCCTCGAGCGCGACCAGCTGCTCCTCGCTGAGCCGGTAGAAGTCGCCCGCGGTCCGCACCAGCCCGCGCTGCTGCAGCAGTGCGACCTGCTTCTCGCCCAGGCCGTCGATGTCCATCGCGCCGCGCGAGACGAAATGCTTGAGCAGCTGCCAGGCCCGCGCCGGGCAATCGCGGTTGGGGCAGAGCGTGAACACGCCGTCGGGCGGCTTGATCGTGGGGGTGGCGCAGAACGGGCACCTCGCCGGCGGCTGCGGTGGCGGCGGGCGATGCTCGCGCTCGGCCACGTGCGGCGCCGGCGAGAGCACCTGCGGGATCACATCGCCGGCGCGCAGCACGATCACATCCTCGCCCGGGCGGATGTCCTTGCGCAGGAGGTCCTCCTCGTTGTGCAGCGTGGCCAGCTTGATCGTGACGCCGCCCACGGCCACCGGCGCGAGCATCGCGAACGGGTGCAGGTCACCGAACTTGCCCACGTTCCAGGCGATCCGTTCGAGCCGGGTCACGGCGGTGGTGGGAGGGAACTTCCACGCCACCGCCCAGCGCGGGTCGCGACCCACCGAGCCCAGCCGCCGCTGCAGCTCGAGGTCGGAGACCTTCACCACGGCGCCGTCGATCTCGTAGTCGAGCTCGCCGCGGCGCCGCTGCCAGGCCAGGCATTGCTCGATCACCTCGTCCTCGCTTGCCAGCAGCCTGATTTCACGGTTCACGCGAAAGCCGCGCTCGCGCAGCCAGTTGAGCGCTTCCCAGTGGGTCTTGAAGCTCAGCCCGTCGACCACGCCGACCTGATAGCACCAGATCGACAGCGGCCGCTGCGCGGCCAGCGCGGGGTCCAGCTGGCGCACCGTTCCGGCGGCCGAGTTGCGCGGGTTCATGAACGTCGACAGGCCCTGCTCGGCGCGACGCTCGTTCAGCGCCGCGAAGTCCTTGAGCGACATGTAGATCTCGCCTCGCACCTCCAGCAGCGGCGGGATGTCGGCGACGCGCAGCGGGATCGCCCTGATCGTGCGCAGGGTGTGGGTGATCTCCTCGCCGATCTCGCCGTTGCCCCTGGTAGCGCCGCGCTGCAGCTCGCCGTCGCGGTAGATCAGGCTGATCGCGAGCCCGTCGATCTTCGGCTCGACCACGAACTCGAAGTGCGGATCTGAGATTCCCTCGCGCGCCAGATGGTTGCGCATGCGCTCCACCCAGGCGCGCAGCTCCTGCTCGGAGCGGACGTTCCCCAGCGACAACATCGGCTCGGGATGTCTGACCTTCTCCAGACGCCCCACCGGCTCGCTGCCCACGCGCTGCGTTGGCGAGTCGGGCGTGACCAGCTGCGGATAGCGCGCCTCCAGCTCGCGCAGCTCATCCAGCAGCGCGTCGTAGGCGTCATCGCCGATCTCGGGGTCGTCCAGCACGTAGTAGCGGTAGGCGTGGTGCTCGAGCTCCGAGCGCAGCCTCGCGGCGCGGGCGGTCGCGCGCTTGGTGGGCGCTGGCTGGGCCTGCGTGCCCTCGCGCCCGCCGGCGCCCGCCGGCCTGGCTGCGGCAGTGGACTTGCCGGACGCGCTCAACTCGCGTCGGGGGCCAGCGGGACGAACAGCTCCTGCAGATCGGAGCGGCGCAGCAGCTCGAGGCTGGGGCGGTGGGTGAGGTCGAAGTGGATCGGCGTGACGGCGATGCGCCCGGCCGCGACCGCCGCCAGGTCGGTGCCCGGCTCGTCGTGAAATCCCGGATCGGAGCCGTAGATCCAGTAGTGGCGGCGGTGCTCCTCCTCGCGCTCGAGCTTGAGCTCATCGCGATAGATGCGCTTGCCCAAGCTCGTCACCTCGACCCCGTCGGGCTCGCCCGCGGGCACGTTCACGTTCACGAGCGTTCGCGCGGGAAGGGGGACATCTTCGATCCGCTCCACCCAGCGCGCCACGAACCGGGACGCGGTGTCGAAGCCGAAGCCGCCGTCGAAGCGGTAGTCGAGCGACCGCGCGCCCGACTGCTGGGAGACTGCGATCGCGGGCAGCCCGAGCACGACTCCCTCGAGTGCCGCAGCGACCGTGCCCGAGTAGGTGATGTCATCGCCGAGGTTGGCGCCGTGGTTGATGCCGGAGATCACAAGATCGGCGGCGAAACCTTCCACCAGCCCCAGGCTCGCGAGCCGCACGCAGTCGACCGGGGTGCCGTCGGTCGCATAGCCGACCGTTCCGTCGCCGAACGGAACCTCGGCAACCCAGAGCGGCCTGCGCGTGGTGATCGAGCGGGCCATCGCCGAGCGATTGCCGTCCGGCGCGATCACCGCCAGGCGGACATTCGTGAGCGCCACGAGCGCCGCGCGCATGGCCTGCAGGCCCTCGGCCTCGATCCCGTCATCGTTGGTGAGCAGCACGTTGAGCATCTGCCGGCAAGCATAGGCGCGGGCGGGGAGGGCTCCTGTTACGAATAGGAAACGCTGGCCAGCGCCAGTCCGTGCGGCGGCGCCGTTTTGCCAGCCTCCTCGCGCGGCCGGCCCTCGAGCAGGCGCTTGAAGTGCTCGATGCTGACCGCGCCGGAGGCGACGTCCAGCATCGTGCCCACCAGCGTGCGGCTCATGTGCCGCATGAACGCGTCGGCCTCGAGCCAGCACTCGAGCACGGCGCCGGCATCGTCCGCCGGCGGGCGCTCGTCAGTCCAACCGCCGCCCGCGGCTGGCAGCACGCGCCATTCGGCGCGCAGGATCTCGCGCTCGAAGCGCGTGTGCTGGGTCTCGGTGGGCGTGAAGGCCCGGAAGTCGTGCCTGCCGTTGAGCGCACGCGCGCACTCGCGCAGGGCAGCCCGGTCGAGCTCGCCCGCCCACCACAGCGCACGCCCGCGCTCCAGCGCGCTGCGCGCTCGGCGCGCGAGCACGCGATAGCAGTAGGTCCTGCTGCGGGCGTCGCGGCGCGCGTCGAAGCCGTGCGCGGCCGGCTCGGTGCTGAGAACAGCCACGTCGTCACCGAGCAGGCCGTTCAGGCGGGCCGGGTCGACGGCCTCATGCGCATAGCTGACCACCTGCCCCCAGGCGTGCACACCCGCGTCGGTGCGCCCGGCGACCCGCAGCGTGAGCGGCCGGCCGTCGCTGCCCATGGAGCCGAGAATCGTGTGCAGCGCGCGCTGCAGCTCCGCTTCGACCGTGCGCAGGCCCGGCTGGCGCACCCAGCCCGCGAATCCGCTCCCGTCGTACTCGAGCGTGAGCTTGCTCACCATCGCCCAGCACTCCGCTTCAGGCCGCGGCGTCAGACGAGCTCGATGAAGACCATCTCGGTCGAGTCGCTGCGGCGCGGCCCGAGCTTGAGGATGCGGGTGTAGCCGCCGGCACGATCGGCGTAGCGAGGGGCGAGTTCCTCGAACAGCTTGTGGACCGCGAACTTGTCCTGGGCGAGCGTGGACAGGGCTTGCCGGCGCGCGTGCAGGTCACCGCGCTTGGCGAGCGTAATCAGGCGCTCGATCTCGGGCTTGACCGCCTTGGCCTTGGGCGCGGTGGTCTTGATGCGCTCGTGCTCGATGATCTCCTTGCTGAGATTCATCAACAGCGACTTGCGGTGAGCGCTGTCGCGACTGAGCTTGCCCCTGGCCTTCTGATGTCGCATCGACGCTAGTCCTGGCGCAGGCTAAGCCCGCGCGCGTGCAGCGTTTCGATCACCTCGTCGATCGACTTCTTGCCGAAGTTTGGGATCGCGTTCAGCTCCGCCTCCGACTTGGAGATGAGATCGCCAACCGTCTGGATCCCGGCCCGCTTGAGGCAGTTGTATGAGCGCACGCCCAGCTCGAGCTCCTCGATCAGGATGCCCCACTCCTCTCCCTGCAGCGTGGCGGGCCCGCCGCCGGCGCCGACCGCCAGGCCGTGCCCGTCGAGCTGCCCGCCCGGGGCGGCGCGCAGCTCCTGGATGCGGTCGGCGTCGGTGAAGATCGCGAGCTGGGAGATCAGCAGCTCGGCCGCCTCGCGCAGCGCCGCCTGCGGATCGATCGAACCGTCGGTCTCGATGTCCAGGCTGAGCTTGTCGAAGTCGGTCTTCTGCCCCACGCGCGCCTGCTCGACCGAATAGGCCACGCGCCGCACCGGCGAGAAGATGGAATCGATCGGGATCACGCCGATCGGCTGATCGGAAGACTTGTTCTCCTCCGCGGGGCGATAGCCGCGTCCGCGGCCAATCGTCATGTACAGCTCGAGCTTGGTTTTTTTCTCCAGCGTGGCGATGTGCACCTCGGGGTTGAGGATCTCGACGCCGGCCGGCAGGTCGATGTCCTTGGCGGTGATCTCGCCCGGCCCGGTCACCACCAGCGGCGCCTCCACCTCGCTCGCGTCAGAGTGCATGCGGCAGACGATGTCCTTGAGGTTCAGCACGATGTCGGTCACGTCCTCCTTGACACCCGGGATGGTCGAGAACTCGTGCGCCACGCCCTCGATGCGCACGCTGGTGACCGCCGCGCCAGACAGCGATGACAGCAACACGCGCCGCAGCGAGTTGCCGAACGTGTAGCCGAAGCCGCGATCGAGCGGCTCGATGGTGAAGCTGCCACGGTTCTGCTCCGCGGACTCGCTGGTGATCCGGGGGATTTGGAAGTCGAGCATCAGAGTCCTAACGTCGTTTTGTTCTCGTGCCGGCGCCCTGCGACGCCGGCTTCAAGCGACGCCCGATCGAGGGCGCGCGGAAACGGGTTCTACTACTTCGAGTACAGCTCGACGATGAGCTGCTCCTGCACCGGGGCGGCGACCTCTCGGCGCTCCGGCTTGCGCAGCACCTTGGCCGTGAGCGACTCGTGGTCGGCCTGTAGCCACGCGGGGATCTGTCCTGTGAGCTCGGTGGCGTCCCTGACCACCTGCATCGCCGGCGTGTCGGCCTTGATGGCGATGACATCGCCCGGCTTGGCCTGATGGCTGGGGATGTTCACGCGGCGGCCGTTCACCGTCCAGTGGCCGTGGCGGATCAGCTGGCGGGCCTGGCGACGCGAGGCAGCGAAGCCGAGGCGCACGAGCACGTTGTCCAGCCGGCACTCGAGCAGCGCGAGCAGGTTCTCGCCGGTGATGCCCGCCTGGCGCGATGCCTTTTGGTAGTAGCCGTGGAACTGCTTCTCCAGCACGCCGTAGTAACGGCGCGCCTTCTGCTTCTCGCGCAGCTGTAGCCGGTACTCGCTCTGTTTCATGCGCCCCCGTCCATGCTCGCCAGGCGCGTATGAGCGCCGCTCGACGCCGCACTTGTCGGTCAGGCATCGCTCGCCCTTGAGGAACAGCTTCTGTCCCTCGCGGCGGCACTGCTTGCACTGTGGGCCCGTGTCTCTTGCCATGCGTGTCCGGTCGGCCCGCGGCCTGGCGCGGTTCGCTCCTACACCCGCCGCCGCTTGCGCGGGCGGCAGCCGTTGTGGGCCTGCGGCGTCACGTCGCGCACGCCCGTGACCTCGAGCCCGGCCGCCTGCAGCGAGCGGATCGCGGTCTCGCGGCCCGAGCCGGGTCCCTTGACGTACACGTCCACTTTCTGCAGCCCCTGCTCGAGCCCCTTGCGGGCTGCCGCGTCGGCGGTGACCTGGGCGGCGAACGGGGTGGACTTGCGCGAGCCCTTGAAGCCGGCTCCGCCCGCGGACTCCCACGCGATCACGTTGCCCTGCACATCGGTGAGCGACACGATCGTGTTGTTGAACGAGGTCTTGATGTGCGCCTGCCCGACGGGAATGTTCTTCTTAGGCTTGCGCCGGCCGCGCGCGCGTTTGGGAGCGGGTGGCATCTACCGCTCCCGCGCTCCGCTCGAGATAGTTGCGGGCGCCGGCCTGCGGCGCGTGCGCTCGGCGCTCACTTCTTGCCCGCCCGCTTCTTGCCGGCCACCTGCATGCGCCGCGGTCCCTTGCGCGTACGGGCGTTGGTCTTGGTGTTCTGCCCGCGCACCGGCAGGCCGCGGCGGTGGCGCAGGCCGCGATAGCAGCCGATC
Source organism: Actinomycetota bacterium (assembly GCA_005885515.1). Taxonomy (GTDB): domain Bacteria; phylum Actinomycetota; class Thermoleophilia; order Solirubrobacterales; family Solirubrobacteraceae; genus Palsa-744. The sequence goes on along the minus strand of VAWK01000001.1, from coordinate 41,515 downwards.
TCCTGCAGTCGTTTGATGTCCTGAGAGCGCTCGCGACGCAGGTCGCCCTCGACCGCGCGCCCGTCGTCGCCCGTCGTCGATCGCCGCGCGCAGCCTCGCGACCTCATCCTCGGTCAGATCGCGCACGTAGGTGTCCGGGCTGACTCCGACCTGCTCGAGGATCTTGTTGGACGTGGAGCGCCCGATCCCGTAGATGTAGGTGAGCCCGACTTCAGAGCGCTTGTTGAGCGGCAGGTTGACGCCGGCGATGCGTGCCATCTAGCCGATCACCCCTGGCGCTGCTTGTGGCGCTTGTTCTGGCAGATCACCAGCACCACGCCGTGGCGGCGGATGATCTTGCATTTCTCGCACATCGGCCTGACCGACGGTCTTACCTTCATGATCCCCTTCGGCGACTGCTCTCCCGCGGCTCGGCTCTGGCTGCCGCCTGGGCCGCCGCTACCGAGCCGTGGACACGCTCTGCGCGCTCGCAGCGCGCATTTGCGCAGGACGGATGATGGTAGCAACTCTGAGCCGTGCTCCCGCGGCCGCCGGTGCCGGCCTGGGGCGGCCCGGTCCGCGGCGCCGGCGCGCCTTCAGCGCGGGCTGGCGGCGCCCTCGGGGGCGGTTTCGGCCGCCGCGGCGGCCTCCTCATCCACGTGCCAGGGCGTCAGAATGCTGGGTCCGTCGGCGGTGATCGCAACGGTGAACTCGAAGTGCGCCGCTGGGGACCCGTCCTGGGAGAAGATCGCCCAGCCGTCGCCGCCCACGCTCACCGGCGCCGCCCCGGAGGTCATCATCGGCTCGACGGCGAGCACCATGCCCTCTTCCAGCAGCGGTCCCCTGCCGGGTCTACCGTAGTTGGGCACCTGCGGGTCCTCGTGCATGCTGCGTCCGATCCCATGACCGACCAGCGAGCGCACGACCGAGAGCCCCGCCCCCTCGGCGACGGTCTGGATGGCGCTCGAGACGTCGCCCATGCGGTTGCCGGCCGTACACTGCGCGACGCCCGCGTGCAGCGACTCCTCGGTGGCGTCCAGCAGGTTCTGCACATGCGGGCCGACCTCGCCGACGGCGAACGTTCGCGCCGCGTCGGCGACCCAGCCGTCGAGCGTGACGCCCACGTCGATCGACACGATGTCCCCGCGCCGCAGGCGATAAGGCCCGGGTATGCCGTGCACGATCATCGCGTTGGGCGAGGCGCAGATCGAGCCGGGAAAGCCGCGGTAGCCCTTGAACGTGGGCGCCGCGCCGCGCGAGCGGATGAAGCGCTCGGCGGCCTCGTCCAGCTCGGCCGTGCTCACGCCCTCGCGGATGCTCGCGCCGAGCAGCGCCAGCGTGGCGACGAGGATGCTGCCCGCCCGCGCCATCTTCTCGATCTCCTGCGGTGACTTCTTGATGATCACCCGGGCAGCTTAGCTGCCACCTACAGCGTCTCCTCCAGGCGCAGCGTCGCGACCGTGGCCCTGATGTGGGCGTGCACCTCCTCGGGGCTTCTCTGCCCGTCGAACCGGCGTAGCAGCCCGGCGCGGTCATAGTGGGCGAGCAGCGGCTCGGTCTGGGCGTGGTAGATCTCCAGGCGCCGGCGGATCGTCGCCTCGCGGTCGTCCTCGCGTTGCACCAGGCGCGAGCCGTCCTGGTCGCACACGCCCTCGTGCTTGGGCGGATCGAGCTCGACGTGGTAGACGTGGCTCGGGTTCTTCACGCACACGCGGCGGCCGGACAGTCGCCGCACGACCTCCTCGTCGGCGACCATGATCAGCAGCGCCGCGGTGAGCCGCCGCTCGAGGCGCTCGAATGCCTCGTCGAGGGAGCTTGCCTGCTGCTCGTTGCGGGGAAAGCCGTCGAGCAGAAAGCCGTCGGCCGCGTCCGCGTCTTCGATGCGTCTCGTGATCATCTCGACGATCACCTCGTCGGGGACGAGCTCGCCGGCGTCCATGTAACGCTTGGCCTGCTCGCCGAGCTCGGTGCCCTCGGCGATCTCGGCCCGGAGCATGTTGCCGGTGGCGATGTGGGGCACGCCGAAGTCCTCGCGCAGGCGATCGGCCTGCGTGCCCTTGCCGGCGCCGGGAGGGCCGAGCAGAATCAGGTTCATCTCCGCCACGTGGCGCTGCAGCCTATCCGCTCTACCTGCGCGTGCGCGAGCGCGGCGAGCGCCCGTGCGCCGGGCGCACGGCGCGAGCGGTCTACTTCAAGAAGCCCTCGTAACTTCGCATCATCAGCTGCGCCTCGAGCTGCTTCATCGTTTCCAGCGCCACGCCGATCACGATCAGGATCGAGGTACCGCCGAGGGGGATGTTCTGGTGCGTGCGGGCGATCAGGATCGTGGGCAGGGCCGCCACAAACGCCAGGAACAGGGCGCCGGGGAACGTCAGCCGCGCCAGGATTCGGTCGAGGAACTCGGCGGTCGGCCGGCCCGGTCTCACCCCGGGGATGAACCCCCCGTACTTCTTCAGGTTGTCCGCCTGATCGACCGGGTTGAACGTGACGGCTGTGTAGAAGTAGGTGAAGATGATGATGAACAGCGACTCGCCGATCACGTAGTGCCAGCCGCTCGGCGAGAAGAAGTCGGACAGCTTGGTGCCCCAGTGCGTTTTCACCAGCTGCCCGACGGTCGGGGGGAAGGCCATGATGCTGGCCGCAAAGATCACCGGGATCACCCCCGCCATGTTCACGCGCAGGGGCAGGTAGGTCTGCCCGCCCTCGGTCATGCGCCGGCCGATCACGCGCTTGGCGTACTGCACCGGTATGCGTCGCTGGCCTTCCTGCACGAACACGATCCCCGCCACCACCACCAGCACGAGGAAGGGCATCATCACCTTGAACACCTGGTCCTGCGTGGTCCACCACGTCTGCACCCCGCTGGGCAGGCGCGCGACGATGGAGGCGAAGATCAGCAGCGAGATCCCGTTGCCGATGCCTTTCTGGGTGATCAACTCGCCGATCCACATCAACAGCACGCAGCCAGTGGTGAGACACACAACGATCAGGAAGACGTGCGGCGCGTCGAATGTCCTCACGACCGATTCGCCAGCGCGCGCCTGCAGGGTGTGGAACAGGAACACGTAGCCGATCGACTGCGCGAAGGACAGGCCGACGGTGAGGTAGCGGGTGTACTGGGTGATGCGCGCCTGGCCGACCTCGCCTTCCTTGGCCAGCTTCTCCAGCGAGGGCACCGTCACCTGCAACAGCTGCAGGATGATCGAGGCGGTTATGTACGGCATGATGCCGAGCGCGAAGATCGCGATGCGCGACAGCCCGCCGCCGGAGAACAGGTTCAGCAAGCCGAGGATGTTCGAACCGCCGAACTGTTTCTGGATGTTGTTGACCGCGGTGAGGTTCACGCCCGGCACGGGCACATGGGAGCCCAACCGGTAGATCAACAGCATCGCCGCGGTGAACGCGATCTTCTTGCGGATATCGGCGACCTGGAACGCGTTCAGAATCGTCGCAAGCATCGCCAGCTCTCCTAGTCGGCCGCCACCCGGCAGCTACCCCCGGCCGCCTCGATGCGCTCGCGGGCGCCGGCGCTGAAAGCGTGCGCGTGCACGGTCAGGGCCTTGTTGAGCTCGCCCTTGGCCAGAACCTTGATCGGGACGTCCTTGCGCGTTGCCAGACCGCTAGAGCGCATCAGCTCGAGTGTGACCTCGGAGCCCGCCTCGAACGCGCGCTCCAGGGCCGAGATGTTGACGGGCTGGGTGCGGGTGCGGAACGGCTCGAACGGCATCGACTTCTTCATGTGCGGTCCGCGCAGCTTGCGCATACGCATGTGGATCGGCATCTGGCCGCCCTCCAAGCGCGCCCGGCGCTTGGAGCCCGAGCGCGACCCGGCGCCCTTCTGCCCGCGCCCGGCGGTCTTGCCGGTGCCCGATCCCTCGCCCCGCCCAACGCGCTTGCGGACGCGGCGGCTGCCTGCCGCGGGCGCCAGGCTGTGCAGCCCGATGCGCCCCTGCGAGCGGCCGGCGGGGTTGGCCGGGGGGCTCATCGACGCTCCTGGACCTCGACCAGGTGCCTGACCGCGTGCACCATGCCGCGGGCCTGCTCGCAGTCCTTGATGCGGACGGTATGCCCGATCCGGCGCAGGCCGAGCGAGCGCAGCGTGTCGAGCTGCTTCTTGTTGGCGCCGTTGCCTGAGCGACGCTGCGTCACCTCGAGCGTGCTCACGCGGGCTCCTCGCCGCCAGCGGGCCCCGGCGCCACCGCCTGCGGCTCCGCGACCGCCGCTTGTGCGTCCCCGGCCGCGGAACCGGTCGCGCCGGCTGCCGGCGGCTCGCCCTGCGCTGGCTCGCCCTCGCCCTGCGCTGGCTCGCCCTCGCCCTCGCGGTGGTCTGCGGCGGCGGCGCGCGGGTCCGCCCCGGGCCCGGCCGCGGTCGTGTCAGCGGAGTTCCCGCCCAGGCCGAGCACCTCGCCGACCGACAGGCCGCGCAGCTTGGCAACCTCCTCGGGAGTGCGCAGACCGCGCAGCCCATCAACGGTGGCCTTGACCAGATTGATCGGGTTTTGCGTGCCGAGGCTCTTCGAGAGGATGTCGTGGATCCCCGCCAGCTCGAGCACCGCTCGCACGCCTCCGCCCGCGATCACCCCCGTACCGGGCGAGGCCGGCTTCAGAAACACGCGGCCCGCGCCAAACGCGCCGGTGGTCTGGTGTGTGATCGTGCTGCCGTGCCGTGGAACGCGGAACAGGTCCTTCTTGGCCCGCTCGACCCCCTTCTGGATCGCCAGCGGCACCTCGTTGGCCTTGCCGTAGCCCACACCCACGACTTCGCGCTCGTCGCCCACCACGACCAGAGCGGTGAACGAGAAGCGGCGCCCGCCCTTGACCACCTTGGCGACGCGGTTGATTTCAACCACGCGCTCCTGGAGATCCAGGCCGGCGGGATTGACGGTTCGATCTGATGAGCTGGGCATGAGCGGTTATCTGGCGCTTGGCGTCCGACAGACACTAGACGGTCAGGCCGGCCTCCCGGATCGCCTCGGCAAACGCGCGTACGTGACCGTGATAACGGTATCCGCCGCGGTCGAATACGGCTTCGGATACGCCCGCCGCCTTGGCGCGCGCCGCCAGCGCCTCGCCGGCACGCCTGGTGCGCTCGGGCTTGGCCAGCGAGCGGAGCTCCGGCTCAAACCAAGCCACCGCCGCGAGCGTGTGGCCGGACGTGTCGTCCACCAGCTGCGCGCACAGGCCCTGGTTCGAGCGAAACACTGACACCCGCGGACGGGTGGCGGTGCCGGAGATCTTCGCCCGCACGCGGCGCCGGCGCCGCAGACGACGCGCGTCGCTGGTGGCCACGCTCATGCGCGAGCCTCCGCGCCGCGCAGAGAAAGAGCTTGGGGGCGGCTGCGCGACGCGACGCGCGAGGGGACGGCCACTCGAGCCTGGAGCCTCATGCGCGCTTGCCCACCTTGCGGGGCACGTGCTCGCCCTCGTAGCGGATCCCCTTGCCCTTGTATGGCTCCGGCGGGCGCTGCTTGCGGATCAGCGCCGCCGTCTCGCCCACGAGTTGCTTGGAGATGCCCTTGACCACGATCCGCGTAGGCTGAGGCACCTCGAACTCGATGCCCTGGGGCGCGGTGATGGGAATCGTGTGCGAATAGCCTACGGCCAGCTCCAGGTTGCTGCCCTTCAGCTGTGCGCGATAGCCCACCCCCTGGATCTCGAGCCGCTTCTCATAGCCCGCCGTGACGCCTTGGATCATGTTCGCGACCAACGAGCGCGTGAGCCCGTGAAGCGCTCGGTGCTCGCCGCGGTCGGTGGGCCGCGTGACGAGCAGCTGCTCGCCGTCCTGCTTGACCTGCATGTCCCTGGGTATGCGCTCGGCGAGTTCCCCTTTGGGGCCGTTCACGCGAACCTGCTCGCGCTCGATCGCCACGGTCACGCCGGTGGGCACGGAGATGGGCTGTCTACCGATCCTGGACACGGCGCCGGCGTCACCAGATCTGCGCCAGGATCTCGCCGCCGACACCCGCCGCCCGAGCGTCGTGGCCGGTCATCACCCCGTGCGAGGTCGACACGATCGAGGTCCCCATGCCCCCCAGCACGCGGGGGATCTGCTTGGCGTTGACATATGTGCGCCGCCCCGGGCGCGAGACCCGGCGCAGCCCGGAGATCGCCGAGCGGCGGTCCTCGGTGTACTTGAGCCGGATCTGGATCAGCTCGCCCGCGTGGTCCGTGCCGGCGGGAACGAGCGACCAGGACTCGATGTCGCCCTGCTCGGTCAGTATGCCCGCGAACTCGCCCGTCAGCCTGGAGGCCGGGATCTCGACCGTCTCATGCGCGGCGTGAATGGCGTTCCGCAGCCGCGTGAGGAAGTCGGCGATGGGATCGGTCATCGACATGCCGAGGCCGCCTTTGGGAGGTGGGCGCGTGCGCAGGCGAGATGTCGGGATGGTTCGCGCATCGGTTTCGTTACAGCCCTCACCAGGATGACTTCGTCATCCCGGGAATCTGGCCGTTGTGGGCAAGTTCGCGCAGGCAGATGCGGCACAGCCCGAACTTGCGATACACCGCCCGCGGACGCCCGCAGCGGTTGCACCGAGTATAGGCGCGCGTCTTGAACTTCTGCGTGCGTGTCTGCTTGAAGCGCAGCGAGGTCTTTGCCATCAGGCCGCACTCTCCTGCTGCACCGTCGCAGCCTCGAACCCGGCCGGCCGGCCCTGTGTGGCGAACGGCATCCCCAGCGCCAGCAGCAGCGCGAAGGCCTCGGCGTCTGTGGCGGCGGAGGTGGTGACCGTGATGTCCAGACCTCGGATCTCGTCGATCGCGTCGTAGTCGACCTCGGGGAAGATGATCTGCTCGCGCACGCCCATCGAGTAGTTGCCGCGACCGTCGAACGAACGCGGGTTGAGTCCGCGAAAGTCGCGGATGCGCGGGATCGCAATGGACACGAGGCGATCGAGGAACTCGTAGGCGCGCTCGCCGCGAAGCGTCGCCGCCACGCCCACCGGATTTCCCGCACGCAGTTTGAACGCCGCGATCGACTTGCGCGCCCGACGCACGCTTGGCTGCTGGCCCGCGATCGTGGCCAGCTGTTCGCGCGCCGCCTTCAGCACTTTGGAGTCCTGCTTGGCCATGCCGACCCCCATGTTGAGGGTGATCTTCTCGATCCGCGGCGCCTGCATGGGCGAGGAGTATCCGAATCGGGAGATCAGATCCGGGCGGATCTCCTCCAGGTAGCGGGTCTTCAGGCGAGCCGGGGGCGCGGGTGTGCTGACCGTGTCTGTGTTCATCGTGGGTGGTCTCAGTCCAGTCTCGCACCGGTGCTCTTGGCGACGCGGACGCGTCCGCCGTCCTCGCGCTCGACCCGAACGCGCGTGGGCCTGCCTTTGGCATCGAGCAGCATCACGTTCGAGACGTGGATCGGGCCCTCGCGCTCGATCACCCCGCCGATGCTCTGGCCTTTGGTCGTGTCCCCCACTTTGGTGGGGCGCAGGTGGCGCTTGACCATGTTCAGGCCCTCCACGTACACGCGACCCTTGGCAGGGTCCACGCGCAGCACACGACCGGTCTTGCCGCGAGCCTTGCCCGCGATCACCTTGACCTGGTCGCCGGAGCGGATCTTCAGGCTGTGACGTTGTCCGTTGCGTGTGGTCCGCATCAAAGCACCTCCGGAGCGAGCGAGATTATCTTCATGAAGTTGCGCTCGCGCAGTTCACGCGCGACCGGACCGAACACGCGGGTCCCGCGCGGGTTGTTCTGGTCGTCGATGATCACCGCGGCGTTCTCGTCGAAGGCGATGTACGTGCCGTCGTCACGGCCGATCGGCTTCTTGGTGCGCACCACCACCGCAGTGACGACCTCGCCCTTCTTGATCGCGCCCTGCGGGTTGGCCTGCTTGACGGTCGCCGTGATCACGTCCCCCACCCCCGCGTAGCGGCGTCTGGAGCCGCCCTTGATGCGGATGCACAGGATCTCGCGCGCGCCGGTATTGTCGGCCACGCGCAGCCGCGTCTCGTTCTGGATCATTGCGCGCGCTCCAGGACCTCGACCAGCCGCCAGCGCTTGGTGCGCGACAGCGGCCGGCTCTCGATCACCCTGACGATGTCGCCCTGGCGGGCATCGTTGTTCTCGTCATGGGCGTGCAGGGTGCTTGAACTGCGCACGATCTTCTCGTAGCGGCGGTGGCGCCGGGCCACATCGATGCGCACGACGATTGTCTTGTGCGCCTTGTCGGAGACGACGATCCCCTGGCGAATCTTGCGCTTCCCTTCGGCGGCGCCGTGCACGGGAGCCAGCTCCGGCTCGCCGCGGCCGGCGGCGGCCCGGGCCGCCTCGGACACGCGAGTTGCCTTGGCACGTTCCTGCAAGCGGCGCGTACGCCGGCGAGCGGCCTTCTCCCGGCGCTCGCGCAGTCGCTCGGCCTGGCGCTGCTCCGGCGAGCGCGGCGAGCGCGGCTCGCCCGTATGCCGCGAGCGCACCAGGCGACGGCGCTCCTTTGGCGAGCCCTCCTCGACCGGCGCCTGAGGTGGTGGTGGAGGCGCCTCAGCCTCGCCAGTCTCGCCGTGCTCGGGGGTCCCGGCCTGAGCTACGGGTGGCTCGGCCTGAGCTTCGGGTGGCTCGGGCTGGGCCTCGGGGGCCTCGGCCTCGGCCTCGGGCGGCTCGGTGTCCGCGTCCGGGGTTTCGCTCGCGTCGGCCTCGGCCGGTGGCGGGGCATCCGGCTCAGCGGGCGGCTGGACGTCGGCAGACGCGTGCGGGTCGGCCGGCGCCTCGCCGTCTGCGCCGCCCTCGGCGGGCGCCTCGGCGGAGGGCTGCGTGTCCTCGGGGGCGGCTTCCTGGTCGGGTTTGTCGGCCATCTTCGAGCTCGCGCCAGATGTCGCCTAGGAGGGTTTGCCGGGGGCCGCGAGCTCGCGCTCGCGGGCGACCGTCAGCACGCGCGCCAGATCGCGCTTCACGCGACCCAGACGGGCGGTGTCGTCCAGTTCGCCGGTGGCGTTGGCAAAGCGCAGCCCGAACAGGTCCTTGCGCAGCTCCGCCGCCTGCTTGAGAAGCTCGCCGTCGTCCAGGTCTCGAAGCTGCTTGGCCTGCACCGTGGCGCCCTCAGTCCTCGCGCAGGACGAACTTCGATTTGATCGGCAGCTTGTGCGCCGCGAGACGGATCGCGTCTCGCGCCAGCGGCTCGGAAACACCGGCCAGCTCGAACATGACCCGGCCAGGCTTGACGACCGCCACCCAGCCTTCGGGAGAGCCCTTGCCGGAGCCCATGCGCGTCTCGGCGGGCTTCTTTGTCACCGGCTTGTCGGGGAACACGTTGATCCACACCTTGCCGCCACGCTTGATCTTGCGCGTCATCGCGATACGGGCGGCCTCGATCTGGCGGTTGCTGAGCCAACCGCCCTCGAGCGCCTTGAGCCCGTACTCGCCGAACTGCACCTTCACCTGGCCTCGCGAGATGCCCGAGCGGCGACCGCGATGCTGCTTGCGATGCTTTACGCGCTTCGGCGAGAGCATCAGCGACCACCCCCGGGCGAGCTCGCGCCGTTCGCCTCGTCGGCTTGGCCGCCACCCGCCGAGCCACCCGGCGGGCCGGCGCCGCGCGCCGGGGCCCGGCGGGCGCCGCCACCGCGTGTACGGGCGCGACCGTCGCGGCCATCGCGCTCGGCGCTCGGCGCCGGCGCGGTGATGTCGGTGAGGTCGGAGCCCGTGTAGCCCTCGGGCATGATCTCTCCCTTGTTCACCCAGCACTTCACGCCGATGCGCCCGAACGTGGTGCGCGCCTCGTAGAAGCCGTAGTCGATGTCCGCGCGCATCGTGTGCAGCGGCACACGACCATCGGAGTAGCTTTCGGTGCGCGCCATCTCCGCTCCCCCAAGGCGGCCGGCGACCTGCACCTTCACGCCCTTGGCGCCCGAGCGCATCGCACTGGTGAGCGCGCGCTTCATCGCGCGACGGAACGCGACCCGGTTCTGCAGCTGCTCGGCGATCGACTGAGCCACCAGCGAGGCATTGAGCTCCGGGCGCTTGATCTCGAGGATGTTGACCTTGATCTGCTTGCTGGTCATGCGATGCAGCTCGCGCCGCAGCGCGTCGACTTCGCTGCCGGACTTGCCGATCACGATGCCCGGGCGAGCGGTGTGGATGTTGATCTCCAGTTCGCCTGAGTCCTTGCGGATCGTGATGTCAGACAAGCCCGCGTGGGCGAGCTTGCGCACGATGTGCTCGCGGATGCGCACGTCCTCCGCGAGATAGTCGGCGAAGTTCCTGTCGTTGAACCAGTTGGACTTCCAGTCGTGGATGTAACCCACGCGCATCGCCTCTGGATGAACCTTCTGTCCCATTTGTCAGCTAGCTCTTCCTGGTTGGATCTGGGCGGGCCGTCAGCGTGATTGTGAGGTGGCTTGTGCGCTTCTGGATCGGCGTTGCGCGCCCCATCGCGCGCGGGCGAAAGCGCTTGATTGTCGGCCCCTCGTCGGCGTATGCCTCGCGGATGATGAGATCGTCCTCGAGCAGCTCGTGGTTGTTCTCCGCATTAGCCACGGCCGACTCGAGCAGCTTGCTCCAATCGCGCGCCGCCTCGCGAGGGGTGAAGGCGAGGATAGCGCGTGCCTGGGCGACCGACTTGCCCGGCAGTTGAAGGCACACCATGCGAGCCTTGCGCGCCGGGGTGCGCACGTAGCGGGCGCGGGCGCGAACCACGCGGCGGCGCCGGCGCGCGGCGGGCGCTTTGCGGGCGCGAGCCTGTGCGGGCGCCGGGGAAGCGGCGCTGTCGGTGGCTCGCTGGGCAGACGGCCGCCGGGGTCGCTCGGGTGTCGGCGCCTCCCCGGCCGGCAGCTCGGCCGCGGCTGGCTCAGCCGCGGGAGGCTCGGCCGCCGACTCGCCCTCCGGGCGCGCCGCCTGCTCCGCGGCCGGTTGGCCCGCTTGCTCCGCGTCCGGTTGGCCCGCTTGCTCCGCGGCCGGTTGGGCCTGCTCCGCTTTGCGCGCTCTGCGTCCGCGGCGGCGTTTGGGGGCCGCCTCGGGCTCGCCCGCGGCGCCGCCGGCCGACGCGCCCGCATCGGCCTGCTTGGCCTCGGCGGCGTCCGCCCCGATCTGGGCATCCTCGGCCGCGTTGCCCTCTTTCGGATTGGTAGAGCGATCTGGGGTCATCGCATTTTCGCCGAGCCGGCATGCCCGCGGAAAACGCGCGTGGGCGCGAACTCGCCGAGCTTGTGCCCGACCATCGACTCGCTGATGAACACAGGCACGTGCCTGCGCCCGTCGTGCACGGCGATGGTGTGGCCCACCATCTCCGGAAAGATCGTCGAGGCGCGCGACCAGGTCCTCAGCATCTTCTTGTTGTTTTCGGCATTCAGCCCTTCGATCCGGGCCATCAGGCGGGCTTCCACCCACGGACCCTTCTTGCTCGAGCGACTCATCGCGACCTCCCCTTCCCGCGGCGCCGACCGCGAACGATGAGCGCGTCTGAGCGCTTGTTTTGCTTGCGCGTGCGGTAACCCAGCGTGGGCACGCCCCACGGCGTCACCGGGTGACGGCCGGCGGTGGTCGAGCCCTCGCCACCGCCGTGCGGATGGTCGACCGGGTTCATCGCCGTGCCGCGGGTCTGCGGGCGCGCTCCCATGTGCCGCTTGCGCCCGGCCTTGCCCACCTTTACGTTCTGGTGCTCGGCGTTGCCGAGCGTGCCCACGGTGGCGCGACAGCTCACGCGCACGAGCCGCATCTCGCCCGACGGCAGGCGCAGCGTGGCCATATCGCCATCCTTGGCCATGAGCTGCACGGAGGCGCCTGCCGAACGCGCCAGCTGACCGCCGCGGCCGGGCTGCAGCTCCACGTTGTGTACCACCGTGCCCACCGGCATGCGCGCCAGCTCCATGCAGTTGCCCACGGCGATGTCGGCCCGCTCGCCCGAGGACACCATCATCCCCACGCTGAGCCGTTGAGGAGCGAGGATGTAGCGCTTCTCCCCGTCGCGATAGTGCAGCAGAGCGATATAGGCAGAGCGGTTGGGGTCGTACTCGATCGCCGCCACCCTCGCCTGCACCCCGTCCTTGCGCCGCTTGAAGTCGATCATGCGGTACGCACGCTTGGCCCCTCCGCCGCGGTGGCGGGAGGTCTTGCGTCCGTGCACGTTGCGGCCGCCGCTGCGCTTGAGCCCTTCGACGAGCTTGCGCTCTGGCGTCGATCGGGTGAGCTCGCCAAAGTCGGGATAGGAGGCGAAGCGCCTGCCGGGACTCGTTGGCTTGGGCTTGCGGATGGCCATCGTGCTGCGCCGCCTAGCTCTCCAGCCCCTGCATGCCCTGGAAGACCGGAATCGTCTCGCCGGGGCGCACCTGCACGATCGCCTTGCGCCAGGCGCTCGTGCGCCCGGTGGTCGCGCCGCGGCGCTTGGGCTTGGGCTTGACGCTCATCGTGCGCACGTCGACCACGTGTACGTCGAACAGCGCCTCAACCGCCTGACGGATCTGGGTCTTGTGCGCCTGCGCATGAACCCTGAAGGTGTAGCGGTTGGCGGCGGCGAGCACGTAGCTCTTCTCTGACACCACGGGTCGGATCACGACGTGCGAGGGTTCCATCAGTCGCCGGCCCCCGCCAGCGCCCGCGCGCTGAGCTGCTTCAGCGACTGCTCGGAGAACACGACCGACGCAGCGCCCACGAGATCGCTCACGCCCACCTGCTCGGCGCTCCGCACGGACACGCGCGCGAGGTTGCGGAACGAGCGCGCCGCCGCGGACTCGCCGTCGCCGAGCGCCACCAGCGTGGGGCCAGCGTGGCCCCAGTCCTCGAGCAGCTCGCGTGCCCGACGCGTCTCGGGCTCGTGGAAGGCGGATGCGTCCACGATCGCAAGCGAGCCGCGCCCCGCGTGCAGCGACAGGGCGCTGCGCAGGGCCGCGCGCTGCTCCTTGCGGTTGACCTTGAAGGTGTAGCTGCGCGGCCGTGGTCCGAACGCGGTGCCGCCGCCCGTCCAAAGCGGCGAGCGGTTCGAGCCCGCGCGGGCACGGCCGGTTCCCTTCTGACGCCAGGGCTTGGCGCCGCCGCCGGAGACCTCTCCGCGCGTGCGCGTGGCGGCCGTGCCGCTGCGGCGCGCGGCCTGCTCGGCGCGCACGCTCTGGTGCACGAGCGACCCGCGAAAGCGCTCGCCGAAGGCCGCGTCGTCGAGCTTGACCTTCCGATCGGCGCCCAGCACGGGTGCGTCAGGCATCGCCGCGTACCTCCGCCGGCGCATCAGCCATCGCTGCGGACCTCCACGACCGCCCCGCGCGCGCCCGGCACCGAGCCGCGCACCATGAGCACGTTGCGCTCGCTGTCCACGCCGACGACCTCGAGCCCCCGCTGGGTGACCCGCCTGTTGCCCATCTGGCCCGCTCCGCGCAGGCCGGCAAACACGCGCGATGGCGTGGCCGACGCGCCGATCGAGCCGGGTGCGCGGATGTTGTGCGAGCCGTGCGACTTGGGCCCGCTGACGAAGTTGTGGCGCTTGATCGTGCCCTGAAAGCCCTTCCCCTTGGAGACGCCGGAGACCTTCACGCGGGCGCCGACCTGAAAGGACTCGACCGTCACGGTCTCGCCCAGCTGCAGCTCGCCGGCCTCGTTGCGGAACTCCGCCAGCCGGCGCATCGGCGGCGCGTCGACCTTGGCCAGGTGGCCCAGCTGGGCTTTGGAAAGCGCCTTGCGACCGACCTCGCCGAAGGCGAGCTGGACGGCGTCGTAGCCGTCGCGCTCGGGCGTGCGGATCGCGGTGACCGGGCACGGGCCGGCCTGGAGCACGGTCACGCGCGCGACGCTGCCGTCCTCGAGGAACATCTGGGTCATGCCGAGCTTCTTGGCAAGGATGGCGGACATTTCACAGGCGCGATCGGTGACGGCGGGAGCGCTCAGGTTGCCAGGCGGATCTCGATATCCACGCCGGCCGGCAGGTGGTCGAGCCGCTGCAGCGAGTCCACTGTCTTGGGCGTCGGCTGGTGGATGTCGATCAGGCGCTTGTGGGTACGGATCTCGAAGTGCTCGCGCGAATCCTTATCCTTGAACGGCGAGCGGATCACGCAGTAGACGTTCTTCTCGGTGGGCAGCGGCACGGGTCCGGAGACCCTGGCGCCGGTGCGCGTGGCGGTCTCCACGATCTCCTTCGCGGCCGACTCGATCGCGGAGGTGTCATACGCCTTCAGGCGGATTTTGCTTTGCGCTGAGGGTGTGTGGGCCTGATCTGTGGTGTCGGGGGTTCGGGGAGTTCGTCGGCGCTGCGCTCCGCCGGGCGGCGGCGCTCGCGCTGCCCACCGGGGCGGACAGGAGCGGATCTCGCGTCGGGAATCCGCCCCACACCGCCACCGCGCCGTGCGGCCGGGGCATGTTAGTCGTATCGGACTGCCAATTGTGCGCGCCCCGGCCAGGCGAGGCGGCGGGTACTACGCGATGATCTCGCTGACCACGCCCGAGCCGACCGTGCGGCCACCCTCCCTGATGGCGAAGCGCAGGCCTTGATCCATGGCGATCGGCTGAATCAGCTCGATTTCCATCTGCACGTTGTCGCCGGGCATGACCATCTCGACGCCGTCGGGCAGCTTCGCGACCCCGGTGACGTCGGTGGTACGGAAATAGAACTGAGGCCTGTAACCCGTGAAGAACGGCGTGTGGCGGCCGCCCTCCTCCTTCTTGAGCACGTAGACCTCGGACTTGAACTTTGTGTGAGGGGTGATGGAGCCGGGCTTGCACACGACCTGGCCGCGCTCGATCTCCTCGCGCTTGGTGCCGCGCAGCAGACAGCCGATGTTGTCGCCTGCCTGGCCCTGGTCCAGGATCTTGTTGAACATCTCCACGCCGGTCACGACCGTCGAGCTGGTGTCGTGGATGCCAACGATCTCCACCGTCTCGCCCGTTTTGATCACGCCCTGCTCGACCCGGCCGGTGGCCACGGTGCCGCGGCCGGTGATCGAGAAGACGTCCTCGACCGGCATCAGGAATGGCTTGTCGAGCTCGCGCACCGGCTCGGGTATGTAGGTGTCGAGCGCGTCGGCCAGCTCCAGGATCTTCTGCTTGGACGCCTCGTCGCCTTCGAGCGCCTTCAGCGCCGAGCCGGTGATGAACGGGATGTCGTCCCCAGGGAAGTCGTACTCGGACAAGAGCTCCCGGACCTCGACTTCGACCAGCTCCAGCAGCTCCTCGTCATCGACCATGTCGGCCTTGTTGAGGAACACGACGATGTACGGCACGCCCACCTGGCGCGCGAGCAGGATGTGCTCGCGCGTCTGCGGCATCGGACCGTCCGCGGCCGAGACCACGAGGATCGCGCCGTCCATCTGGGCGGCGCCGGTGATCATGTTCTTGACGTAGTCGGCGTGGCCGGGGCAGTCCACGTGCGCGTAGTGGCGATTGTCGGTCTGATACTCGACATGGGAGGTCGCGATCGTGATCCCGCGCGCCTTCTCCTCAGGGGCGTTGTCGATCGACTCGAAGGTGCGGACCTCGGCATTGCCTTTCTCGGCCAGCAC
Source organism: Actinomycetota bacterium (assembly GCA_005885515.1). Lineage (GTDB taxonomy): Bacteria > Actinomycetota > Thermoleophilia > Solirubrobacterales > Solirubrobacteraceae > Palsa-744. Next base: position 26,126 of record VAWK01000001.1, on the reverse strand, counting down.
CGACGTGATGGCGGCCGTCAGCGTCGTCTTGCCATGGTCGATGTGACCGATCGTCCCCACGTTGACGTGCGGCTTGTCGCGCTCGAACTTCTGCTTGGCCACTTTTGGTTCGCTCCTGTATCGGCTTGGACGTCCGCCCGGGGAGGACGAAGTCGTAGAAATCTATCTAACTGCAATCACGCGTGACTGGCGAGCTAGGCGGGCACCGGCTCCCCGGTGCGCAGCTCGACGATCTTCTCGGCGATGTTGGGCGGGACCTCCTCGTAGCCCTCGAACTGCATCGTGTAGTTGGCGCGGCCCTGGGTGTTCGAGCGCAGATCGGTGGCGTAGCCGAACATCTCGCTGAGCGGCACACGTGCCGACACGGCGATCGCATTGCCGCGCCGTTCCTGGCCCTCCAGTCTCCCGCGGCGGCGGTTGAGATCGCCGATCACCTCGCCCAGAAACTCCTCCGGCGTGATCACCTCGACCGCGAAGATCGGCTCCAGCAGCACCGGTTTGGCGCGCTTGGCCGCCTCTTTGAACGCCAGCGAGCCGGCGACCTTGAAGGCCACCTCCGATGAGTCCACGTCGTGGTACTTGCCGTCGACCAGGGTGACCCGCAGATCGACCATCGGGTAGCCCGCCTTGACGCCGTTCTCGAGCGCCTCCTGCACGCCCGTCTTGACCGCCGGGATGTACTCCGCGGGCACCGATCCGCCCTTGATCCGGTTGACGAATTCAAAGCCCTCTCCCGGCGCCGGCTCGAGGTCCAGGTAGACGACCCCGAACTGGCCCGAGCCTCCCGTCTGGCGCACGAAACGGCCCTCGACGCCGGAGACCGAGCCGCGAACCGTCTCGCGGTAGGACACCTGCGGGCGCCCCACGTTGGCCTCCACGCCGAACTCGCGCCGCATGCGATCGACCAGCACCTCCAGGTGCAGCTCGCCCATGCCGGAGATCTCGGTCTGTCCGGTTTCTTCGTTGGTGCGCACCTGGAATGTCGGATCCTCCTCGGCCAGGCGCCCCAGCGCGATCGACATCTTCTCCTGGTCTGCCTTGGTCTTGGGCTCGACGGCCACCTTGATCACGGGCTCGGGGAAGATGATCTTCTCCAGGTGGACGGGGGCGTCGGGAGCCGCCAGCGTGTCGCCGGTGATGACCTGCTTGATCCCCACCGCGGCGGCGATGTCGCCGGCGTAGACCTCGGAGACCTCCTCGCGATCGTTGGCGTGCATCATCAGGATGCGCCCGATCCGCTCGGTGCGGCCCGTGCCCACGTTGAGCACGCGCGAGCCGGCCTGCAGACGCCCGGAGTAGACGCGGAAGTAGGTCAGCTTGCCGACGTAGGGGTCAGCGGCAATCTTGAACGCCAGCGCAGCGAACGGCTCGGAGTCGTCGGGCTTGCGCACGACCTGGCGCTCGTTCTCCTCGCCTTTGATCAGTTCAGTGCCGACCACCGGCGGCACGTCCAGCGGCGAGGGGAGGTAATCGATGACGGCGTCGAGCAGCGGCTGCACGCCCTTGTTCTTGAACGAGGAGCCGCACAGCACGGGGGTCAGCTTGGTCGACAACGTCGCCGCTCGGATCGCCTGCTTGAGGCGCTCCGCACCCACCTCGGCCTCTTCGAGGATCAGTTCCAGCAGTCCGTCGTCGTAATGCGAGACCTCCTCGAGCAGCTGCTCGCGCGCGCTCGCGGCGGCGGCGGCGAGCTCGTCGGGGATCTCGGTCTCCTCCTGTTCGGTGCCCAGCTCGTCGCGGTACACGATCGCCTTCATGCGCACCAGATCGACCACGCCGGCAAAGTCCGCCTCGTTACCGATCGGCAGCTGGATCGGCACGGGATGCGCGCCGAGCCGGTCGACCATCGTCCGCACGCCGCGCTCGAAGTCAGCGCCGATGCGGTCCATCTTGTTGATGTAGGCGATGCGCGGGACGTGGTACTTGTCGGCCTGCCGCCACACGGTCTCCGACTGGGGCTCCACCCCCGCTACGGAGTCAAACAGCGCGATCGCGCCGTCGAGCACACGCAGCGAGCGCTCCACCTCGACCGTGAAGTCGACGTGGCCGGGCGTGTCGATGATGTTGATGCGATGACCCTTCCACTCCGCCGTCGTGGCGGCCGAGGTGATCGTGATGCCGCGCTCCTGCTCCTGTTCCATCCAGTCCATCGTGGCCGCGCCCTCGTGGACCTCGCCCATCTTGTAGGTGCGCCCGGTGTAGTAGAGGATGCGCTCGGTCGTGGTCGTCTTGCCGGCGTCGATGTGCGCCATGATCCCGATGTTTCGGGTGTCTTGAAGGGAGTACTTGCGTGGCATCGAGAGACGGTGTTCGTTGGCGGGGGGCTGATTCCTGGCAAAAAAATGGGCCCTTCGGGCCCACGCGCTGCTGATCTGGTGCGGACCTGGTCTGCTGCGTTACGCGCTCGAGGTCTCCATCTTTTTCGGTTTGCACGCGAGCAGACACACCCCAAGCCGCCTGTTCGCGACGCATGTTCGACTATAGCAAAGCGATTCGCGCTCCCCGTGGGCGTGCCGGCCCCGCGGCGCGGCCGGCGGCCGCACACGCCGGCGCCGATGGACGCGTGCCGCGTCGAGCGAGACGCGGCGCTGTGCGCTACCAGCGGTAGTGCGCGAAGGCCTTGTTGGCCTGGGCCATGCGGTAGATGTCGTCCTTGCGCTTGAACGCGCCGCCCTGCTGGGAGGCGGCGTCGCTGAGCTCGTTGGCCAGGCGCTGGGCCATCGTCTTCTCGCGACGCTGGCGCGCGAACTCGACCAGCCAGCGCACCGCGAGCGTGCGCGCGCGCCGGCTCGGCACCTCCACGGGCACCTGATAGGTGGCTCCGCCGACGCGGCGGGAGCGCACCTCGAGCGTCGGCGTGAGGGCCCTGATCGAGTTCTCCAGCATCTCCACGGGGTCCTGCTCGCCGCGCTCTGCGAGCAGCGCCAGCGCTTCGTAGACGATCCGCTCGGCGACCGACTTCTTGCCGTCGAGCATCACCTTGTTGATGACCTGCTGCACGAGCTTGGAGCGATGGATCGGATCCGCCTCGAGCGGGCGGACCTGAGCGGCTGCGCGCCGGGGCATCGAGCTATCTCTTCTTCACGCCGTACTGCGAGCGCGCCTTCTTGCGATCGCTCACGCCGGCGGCGTCGAGCGTGCCGCGCACGACCTTGTAGCGCACGCCCGGGAGGTCCTTGACGCGACCGCCGCGCACCAGCACCACCGAGTGCTCCTGCAGGTTGTGCCCCTCGCCGGGGATGTAGGCGGTCACCTCGATCGAACCCGAGATGCGCACGCGCGCGACCTTGCGCAGGGCGGAGTTCGGCTTCTTCGGCGTCGTCGTGTAGACACGCGTGCAAACGCCGCGTCGCTGCGGCGCGGCGACCTTCTTCTTGCGTCCGCTGCCCGACTTCAGGCCGGGGGTGGCGAGCTTCTTCTTCGGCGCGACCCGCCCCTTGCGGACGAGCTGAGAGGTGGTTGGCATGCGGCGCTGATGCTAGCAGCGACAACGCGGCCCGGCAGGCCACGGCGCGGCGGCGCGGCGGGCCTCAACGGACTGCGACTACGGCGCGAACGCCAGCCTGGGCGTTAGGCGCGCGCGGCCACGGGGGCGGCCCGCAGCGGTGCGGGCATCAGGGCCGAGGCCACGACCACCAGCACGAACGCCAGCGCCTGCACCGTGACGCCGAGCGTGCCCGCGGCCATCGGGTCACCGAACACGATGATCCCGCCGGCGATGCCGGCGATGTTGGCGGCCGCTCCGGTGACCGCGATCACTGGCACCGCTTCGCCATCCTGAAGGCCGCGGGCAGACGCGTAGAAGGCGACCACCGATGCGCACAGCGCCACCGCCAGCCACGGGCTCAGCGCCAGCCCGACCAGTCCGTGGGCGCCGGTGATGCCGGTGAGCGCCTTGATCGCCGTGTCGGAGACGCCAAACAGGATGCCGGAGGCGGCGCCCAGCATGATCCCGTGATGCTCGACCGGGCTGCCAATGCGCGGGCCCATGATCAGCAGCCCACCCAGCCCGAAGAGGCCGGCCTCGAAGGAGATCATCGCGGCCTGCGAGAACTGCGCGTGGGCCCCGTGCATGGCCGGCAGCGTCAGCCCGAGCAGCGCCAGGCCGATCGCGGTCAGCACCAGGCCGGTCCACTGGCGCGGGCCAACCTCAAAGCCGAACATGCGCTCGGCCATCACCGCGATCAGCACCACGCCTCCGGCGAGCGCCACCTGGACGACCGACATGGGCGCCAGCGCCAGGGCGGCCACGTGCAGCCCCCAGCTGGCCGTGGCGATGGCCATGCCAATCGAAAACCAGCGGGAGGAATACAGCGCGAACGCCGAGCGCAGCGGGTGGCGCACGCACACCTTCGCCACGGCGTTGGCGCCCCGGTGCTTGTAGAAGAAGGCCAGGTTGGCGACGAAAGCGCAGGCGAGCGCGAGAAGGAGTCCGATTGCTGGTGTCATGGTGAGAGGGTCAGGACGGGAGACCATCGGGCGGAGTCGCTCGCTGCTTTACTGCTCCGGGAGCAACCTCGGCGGATCGGCCGTCGTAGCAGCTTCCCGGGCGAACATGAGTGGCTCCTAAATACCGCGTCAATACACCGAATTTCGCCGAGCCCAAGCCGCTTTTGCTGGTCGACATCGACGGCGTCGTGTCTCTGTTCGGCCGTCTGGACGCGTTCGGCCGCCTGGACGCGTTTGGCGCCTCGTCGTCGGAGCCGCCGCCGGGCCCGTCCGGGGCCGGCGCGATCGAGGGCTCGTTGCACGCGATCGACGGCATCCCCCACTTCCTTTCGGCCACCGCGGCCAGTCACCTGCTGCGGCTGGCACGCAGCTTCGAACTGGTCTGGGCCAGCGGCTGGGAGGAGAAGGCCAACGAGCACCTGCCGCACCTGCTGGGGCTACCCGAAACGCTGCCGTTCATCCGCTTCTCACGTGGGACTTCGCCAAACGCGCGCACGACGCACGCGCATTGGAAGCTCGAGTCGGTCACCGCCTACGTCGGACAGCGCGCGCTGGCGTGGGTCGACGACGCGTTTAACCCCGCGTGCCACCGCTGGGCAAGCGCGCGCCGCGCGCCGACGCTGCTGGTGTGCACCGCGCCCGAGCAGGGGCTCACCGCGCGGGAGGCGCAGACGCTGCTTCGCTGGGCGCGGCAGCTTCGAGCGAGGCGATGAGCGAGGCGGGCACCCGCAGCGGGTCGGAGACGGCTGCCCCCGCCCCTGAGGGCTGCCCGACGGCGCCTGCGTAGAGCGCCCTCAGCCACACCTCGCGGCCGGCGCTGCTGGCGGGCCCCAGGGGCAGCGACCAGCCGCCCGCGGCATCGGTGCGGGCTTCGGCGAGCGTGCGCTCGTTCACCGCTTCGCCATGCCTGGCCACGCTGCGCAGCTGCAGCCTGATCGGCGCGCCGGCGATCGCGGTGCCGTCCAGCAGCGCCAGGCGCCCGCTCAGGCTGAAGGCGGCTCCGGCGGAGGGCTGGGCAGGCGCCCCGGGCGCCGGCGCCGGCGGGGCCGCCGCGCCGAGCACCAACGTGGCCCGCGTCGGGGACGGCGCCAGCCGTCGCGTACGCCGGCGGATCGCCGGCAGCTGGTGGTACAGGGCATCGCCCGGACAGTCGGTGGCGTCGCCGTCGCGGTGCCCGGCGATGTGCGGCAGCCACACGTGCGCGCCGGCGGGAAAGCGGCTGTAGACAGCACCGGCTGGGTTGACTCGGACGCGCGCCCGTCCCTGCGCGGAGACGCCGTGCAGCGCGAGCTTCCAGGCGAGCAGCCGCTGCAAGGCGCGCCCGGCGGCTACCGAGGTGCGGCGGCTCGAGAACGCCCCCAGAACCGCCACGCCGGTGGATTCGAGATTGAAGCCGCCCGCCTGCGCCCCCACGACCGGCTCATCGATGCCGCCGGCGCGCGCCTCGAAGATGCGGCCGAAGGCGTCGATCACGAAGTTGTAGCCGATGTCGTTCCAGCCCCTGACATCGCGGTGAAAGACGAAGATCGCGCGCAGCATGGCCGGCACCTCGGCGGCCAGGTAGCCGTTGGGGGTCTCGGTGTGGTGGACGAAGGCCATCCGCACCACCCCGTAGGCGGGTGCGACGCGCGGGCGTGCCACCCCCCGCGCCCAGCCGGCGCGAGCGAGGATCCGCGGCTGTCCGGGGCCCGCGTGGAGCGTCGGCGCGGCGGCTTGCAGCGCGCTGGCCGAGCCCAGCATCTCCCGCGCGAGCGCCAGCCTGTGCGCGCCAACTCCGCCGCTCACGTCGACGATGTGCAGGCGCACGCCGGCGAGCGGATGCGTGGCGCGCAGTTGCAGCGCGCTCGCGCCGCCGGTCCACACCGGCCCGGCGATCAGGCGCGCGGGCGCCGACGCCGACGCGCCCTCCAGCCACGCACAGCAGGCGCCAGCGGTGACCCACCCACTCCAGCGCCCGCCGCGGCGCCCGACGCGCAGCTGCACGCCTGCCTCCGCCGGCGCGGCCCACTCGAGCCCGAGCAGGTCAGCGCCGGGGGGCAGCGTGATCGTGCGCCCGCCAGCGGGCACCGCGCCCAGCCAGCGCTGCGACAGTCGTGGCGGCGCGAGCCCCAAGGCGCTGGCCAGCGGAGCGGCAGGCCGCGCAAGGCCGCCCGCCGCCATCGCGCCGGCGCCGGCGGCGAGAAACGACCGGCGTGTCAGCGGCTGCCCGCTCACCCCTACCGAGACAGCCCGGCCGCGGCAAAGTCTCGCGCGCGCGTGTGAGGATTCTCTCAGGCCTCTCCGGATTCTCTCAGGCCTCTCCGGCCGGGCCCCCTTGCGCGGGCGCCGCGCGCCGCGCCGCCGGGCTACCCCTCGGGAACGTCGTCCTCGGGGACCTCCAGGTCGGCCAGTTCCTCGACGAAGCCGGGGTCGGCGCCGCCCGCACCGATCTTCTCCAGCGAGGCCAGATCGGCGTCGTACTCGTGTCCGTAGCCGGTGCTGAGCCCCTCGCCGTCGGCCAGCCCGAGCTCGGCCGCGATCTCGTCCTGGTCGAGCAGCCCGACCTCGTCGATCGCGCGCGGCAGCGGCTCGGACGGTTCGATCTCGATGCGCCGGTAGCGCTTCAGGCCGGTCGCCGCGGGGATCAGCTTGCCGATGATCACGTTCTCCTTGAGCCCGTTCAGACGGTCGGTCTTGCCCTCCAGCGCCGCATCGGTCAGCACCTTGGTCGTCTCCTGGAAGGAGGCGGCCGAGAGGAACGAGTCGGTGTTCAGCGAGGCCTTGGTGATGCCGAGGATGATGTCCTCGAACTGGGCGGCCTCGCCGCCGCCGGCGATCACCTCCTGGTTGACCTTGGCGAACTCGAAGCGGTCCACGAACTGCCCGGGCAGGTAGTCGGTGTCGCCCTTCTGCTCGACGCGCACCTTTTTGAGCATCTGGCGCACGATCAGCTCCACGTGCTTGTCGTTGATGTCCACGCCCTGGGACTTGTAGACCTCCTGCACCTCGCTGACGAGGTACTGCTCGGTCTCTGTCCGTCCACGGATTGCGAGCAGCTCGTGCGGGTACACCGAGCCCTCGTTGAGCGGCGTGCCGGCGGTGATCTTTTCGCCCTCGCTCACGCACAGGCGCGTGCGCCGGGGAAAGGCGCTGCGGTGCTCCTCACCCTTGGGGTCTGTGATCACGACCGTGAGCGCCTTGTCGCTCTCCTCGATCGAGACGACCCCGTCCTGCTCTGCGATCCTGGCCAGGCCCTTGGGCTTGCGCGCCTCGAACAGCTCGACCACGCGCGGCAGGCCGTGCGTGATGTCTGCCCCGGCGACGCCGCCGGTGTGGAACGTGCGCATGGTGAGTTGCGTGCCCGGCTCGCCGATCGACTGCGCCGCGATGATCCCCACCGCGTCGCCGATCTGGGCCGGCCCGCCAGTGGCCATCGCGCGCCCGTAGCAGGCCTGGCAGACGCCGCTGACGGCCTCGCACTTGAGCACCGAGCGCACCGGCACCGTCACCTGCACGCCCTTGTCGTGGTCGTCGGTGAACGCTTGCGCGATGTCGGCCAGCTCGGCGCGGCCGATTTCCGTTCCCTGCTCAGCCAGCAGGCGATTGCGCTTGGTCCTGATCGGCAGCGCCGCCACGCGTCCGACCAGTCCGTCGTTGGGCTGGTCGTCGGCCTTGTAGACGGCCATCTCGATGTAGTCCTCGGTGCCGCAGTTCGACTCGCGGATGATCACGTCCTGGGCCACGTCGACCAGACGCCGGGTCAGGTAGCCCGAGTCGGCGGTGCGCAGGGCCGTGTCCGCGAGGCCCTTGCGCGCGCCGTGGGTGGAGATGAAGTACTCGAGCACCGACAGGCCCTCCATGAAGTTGGCCTTGATCGGGCGCTCGATGATCTCGCCCTTGGGGTTTGCCATCAGGCCGCGCATGCCCGCCAGCTGGCGGATCTGCTTGAACGACCCGCGCGCGCCGGAGTTGGCCATCATGAAGATTGGGTTGAGTTCGCTGAGGTTGCCGATCATCGCCTCGGCGACGTCGTCGGTGGCCGCGTTCCACCTCTCCACGACGGCCTCGTGACGCTCCTGCTGGGTGATCAGGCCCATGTCGTACTGTTCGGAGATCTCCGCCACCTGCTTCTCGTAGCCGTCGATGATCGACTGCTTCTCGGCCGGGACCACGACGTCGTTCTTGGAGATCGTGATGCCGGCCTGCGTGGCGTACTTGAAGCCGAGGTCCTTGAACGCGTCGAGCACCATCGAGATGGTGGTCGCGCCGTAGGTCTGCACGAGCACGTCGATCAGGCGCGTGGTGTCGCGCTTCTTCATCGACTGGTTCACGAACGCGTACTTGGAGGCGTCGAAGTCGTCACCCAGCGCCTCCGCGAGCGCGCGCTCGATGCGGTCGTTGTAGATGATCCGCCCCACCGTCGTGAGCACGTGCCCGCCCTCGCGCCCGTAGGGGCGGAACTCGGCGATGTCGTGCAGGGTCACCACGCGCGCCTCGTAGGAGAGCTCGGCCTCCTGCGCGGTGCGGAACACGTGCGGCCGCGGCTCGGACTCGGGCCACTTGCCGCTCGTCAGCGACTCGCGCTTCTCCGCGAGCTCCTCGGCCTCGTCGCCGTAGGTGAGGTAGTAGGCCCCCAGGATCATGTCCTGGGTGGGCGTCGCGAGCGGCGCCCCGTGCGCCGGCGAGAGGATGTTGTTGGAGGACAGCATCAGGATGCGGGCCTCCGCCTGTGCCTCGGCCGAGAGCGGCAGGTGCACCGCCATCTGGTCGCCGTCGAAGTCGGCGTTGAAGGCGTGGCAGACCAGCGGGTGGACCTGAATCGCCTTGCCCTCCACGAGCAGCGGCTCGAAGGCCTGGATGCCGAGGCGGTGCAGGGTGGGCGCGCGGTTGAGCAGCACGGGGTGCTCGTGGATGACCTCCTCGAGCACGTCCCACACCTCGGCGATCATCGAGTCGACCATCTTCTTGGCCGCCTTGATGTTCTGAGCGGACTTGCGCTCGACGAGGCGGGCCATGATGAACGGCTTGAACAGCTCCAGCGCCATGATCTTGGGCAGGCCGCACTGGTGCAGCTTCAGATAGGGCCCGGCCACGATCACCGAGCGCCCGGAATAGTCCACGCGCTTGCCGAGCAGGTTCTGGCGAAAGCGCCCCTGCTTGCCCTTGAGCATGTCAGACAGCGACTTCAGGGGCCGGTTTCCGGGCCCCGTCACCGGACGCCCGCGGCGGCCGTTGTCGAACAGCGCGTCGACGGCCTCCTGCAGCATGCGCTTCTCGTTGTTGACGATGATCTCCGGCGCGCCGAGATCCAGCAGACGCTTGAGGCGGTTGTTGCGGTTGATCACGCGCCGGTACAGATCGTTGAGGTCGGAGGTGGCGAAGCGCCCGCCGTCCAGCTGCACCATCGGGCGCAGCTCGGGCGGGATCACCGGCACGGCGTCGAGCACCATCATCTCCGGCTTGTTGCCTGACTGGATGAAGGCGGAGACGACCTTCAGGCGCTTGACCGCGCGCTGCTGCTTCTGGCCTTTGCCGGTCCTGACCTGCTCCTCGAGCTCGGCCCTTTCAGCCTGCAGGTCGACCTGCTGAAGCAGGTCGCGCACCGCCTCGGCACCCATGCCGCCGCGGAAATACTCGCCGAACCCGTACGGGGACCCGAAGCGCTCCTTGAGCTCGCGAAACGTCGTCTCGTCGTGCTCGATCTGCTTGGGTTCCATCGTCTTGAACAGCTCCCACACCGTGCGCATCCGCTCGGCGGCGTCCTCGATGTAGGCCTCGGTGTCGGCGATGTCGGCGTCGAAGGCCTTGCGCAGTTCCTTGGTCAGCTTGTCGCGCTCCTCGTCGGAGAGCTTGGAGAGGTTGACGTCCAGCGACTCGGCCCACAGGTGGTCGTCGTCGTTGAAGTGCGTCTGTTTGCCGTTCTGCAGGTAGCGCTCGCGCCGCTCCAGCGACTCGCGCAGCTCCTGCACGCGCTGCTCGCGCTCGGCGGCGTAGGCGTCCAGCACCTTGCCGACTTCCTTCTCCAGCGAGTCGATGTCCTTGGCGCGCGCCTCCTCGTCCACCCACGTGACGATCGACGCGGCGAAGTACAGGACCTTCTCCAGTTCCTTGGGCGCCATGTCGAGCAGATAGCCGATCCTGCTGGGGACCCCCTTGAAGAACCAGATGTGGCTGACCGGAGCGGCCAGGTCGACGTGGCCCATGCGCTCGCGCCGGACCTTCGAGCGCGTGACCTCGACGCCGCAGCGCTCGCACACGATGCCCTTGTAGCGCACCCGCTTGTACTTGCCGCAGTAGCACTCCCAGTCCTTGGTCGGGCCGAAGATGCGCTCGCAGAACAGCCCGTCCTTCTCGGGCTTGAGCGTCCGGTAGTTGATGGTCTCCGGCTTGATCACCTCGCCGGAGCTCCAGCTGCGGATCTGCTTGGAGGAGGCGAGGCTGATCTCGATGGCGTCGAAATTGTTTATGTCGATCATGGACGTGAGACTTTCTGACTGGGGGTTAGACCGGAGCTCGTGAGGGGGCGAAGCCCCCTTGTGATGTCGATCATGTGGCTCTGGCTTTCGATTGCGGTGGTGAAGCTGTCTGGATCTCGGCTTGTGGAGGCGTTTGACGGTGGGCGTGCGCTGCCGCTGCGCCTCGCCGGCCTGGGGCTCATGAGCGGGGGATCACGTCTCGCCCGGAGATCCTTCGGCGTCGCCGAGCTCGCCGATCTCCTCCAGGTCAAGGCCGTCCTCCTGCGCGAGCGCGCCGTCGTCGTCCTCGAGCCGCGCTGAGGGGTCTGCGGCCGCCTCGGGCTCGCCGCCGTTGGGGGATCCGGCGTCGGTTGCGTCCTCGCCCTCCAGCGCCTCGTCGGCGGCCTCGCCGGCGAGCGCGCGGACGCCCGACAGGTCGATGCCGAGCTCCTCAGCCGCGCGCAGCAGGTCGTCGTCTTCGTCTCGCATCTCGGCGCGCTCGCCCTCCTCGGAGACCACGTTGACGTCCAGCGCCAGCGATTGCATCTCCTTGAGCAGCACTTTGAACGACTCGGGGATCGACGGCTCGGCGATGTTCTCGCCCTTCACGATCGCCTCGTAGGCCTTGACGCGCCCGACCGTGTCGTCGGACTTGATCGTGAGCATCTCCTGCAGCGTGTAGGCAGCTCCGAACGCCTCCAGCGCCCATACCTCCATCTCGCCAAAACGCTGCCCGCCGAACTGGGCCTTGCCACCGAGCGGCTGTTGCGTGACCAGCGAGTAGGGACCGGTGGAGCGGGCGTGAATCTTGTCGTCGACGAGGTGAAGCAGCTTGAGGATGTACATGTAGCCGACCGTCACCTGTTCCTCAAACGGCTCCCCGGTGCGGCCGTTGAACAGCGTCACCTTCCCGGAGGCCTGCTCGCCGGGGCGCCGGCTTCGGTCGACGTCCATGTGAATGGCGCCCTTGTGCTCGTCCTGCCAGCGCACCAGCGCGTGGTCGACGTCCTCGACGGTGGCGCCGTCGAACACCGGCGTGGAGATGTACACCCGGCCGCCCCTGGCATCGGCACCACGGCCGCGCCCGTTCGCCGCCGAACCATTCCCGGCGCGCGCGGACCGGTAGGCGTCCGAGCCGTCGTCGTACCAGCCCTGCGCGGCGACCCAGCCGAGGTGGGTCTCGAGGATCTGGCCCACGTTCATCCTGCTCGGCACGCCGAGCGGGTTGAGGATCACGTCTACGTGCGTGCCGTCCTCCAGGAACGGCATGTCCTGCTCGTCCACGATCTTGGCGATCACACCCTTGTTGCCGTGGCGTCCGGCGAGCTTGTCGCCCTCGGAGATCTTGCGCTTCTTGGCAACGAACACGCGCACCAGGTCGTTCACGCCCGGCGGCAGGTCATCGCCGGCGTCGCGGCTGAAGGTCTTGACGTCGATCACGACGCCGCCCTCGCCGTGGGGGACCTTCAGCGAGGTGTCGCGCACCTCGCGCGCCTTCTCCTTGAAGATCGCCCGGATCAGCTTCTCCTCGGCCGTCAGCTCGGTCTCGCCCTTCGGCGTGACCTTGCCGACGAGCAAATCGCCGGAGATGACCTCGGCGCCCACGCGCACGATGCCCCGGTCGTCGAGGTTGCGCAGCGACTCCTCCGAGCGATTCGGGATGTCGCGCGTGATCTCCTCCTCGCCGAGCTTGGTCGTGCGGGCGTCGATCTCGTACTCCTCGATGTGGATCGAGGTGAGCTCATCGTCCTGCACCAGGCGCTTGGACAGGATGATGGCGTCCTCGAAGTTGAAGCCCTCCCAGGACATGAACGCGACCATCAGGTTCCTCCCCAGCGCCATCTCGCCGCGATCGGTGGAGGACCCGTCGGCGAGCACGTCGCCGGCTTTGACCTTCTGCTCGGCGCGCACGATCGGCTTGTGGTGGATCAGCGTGCCCTGGTTGGAGCGCATGTACTTCTGCAGCTCGTACTCCTGCTTCTTGCCACTGCCCGAGGAGGGTGCGACCACGATCCGGTCGGCGTCCACGTACTCGACCGTCCCGGCCCCCTGCGAGAGGAGCACATCTCCGGTGTCGAGCGCGGCGCGGCGCTCCATACCGGTGCCGATCAGGGGGGCGTCGGACTTGAGCAGCGGAACGGCTTGCCGCTGCATGTTGGAGCCCATCAGCGCGCGGTTGGCGTCGTCGTGCTCGAGGAACGGGATCATCGCCGTCGCTACCGACCAGATCTGCTCGGGCGAGACGTCGACCAGATCGACGTCTTTGGGACCGACGGTGACGTACTGGCCGGCCTGCGTACGGCACAGGATCTCCGGGCCCTTGAGGCGCCCGGTCTTGGGGTCGATCGGCGTGTTGGCCTGCGCGATGATCCGCTCCTCCTCCTGGGTGGCGTCGAGGTGGACCACCTGATCGGTGACCACCCCGTCCTTGACCACGCGGTAGGGGGTCGTGACGAAGCCGTACTCGGAGACCTCGGCGAACGACGACAGCGAGCCGATCAGGCCGATGTTCGGACCCTCGGGCGTCTCGATCGGGCACATGCGGCCGTAGTGGGTGGGGTGGACGTCGCGCACCTCGATCGGGGCGCGCTCGCGCGTCAGGCCGCCGGCGCCCAGCGCGGACAGGCGGCGCCTGTGGGTTAGCCCGGCGAGCGAGTTGGTCTGATCCATGAACTGGCTCAGCTGGCTCGATCCGAAGAACTCCTTCAGGGCGGCCACGACCGGGCGGATGTTGATGATCGTCTGTGGCGTGATCGTGTCGGCGTCCTCGGTCGTGAGCCGCTCGCGCACCACCCGCTCCATGCGGTAGAGCCCGATCCGGAAGGCCTCCTGGATCAGCTCCCCCACCGTGCGCAGGCGCCGGTTGCCGAAGTGCTCGTACTCGTCCAGATGCTCGGCGACCGGCTCGCGCGGCAGGCTGGCGGCCTCGGCCGCGTAGTCCTTGACCTCGACCTCTCCGGCCTCGGGCACGCCCAGGCGCTTGGGCAGCGACACGAGCTCGCGCACGAGCGCCAGGATGTCCTCCTTGGTCAACGTCCGCGTGTCGATGTCCACGCTCAGCCCTAGCCGCGAGTTGAGCTTGTAGCGCCCCACGCGCGTGAGGTCGTAGCGCTTGGAGTCGAAGAACAGCTGGTTCAGCAGAGTGCTGGCGTTGTCCACGCTCGGTGGCTCCCCCGGCCGCTGCTTCTTGAACAGCTCGATCAGGGCGCCCTCTTCCGTGCGCGTGGCCTCGGTGTCGGCCTCGATCGTGTTGCGGATGTACAGCGAGTTGTCAAACAGCTTGAGGATTTCCTCGTCGCTGGCATAGCCCATCGCCCGCAGCAGCACCGTCACGGGCAGCTTGCGCTTGCGGTCGATGCGCACGAAGACCTTGCCCTTCTTGTCGATCTCCAGCTCCAGCCACGATCCCCGCGCGGGCATCAGGTTGGCGATGAAGACCTGCTTCTCGCGGTCCTTGGGCTCCATCAGGTACGCGCCTGGAGAGCGCACCAGCTGGGTCACCACCACCCGCTCGGTGCCGTTGATGACGAACGTGCCGCGCTCTGTCATCCACGGAAAGTCGCCCATGAACACCGACTGCTCGCGGATCTCTCCGGTCTCGCGGTTGATGAACGCCACGGTCACCGTCAGCGGGCGCGCGAACGTGAGGTCCTTCTCGCGGCACTGATCGAGCGAGGCGACGGGCTCATCGAAGCTGAACTCGCCGAACTGCACGGCCAGGTTGCCGGTGTAATCCTCGATCGGCGAGATGTCGTCGATCGTTTCGCGCAGGCCGCCCTTGCTGGGGTCAGTGAGCCAGGCGAAGGAGCGGCGTTGGATGTCGATCAGGTTGGGTACATCAACGGTCTTCTTGAGGCGCGCGAAGCTACGGCGCGTCCGGAGAGCATCTGCAGCGGCCAAAAAACGACTCCTTCGGAGGGCGTAAGACGGGCAGAGGAGGGCGCCGAAGCGCGACTGCTAAACATAGCACAGACTATCGGCGCCCTTAAGTGGGCTGCCAGCGCTCACGGACCCCGCCCCCGGCCTCCGCGTATGTCGGCGCGGTACCGCTGTGTGGGGCGGCTGCGGCTATTGGCCAGCAGCGCGCACTTTACAGGAAAAGCCGCCCCATTGTAAGCGGCGCATAAAGAAATCTTGCGCGCCGGCGCGTGCACGCTTCAGGCGCGTCCCGGGGTGCCCGCACGGCGCGCCCGGCTCGGCTCCAGCTACTTCAGCTCGACGGTCGCGCCGGCCTCCTGCAATTCCTGCCGGAGCTTCTCGGCCTCGTCTTTTTCGATCCCCTCCTTGACCGGCTTGGGGGCCTCGTCCACGAGCGCCTTGGCCTCTTTCAGGCCGAGCCCGGTGGCCGCGCGGACGACCTTGATCACCTGGATCTTCTTGTCCCCCGCCTCCGTCAGGACCACATCCAGCGTGCCGGACTCTTCGGCCACCTCGCCGCCCGCCTCTGCGCCACCGCCGGCCGGGGCGCCGACCGGGGCCGCCACCGCTTGCGCCGACACTCCGAACTCCTCCTCGAGCGCTTTTATGCGCTCGGCGAGCTCGAGCACCGAGATGCTCTTCAGCTCCTCGATCCAGTCCTGCGTGCTTGTTGCCATCGCTTGTCAGTCCTCCTTGGCGGGCTTCTGCTCAGCGCCAGCAGTTGGCGCCGCGTCCGAAGCGTCCGCCTCGTCGTCGTCTTGTTGCGCCGACCCCCCGTCCGGCTCGGTCTGTTCCTGCACCGCTTGCACCGCCGGCGCCTCCGGGGGCGGCGCCTGCTGCTCGGGCTCCGCGGGCTCTGCCTCCGCCGCGGCCGCCGCGGCCCGGGCTTGCTCGTCGCCCTCGGCCTCCGCGGGCTCGGCCTCGGCGGCGGGCTCGGGGGCCTGCGATTGCGGCTGCTCCTCGGCCGTGGCGGGCTCGGCCTCAGCCGCGACCGCCGCGGCCGGGGCTTGCTCGTCGCCCTCGGCCTCCGCGGGCGGCGTCTCGCCGGCGGGCTCGGGGGCGTGGGATTGCGGCTGCTCCCCGGCCACGGCGGACTCGGCCTCGCCGGCCGCCTCTGCCTCGGCGCCGGCGGCGGGGGTCTCGGGCACCCCGGCGTCATCGGTCCCGCCCGCAGCCTCGGGGGCCGCGGCCGGAGTTGCCTCCCCGGTTTGCTCGCGCTCGGCCAGCTTCTCGCGCACCTGGCCGAGCGCGACCGCGAGTCCGCCGAGCAGCGCGCCGAGGCTGCGCACCAAGCCACTCACCGGTGAGGCAACGACGCCGACCAGCTGGCCATAGAGCACTTCGCGCGAGGGCAGGCGCGAGAGCGAGCGAATCTGCTCGACGTCCATCGAGGTGCCATCCATCAAGCCGCCCTTGAAGGGCAGCAGCTGGGTCGCGCGCCCATGGTCGGCGATCGTCTTGGCGGCGGCGGCGACGTCGCCGCGCACGAACGCGAGTGCCGTGGGGCCGGTCAACAGCGGCTTCAGCGTGTGTGCGCCGGACTCGTCTGCGGCGCGTTCGGTCAGCGAGTTCTTGACCACCCTGAAGGTGGTGTCGACCTGGCGTAGGCCATCGCGCAGCTCGGCAGCCTGGGGCACGGAGATGCCCCGGTAGTCGACCGCGAGGATCGCCTGGGCCTCCTTGATCTGGGCCGCGATCTCGGCGATCGCGGCGCCCTTCTGCTCTCGGTTCATTGGGCTCCTGTTCCGGTCTTATCCGCGCGGTTTGGGCGCGAAGCCGGAGGTCTCTGGCAGGCCTGGATGGCGCTAGGCAGCAGCGCTCGCCGCGGGCGCCTCCTCGATGATGTCACGGATGCGGCTCGGATCGACCTTCACGCCTGGTCCCATGGTCGAGGACAGGGTGATCGAGCGCAGGTAGCGACCTTTGGCGGCTGAGGGCTTGGCGCGGTTGAGCTCTTCGATCACGGTCGCGTAGTTCTCCAGCAGCTGCCGCTCCTCAAAGCTCGCCTTGCCGATCACCAGATGCACGATCGCCGTGCGGTCGGTGCGGTACTCGACCTTTCCGGCCTTTGACTCCTGCACGGCCTTCGCAAGGTCCATCGTCACCGTGCCCACCTTCGGATTGGGCATCTTCCCGGCCGGCCCGAGCACGCGGCCGAGCCGGCCGACGACGGACATCATGTCGGGGGTGGCGATCGCCACGTCGAAGTCATCAAAGCCCTCCTCGATGCGTTTGGCGAGATCCTCGCCGCCGACCACATCTGCCCCCGCCTGTTCGGCCTCGCGTGACTTCTCTCCCTGGGCGAACACGGCGATCTTGACGTCCTTGCCGAGCCCATTGGGAAGCGCGACCGTGCCGCGCAGTTGCTCATCGGCGTGGCGCACGTTGAGACCGGTGCGGACATGCACCTCGATCGACTCGTCGAACTTGGCCCCGCTCAGGCTGCGCACCAGCGCCACCGCCTCGGCGGGCGAGTACTGGCGCTCGCGGTCGACCCTCGCGAGCCTCTCGGCGTGGCGCCTGCCGTGCCTGCTCAAGGTGCCACCTCCACTCCCATGGAGCGAGCCGTGCCGGCGATGATCTTGGCCGCCTGCTCGAGGTCGTGCGCATTGAGGTCCGCGAGCTTGCGCTCGGCGATCTCGCGCAGCTGCGCCTGAGTGATCGTGCCGACCTTGTCGCGGTTGGGCTCGCCCGAGCCCTTGGGAATGCGCAGCGCTTGGCGGATCAGCACGGCTGCCGGCGGTGTCTTGGTGATGAACGTGAACGAGCGATCCTCATACACGGTGATCACCACCGGGATCACGGTGCCCGTGTCGCTCTGCGTCTGGGCGTTGAACGCCTTGCAGAACTCCATGATGTTGATGCCGTGCTGACCCAGCGCGGGTCCCACCGGGGGAGCGGGGCTCGCCTGGCCGGCGATGGCCTGCAGCTTGATCGTCGTCAGTACCTTCTTGGCCACTAGAGCTTCTTCACCTGGTCGAACCCCACCTCCACGGGCGTCTCGCGACCGAAGATAGATACCAGCACCTTGAGCTTGCCGGCGTCGTCGTTGATCTCGGAGATCTCGCCCGAGAAGTCAGAAAGCGGCCCCGAGACCACCTTTACCGACTCTCCGATCGCAAACTGCGCGCGCGTGCGGGTCGCGGTGGCGACCTCCTTGTGCAGCAGGCGGTCGACCTCTGGTTGGGAGAGCGGCACCGGTTCCTGGGACGCCCCCACGAACCCGGTCACCCCCGGGGTGCCCTTGACCACCCCCCAGGAGTCCTCGTTGAGCTCCATGTTCACAAGCACGTACCCCGGCATCGTGCGCTTCTCCACCGTGACCTTCTGGTTGTCCTTCATCTCGGAGACGGCTTCGGTCGGCACCACCACGGCGCGCACCGCTCGCTGCTGCCCCAGCGAGACGATCCGGTGCTCCAGGTTGTGCTTGACCTTGTTCTCGTGACCGGAATAGGTGTTGACGACATACCAGCGAAACATTCAGCGCACCTCAGAGGACAAATTCGACGATTTCCTTGGCCACGTAGTCGGCAAGCCCCAGGTAGGCGCCGGCCACGACGACAAAGCCGAGCACGACCGCCGTCGCCTGTGTGGTCTGGCGGCGGTCCGGCCATTGCACGCGCTGCAGCTCTGCCCAGCTGGCCTGCAGAAAGGCGATAGCCCGGCCGCCGCCGCGTCCGTGAGCAGCGGCGCGATCGCGGGCGACGGCAGGCTGGGCAGCGTCGCCGCGCCGGCCGCGCTCGTCGATGGTCTCGGCGACCGCGAGCTCATCTCCGGCCTGGTCCACCACCTCGTCCTCGGCCTCCGCGGCTGGCTCGGGGGCTGGTGCGGGCACGCCGCCGGCGGCCAAACCGTCCTCGGGGCCAGCCGCCGGCTCGGCCACGACCCCCTCCGCGCCTCGCACCAAGGCGGCGTCGAACTCGTCTGCCTGCGCGGAGGCGTGCTCGAGTGAGCCGGGAAGCTCCGAAGCGCTCGATCGACCGTCACCCGGCTGGCCTGTCGGCGTCGAGGAAGCGCGGTCCTGCGCGCGGTCGGTGGGCGTCGCCCCACGTCCGCCAGCGCGCCCGCGGCGGTCACGGCGCTGCTTGGCGCGTTTGCGGTCACGAGCCACAGCCGCGCTCCTGCGCTAGCGCGTCTCCCGGTGGCTGGTGTGCCTGCGACAGAAGCGGCAGTACTTGCGCAGCGTGATGCGATCCGGGTTGTTGCGCTTGCTCTTGTTGGTCTGGTAGTTGCGGTGCTTGCACTCCTCGCATGCGAGGGTGACTGCGATTCGGACGTCTCCGCGGGCCATGTGGAAATTCCCTGCGTGTGGTGGAGAGCCTGGACGAAGAAAAACCCCGCCCAGGCGCGAGGTGCAGCCAGTTTAGCGCGCTCGCGGCGGCAGGCCCGCCCGGGACCGCTACGGTAACGCGATGCAGCCCGGCGGGGCCAGAGAGCCAGGCGCGCGCACGGCTCCGGCCGGACAGCGAGCGGGCGCGCGCCGCAGGGCCGTTCGCCGTCGCCGCGCCATCCTCGCCTGCGGGCTGGCCGGCGCGGCGGTTCTCGCCGCCGCGCTGCTGAGCGGCGGTGGCGGGCACGGTCACCGGCGTCCCCCGCTCGCCCTCGCGTCGCCGTTGACGGCGGGCAGCAGCGCGCGCTCGGCCGGCCAATCGGCGGGCGCCGCGCCGCGCGAACAGGCTGCGGAGTCAAACCAGGTTCGGGCGCTGATCGCGCTGGGCAAGCCGATCTACTGCGCCGCCCGCCGCGGCAACGAGGTGGCCCTGACCTTCGATGACGGCCCCGGACCGTACACGCGCCTGGTGCTCGCCAAGCTGCGCAAGCACGACGTCAGCGCGACCTTCTTCGACGTGGCGCGCAACATCCCGCTGCTCCCGCAGGCCACACGCCAGGAGCGCGCGATCGGGGGCGTTGGCGACCACACGTTCACGCACCCGTTGCTGACCGGCCTCGCGCCCGCCGAAGCAGAAACTGAGATCGCGCACGCGCAGGCCGCGCTGCAGCTGTCGTCGGGCGGACCCGTGTTCTTGTTTCGTCCCCCCTACGGGGGCCGCAGCGACGCCATCGATGGGATCGCACGAGCCCACGGCCTGCTCGAGATCCTGTGGACGGTGGACAGCGCCGACTCGCTCGGCGCCAATTACGCCCAGATAGAACGCAACGTCATCGCTGGCCTGCGCGGAGGCGCGATCATCCTCATGCACGAGAACCACGGCCAGACCGTGCGCGCGCTGCTCGGCATCTTCGCCGCGCTGGCCCGCCGCCACGTGCGGCCGGTGAGCGTGGCGCAGCTGCTGACCGACGACCCCCCCAGCGCTGCCCAGGTACGCGCCGGCCCGCTCGGCTGCGGGCTGGGCCGCGCGGCGATAACCGGAGACTGACCCCGGCCGCGCCGGCGCGCCCGCGCTCGCTACTCGTAGAGCGTGAGCGTCGCGAGGATCACGTACAGCGCAACCAGGGCCCAGCCCTCGAACGCGGCCGCCTCGCCGTCGCCGGTGACCTGCCACACCGCCAGAGCGGTGAGCGCAAGCGCGCCGATGTACACCGGCGCCAGCGCAAACGTCAGCGTCGTGGCCAGCAAGAAGGAGACGAGCACCAGCAGCGGGAACAGGAACGCGGCGATCTGGGCCACGGAGTTCTTGACCACGGAGATCGCAAGGTCCGAGCGGCCCTTCCAGGCGAGCACCAGCCCGGCCGTGTTCTCCACCGCGTTGCCGGCGATCGCCACGATCACGAGTCCGGCGAACGGCCGCGAGATCCCGAGCTTGGCGATCGCGGGGGCAAGCGCCGCGACGAACCAGTCCGACACGAACGCCGACGCCGCGCCCGACGCGGCCAGCAGGGACAAGGTGAGCAGAAGCGTCAGCCGCGGGCCCTCGTCCGCGCCGGGCCGGGCCACTCCGCGCTGTCTCCGGCTCGCGTCGGCGACGGCGGTGCCGGCGACGGCGCCATCCGCGCCGGCGGCGCGCCCGCGCTCGGGCAACGGGTCCGAGCGCAGGTACGGGACCACCCACGCCCCGTACACGACCAGCAGAGACACGGCGCCGACCGCCGAGATCACGTTGACGTGATGGCTCGCACGATCGTGCGAGCCCAGCGAGAGACCGGCCAGCACGATGATGAACACGGTCACCTGAAGCAGCGTGGCGGTGTCGCGCGGCAGCCGCTTGGAGAAGCGCATGACGCCGTCCTGCGCACGACGCGCGCCCACGACGATCACCAGTCCGAGAACCAAAAGCGCATTGGCGAGGATCGAGCCGACGAGCGCCGTCTGCGCCACGAGGAGCTCGCCCTTTTGCAAGGCGAAGATCACCACGAAGAACTCGGGCAGGTTCCCGAGCGTCGACTGCAGCAAGCCGGTCACGCCGGGACCGAAACGCTCGCCGAGCTGCTCGGTGGCAAACGAGATAACCCATGCCAGACCCGCCAGCGCGGCCGTGGCGAGCACGAAGCGGGGGACCGCGGCCCAGCGCTCGTAGTTGGCAAACCCCGCCAGCGCCGATGCCACCGTGACGGCCAGGAGCAGGATGCGCTCCACTGGCGTCAGCGCGCTCATCGCCTGCGACGGCCTCAGTGGCTGTTCAGAACGCGATCGATCAGTCCGTACTCGACCGCCTGCTCGGGGGGAAAGAAGCGGTCACGCTCCATGTCCACGCGCACCTCCTCCTTCGCACGGCCGGTGTGCTCGGCGTAGATCTCATCGATTCGATCGCGCACGTTGAGGATCTCGCGCGCGTGAATCTCGATGTCGGTGGACTGCCCTTCGAACCCGGCCGTCGGCTGGTGGATGAGGATGCGCGAGTTGGGCAGCGCCGCGCGCTTGCCCTTGGTGCCGGCCGCCAGCAGCAGCGAGCCCATCGACATCGCCACGCCCACGCACATCGTGCTGATGTCGGGCCTGATGAACCGCATCGTGTCGTATATGGCCAGTCCCGAGTAGATGCTTCCCCCCGGCGAGTTGATGTACAGCGAGATGTCCTTCTCGGGGTCCTCGCTCTCGAGGTGCAGCAGCTGCGCGACGACGAGGTTGGCCACCTGGTCGTCGATCGGCGTGCCGAGGAAGATGATGCGCTCGTTGAGCAGCCTCGAATAGATGTCGAACTCGCGCTCGCCACGCGAGGTGCGCTCGATGACCATCGGGATCAGCGGCATTGCTGCACCCTAGCGTCAGCCGTCATCGGCACCGCCCGCGCCCTCGGGGGAGGCATGCGCGAGCCACGCCAACAGCGCCGCGCGCGAGAAGCGCCACTCGCCAGCCAGCCTGCGTCCCGGCAGCTCGCCCTGCGCGGCCAGCCGCCTTACGACCTCCGGCGCAACTTGCAGCAGCTCGGCCGCTTGCTCGCCCGAGAGCACCTCGCGCGCGGGCGCACCCGCCCGCTCGGGCTCCAGGGGTCGAAACGAGTGGTGGCCGACGACCATGGTGTCGGGCTCGAGCGTCTCAACCGTGACACGCCGCCGACGCGCCTGTGCCCGCGACCGCGGCTCTGGCGCCGGTCGGACGAGCCGTCGCTGGCGCGCCGGCGAGCCCGCGAAAGCCGCCAGCGAGGCCGGCGAGTCGGGATCGATGTAGCGCTCCACCAGCTCCGAGACGAGAGCCTGCTTGGGCCTGCGCAGCTCAAATGCGGCACGATCCAGGCGGCGGGCGTGCTCGACCGGGATCCGCACGAACAGCGCCTCGGTGGGACGCGGTTGTCCTGTGGCTGGGCGTTTCATCTGCGTCATCGCGGCTCCTGCGCGTTGCCTCCCGCTATCTAGATATCAAGATATCACGTAGCAGGTGCGAGCGGTCGGACGGCGGACGGCTGCGACCGCGGCCCGGCGACGGGCAATAAGCTGGGAGAGCGTGTTCCCGGCCAACCTGCCCAACCTGCTCACGGTGCTGCGCATCATGCTGGTCCCGGTGCTGGTGGTCGCGCTGCTCGGCAACACGCCCGCCGGCGACGTGCTCGCAGCGGTGGTCTTCGCGCTGGCCTCGCTGACCGATTTCATCGACGGCTACCTGGCGCGCACCCGTGACTCGATCACCACCTTCGGCAAGCTCATGGATCCGCTCGCCGACAAGCTGTTGATCGTCGCCGCGCTGATCTCGCTCGT
This sequence comes from Actinomycetota bacterium, assembly GCA_005885515.1. Lineage (GTDB taxonomy): Bacteria > Actinomycetota > Thermoleophilia > Solirubrobacterales > Solirubrobacteraceae > Palsa-744. Next base: position 3,234 of record VAWK01000001.1, on the reverse strand, counting down.
CTCGCTGCACCGGTTGGCGGCGTGGGTGGCGATGGTCATCATCACGCGCGAGCTGGCCGTCACCGTGCTGCGACTCGGCGCCACCCAGGCCGGGGTGGTGATGTCGGCAAGCGCGTTCGGCAAGGTCAAGACGTGCCTGCAGATCGCCGCTGTCCTGGCGGTCATAGCCGTGCACGGCCAGCCGGCGTGGGTGTCGGCGCTGCTCTACGCGACCGTGGTCGTGACCGTGCTGTCGGGATTGGACTACTTCTTCGGGCTGCGCCGCCGCATGCAGGCACGAGCCCGCACCGTCCGCGGCTAACGGACCGCGCGACGAGCGGCGTCGCGCTCAGCGCGAGTGCTCCCCGGCCGCCAGCCACTGCTCGAGCGTCGTGTGACGGGCTGCCGGCTGGCCAGAGCTGACCTCCGTCCGCAGCTCGGAGAGCAGACCGTGGCGCTCGGCGACGGCGTTGTGCTGGTGAATCGTCTCGAGGTTCTCCTGGTGGGCAGAGACGAAGCTGGCGTCGTCGAGCTGTGTGAAGCGCCGCACCACTCCGGCGACCATTTCGCGCACGCAGTCCTCGACGAAGCGCGGCTGGCGGTGAGCCTTTTCCACCACCTCAACCTCGTCGGAGCGCTTCATCAGCTCGTAGATCTCCGAGGACATGCTCGCCTCTGCGATCTCGAGCAGCGCGGCGGCGTCGATCTCTTCGGTGCAATCCTCGACGCAGCCGATCTGCAGCGTGGCGATGCCGCGCTGGTTGTGGGTGGCCGACGGCACGCGCGCGAGTACGCGCTCGATCTGCGCGGGCGAGAATCCGTCGTCGGCGAGGCGCTCGCGCGTGCGCCCGATCACGAGCTCCTGTGCGCAGGGGCAGGCGGTCATCCCGGTGGCAGACACGCCGACGATGCGACGCGTGCCGTGCTCGAAGGCCACGGCCCTGCCGAGCAGCGTGTAGATCTCCTGGGTTAGGACCCCGGAGCTCGGTGCTGGCTTGTGCTCGGGATAGCGCGCTGCGATGGTCACCTCGGCCCGGGTGGCCCCCTGGCGCTCACGCACGAGCTCGGCGATGTGCTGCGCCAGCGTCTCGGCGCGGAAAGGCGACTCGGTCAGGACCACCTCGCCGATGGCCTCGTTGACCACCTCGTCGAAGCGCGACATGTGCGCGCCCTTTTGCTCGTGGCTGAGATCGACGAAGCACTCGAGCCGCGCGAAGTACAGCTCGTCGCGGATCCGCACCACCTTCTCCACGCCGGTTACGCCCACGCGCGAGAGCCCGACGGGCACGCTGGGCGTGCGCGACTGCACGTCTTCGGCGGCGCCGCGGCGCCGGGAGCTAGCTTCTGTCGATCCTGTCACCTGCACGCGCTGGCCAGCCTACTGGCAGGAAACCTCGATCTGAAGGCTTCCGGTGTTGCGCGTCGTGCGCGGCGGAGCCCACCAGGCCGGCCTCCCGACCGCCGGCTCTGCTATGACTCCGCGCTCGGCCCAGAAAAAGGGAGGCCATCGCAGCCAGGGGGCCGCTCGGGGCGCAGGCACGCTCCGAGAGGCACAGACCGATGCTTGGGAGTCGCAGTTGAGCGAGAGGCTTGAGCGCCTGACGGGGGTCGCGGACACAGCGGTGGCCGAGCTGAGAGAGCTGCGGGGCCTGATCGCGGGCGGCGAGCGAGGTGCCGACCCCGGCGGCGGCGCCGACCAGCCGGGGATGACGCGGATCCGGGCGAGCGAGGCCAGACAGGTAGACGTCGACGGCGCGATCGAGCCGAGCTTGGATTCGCTGCGCCTGTACCTGCGTGCGATCGGCCGCGTACCGCTGCTCACCGCCCAGGAGGAGGTGTGCCTCGCCAAGCGCATCGAGCGCGGCGACGTTGCTGCCAAGCAGCACATGGTGGAGGCCAACCTGCGCCTCGTGGTTTCGATCGCGAAGGGCTACGTAGGCCGGGGGCTCACGTTCCTGGACCTGATCCAGGAGGGCTCGCTGGGCCTGATCCGCGCGGTGGAGAAGTTCGACTACCGCCGCGGCTACAAGTTCTCGACCTACGCCACCTGGTGGATCCGCCAGGCGGTGACCCGCTCGATCGCGGACAAGGCACGCACGATTCGGATTCCCGTGCACATGGTGGAGCGGCTGAACCGACTCATAAGCGCCGAGCGCCGGCTGATCCAGCAGCTCGGGCGAGAGCCGAGCGACTCGGAGATCGCGGCAGAGCTCGAGTGCTCACCGCTCGAGGTGCGCGATGTGCTGCGCGTGGCCCAGCAGCCCGTCTCGCTGGAGAAGCCGATCGGCGAGAAGGAGGACTCCGCGCTGGCCGACTTCATCGAGGACGCCTCCGCCAGATCCCCGTTGGAGCTCGCCTCGGAGGCGCTGCGGCGCGAGAGCATAACGCGCGTCCTGGCCGCGCTGTCGACGCGCGAGCGCGAAGTGATCGAAATGCGCTACGGCATCGCCGGCGGACGCCCGCTCACGCTCGAGGAGGTCGGCCGCGAGTTTAACATCACGCGCGAGCGCGTGCGCCAGATCGAGAACCGGACGCTGAGGAAGCTGCAGACGCTGCCCGACGCCCAGCAGCTGCGCGAGGCGTCGTAGGCCAGCGCGGGCCTCAAAGGTTTCCGCGAGCCGACATCCTGGCGGCGCGCTTAGCAGACTGTCGTACGTGCTCTGCGATCACCGTCTGGATGGTTAACGCGCCGGGCGCCGCCAGCTGAGCGACCACGGCTCAGCGACCCTGCCTTGCGCAGCAGGCGTTCCGTCCCGAGTCGAAAATATGTTTGGGACATGGCGCAATGGTCCCCCGCAGACAGGGCGACTTCGGCGAGTTCTCGGCGATAGAGTGGCTTGGCTCGCAGGGGTGCTGGAGCGGAAGCGTCAGACGGTTTAGCCCATCGCGCTGCGACCGCCTGTTCGTCCTAGCGGGTGACGGGAGGCGGTGGTTCACCCCAGCCGGCGTCGTTTCGGGTGGCACTGGGCTCCTGGTCGGGGGACCGAAGTACTCGGAGTTTGAGATCGATCCCGGGCGCCCGCTCCCGTCGCCGGAGTCACGCTGATCGCTATGCTCGATGCGGCCCGGCGGGGTTCCCGAGCGGTCAAAGGGGACGCGCTGTAAACGCGTTGGCTCTGCCTTCGCAGGTTCGAATCCTGCCCCCGCCACCTGCTCAGTCACGCTCGCTCCGTGCGCCGACCGCCCCGAGCGCATCGTCGGTGCCGGCGTAGCCAAGCGTCACACGAATCACCCTTCCGTTGCGCAGCTCGAAGA
>VAWK01000058.1:8043-17133 GCA_005885515.1 Actinomycetota bacterium | reverse complement strand
GGAGAAGCAGGTCGCGATCTACGAGGCGGCCAACAAAACCCACACCTCGGTCAAGGTGATCGTCTACTACTCGGGCGAAGACGAGGCCCGCGTCAAAAGGATCATCACGGAACTGAGCCTGGAAGGCGACGAGTCGATCGTGTTGATCGACGCCCGCAGCGACAATAAGCCCTCCGCGTCAAAGGCGTAGATAGCGCGCCGCCAGGAGCGAACTCCCTAACCGTCGACTAGGCAGGCAACGTGACCGGCGTCGGCTACTTCTGGAAACCCTGGGAGAGCGAAAGGATGCCCACGGATGCATCCGTGATGCAGTTCTCGTCCGGCCCAAGCGGTCTCAGGCGGAGCCAAGCGGTACTCGCGCCGCGGCGGGGTCGACGGCAAACGCGCCGGACCCGTGTGGATCCGCGGCGTTTGCGGCAGTGCGCCCGGCGGGAATCGAACCCGCGGCCTGCGGCTTGAAAGACCGCTGCTCTTTGGCTCCCCGAAGAGAACCGTTGACCACTGAGCTACGGGCGCGCTGAGCTGCCTCTCACGGTTGCGATCTGGCGAGCATAATCTAAGCACGCCCGGGGGCCTCGCGCGCGTGGCTGGGCGCTACGCTGCAACGCCGGCCAGCCGTGATGCGATGATCGCGGCCGATGAAGTACTACGCGGTCGCCGAGGTCGAGGTCACGGATCCCGCGTGGGTGCGCGATTACATCGCCGACGTCACCGCGATGGTCGAGCGGCACGGCGGGCGCTACCTCGCGCGCACCGCCCGGTCGAGAAGCTCGAGGGCCAGCGCGCGGTGCCGCCGACGTTCCTGATCATCGAGTGGCGATCCAAACAGGCCGCCGACGCGTTCTACCGGAGCGAGGAGTACAGGCCCTACCGGGAACGGCGTCGCAGCGGCGCGCGCAACGAGTTCGTGCTCGTCGCCGGCGAGGATTTCGCCGGCGTCGCGCGGGTCGGCGATTAGCGCTGGTGCCCGCCCTCGTCAGGGTGCCCTGCAGATCGCGAGCGCGTGCGCGCGGGCGGGGCCGGGGGGGATCTGCAGGTTGTTGACCAGTTCGACGCACGCTTCTTTGCGCGCTTCGTCCCGCACGGCCGGGTCGCCGCTGCGGGTTCTGGCGCAGATCGCTTCGAGCCGGGCCACAGCGCTCGCGGTGAGCGCGACGTGGCCCTGGAGCGAGCCGATGCAGGCAGCCATTCCGTGAGCCACGTTTGGCACCGCGGCGCCAGCGGCACCCCCCTGCTCGGTCGCGGCAGGCGGGGCGGTGGTCCTCAGGACCGTTACCGTCGTGTGAGTCGCGGTGGACGTCCTCCGCCCGCCGCCGCCGCTCGAGACGAGCGCTCCCGCCGCGCCGCCCACGACCGACGCTGCACCCACCAGCGCGACCACCAGCAATGGGGTCCTTTTCCGCATCAGCGCTCCCTCCATCGATGGCAGCCACTTTCATCCGTCGGCACTCCAGCCGTTGGCGACCACTGATCGTCCGATGCTACAGACAACTGGCGTGATCGCCGCCGCGTCGCCTCGATCGATTCGCGCTGGGTCAAGGATGCCCGCGGCAGCAGGGCAAGCCCACACCTCGAGAAATGCACAGGAGGACGACAGACATGCATGACCAAGCCGCCAAGGCAGCCCGATTTCTGGCGCTACACCAGGGCGAGCGGCCGCTACTGCTGGCAAACGCGTGGGACGCGGGCTCCGCCAAGCTGCTCGCGTGGCTCGGCTTCGAGGCGCTCGCGACGACGAGCAGCGGCAGCGCAGCCAGCCTCGGCCGGCCGGACTACGGCGTCAGCCGCGATGAGGCGCTGGCGCACTGCGCGGCGCTCGTCGTCGCAACCGAGCTGCCGGTGTCGGCCGACCTCGAGAACGGATTCGCCGAGGACCCCGCAGGTGTCGCCGAGACGGTCCGCCTTGCAGGCGAGCTCGGGCTCGCCGGCTGCTCGATCGAGGATTGGAGCAGCGCACATCGGTGCCTCTACGGCGCCCACACGGCCGCCGAGCGGGTCGCAGCGGCGGCCGAGGCGGCGCACTCGGGCCCGGCGCGCATGGTGCTCACGGCCCGCGCCGAGAACTACCTGCGCGGCAACCGCGACCTCGACGACACGATCGCCCGCCTGCAGGCCTTCCAGGAGGCCGGCGCGGACGTGCTGTACGCCCCCGCGCTCGACAGCCCCGAGCATGTCCGCCGGCTGCTCGCGGCGGTCGAGCTTCCCGTAAACGTGCTCGCCCGCCCGGGCGCGCCGTCGGTCGCAGAGCTCTCCGACATGGGCGTCAGGCGCGTGTCCGTCGGCGGCTCGTTTGCGCTGGCCGCATACGGAGCGGTGGTCAGGGCCGGGAGGGAACTGCTCGACGACGGCACGTACGGCTTCCATGAGCTCTCCGCCGTGGGCGCCGAGGCGGCGCGCGCGGCGTTCGGCTGAAAGCTCCGCGCTGAGGCGCGTGGGCACAATTGCCGGATGATCGACGCCGTCATCTTCGACCTCGATGGCGTGCTGATCGACTCCGAGCAGGCGTGGGCCTGCGCGCGCGAGCAGATCGCGCGCGAGCACGGCGGCACGTGGAGCGATGATGCGACGCGGGCGATGATGGGGATGAGCTCACCCGAATGGTCGCGCTACATGCGCGATGCGCTGGGCGTGGACATGGCGCCCGAGGACATCGCGGCAGAGGTGGTGCGGCGCCTGGAGCAACGCTACCGCGAGCATCTTCCATTGCTCGCCGGTGCGCGCGAGGCGGTTGAGGCGATCGCGGCTCGGTGGCGGTTGGGGCTCGCATCGTCTGCCAACCGCAGCGTGATCGAGCTGGTGCTCGAGCTGGCCGGAATCGGAGAGCGCTTCGCGGCCACGGTGTCGGCCGAAGAAGTGGCCCATGGCAAGCCCGCGCCCGACGTGTATCTCGAGGCCACACGCAGGCTCGGCGTACAGCCACCCCGCTGCGCGGCCGTCGAGGATTCGACCAACGGGCTGCGCGCCGCGGCAGCGGCCGGCATGCGGCTGATCGCGATTCCAAATGCCCGCTTTGCGCCGGCCGAGCAGGCGCTGGGCCTCGCCGACGCGGCGATCGGATCGCTCGAGGAGCTGCGACCGGAGCTGCTCGAGCGCCTCGCCAGGACGCGTCGCCGGAGCTGATCGTCGGGGCGCTGCGGGCCAGCCTCGAACCGTGACCGGACCGGGGCGCTACGCCCGCCGCCGCGACTACGATCCCCGCGCGAGATGGTCAGATGGGGACACGCACTCGCTCTCGGCCTCGCGCTGGCCGGACTGTCGTGCGCGAACGCGGCGGCAGCGCCCGCCGGCGGAGGGCGGGTCCTGTCGACTCGCGCCAGCCCGAGGTTGCTGAAGCCGGGCCGCACGCCCACGATCTCGGGCACGCTCGCCGGCCCGTCGGGGCCGGTCGTGGGTGAGCTGCTGGAGCTCCAGGCCAGCGACGGCCCGGACGGGCGCTTCCGCGACATCGCCCACACCTGGACGCTGTCCGGCGGGCGCTACCGCTTCGCGGGCCTGCGCAGCGATCACGACCTCCGCTACCGGGTGATCGACATCGCCGCGGCCCACCTGGCCGGCCCGGTCGTGCGGGTCCTGGTCGAATCGCCCGCCTATCCCTCGCTCGACAGGGTGCTCACCGCGGAGCGCTACCTTGCGCGGCGGGCGGGCGAGACGGCGTTCGCGGTCGTCGACGACCGGGGCCGCCTGGCCGGTCGCGACGTGCACCGGCGCTTCAGCTCGGCGAGCGTGGTGAAGTCGATGATGCTCGTGGCCTACCTGCAGATGCTCGCCCGCCAACGGCGCCCGCTGGACGGGGCAAGCCGGGCGCTGCTGTACCCGATGATCAACTCCTCGGACAACGCCGCGGCCTCCGCGGTGCTGGCGCGGGTGGGGCAGCAGGGGTTGGATCGAGTGGCGCGGCAGGCGGGCATGGAGGACTACCAGCGGTCAAGCGGGTGGTGGGCCTTCACGCAGGTCTCCGCGGCCGATCTGGCCCGTTTCTTCTTCGATCAGGACGCGCTCATCCCGCCGCGCTTCGACGGCTACGCGCGCCAACTGCTGTCGACGATCGAGGCGAGCCAGAGCTGGGGCATCCCGGCGATCGCGCGGCCCCAGTTCTCGGTGTACTTCAAGGGCGGGTGGCTGCCGGAAGAAGGCGTCGTCAATCAGGCGGCCCGGCTCGAGCGCCCGCGCATCACGTTCGCGATCACGGTGCTCTCGAGTGGTGACCCGTCGATGGACTACGGCGAGGAAACGATCGGCGGCATCGCCGCCCGCCTGCTCGGACGGGCGCGATGAGCTCGCCCCACGCAAGACGCCGAGCCGAGAGCCGCGTGCGCGTGCGCCGCCAGCGCCGCCGCGTCGCCCTTGTCTTGCTCGTCGCGGTCGTCGCGGCGGTGCTCGCTGCCAAAGGCGGCGGCTCTTCCCATGGCCACGGGCACTCCGCCGCCCGGCGTGCGCCGGCGGTGGTCCCCGGCGGCCCGCTCGCGCCCGCCTACGTCGGCGGTCTGGCCTCGCTGTGGGCTCCCCGGAACGTGGTCGGCTCCCAGCCCGGCACTGCAGCCGCGTACGAAGCCGCCTCCAGGCGTCCGGGCCCAGCGGGCTACATACTGATAGCCGACCGCGGCAACAACCGCGTACTGGTCGTCAATCCGCAGGGGCAGATCGTGTTCACCTACCCCACCAGCGAAGACCTGCGCCGGGGACGGCGGCTGGTCTTCAACGACGACACGTTCGTCGACCCCGGCGGGCAGAGCCTGATCGCCAACGAGGAGGACAACCACGCGATCGTGCGCATCGGGCTCGCCGACCACAGCCTGACCGTGCTGTTCGGCCACCCCGGCGAACCCGGGTCCGACGAAACCCACCTGCGCACGCCCGACGACGCCTACACGCTCCCGGACGGTTCCTTCACCGTCGCCGATGCCTACAACTGCCGCATCCTGTTCATTCTCGCCGGGCGCATCGTCCGCCAATATGGGCATTCGGGCGTGTGCATGCACGCTCCGCCCCGCTACCTGGGAGCGGTCAACGGGGACACCCCGGTACCGGGCGGCGGCGTGCTCGTCAGCGAGATCACGGGCAGCTGGATCGATGACATCGGCGCCGACGGGCGGCTCGTGTTCGCCGTGCAGGCGCCCGTGAGCTATCCCTCCGATCCCCAGCCGCTGCCAGGCGGGCGGATCCTCGTGGCCGACTATGCGAGCCCGGGCTCGGTCCTGATCATCGATCAACGCGGCAAGGTGCTGTGGCGCTACCGCCGCCTGCGGGGTTACGGGCGCCTGGACCACCCGTCGCTGGCGATGGCCCTCCCGAACGGAAACATCGCCGTCAACGACGATTACCGTGATCGCGTGGTCGTGATCGATCCGCGCACCAACGCGATCGTGTGGCAGTACGGCCACACCGACAATCCGGGCACCGCGCCGGGCTTTCTCCACATCCCCGATGGCATGGACTTCATACCGGCCGGCCCGCGCGGTGGCCCCGACTACGCGGCGGTGGTGCACCCGTAGCGCGTGCCGCGTGACCGCTCGAGCCGCGCGGTGCGCCGAGCGCTAGCGCGCGCCGGAGGAAAGAGTCGATCGAGCTCGATCGCGTCGCGCCGAGGATGAGCGTGGAGTCGGGTCCCCGGAAGCGCGAGCGCCGGCGCCAGCAAGCAGCTCGCCGGCCGCCTCTGCGCTCAGCGGGCGGCTGATGTGAAAGCCCTGGGCGAGCTCGCAGCCGAGCTCGCGCAGCGCGCGAAACTGTCGCTCGGTCTCGACTCCCTCCCCGGTCACCTCGAGCGACAGCGCCTGGGCCATCCGCACGATCGCGGTTGTGATCGCGGTCGAGCGCTTGTCGCCGCCCAGCATCTCGACGAACGAGCGGTCCACCTTCAGGCCGTCGATCGGCAGCCCGCTGAGGTAGGCGAGCGATGAGTAACCGGTGCCGAAGTCATCGAGGATGAAGCGCACTCCGAGCGGGGCCATGCGCTTGATCGTGGCGCTGAAGCCCTCGGGCTCTTCCAGCAGCACCGACTCGGTGATCTCCAAGGACAGGCTCGACGGCTCCACGCCCGTTCGCGCGAGCACGCTCGCGACGGTTGGCTCCAGTTCGCGCTGCCTGAACTGCCGCACCGACAGATTCACCGAGATGCCCAGCGGTCGCAGCTGCGGGTTATCGGCCTGCCACCGGGCGACCTGGGTGCACGCCGTCTCGAGCACCCACCGCCCGATCGGCTCGATCATCCCGCATTCCTCCGCCACCGGGATGAAGTCGGTGGGGCTGATCGGGCCGCGCTCCGGGTGCTCCCAGCGCAGCAGCGCCTCGAGCGAGCGGATGGAGCGGTCCCGCAGCGAGACCACCGGCTGGTAGACGACGTGGAGCTGGCCGCGCTCGAGCGCGCGGCGGAGGTCGTTCTCGAGTGACAGGCGCTCGACGGTTCGGGTACGCATCGTGTGATCGAAGACCTCGAAGCGTGCGCGGCCCCGCTCCTTCGCGGCATACAGCGCCGCGTCGGCGTCGCGCAGCAGCGCGGCCGGCGTGCTGCCCGCTCGGTTGGCGAGCGCGATCCCGATGCTCACCTTCACGAAGTGTTCGCTTGCCTGCAGCTCGAACGGGACTTCGAACGCGGCGACCATGCGTTCGGCGACCCGCGCCGCCGTGCGGTTGTCACCGATGTGCTCGAGCAGCACCACGAACTCGTCGCCGCCGAAGCGGGCGATCATGTCTTCGGGACGCAGCGTGGTCTGCAGCCGAGGCGCTATCTGCGTCAGCAGCTCATCACCGGTGGCGTGACCGAGGCTGTCGTTGACCAGCTTGAAGTTGTCGATGTCCAGGAGCACGACAGCGGCCTCGGCCGCCGGACGCGAGAGCACCTCGCCGAGCCGCTCGAGGAGCAGGACGCGGTTGGGCAGGCCGGTCAGGGGATCGTGGACGGCCTGGTAGCGGATGTCTTCTTCGGCCGCCCGCCGCTGGATCGCGTCGGCGAGGATGTTGGCGATGGCCTGGACGAAGTCTGCGTCGGCGGCCCCCAGCGGACACGTGGCCGAGTTCGCCAGCCACAGCTCGCCCCAGCGCCCCTCGCCGCCGTCGATGAACCCCACGACGCCGTCGGGCAGCTGATCGCGGAGCTGGCCCGCCTGCATCGCGCTGACGCGCTCCGCGAGCTCCTGCGCACGCTCGGCGCTCGCGTCCGCGAGGTCGCCTTGAGCGGTCAGCGCACCGGCGGCGCGCTGCTCCGGCCGCGGCAGCATCAGCTGCCGCCACAGACCGACGCCCGCCCGCACGGTGCGCGCACCGGTGTCGGCAGCGCGCTCGAGCACAGCCGCCGCATCGGCTCCGGTGATGCGCGTTGCCTCACGCAGCGCCTCGTGCACAAGCTCCGCCAGGCTCTCTCCCTCCAGCGCGCATTTGCCGAAGCGAGCCACCGCGGCCTGCTGTTCGGCGCGCCGCTCGAGCTGAGCGTCGGCGAGCTTGCGGTCGGTGACGTCCGATATCACGCCGTGCCAGCGTGCGCAGCCATGGACGTCGGTCACCAGTGCGGCTTCGTCACGCACCCAGACCGTGGAGCCGTCGCGGCGAAGCATCCGGTATTCGCCCGGCACGGTCGGATTGGCCAGCTGATCCTCTTCGTGGAAGACCCGATCGCGGTCGTCCGGGTGAACCTGGCGCGCCCACAGACCCGGGTCCTCGATCCACTGCTCGGGCGAGAAACCCAGGATGGCCTCGACTCCGCGGCTGACGTAATGCCACTTTCCATAAATCCCGGGGTCGGCCACGTAGAGGATCGCCGGCACCTGGTCGACAAGCGTCCTTAGTTCGCGATCGGGGGGCAGCTCGCCGCCTGCGACCGGCCGATGCCGCGAGCGGTCGGCTGTAGCGCGAGAGAGCATGCTCCTGCCCTATCGGCCGGAGTGGGAGGAAAGCTAAGCTCTGCGAAAGCTCGTGAGCGATTGATCGCCACGGCTCGTCGCCCCATCGCGCGGCGAGCGCCGGCCGTCGGCCGGGCCCTGCCGGCAGCTCCTGCGCCCGCGTCTGCGAGCGTGTCCGCGGGTCAATCGAGCTCGGTTGGCAAGCCGAAGCGCGCGAACACGTCGTCGACCTTCGACGCGTCGACGGGCTCGTCGGGGTAGCGCGCGAACGCCTCGCGATCGCGGGGCTCGGCCGAGCGCGCGATGAACGCCGTGACCTGACTGATCAGCGACCCCCGGAATGTCACCACGTTGAGCGCGAACGGACGATAGCTCTCGTCCTGCGCGTTCCAGGCATAGAAGCCCAGCGCCGGCTGGCCGTTCGCGCTGGTGCGCACGACGCGCCAGCGCCATGCGCCCGACAGCGGCCAGCCCGCGGCCCAGGCGGCGATCGCCTCCCGGCCCGCATACCAGCTCGCGAGCGGCGGCATCGCGAACGTCGCATCGCCGGCCAGCATCGCCGCGAACGCGTCGATGTCGCAGCGCTCCCAAGCATCGACGTAGCGATCGACGATCGCCCGCACCGCCTCGTCTCCCAGCGCGCGCAGCGTGGCCTGCTGGCTCTGCTCGGGGATGCGCTGGGCGACCGCCGCGCGCGCGCGCTGCAGGGCACTGTTGACCGACGCGACCGTCGTCTGCAGCGACTCGGCGACCTCGGCTGCGGAGAAGCCGAGCACCTCGCGCTCGATCAGCACAGCGCGCTGGGTCGCGGGCAGGTGCTGGAGAGCCGCGACAAACGCCAGCTCCACGCTCTCGCGGCGCTCGTAGCTGGCATGCGGAGCCGCGAGGCCGTCCTCCACGCCCAGGATTTCGTCCGGGTAGGGCTCGATCCAGACCGACTCGACCACCGGTTCGCCCGGCCCGGTGTGGGGCTCGGTGGGCGGTCCGTAGTCGATCGGCAGCACCCGCTTGGGGCGTCGCGCGATCTGGTCAAGGCAGGTGTTGGTGGCGATCGTGTACAGCCACGAGCGCAGCGAGCTGCGACCCTCGAACTTCGCGAGCCCGCGCCAGGCCCGGAGCAGCGCGTCCTGCAGCGCGTCCTCGGCATCGTGCACCGACCCAAGCATGCGGTAGCAATGGGCATGCAGCTCGCCGCGGTAGCGCTCCAGCAGAGCAGCGAACGCCGTCTCATCGCCGTCGCGCGCACGCTCGAGCAGAG
>VAWK01000058.1:0-7998 GCA_005885515.1 Actinomycetota bacterium | reverse complement strand
AGCACAAAACTCATCGCAGCGATGAGTTCGCGCGCGCGCAGCCGTCAAAGCTAACGAGATGCGGCACCTTGCCCGCAACCAAGTGGTGCACCTCGAGCTGCACACCGGCGACCTCGCCCGCGCCCAGGCCTTCTACGCGGAGCTCTGCGGCTGGCTCGCGCAGCGGATCGACACCCGCCACGGGTCCTATCTGGCGCTGGCACTGGGCGCGAATCTGGGTGGCGGGCTCGTGGAGTGTCCGACCGAGCGCTCGCTGTGGCTGCCATACGTCGAGGTCGGCGACATCTGCCACGCGACCGAGCGCGCGCGCCTGCTCGGAGCCGCGGTGCTGCTCGAGCCGCGCGAGGGCCCCGCGGGTTGGCGCAGCGTGGTCGCCACGCGCGCCGGCGCGGAGGTGGCGCTGTGGCAGGCGAAGCGATGACACCGGGTGGCCGCGCGGGCGCTGCGGAGCTCTGGCGAGGTGGCGCCCGAGCGAGCGGGGTGCGCAGGGCCGGCAGGAGCTCGCCGGCGCGCCCGTGGCTCGAATATCGTGCGCGGCGATGCCGACGAGCCCCAGGCCGCTGCAGATCCCGTTGAGCGATGGCGCGAACCTGCGCGCCGAGCTCTTTCCAGCCGCCGGCGAGACGCCCAGCCCCGGCGTCGTCGTCTTGCACGAGTCGTTCGGGCTGAACGACGACATCAGGCGCCTCGCCGCGCGCTTCGCGAAGGCCGGCTACGCGGCGCTCGCGCCGGACCTGTACTCGCACGGGACACGCTTGGTGTGTCTGACCCGCGTGCTCGTCGACATGCTGAGCGGCGGCGTTTCGCGGGAGATCGCGGACATTCACGCGGCCCGGGACGCGCTCGCGGCGATGGATGATGTGGACGCCCAACGCATCGCCGTCGCCGGCTTCTGCCAGGGCGGAGGCTTCGCGCTGATCGCCGCCACGCGTCCGGGCTTCTCGGCCGCAGCCGTCAACTACGGGGTCGTGCCCTCGGACCGCTCCAAGCTGGACGGCGTCTGTCCGGTCGTCGCGAGCTATGGCGCCAAGGACCGCGTTGTCGGCCGCGCGCACGCCGAGCGCCTGGAGCGCCACCTCAGCGCGCTCGGCGTGCCCCACGACATCAAGACCTACGACGGGGCCGGGCACTCGTTCTACTCGAAGGTCGATGGCTGGCAAGGCATGCTCGCGCGAGTGCCGACGCCGATGGCGGTCGGCTACGACGAGCAGGCCGCCGAGGACGGCTGGCGCCGGGTGCTCGCCTTCTTTGAGGAGCACGTCAGCTGAGCGGCCCTCGCCGCTGCTCGGGCCGTGGCGCGGACGCGCGCAAGCTCGCGCGAGGCCCGGCGCGCCTACGGGCTGCAGTTCCATCTCGAGGCATCGGCGCAGCTCGCCCGCACCTGGCTGGAGGTGCCCGCGTACGCCGCCGAAGCCACGCAGGCGCTCGGCCCAGCGGCGCGGGCGGTGCTGGCGGGCGATCTTGGCGCGTTGGACCGCACCACGCCGCTCGCGCGCGAGCTGTTCGGGCGCTGGATCGAGCGCGCGCTGTCGGTCGCTAGCGCATGAGCACGGCCGCGTGGTGCCCGCTCAGCGTGATCGAGCTGACGCTGCCGAGCACCGCATCGCGCTGGTGAACGCAAGCTGTCCTGAGACCGCCAGGAGCGCTTCGGGCTTGCCGGCGGCGTCGGAATAGAGCACGCCCTTGATGACCTGCTTTCCGGCGGTCCTCGTCGGAGCCAGATAGACCGTCAGCTTGGTCACCGCCCCGCTGACCGGCAGCAGGTAGCGGTTCACCCGCTTGCGGTCCCGCCGGAAGCTGTCGGATGAGGCGCCCACGGTCGTCTTGCCGAAGGTCGCCGCAATCGAGCTGGCGACGCGTGACGAGCGCACTTGATTGCGCGCACGCATCTCCTCGCGTTGTGTCGCCGAGGGTGATCCCACGCCTGCTCCGAGAAGCTACGCTCTGCAGCCAGTGCGCTTCGCGGTGAAGTTTCTCGGCTGCAAGGTCTCGCAGGCGGACGCCATGCTCGCTCGGCGGCAGCTGCTCGCGGCCGGCCACGAGGAGGTGTCGGAGGCTGAGGCCGAGCTTCACGTAATCAACACCTGCTGCATCACTGGCGAGGCGGAGGCGAAGTCGCGTCAGTCCGTGCGCCGCTCGCTGAAGACAGCGCCCGAGGTATTCGTCGGTGGTTGCGCCGTCAATCTACGCCCCACGCAGTTCGCCGAGATCGACCCCGCCGTTCAGGTGTTCACCGGCACCGCGGAGGAGGTCGCGGCGGCGATGGCGATCACAAAGCCGCATGCGCAGAGCGCGACCAGTGCGTGCGTCGATCTCGAGCATGACCTGCTCATCCGCCAATCCGGACGCACGGCGCCTACCGGGGGGCGGCCAAACGCGTGGTCAGGGACCCGCACACGCGGCTTTGTCAAGGTGCAGGATGGCTGCGACTGCCATTGTGCGTACTGCATCATCCCGACCGTGCGTGGCAGCGCCCGCTCACGTGCGGCTTCGGCGGTATTGAACGAGGTCGAGCGCCGCGTCGCACAAGATCAGCGTGAGATGGTGATGACGGGCATCAGCGTAGGGGACTACCGGGACCCGGAGCGCGGGCTTGATCTCGGCGAGCTGCTGGTCGAGGCTGCGCGGGTCCCCGGCGTGGAGCGCGTGCGCATCTCCTCGATCGAGGTGATCCACGTCAAGGACTCCCTGATGGCGGCGTTGCGCGACGAGCCGAAGGTCTGCCCACACCTGCACGTGCCGCTGCAGTCGGGCGACGATGAGGTGCTCGCGGCGATGCGGCGCCACTACACGGCGGCTGAGTACCTCGACGCGATCCGCGCGCTGCGCGCCGCGGTACCGCGCATCAATTTGACAACCGATGTGATCGTGGGTTTCCCCAACGAGGATGAAGCCGCGTTTGAGAACACTCTTGACTTGGTCAAGGTGGCCGGGATCAGTCGCGTGCACACCTTCCAGTACTCATCGCGCCCCGGCACGGCCGCCGAGGCGCTCGGCGATCGGGTACCCGCGGAGGAGAAGAAGCGTCGCTCGCAGGCGATGCGCGGCCTCTCGGAGGTCCGCTCGCGTCACCATCGCACAGCCAAGCTCGCGGGGACGGAGCGCGTGCTCGTAGATAAGGTGGCGGACACGAAGTGCGCGGGCTACAGCGATGATTACACCCGCTGCTACCTGCCAGCCGGCGCCGCGGCGGCCGGCGAGCTGATCGATGCGACGGTCGCGGAGCTGCACGCGGACGGCCTTCTCGTCACGCCGTGTGCGGACCCGGGCTGACTGCCGCATTCTCCGGAGCCTCCGCGCCATGTCAGGTCGCGCCGAAATTCCGAGTCCGAACGTCGGAACGCGTTATAGTTGCTGGTGCGTCCAGTGAGCCCAGCTCTTCTCGCTTTCCGGGCGACATTTTCGTTCAGAAGGGCAGAGAGGCGGTCGGCGATGGCTACCGCGACAAAGAAGGTGCACGCTGCCACGCCCGCCCTCGCAGAGGTAGCGTCGCTGGGGTTTTTCATCTACCGAGACAACGACGGCGACTACCACTGGGAGATCGTCGATGAGAGCGGCGAAAGCCTCGTTCATTCCAGGAGCTTCGCCTCTGAGGATGACGCCGAGGGCGCCGCACGCTACGTTTACCAGGGCGCCCGCTCGGCGCACTTCGAGCTCCAGGTGGCGAAAGAGCGTCCGACCGTGGCCGCGTGATGTCCCCTCGCCATCTCGGCTGCCCGGGCTGTCGCATCCGCCTGTTCGCGAACGTTCCGGAGGCCGGGTTGCTGGACGGGATGTGCCCGATCTGTGGTACGAGGCTGCAATTGGCCTCCTCCGCATCGGGCGTGATGGGGTTTCGCTTGTTTGACCTAGGTCCGCTCTCGGACCGAGGGTTGAGCGCACCATCACACGCTGTCGGGCGGCCAGTTGGTTTCGTGGGCCACCGCAGGCCTGCGGTGGCACGAGATGGTTGCGACACTCCACGCTGGCTGGATGAGGGCGGCAGTTTCCCCAGCGACGCGGTGGCGGAGTGGCCAGCGCCACAATGGTGATGACCGGTTCACGGCGACTCGAGGAGCTGCGGGCCGAGGCCCACTACGCACGCGAGCGCTATGACCTCTACCGGGCGAAGATGTACGGCCTGCGTCCCACCTCGATAACTCGATTCAGGGAACTCGAACGGATGCACCAAGGCGCCGACGCGCGTCTGCGTCGAGCGCAGCAAGAGCACCCGCCGAATAGCTGAGGCTGATAGCTGCTCCGCCGCGCAGGTCGAGTTCGGCAGACGGCGCGATACTGATGCCATGGTTCCTGCGACCGAGGCCCGCATCGCCGGGCTGGCGGTGATGGCGTTTGAGAGCCGGCGGGCAAGCGAGCTGGAGAGTCTGATCCGCCGCCAGGGAGGCGTCCCAATGGTGGTGCCGTCGATGCGCGAGGTGCCGCTGCAAGGTGACGCGGCGCTTGACCTGCTGCGCGAGCTGGAGGCCGGCAGGATCAACATGGTGATCGCGCTGACCGGGGTCGGTCTGCGAACGCTGGCGGAACGTTGCTCGCCGGAGCTCCTGGCCGCATCGCTCGCACGCACGACGCTGGTTGCGCGCGGCCCAAAGCCGGTCGCCGAGCTGCGCAAGCTCGGCCTCACGCCCCAGGTCAGAGTGCCCGAGCCCAACACCTGGCGCGAGATCCTTTCCACGCTCGACGCACAGGCTCCCGTTGGGGGCTTGCGGGTGGCGATCCTCGAGTACGGCGTTACCAACGAGGAGCTGACGACCGGGCTCGAGTTGCGCGGCGCGGAGGTGTTGCGGGTGGCGCTCTACCGCTGGGCGCTTCCAGAGGACCCGCGGCCGCTACGGGAGGCAGTGACGCGGCTCGCAACCGGCGGCGTGGACTTCGTGCTCTTCACCAGCCGGCGACAGGTAGAGCACGTGATGATGACCGCGGACGAGCTCGGTCTCGCGAACGCGCTGGTCGAGCGCGCGCGGCTCATGCTCGTCGCGTCGATCGGCCCGGTGTGCAGCGAAGCGCTGCTACGTCACGGCCTACCCGTCGATCTCGAGCCTGAGCACCCGAAGATGGGCCACCTGGTCGTGGCCGTGGCACAACGCGGACGAGCGCTTCTTAGCGCCAAGCGCGCCGCTGATGAACGCGAGCGCGACAGTGGCGTGGGGACAGCCTGACCGGCCACTCTGCAGCGCGAACCTGCCCGTCGCGACTATCTCTGAGCCTGCTCGCGCCGACGTCTCGCCGGATGTTGGTCGCTGAGCGGGTCGTCGCGCAGCAGCTCACTCCATGATTCTGGCGTGAGGCACGAGGGCTCGGTCTCCTCGAGAAACTCGAGCACCGTTGCGGCGAAGCGATGAGGATCGTCGATCTGAGGGAAATGGCCTGAGTTGGCGAACGTTTCAAGGCGGCTCCCGGGCATGCACTCCTGTGCGCGGTAGCCGTGTCCCACCGGGATGATCGCGTCCCGCTCGCCCCAAACCAGCAGCGTCGGCATCCCGGCAGCGAGATAAAGGCGATCGGTGGCGTCGACCCGCTGACCGCTGAAGTTCACGACCGACCGTAGCGTGTCGAGGAACGCCGCACGCCCTTCGCGATCGGCCAGCGTTGCAAAGCCGCGACCGAACTCGCCGAGATCCGGCGTGAAGCGGAGGCCAAGACGCTGCACCGCCGCGACACCGGCCCGCCCAAGCGCCGTGAGCGGCGCGATCGTCGCGGCGATCACGAGCTCTGAGCCGGGCAGCGCCGCCGCCCGCAGCAGCGGGTTCAAGCTCCGACCCAGACCGCCGCTGGAGACGAGCACCAGCCGCTCGGTGCGCTCCGGGAACATGTAGGCGTACTGCATCGCGACGCCACCACCGAGCGAATGGCCCACCAGCGTCGCGCGCTCGTGGCCGAGCTTGACGAGCAGGTCGCGGAGCGAGCTCGCAAGCGATCCGAGCGAATAGTCACCTGGCGCCTTGGCGGAGGCGCCGTGACCCGGCAGGTCCGGCGCGATCACCCTCGCGCGGCGCGCCAGCAGCGGCAGCGCTGCGCGCCACGCCTGGCTGTCAGAGGCGATCCCATGGACCAGCACCAGGACCGGCCCTTCACCGGCGGTCAGATACGAGATGCGACGCCCATGCAGTCGCGTCTCTTCGCGGCGCAACTCGACGTTCCGCAGTGGCGTCGGCGCCGTCATCCGAGAACCTGGCGCTGCGATCCGCGAACCGGATGGATGGGCGAACACACTGAGCGCAGGAGCGTAGCGAGACAGATTCGTTGTGTGCCCTCAAAGCGCCCTATTTGGGGAAACTTCTGCTGGGATCTTGCGCCGGATCGGGGCGGCGGGTTTGCACCTGCGGCCCCGACCCCTTGGTCGCGCAGTCGATGTTCAGGATCCCAAGAGCTCACTGTGGCCGACGGAGGCAGGTCGGTCAGCCTGCGCCAGCGGTGGCACGAAGAACCGCGTCATGGGCGCCGCCTGGAGTCCCGTCGGCTCCGGTCGACTTCGGGCGGTGGGTAGCGCCTTCGCTCCTCGTCCGTCATCTTCCTTATCACGAGCTTGCCTTGAGCAACCTGCTCACGGATGTCCTTGAGCTTCTGCTCATGCTTCTCCTGTTGGCGTATCTGCTGGGGTCCTGGCACGTGGTTGCTCATTCACAGTCGCGCTGCTGGCCTCTCGCGAAGACGCGGACCGACACCCGACATGACTGGCGGGGAGACAAGTCGACCCACCCCCAGAGGAAGCGCTCCGCCGTTGGAGATTCATGTCACCGAGCTGTGACGCGCGGTAGATCAGATCGCCGTCGATGTCGCGTAAGGCGTGGCTACCACTCAGCTTACCGCGCACGAACGTCGTTCCTACAGATTCATCCAGTGGTCCAGCGAGACCTAACGTCCGCCCTGCCGAGTTGTGAAACAGCGGTGCGCCCCGGCGCGATATGGGGCTGACGTCGGCATGGTGAGCAGGAGCGGCGATCGCGGATCGGGCTATCGCGCCCACACGCAAGCTCCTACGGCGGAAGTCCCAGCGTTTCGAGCACCTGATACCAGTCTTTTTGACCGAGCACGAATTCTGCTTCGGCGACCTTCCTTTCCGCCCGCCTTATGTATCTGACGAGGTCCGCGTCGCCCCTGCGCACATAGGGCGCCAGCAGCCTCCAGGGGATTTCCGGCAGCTCAAGGGATTCCACACGGCGGTCGAGTTCGATGACGTGTCGCGTGATAGTCGTAAAGCCGCTGGCGCTCCACGCGCGCACGTCGCTGCAGAGGTCAGGCAGGGGTATCGTCGCGAGCGCGGTCAGACTTGCAACGAAGGTGTGCGCGACGCGGTTGATGCGCGCGCTCGTCCAGCGCAGCGGCCTGATCGCCCTGGCGAAGGTGTTGATTGGACCCGCGGCGGAGCCGTAGGCGATCGACCACAGCGCTACCGCAACCTCATAGCTCATCGGCTGTGAGGCTTCGGTCTCCGGCGTCCCGCGTCCGACGCCCGGGCATTCTGCGGCGAGCTTGCGATTGAAGCTCTCGATCTTCGACTGTGCTATGTCGATCGTTGCCACACCCGCGCGGGCGAGCGCGTAGCCGGCGACGATCGCTGCGTGTGTGGCGGCGACGTCCTGAGGGCTCGCCGGTGCCGGGGATGGCGCCATGGCGAGCGTGAGCATGATGAGCGGCACGACTAGCCTGCGCATGAGCCGTCAGGAATCCTAAGGTGGGCACAGAACGGCGGTGGCGCGACGGTCGAGACGACTCTCTGGTTGGCCCGGGTTTGTCCTTGGATCAGGCCAGCGAAGATTCGACCTCTGGCGGTGGGGCCGGTGGGAGCTCGACATCGCCGGTCCGCGGGATGGTCTGCCAGGAGGCCCGGGCGCCAATCAGGGCGGAGATGGTCGACTCGATGATCACGACGTACATGAGCTGGCGGTACACGAACTGCTGCAGGGGCAGTGCCCAGAGCGGACGCAGCGGCTGGCCGTCGAGCCGGAAAGCGATGACGGCGATGACGAGCTGAAGGGCGTTGAAGCCCAGCCAGAATGC
>VAWK01000056.1:13626-63688 GCA_005885515.1 Actinomycetota bacterium | reverse complement strand
CGTGGGTAGATCCAGGCTCTTGAACGCGCGCAACCGCGCGCCGCGCCGGGCGGCTCTGCCATCCCCCTCGCTTTGCCGTGCCCTCATCCTCGGCTGGATTGTCTTGGGGCGGGGCGGCAACTGTCAAGACGCGCTGCCGCGCTGTCGTGCAATCGCCCCCATTCAGCCCAAGCAGCTTGCATGCTGGCCGAAAGGCGGTAGCATCGAGCTTGCCCGCATTAGTGTCCTGGGGAGGGGCCGACAGGCGTCCTCCACGTACGGGAGGCCCGGTCGGCAGATCGTCTGACGACCGGGCGGACCGTCGCAGACAGAAACGCATAAGGATGGTGGTTTGAGGTGAGCGGCGTGCCTTGCACAGCGGGCAATTCCCTCACGGCATCGGAGGCCGACGAGTAGTGGCTCGCAGGAGCCCGTCCCGTCGGAAAGGGGGAGAAGACGCCACCGCTGCGTGCGATGGCGCCGGGATGGCCCCCGGGCCGGCTGAGGGCAGCGAGGAAGTCGGCTACGGGGACGGAAAAGACGAACGCGTGAGGGAAGGCAGCGACGCGGATCTGGGTTACAGGTCCCAGATCTGGGTAGATTGCCCTGAAGCCGGCTTTTTTCCGGCGGATCGCAGCAGTCGATCGGAAAAGACGGAGGAGACGGACATGGCCTCACCCGCGCCAGTCACCCCTCGGTCAGCGGCCGTGGGTACGCCAAGCGACGAGGAGCAACTCTTCCGGCGCTGGCACCAGGAGGAAGATCACGAAGCCCGCGAGGCGCTCGTGTCGCGGTTCATGCCTCTCGCACGCAGCCTCGCACGGCGCTATGACCGCTCATCGGAGCCCTTTGACGACCTGGTACAGGTTGCCTCTCTGGGGCTGCTCAAGGCGCTCGACCGCTTCGACCCGGACCTCGGGCACACCTTCCCGTCATTTGCCGTGCCGACGATCCTCGGCGAGATGCGCCGCTACTTCCGCGACTCGGGCTGGTCCGTTCACGTTCCGCGAGGCGCGCAGGAGCGGGCCCTACGGGTGCGCGACGCGCAAGAGCGCATCGCGAACGAGCGCGGGCGCGCCCCGACGGTGAACCAGCTGGCCGAGTATCTGGAGCTCGACATCGAGGACATCATCGACGCGCTGCAGGCGATCCAGGCCTACGAAGCGCTGTCGCTGGACGCTCCGCGCCCCGGCGCCGATGACGACGTGATGGCCTACGGCGACGCGATGGGCCGCGACGATGAGCGCTTCGAGCTGGTCGAGCTGGACGCCACGATCACGGCGGTGCTGGAGCACATTCCTCCGCGCGAGCGCCTGATTCTGCGGATGCGCTTCGTGGAGGACCTCACCCAGACCGAGATCGCGGCGCGGGTCGGCATCTCTCAGATGCAGGTCTCCCGCCTGCTGCGACGCTCGCTCGATCAGCTGCGGGCGCTCACGCAGGAGGCGAGAACGCCGTTGGGGCAGCGGAAGGAGGCGCTATAGCGCTGCTGTAAACACGCGGGTCGGCCGATGCAGTTAGGCGACAGAACCGTCAAGGAGACGAATGCGAGTCAGTCGACACCCGCCGGTCCGGTCGTCGATAATCGATGGCGCATCTTATGGCTGAGCCTCCCAACGTTCGTCTGAAGATCTCCAACCGCTCCGAGAACGTATTGCTCGTGCGGGAGGTGCTGACCGGGGTGGCCGAGACCATCGAGCTCGACAGCAGCGACCTGTACGACATTCGCACCGCCGTCACCGAGGCCTGTAACAACGTCGTGCTGCACGCCTACGAGGGCCAGGAAGGCCCTTTGGAGGTGGACATCAGCGCGTCCGCAGACGCGATCGAGGTGGTGGTGCGCGATTACGGCGTCGGGATCCGGCCAAGGATCCGCGCGCCCAATGAGGCCGCGCTGGGCATCGGCTTGCCGCTGATACAGGCGCTCGTGCACAGCGTGGAGTTCACCGACGCGGATGGCCGCGGCACCGAACTTCGGATGCGCTTCCTCGCGCCATCGCGCTGCGCGTTTGAGCCGCTGCAGGAGGACGGCGACGTCCCATCCCCGGCGGACGAGGACCTGGTCTCCACGACCGCGCTGACGATCGCGCCGGCCAGCCTCGCGCGCACGGTGCTGCCGCGTGTGCTCAGCGTTCTGGCCGCGCGCGCGGACTTCTCTACCGACCGCATCTCCGATGCCCAGCTCGTGGCGGACTCGCTCGCGGCGCACGCGCCCAGCTCGCTCGGGTCGGACCGGCTCAGCCTCACGGTGAGCGTCAAGGCACGCAACCTGGAGCTGTGCGTGGGGCCGCTCGGAGCCGGCCGCGCGGACAGGCTGATCTTGGACTCCGACGTCGATGGCCTGGGGCCGGTGATCGAGAAGCTGACCGACGATCGCCGCGTCGCCGCGGTCGGCTCATCCGAGGTGCTCGCGCTGCAACTGGTGGATCGCGAGTAGTCCCGCCGGCCGCTCGGCTCAGATGCTCGGCGGTTTCGGGTCCGGTGGAATCGGACTCGGATTTGGGCCCGGGCTCGGTGGCTTCGGATCCGGCGGCGGCGGCTGCGGTCCCGGCGGCACTGGCTGCGGTGGAGTCCACGGCATCTCGACCCGTCGCAGAAAGGCGAATGGGCGGTGGCCGCCGGGGGGCGCGGCCACCGCCCGAGGGAGGACAACTCCAGGCCCGTTATGCCCCCTTAGTCGAAGTTCTAAACATCACCGCGGGCGCGCTCGTGCGAGGGGCCGCTCGCGCAAGGAGCGCGCTCGTGCGAGGGGCGGCTCGCGCACGTACTGTTGCAGTGGATGCAACGGCGCCTGCCTTCCCGCCACGGCGCGTTGATGCCTGGCAGATGAGCGGCCGGGAGCGACTGGCCGCGTCGGTGTTCCGGCTGCCCGTGGAGCGCATCCGCGCGGGCTACTACTCGGATGCCTACTTCAACCACGCCAGGGCGCTGCTGGAAGCACAGGAGCGCCATCCCAGGGTGAGGATGCAGGTGTTCCAGAAGCGTGATGGCGCGGTGCTCGGGGGGATCGACGAGGCGATCGCGATTCTCAGGCAGTGCTCCGGGCGCAGGCGCGCCGACGGATCCTGGCAGCACGGCTGGAGCGAGCTGAACGTGCGTGCGCTGTATGAGGGCGACGAGATCGCCGCGCGCGAGGTCGTGCTCACGATCGAGGGCGATTACACGCTGTTCGCACACCTCGAGACCGTGTACCTCGGATGCCTGGCCAGGCGCACGCGGGTGATGACCAATGTCCGTCGCACTGTCGCGGCCGCCGCCGGAAAGCCGATCTTCTTCTTCCCCGCCCGTCACGACCACTGGCTCGTGCAGACGGGCGACGGCTGGGCGGCCCATGTGGCCGGCGCGATCGGAGTGTCGACCGACGCCCAGGCATCCTGGTGGGGAGGGCGCGGGGTCGGCACGGTGCCGCACTCGCTGATCGCAGCCTACGGCGGCGACACGGTGGCTGCGGCCACCGCGTTTGCAGAGCGCTACCACGGCTCGATGAACGTGACGGTGCTGGTGGACTTCGAGAACTATTCGGCAAACACGGCGATCGCGGTGGCGCGCGCGCTCGGGCCCCGTCTGTGGGGCGTCCGCCTGGACACCAGCGAGACGCTCGTAGACCGCTCCCTCGCCGACGTGCAGGCGCCGCCCGATGAGCTGGCAGGGGTGAACCCGAGCCTCGTTCGCCGCGTTCGCGCGCGGCTTGACGAAGCGGGCTTCGCGGACGTGAAGATCGTGGTCTCGGGCGGCTTCGATCACGAGCGCATCGCCCGCTTCGAGGCCGAGGGCGTGCCCGTCGACGCCTATGGGGTGGGCTCGGCGCTGCTGCGCGGGCAGACCGACTTCACCGCCGATGTCGTGATCGTCGACGGGCGGCCGTGCGCGAAGGCCGGGCGTGCGCCGTGGTCGAGCGAGCGACTCGCGCCGGTGTCCTAAGCGGGCGCCGGCGCGGAGCTCGCGAGCGGGCGCGCAGGACGCCTGCTGGTATGCACGCGCTTGGCGCCCAGGCGTTCGGCCAGGCGCGAGGACAGCGCCATGATCGTGAGCGCCGGGTTGGCGGAACCCTGCGTGGGCATCACGCTGCCGTCGGCAACGAACAGGTTGGGCACACCCCAGGCGCGATGATCGGAGTCGACCACGCCGCTGTCGGGCGAGTCGGACATCGCGCAGCCGCCGACGAGGTGCGCGTAGCGGTCGATCGCGAGCACGTCCTGGGCACCGGCCGCGCTGATGATCTCACTCAGCTTGCGCTTTGCATAGGCGATGTTGGCGCGATCGTTATCGCACTGCGTGTAGTCCAGCCGCGCCACCGGCATCCCGTGGCGATCGCGCTCTTCGGCGAGCGTCACGCGGTTCTCGGGACGCGGCAGCAGCTCGCACAGGACGCCCAGCGTGTACCAGTGGTTGTAGTCGCGCACGTACTCGCGCAGCGCCTGTCCCCAGTGCCCGTCCGCCAGGACGTGCTCGGCCCATCCGATCGGCAGCGGCCCCACGGTCTGGATCGAGAAGCCCCTGGCGAAATCTCGCTCGGGATCGGTCTCGTAGAACTGCTCGCTGCTGATCTCCGGCGGTGGCGCCTTGTACATGCGCATCTCCTGCTCGAAGCGACCAGCCACCTGCGGCGCTCCCTGGACCATGATGCCCCGACCGACCAGGTCGTTGTCGTTGCCCAATCCCGCGGGAAAGCGCGCGCTGGTCGAGTGCAGCAGCAGGCGAGGGGTCTCGATCGAGTAGCCGGCGACCGCGACCGTGTCGGCGCGCTGGAAGCGCTCGCGCTCCTCGTGGCGATAGCTGACGCCGGTGCAGCGCCCGCCCGCATCGATCTCGATCCGGGTGACCATGCAGCCCGAGCGGATCTCCACGCCGTGCTCGAGCGCGTCGGGGATGTGTGTCACGAGGGGTGAGGCCTTCGCTCCGACCTTGCAGCCCTGCAGGCACAGCCCGCGATAGATGCAGTGCGGACGGTTGCCGAAGGAGCCGTTGGTTATCCCCACCGGGCCAACGCGCATGCGGATCCCGCAGCGCCGGGCGCCCTCCATGGCGCTGAGCGCTCCGCCTCCGACCGGGTGGGGAGCATGGGGGTAGCCGTGCGGGTCACCCCAGGGCCACCACTCGCCGGCCACCGGCAGCTCGCGCTCCAGGCGCTCGTAGTGGGGCCGCAGCTGCGCGTAGGCGATCGGCCAGTCCGCGCCGACCCCGTCGCGGCTGAGAACCTCGAAGTCCGACGGGTGGAAACGCGGCGTGTAGCCGGCGTAGTGCACCATCGATCCACCCACGCCGCGCCCGCAGTTGTTCTTGCCCAGCTCCACGGGGTCCTCGCCGCCGATCACGCGCGGCTCGGTCCAGTACAGGTCGTGCGCCCCCGCCTCGTCGGAGACCCAGTCGCTGTCGGGGTCCCAGAACGGGCCCGCCTCGAGCACGACGATGCGCCACCCTCGACGCGCCAGCCTCTGCGCGAGCGTCGCGCCGCCGGCGCCGGCGCCGACGATCACCATGTCCACCGGCTCGGAGTCGCCGTAGCGCCGCATGCGCTCGCGACCGGGCAGGCCGCGGCGATGGGGATCGAGCAGGAACGCGGACTCGTTCTCCGGCGGACGCACGGCCCCCTTGAGCGCAACGCGCGTGCGCCGGCTCACTCGAGCCCCCGCTCGCGCACGTCGCCGACCGGGTCGCGGCTGAACTCCGGCGGTGCCTCCCACTGCTCGCGCTGACCGGCCCCGAGTCGCGCATAGCCGCGCGGATAGGCCGGGCCGCCGAAGCCGATCTCGTTCCAGGCCCAGGGATGCGAGTAGAACGCGGACAGCACCGCGCGCATGACGACCGTCCAGGCGCGCTGCACCGGGATCTCCCAGTCGAGCTCGCCGCGCGCGAAGCGCGCGACGATCGCGCGGCGCTCCTCCACGGGCGCCTCGGCGAAGCTCGAGTGGCCGGCACGCTCGGCGGTCCGGTCCAAGCTCGCCGCCACGGCGCGCCACGTCTGCGGATCCTCGGGCAGGTCCTCGTAGCGGAAGCCGTCGAGCTTGCCGGCATGGAACTTGGCGTCGACCATCTCGAGCACCGGAATCCGCGGCTCGGAGTCCTGGGCCGTCACCACGTCGCAGAAGGCGCGCAGCGCGGCGGCCTCGGCGTCGTCGAAGAAGCGGATCGGCGGGACCTTCCTCACCCGGTCCAGGACCAGCTCGCGCGTGACCGAGTCCCAATGCTGGGCCTCGGACAGGACGTCGTAGTCGGGGTAGCGGCCGCGCATCTGCGGCGTCACGCCGCGGCGCTGCCGCGGCAGCTCCGGAGGCGGCCCCGGCAAACCACTGTCCGCGCGCCGCTGAGGCAGGTGCTCGGCGCTGCTCCTGACCGGCGGCATCTCAGCGCTCGCGCGCGGCCAGGGCCGATGCAAGGCCCATGCCGCCAACCATCGCGAGCGAGCCCGGAGCCAGCAGCGGCGGCCCCATCACGATGTTGTAAAGCGGCTCGCCAAATCCGCCCGGGCGCTTGCGCACGCCTTGAACGTGGGTGTAGAGGCCGATGAGCCCGTCCAGGCAGTACAGCGCCGAGACCGCGGGGAGCACCGTCGTCGCGGCACGTGGCGAGCGCACCGCGGCCACGCCGGCGGCCGTGAGCAACGGCGAGAGCACCACCGGCGTCCACATCCACTTGTCGCCGAACGAGCCCCGGAAATGCTCGAAGTAGATCTCCAGGCCCAGCGGCATCGCGCTGAAGGCGGTGGCGCCGGCGAGGACCCGCTGAAGCCGCGCCCGCCGCAGGTCGCGCACGCCGGTCGCCAGCTGATCCCGCCAGCCCCGTCGCCGCGCCAGCCAGCCCCGTCGCCGCGCTCCCCGCCGTCCCAGCGAGGCTCCGATCATCGTCGGTGCAGGACCTCGGGCAGCTTCTGCCGGATGGACTGGCTGATCATCCTCTTGCGCCCCGGATCTCCGTGCAGCACGGCCGAGGCGAACGCGCGCGCCTCATCGAGCGTGATGTGCGGGGGCAGCGGCGGTACCTCGGGGTCGGTCACCACCTCGAACACCACCGGCCGCTCGCTGGCGAGCGCGCGCTCCCAGCACTCGCCGATCTCCGACGGGTCTTCGCTGCGGATGCCAGCGAGTCCGAGCATCTCTGCCCAGCGTGCGTAGGGCACGTCGGGAAGGTCCTGCGAGCCGGTGAACTTGGGATCCCCTGACATGGCCCGCTGCTCCCAGGTGACCTGGTTGAGGTCGCGGTTGTTCAGCACGAGCACCACCAGCCGCTGGTCGCTCCAGCGCTCGCGGTACTTGGCGATCGTTATCAGCTCGGCCAGGCCGTTCATCTGCATCGCGCCATCTCCGACCAGCGCGATCACGGGGCGTTGCGGATGGGCGAACTTGGCGGCGATCGCGTAGGGGACCCCGGCGCCCATCGTCGCGAGGGTGCCCGACAGCGATGCCATCATGCCGTGGCGCAGGCGCAGGTCCCGCGCGAACCAGTTGGCCGCCGAGCCGGAATCAGACGTGACGATGGCCCCGTCGGGCAGTCGCTTGGAGAGCTCGTGGAACACCAGCTGCGGGTTCACCGGCTCGGCCTTGGCCATCGCGCGAGCCTCCAGCACCTGCCACCAGTCGCGGACTTCGCCGGCGATGCGATCCTGCCAGGAGCGATCCTGCTTGCGCTCCAGGCGCGGCAGCAGCGCCCGCAGCGTCTCGGCGCTGTCGCCGACGAGGTTGACCTCCATCGGATAGCGGATGCCGACCATGCGCCCGTCGAGATCGATCTGCACGCCGCGGGCGTGGCCCTCCTCCGGGAGGAACTCCGAGTAGGGGAAGCTCGAGCCCACCATCAGCAGCGTGTCGCAGCGCTGCATCAGCTCCCAGCTGGGCTTCGTCCCCAGCAGGCCGATCGAGCCGGTGACGAACGGAAGCTCGTCCGGGACCGCGGCCTTGCCCAGCAGCGCCTTGGCCACGCCCGCGCCGAGCATGTCGGCGGCCTCGATGACCTCCTGCGTGGCGTGCAGCGCGCCCGCGCCGACCAGCATCGCAACGCGCTGGCCCTCGTTGAGGATGCCAGCCGCCCTCTGCACCTCGGAGTCGGTCGGCACGACTCGCGGCCGGTCGTAGCCCGGCCCCGAGTGGACCGTGCCATGCGCATGCGGGGGGACCGGCACGGCGTCTTCCATCTGCAGGTCATTGGGGACGATTACGCAAGTCACCGTGCGCTCGGCCAACGCGATCCGCATGGCGCGGTCGATGAGGTGCCGGACCTGCCCCGCCTCGGTGGCCATCTGCACGAACTCGTGGGCGACGTCCTTGAACAGCGTCTGCAGGTCGACCTCCTGCTGGTAGTTGCCGCCCAGCCCGAGACGGGCCTGCTGGCCCACAACCGCGAGCACCGGCTGGTGGTCGAGCTTGGCGTCATACAGGCCGTTGAGCAGATGAATCGCGCCGGGCCCCGAGGTCGCCAGGCAGACGCCCACCTCGCCCGTGAACTTGGCGTGCGCGCAGGCCATGAACGCGGCCATCTCCTCGTGGCGCACCTGCACGAACTCCGGTCGCGGCCCATCGTGCGCGAACGCGCCGATGATCCCGTTGATCCCGTCGCCGGGGTAGCCGTAGATGCGCTTCACGCGCCACTCGCGAGCGAGGCGCTCGAGCAGGTGATCACTGACGCTCTGACTCATCAATCCGCTTCCTTTTCCGGTGGCCTTCGATGCACGCCTCGGCGGGGGTTCTCCGCGGCGATCTCGGCCGCGCGCTGGCGCCGGCGGCGCTGACGGAGGTCGTCACGGCGGTGGCGCAGCTCGCGAGCGACTCGCTCGAGCGTGGTGCGCGCCTCGCTCTCGCCGGTTATGCGGCGAAGGAGCCCGCTCGCCTGTCCGTCCAAATCTGCCACGAGCTCACAGTTACCCGTGGCAGCCACGGGCCAAAACGGGCCCGATTGGCCTTGCTGAGGACCGGTATGTAGATCAGCCCCAGCCGCCATGAAGGCGGCTGGGCCTAATGCGCGCGCATCGCGTCATTGCCGTGCATCGCTCATCCGCGCGTGCCGCCCGCCGCCGCGCATCGCTACCCGCGCGTGCCGTGCCGGCCGTGCATCGCTCACCCGCGCGTGCCGGCCGTGGCGCCGGCGGGTGCGACCTCGTGGCGAGCCTCGGCGAACTCCTCGAGGATCTTGGCGCAGAATGCGGGCAGATCGTCGGGCTTGCGGCTCGACACGAGGCCATGGTCAACGACGACCTCCTCGTCGACCCAGTTGCCGCCCGCGTTGCGAATATCGGACCGCAGCGACGGCCACGAGGTCAGCGTCCGATCGCGCACCAGATCTGCCTCGACGAGCGTCCAGGGGCCATGGCAGATCACCCCGACCGGCTTGCCTTCGGAGAAGAACTCCCGGAGGAACTCCACCGCCCGCGGGACGGTGCGCAGCTGATCGGGGTTGGCGACGCCCCCGGGCAGCACCAAGCCGTCATATTCCTCCGGCCGCGCCTGCTCGATGCGCTTGTCGACCGCGAACGTGTCCCCCTTGTCGAGGTGGTTGAAGGCTTGGACCTCCCCGCCTTCGGGGGCGATCAGCTCGGGCCGGCCTCCGGCCTGCTCGACGGCTGCCCACGGCTCGGTCAGCTCCACCTCCTCCACGCCCTCATTGGCAACGACGAAGGCGATCTTTTTTCCGCCCAAGTTCCCGGCCATGTGGACACCTCCTGGCGTGTCGTTTCCCTCGTTTCGCGTTTACCCCAGCCGTGGCAACGGAAACGGGCGACGAACGCAGGTCGGCGCCGCAGACGGGCAACCGCTGCCCGGGTGGGGCGCCTGATTGACTTCCTCGCCAGCGGGGTACAGAAAGGTAGGCGTCGCTGGTAGGGCGCTGATAGCGCGCCCCGCGCGCCCCGATTTTTAAAGGCAAGCATGGATCGTCCCTCCTCAGCACGGCTGTGCTTCCCGCCTGCGGTGGGCCCTTGACGATGTGTCGAACGAGCGGATTGTGCGAGATGGCACCAACGGTCGCCACCGAGCTTGGAATCGCGATTGAGGCGCCTGACGGGCGCGCCCCCACGGGCGCCGGTCCGCAGGGCTTCGAGCATCAGTCCCTGTTCTACGCCGGCGAGGACGAGTTCCTGGAAGGCACGCTGCCGCTGATCGACGAGGCGCTCGCGCTCGAGCAACCGGTGCTGGCCGCGGTAGCGCCGGTCAGGATCTCCCTGCTGCGGGAGGCGCTGGGCGCGCGCGCCGGCTGGGTGGACTTCGTGGACATGCATGCGCTGGGGCGCAACCCGGCCTGCATCATTCCTGCCTGGCAGCAGTTCTTGGAGGAGCGGGACCCCCTGGGTGATCCTGTTCTGGGCATCGGGGAACCGATCTGGCCCGGCCGCAGCGACGCGGAGCTGACCGAGTGCGAGCGCCACGAGTCGCTGCTGAACCTGGCCTTTGCGGGCGGCCAGCCGTGGCGCTTGGTGTGTCCGTATGACCTCGATGGCCTGGACGACCACGTCATCGAGGCAGCCCAGCGCAACCACCCGTTCGTGGGCACGGGCGGGGCGAGCGCGAGGAACGGCTCATACCGCCCCGCGGACTGGCCGGTGGGGGCATTTGAGGGTACCCTGCCCGAGCCTCCGCCGTTCGCCGAAGAAATCGGCTTCTCGCGCGAGCAGCTGGGAGCGGCCCGACGTGCCGTCGCCGCACAGGCGGCCGCTGCGCTTCTGGCCGAGGAACGCCGCCAGCAGCTCGTGCTCGCGATAAGCGAGCTGGCGAGCAACAGCGTGCGCTACGGCGGCGGCAGCGGCCGGCTGCGGATGTGGCGGGAGGACGGGACGCTCCTGTGCGAGGTGCTCGATTCCGGCCAGATCGACGCGCCGCTGGCCGGTCGCATCAGGCCACGCCCCGAGCAGCTCACCGGCCGGGGCCTGTGGCTGGTAAACCAGCTATGCGATCTCGTGCAGATCCGTTCGGGCTCCGCCGGCACGGCCGTGCGGCTGCACATGGATTTGACCCGCTCAGATTGACGCGCGGATGACGAGCGCGCACCACGCGCCAGGGGTGGTCGCGATCACTGGCGCGACCTCGGGTGTCGGCCGCGCCTCGGCCAGGGCGTTCGCGCGCCAGGGGGCGGCGGTGGCGATCATGGCGCGGGGCGCAGACGGCCTGGCGGCCACGGCCGCCGAGCTCGAGCGCGACGGCGCTCGCACGCTGTGCCTCCAGGCCGACGTGTCCGATCCCGACAGCGTGCGCTCCGGAGCCGCCGCGATCGAGCGCGAGCTCGGGCCGATCGACGTGTGGGTCAACAACGCGATGGTGTCGGTGTTCGCGCCTGTGCGCGAGATCACCGCGGAGGAGTACCGGCGCGTCACCGAGGTCACCTACCTCGGCGTGGTGCACGGGACGATCTTCGCGCTCGAGCGCATGCGCGATCGCGATCGCGGCGTGATCGTGCAGGTCGGCTCGGCGCTGGCCTACAGGGGCATACCGCTGCAGAGCGCCTACTGCGCCGCCAAGCACGCGATCCAGGGATTCACCGAGTCGCTGCGCTGTGAGCTGATGCACGAGGGCAGCGCCGTGCGGGTGACGATGGTGCAGCTGCCTGCGCTCAACACGCCCCAGTTCGACGTGGTCCGCACGCGCCTGCCGCGCCATCCCCAGCCGGTGCCGCCGATCTATCAGCCCGAGGTCGCCGCTCGCGCGATCGTGGCCGCTGCGCGGCACCCCGCACGGCGGGAGTGGTGGGTGGGCGCCTCGACGGCGCTCACGCTGATCGGCAATGCGCTGGTTC
Source organism: Actinomycetota bacterium (assembly GCA_005885515.1). Classification (GTDB taxonomy): domain Bacteria; phylum Actinomycetota; class Thermoleophilia; order Solirubrobacterales; family Solirubrobacteraceae; genus Palsa-744. Next base: position 51,997 of record VAWK01000056.1, on the reverse strand, counting down.
CGGGCGTGGGCGACCGCTATCTCGCGCGTACCGGCTTTGACGCGCAGCAAACCGACGAAATGGTGCCGCCCGGACGGGCCGACAACCTGCTGGATCCCGTGCCGGGAGATCATGGTGCGCACGGTGACTTCGACGCGAGCGCGCACGCGCGCAGCTTCCAGTGGGGGCTCACGCGCCATCGCCGCGTGCTTGCGCTGGGCCTGGGAGCCGGCTCCGCGCTCGCCTGGCGCGCCCGCCGCCGAGCCGTATGAGCGATCGCGATCAGGTGCCGGCGATCGGCGACTACGCGCTGATCGGCGACTGCCACGGCTCGGCGCTGGTCTCGCGCGAGGCGTCGATCGACTGGTGCTGCCTGCCGCGGCTGGACAGCGGCAGCTGCTTCGGTCGGCTGCTGGACTGGCAGCGAGGGGGCTTCTGCTCGGTGTCGCTGCGCTCAAAGCTGCAATCGCGCCGAAGCTGCTACGTGAACGACACGCTCGTGCTGCTGACCACGCTCGCGAGCGATCAGGCAGAGATCTGCGTGTGGGACTTTTTCGCGATGCGCGCGCGTCGAGCGCGCGTTTCCGGCCGCGAGCTGGTGCGGATCGTCGAGTGCTCACGCGGCATCGCCGACGTGAGCCTCGAGATCGCGCCGCGCTTCGACTACGGCGCCGTGCGGCCCTGGTTGCGGCGAGCGGGAACCGAGTCGTTCACCGCGATTGGCGGCGACGACGGGCTGCTGGTGTGGAGCGAGTCGGAGCTGGCGATCGACGGCGACTCGCTGCTCGCACGCGTCAAGCTCACGCCCGGGGAGCGCTCGCGGCTGCTGCTGCGGTTCGTGCGCCCGCATCTGCTGCAAGGGGTGCGGCTGGCGGCGCCCGACGCCGCCGAGGTGGACGCCCGCCTGCAGGAGACGCTGTCGTGGTGGCGGCGGTGGCGCAAGAAACTGCCCGCCGAGGGGTCCGAGCTGGGCGGCGCGGTGCGCTCGGCGCTGACGCTGAAGGCGCTCACCTATGCGCCGACGGGGGCGATCGTGGCCGCCCCAAGCACGTCACTGCCCGAGACGCTCGGCGGCGTGCGCAACTGGGACTACCGCTTCAGCTGGATCCGCGACTCGACGATCGCCGCCTACGCGCTCGCCGAGATGGGCTGCGAACGCGAGGCGTCGGAGTTCCGCCATTTCATCGTGCGCAGCTCGGCCGGCCACGCCGACGACCTGCAGGTCCTGTTCGGCATCGGCGGCGAGCGGCGCGTGTCCGCGCAGGAGCTCGAGCTCGCCGGATACCGCGGCTCGCGTCCGGTGCGCGTGGGCAACGACGCCGCGCGCCAGCTGCAGCTCGACGCCTTCGGGGAGATCCTCAACCTCGGATGGCGCTGGCACCTGCGCGGTCACTCGCCCGACGACGACGAGTGGCGCTTCTTCGTCGAGTTGGTCGAGGCCGCGATCGAGCGCTGGCAGGAGCCCGATCGCGGCATCTGGGAGTGGCAGGGAAAGCCTCGACACTTCGTGCACTCCAAGGCAGCCTGCTGCGTCGCCGTCGATCGCGGCTTGAGCCTCGCCGAGGACTGTGCCCGCAAGGCGCCTGTGCGTCGCTGGCGCAAAGCGCGCGAAGAGATCCGGGCGGCGATCGAATCGCGCGGCTATGACCGCGATCGCGGCGTGTTCGTGCAGTGCTTCGACGAGCGCGCGCTCGATGGCGCGCTGCTGCTGCTGCCGCTGATGGGCTTCATCGCATACGACGACGACCGGATGTTTCGCACCGCCGACGCCGTGCGCGAGGAGCTCTCCGAAGGTGCTTTCCTGCGCCGCTACCGGCGCCGGGACGGGCTGCCGGGGAAGGAGGGCGCGTTCGTGCCCTGCTCATTCTGGCTGGCGGCCTGCTACGCGCGCCAGGGACGCGCCGAGGAGGCGCGCGAGGCCTTCGACGCGGCCATGACCGCGGCGAATCCCGTCGGGCTGTTCTCCGAGCAGATCGACCCTGACGCGGGCGAGCTGCTCGGGAACTACCCGCAGGCGCTGAGCCACCTGTCCCATATCGCGGCGGCCGTCGCGCTGCGCGACGGTCCCGCCGGCGAGCACCAGCCGAGCGGGATTGACCGCTGAAGCCAGCGGGTAAGCCCCCGGCGATGGAATTTGGAGGGATCTTCATCCTCGTGATCTTCGCGATCGTTGTGGCCGTCATCGCCGCGCTGGTGCTGGGCATCGCCTCGGCGCTGCGCCGTGGCAAGCTGCACCCTGCCGGGGACAAGGTGGAGGGCACCGGAGAGCGGCGCGGCGCGGACGGGCACCGGCCCGAGCACGTGCGCGTGAGCGGCGAGCAGCGGACGCGATTCGTACCGCACCGCTGAGCCGGCCGGCGAGCAGGTCGGCGTGGGGGCGCGGTGACAGGCGCAAGCCGCACAGGGGTGGGAGGAGCGCAGGCGCACGAGCCCCGCATTGAGGAGCTCTCGGCGCGCGCCTTCGTGGTTCCCACCGATGCGCCGGAGGCCGACGGCACCCTGCGCTGGGACTCGACCACGATCGTGCTGGCGCGGGCGAGCGCGGGCGGCTGCACCGGGCTCGGATACAGCTACGCGGCGGGTGCCGCCGCGGGGCTGATCGAGGAGCTGCTGGCCGGGGCCCTGGTCGGCTGCGATGCGCTGTCCCCGCCTGCGGCGTGGCAGCGCATGCGCGCGAGCGTGCGCAATATCGGCTACCCGGGGGTCGCGGCCAGCGCGATCTCCGCCGTGGACGTCGCGCTCTGGGACCTCAAGGGCCGCCTGCTGGGCGTGTCGCTCGCGGACCTGCTGGGTCGCGTGCGCGAGCTCGTGCCGGTGTACGGGAGCGGCGGCTTCACCTCCTACAGCGATGCGCGCCTGGAGCGCCAGCTGGCGGAGTGGGTCGAGCGTGGTATCGGGCGCGTGAAGATGAAGGTCGGCAGCGAGCCCGCGCGGGATCCCGAGCGGGTGCGAGTCGCGCGCGCGGCGATCGGTGCGGCGGCCGAGCTGTTCGTCGACGCCAACGGGGCATACACGCGCAAGCAGGCGCTTCGGCTGGCCGAGGTGTTCGCCGGCGAGAGCGCCGTCAGCTGGTTCGAGGAGCCGGTCTCCTCCGATGACCTGGAGGGCCTGCGGTTGCTGCGCGACAGGGCGCCGGCCGGCATGGAGATCGCCGCCGGGGAGTACGGCTACGACCTCTTCTACTTCAGGCGCATGCTGCAGGCGGGCGCGGTCGACGTCGTGCAGGCAGACGTCACCCGCTGCGGGGGAATCACCCAGCTGGTGGCGGTGGCGGCTCTGTGCGCCTCCGCCGGCGTGCCGCTGTCGGCGCACACCAGCCCGGCGATTCACGCGCACGTGGGGACCGCGCTGGGCCCGCTGGTGCACGTGGAGTACTTCCACGACCACGCGCGCATCGAGGCGCTGTTCTTCGACGGTCTGCCCGAGCTGCAGGAAGGCGCTCTGCGGCCCGACGCGGGCAGGCCTGGCCACGGCATGGAGCTGCGCGAGTCCGACGTGGAGCGGTTCCAGCGCTGATGCCGGACACCCATCACGCCTTCGAGCACGTCAAAGCCGTCTACCTGCCGATCGCGATCGTCGTATTCACGCTCGTGGTGGGTGCCGTGCTGATCCTGCTCGTGCGCGGGGCGGGCCGCGACCGTCCTGGGCGGCGCAGCAACGCACTCCGGCTCGAGCTGGCCAACGCGGCGGTGCTGGCGTGCGTGGCGGCGTTCCTGGTCGTGATCACCTTCCGCACGGAGACGCCGCTCGACCGCACCGTCGCCCACCCCGCGCTGCGGGTGAGGGTCATCGCCGCACAGTGGAGCTGGCGCTTTGAATACCCCGGCGGCGTCGCCGTCGCGGCGGTGTCGACCTGGCATCCCCGACCTGCACTGGTTCCCACGGGCGTCGAGATCGAATTCGCCGGCGTCTCGCGCGACGTCATCCACGGCTTCTGGGTGCCGCAGCTGTCCTTCATGCGCCAGCTGCTGCCTGGCCACGTGAGTCGCTTCGACCTCATCTTTCACGCGCCGGGCACCTACATGGGGACGTGCTCGGTCTTCTGCGGCGAGCAGCACACCGAGATGCACTTTGCCTTGCAGGCCGTGCCGGCGGTGCAGTTCGAGCGCTGGCTGGCCAGCGGGGGGAGCAGCGCGTGAGCACGATCGCGGTTCCCGGTGCGGGCGTCCAGCGTGCGACGCTGGCCTCGACCGACCACAAGCGCATAGCGGCCAGCGCCGGCGTGCTGTCGCTCGGATTCTTCATCGCCGGCGGCGTTCTCGCGCTGATCATGCGCACCCAGCTGGCGGCTGACGGGGGCGTCGTCTCCCAGGGTGTCTACGACCAGCTGTTCACGATGCACGGTTCGACGATGATCTACCTGTTCGTCGTCCCCATCTCGCTCGCCGTCGGCCTGTATCTCGTGCCGTTGCAGGTCGGCGCGGCGGAGCTCGTCGCGCCGCGAGTGGCGCTCGCCGGACTCGTGCTGTTCGCGTGCGGAGGCATCACGATGTGGTCGGGTTTCCTCACGAGCGGCGGCGCTGCCGCCGCGTCGTGGTGGGGGTTCGACCCGCTCTCGGACGCCAGCCACTCGCCTGGCAGCGGGATGGAACTGTGGATCTTCGGCGTGCTCCTCGTCACCGTCGGGCAGCTGCTGTGGGCGGGGTGCGTGCTCTTGACGGCGCTGCGGCGGCGCGCGCCGGGAATGACGCTGATGCGCATGCCGGTGTTCACCTGGACGATGGTGGCGACCTGTCTGCTGACGCTGTTCGCGTTCCCGGCGCTGATCGTCGCGCTCGCGCTGCTGTGGGCGCAGCGCCACTTTGGCGGCGTGCTCGTGGGCGACCTCGGGGCCGTCGACTACCAGCAGTTGTTCTGGTTCTACGGGCACCCGGTCGTGTACGTGATGTTCTTTCCCTTCGTGGGAATGGTGGGAGAGGTCCTCGCCACCTTCTCCAGCAAGCGCTTCTTCGGCTACAGCGCCTTCATCGTCGCGGTGCTCGCCTTCTCCGGTCTTTCGATGACCGTGTGGGCGCATCACATGTTCACGATCGGGCAGGTCACCAACAAGTACTTCGCGCTCACCTCGACCGCGCTCGTGGTTCCCGCCGGGATCGAGTACTTCGACTTTCTCGCGACCGTGTGGCGCGGTCGCCTGCGCTTCACCTGCGCGTTCCTGTTCGCGATCGCGTTCGTCCTGCAGTTCCTGGTAGGCGGGCTCACCGGCGTGATCTTGGCCTCGCCGCCGCTGAACTACGACCTGAACATGTCCTACTTCATCGTGGGGCACTTTCACTACACGATCTTCGCCGGCAGCGCGTTCGGCCTGTTCGCGGGCGTGTACTACTGGTTCGGCAAGGTCACCGGCGCGCTGCTGCGTGAGGGCCTGGGCAAGCTGCATCTCGGACTGATGGTGCTGGGGACGAACATGACCTTCTTCCCGATGTTCATCCTCGGCGCGCAAGGCATGACCAGGCGTATCGCCGCGTATCCGCCGAGCATGGGCTGGCAGGGCCTCAACGAGCTGGAGACGGCCGGTGCGTTCCTGATCGCGCTGTCGGCGCTCGTGTTCCTGATCAACGTCGTCGTGTCCCTGAGGCGTCGCCGCCCCGCCGGCGACGACCCCTGGCAGGGGCACACGCTGGAGTGGGCAACCAGCTCGCCGCCGCCGCGTTACAACTTCGCCGCGCTGCCCGCGATCCGGTCTTACGCGCCGTTGCTCGACCTGCGCGAGTCCCGCGAGGCGGTCGCGTCATGAGACGCGCGGCGGTCGTGCTTCTCGCCTGGGGGGCATGGCTCGGTGTGGCGGCCGCGGTCCAGGCGCCCTTTCACCCGCGCGTGATCGAGTACGGTCTGCTCGGAGGAGCCGCCGCGGCGACCCTCGTGGCGGGGCTTGTGCTCTGGGCCTTCGATTCCAGGCGCCGGCGACGGCAGCGCTGGCGGGCGATCAGCGACAGCTCCGTGGCGAGCGCGACGCTCGCCGTGGGCCTCTCGCTGGCCCTGCTCGGGGCCGGCTTCGGCCTGTGGCTGATCCTCATCGGCGCGGGCATCGCCGCGCTCGGATGTGGCGGGCTCGTGCGCGAGGGACGCGCGCGCAGGCGCGCGCTGCAATCAAGGAGCGCCGGCGCGCAGCCGCCGCGGAGCGCCAGCACGTTGCAATCCGGGAGCGACAGGTGAGCACGGTGGCACCCAGCGCCGGTCGCCTGCTTGGATCCTGGGCGCTCGACCCGCCGATCGTCGGCCTGCTCGTGACGGCCGCCGGGCTGTACCTGGCCGGCCTGGCGCGAGCGCGCTCGGGGCGCGGACGCGACTGGCCGAGCTGGCGAGCGCTGTCATTCGCCGGCGGCCTGCTCGCGCTCGCGGTGGCCCTGCTGTCAGGGGTCGACGCGGACGCGCAACGCTGGCTGTCGGTGCACATGCTCCAGCACCTGATGCTGCTGCTGCTGGCGCCGGTGCTGCTGTTGTGGGCGGCGCCGATACGGCTCGGCCTGCGCGCGCTCCCCCCGCGCGGACGTCATGTGCTGGGGCGCATGCTCGCGAGCCGGGCCACGCGCCTCGCCTCTCGACCTGCGGTTGGCTTCGGCGCGTTCGCTGTGATCGTGCTCGGCTCGCACGCGAGCGGCGTGTTCGAGGTGGCCCTGCGCCACCCGGCGGTGCACGCGCTCGAGCACGCCGGCTACCTGGCAGCGGGCCTGCTGCTGCTCGCGCCGCTGGTCGGCTCCGATCCGCTGCCGCGGCCTCCCGGCGCGATCGTGCGCTTTGGCTGGCTCTCGGCGGCGATGATCGTGATGGCCGTTCCCGGAGCGCTGCTCACGTTCTCCCCCGACGTGCGCTATCGGTTCTACCTGGCCCCGGCGCGCGCGCTCGGCGCCTCGGCGCTCGGCGATCAGCATCTCGCCGGCGTGATCATGTGGATCGGCGGAGGGTGCGCGATGTTCGCGCTGGCGCTCGGCGTGGCGATGCGCGCGATGATCGCCGAAGAGCGGCGCCAGCGCCGGCGCGAGCGCCACACCACGCAGGCGGCGGGCGCGTGAGGTCCCCGCTACTTGCGCTGGCGGCTGCGGCGTGCGCCACGCTGGCGCTGCTGCAGTTCGCAGGCGCGGGAGAAGGCAGCCCGCCGCGCGGCGGGAGCCCCGCCCGGGCGGGCGCCGCCGCGAGCGCGACCTCGTCCGAAGCAGCCGCGGGTCATGCGCTGTTCGTCTCCTCCTGCGCCGCCTGCCACGGGCTCGACGCGAACGGGATCTACGGGCGCGGGCCGGACCTCCACGGCGTTGGCGCCCTGGCCGCCGACTTCTACCTGCAGACCGGCCGCATGCCGCTGCCCTCGCCGCGCGCGCAGCCGCTCCGCGCGACGCCCGCGCTGCCTCAGGCGCAGATCCGTGCGCTGGTCGCCTACGTCGCCTCACTGGGCGGGCCTCCGGTCCCCGTCGTGCAGCCGCGCCGCGGATCGCTGGCGCGCGGGCAGCAGCTGTTCGCGCTGGACTGCGCCGGCTGCCACACGATCCAGGGGCAGGGCGGGATCGTGACGGGCGCGATCGCTCCGTCGCTGGGCCCGGCGACCCCTACGCAGCTGGCGGAGGCGATCCGCATTGGCCCTTACGTGATGCCGCGGTTCTCGAGCGGGGAGCTGTCCGACTCCGACGTGGACTCGATCGCGCGCTACGTGCAGAGCACCAATCACCCCGAAGACCGCGGCGGCTGGGGCATCGGCCGCATCGGCCCGATCCCGGAGGGCATGGTCGCATGGCTGCTGGCGATATTCGCGTTGCTGTTGATCGTGCGCCTGATCGGCGAGCGAGCGGGCCCATGAGGGGCGCGGCGCGCGCGCTGTGGCGGTGGCTGGTGGCGATCGTGCTGCTGCGCTCGGGCGCGCTGCGCCGCCGCGGCCGGCCGTTGCCGGGCGAAGTAGACCCCTCGGAGCGGCACGCGGGGGCCGCGCGCGGCGCCGACCTGGCGGTCGTCGTGCTGTTGCTCGCGACGGCGCTGCTGGCGGCGTGCTTCGCGGCCCTGTTCGTGCTGGAGCCCGACACGCAGCTGCTGGGGCTCGCGCTGGGTCTGGCGCTGGGCGCGCTCGCCGCAGCGCTGATCGTCGCCGGGCGGCGGTTGGTGCCGCAGGAGACCAAGGTCGAGGAGCGCCCGGCGCTGGCTCGCCCCGACCAGCTCGCGCCGGCGGCCGAGCAGCTGCGCGCTGGCGCGGAGGGGATCACGCGAAGGCGCCTGCTCGGTGCCGCCGCCGGCGCCGCGGGCGCGGGCATCGCAGCGGCGGCGGCGATCCCGGTGGCTGCGCTGGGGCCGGGCATCACCGACCAGCTCTCGCGTACGCCGTGGCGTGCGGGACGCCGGCTCGTGGATGAGGGGGGCACGCCCGTGGCCGCCCTCGAGGTCCGCACGGGCAGCTTCCTGACCGCCTTTCCCGAAGGCGCCCAGCAGGACGACCTCGGCGCAGCGGTGGTCGTCGTACGGGTCGACCCTGCGATGCTGCGCCTGCCCGCCCCGCGCGCGGGCTGGGCGCCGGAGGGGATCCTCGCCTACTCGAAGATCTGCACCCACGCCGCGTGCGCGATCTCGCTATACCGCTCGCCGCTGAACCCCTCGACCGAGTCGCGCGGGCCGGCGCTGGTGTGCCCGTGCCACTTCTCCACCTTCGACGTGCTGGAGGCCGGCAGGGTCGAGTTCGGGCCTGCCGGGCGCCCGCTTCCGCAACTGCCGCTGGCGATCGACGCGGCCGGCGTGCTGCGCGCCGCCGGCTCGCTGTCCGACGCGGTGGGGCCGGCGTGGTGGGGCGATCGGCGATGAGGCGGGCCTCGCGATGAGGTTCGCGATGAGGCGGGCCTCGCGATGAGGCTGGTTTCGCGATGAGGCTGGTTTCGCGATGAGGCTGGTTTCGCCATGAGCCGCCGCCGCGACCCGCTGGCGGACCCGCTGCGCTTCGTCGATGAGCGGCTGGGCGCGGCGCGCGGGCTGCGCTTCGTGCTCGACTACGTGTTTCCCGACCACTGGAGCTTCATGCTCGGGGAGGTCGCGTTGTACTCGTTCATCGTGCTGGTGCTCACCGGCACGTTCCTGGCGCTGTTCTTCAGCCCCGACCTCCCTACCACGGCAGGTACGGGCCGCTGCAGGGGCTGGCGGTGTCGCAGGCCTACGACTCGACGCTGCGCATGTCCTTCGCCGTCTCGGGTGGGCTGCTCGCGCGCCAGACCCACCACTGGGCAGCGCTGGTGTTCGTGGCGGCGATCACGCTGCACCTGTTCCGGATCGTGTTCACGGGCGCGTTCCGCAAGCCCCGCGACATCAATTACTTCGTGGGGGTGACGCTGCTCGCGCTCGCGATCCTCGAGGGATTCGCCGGATACTCGCTGCCGGATGACCTGTTGTCGGGGATCGGCCTGGCGATCGCCTGGGCGGTGGCGATGTCGCTGCCGCTGATCGGCGGCCCTCTGGCCACGGCGCTGTGGGGGGGACGTTTCCCGGGCACGACGGTGTTCGAGTCGCGTCTGTTCATCGCGCACGTGTTCGTGCTGCCGGCGCTGCTGGCAGCGCTCATCGCCGTGCACCTGACGATTATCGCGCTGCAGCGCCACTCCCAGTTCCCCGGGCCCGGGCGGCGGGAGCAGAACGTCGTCGGCACGCCACTGTGGCCGGGCTACGCGCTGCGCTCGCTGGGGCTGTTCGCGGCCGTTTGCTGCGTGCTGGTGCTGATGGGCGGCCTGGTCCAGATCAACCCGGTGTGGTTGTGGGGTCCGTATCACCCCTACGTCAGCACCAACGGCGCGCAGCCGGACTGGTACCTGGGCTGGTTGATCGGAGGCCTGAGGCTGATGCCCAACCTCGAGATCCACGCCTTCGGGCACACGCTGGTGCCCAACCCGTTCTTCGGCGGCGCGTTGTTTCCGACGCTGGTGTTTGCGCTGCTGTACGCGCTGCCGTGGCTTGACCGGCGCTTCATCAGCCGCGACTACCGCGCGCATCACCTGCTCGAGCGCCCGCGCGACAATCCTCGCCGCAGCGCGCTCGGGGCGGCGGTGCTGGCGGCGGTCGTGATCGTGTTCGCGGCGGGGTCGGCCGACCGGCTGTTCTTCCAGTTCGGGTTCGGCTATGAAGGCGCGGTCTGGTTCTTCCGCGGAGCCTTCCTGCTCGTGCCGGTCGTGGTGTTCGTGATCACCAAACGCGTCTGCACGGCACTCGCTCGCGCGCACGAGCATCCGCTGCGAGGCTGGAGCGGCGCGCTCGTCGCGCGCAACCAGCGTGGCGGCTTCGAGCGCGTCGAGCCCTGAGCGCGGCGCGGCGCTGCGGCGGCGACGCGCCGTGACGGCCCTGCCCGCTGCGCGCCTAGCGCTTCTTTGCGTCGACCGCGCGCTGCAGCTGGCGCTTGTCCATGCGCGAGCGCCCCTCGACGCCCAGCTTGCGCGCCTCTTCATAGAGCTGCTCGCGCGTGCGTCCGCGAGGGCCGGGCTTGCCGGAGCGCAGCCCGCCGCGGCGACCAGATGAGATATCGGCGGTCGACGCGCGCGATCGCGTGCGGCTCTCGCCGCTGCGTGCCCGTCCCTTGTTGACGGTGCGCGCGGCTATCTCCTCGGCCCGGGCCTCGGGCACGCCGCGCTCGCGCTGGCTGCCCTTGATGTGCTCGTACTGGCGTGCGCGCTTGGTTCCCTTCTTGATGCCTCGGGGTGGCATGTCCAAAACACCTCCATTGGTCAGTTCTGCGTTCAGCTCTCCGCGCCCACTCCGCTCGACTCCCTGCCGTCCTCCGCGGGCGCCGGGTGCCGGTCTCGTGCCGGCGGGTGACGTCTGCGCGCGGCTGTAGCGCGACAGGATCTCGCGCGCGTACCGCATCGCGCTAGGACTACCCGGCCGGCAAGGCCTCAACCGGCCGAGACGCGCGGCGGGGCGGTGCGCGTCACGAGCGCGGTGGCGGCCTGCGGCAGCCGGCACTGGCGCAGGTAGCTGACCGACAGCGCGACGACCTGGCGCAGGGTCTCTCCCTGATAGATCCAGTCGGGGTTCTGCACGTACACGCGGGCCAGCTCCTCGACGCGGCTGCGCGCGGCTACCTCCAGACGCGCCAGTCCCGCTGGTCGGGCGGAGAATGCGTGCTGCTGGTAGGACTCGCCACACGCCGCGGCGATCCCGGCCAGGGCGGAGGCTACGCGGTTGGCCTCAGCCACCGGGACCTGTGGCGGCGGCGCCCCGCACGCGCCGAGCGCGGCGCCGAGCGCGAGCGCGCCGGCCACGCGTCGCGCTACCCGAGCGCCAGCAGGCATACCGCTCCGAGCGCGCTGGCGCCGGCCGTCCACCACGCCACGTAGTCGCCGACGTGTCCCGAGTGCAGGCCGCGCAAGCCGGCCACCGCCGTGGCGAGCCCGGCGCGCAGCGAGCCGGGCAGCGACGCGCGCAGCGGCGCCCCGAACAGGGCGAGCGCGGCGAGCGCCAGCGCTCCGCCGCTCGACAGCAGGCCGTAGAGCACGTCGTCGAACGAGACATGGCTCGGTGCGATCGCCGGCCAGTGCACGCCGGCGCCGCGCAGCACCCAGGCCGCGTAGGCGCCGTGATCGGTGAACCGTGCCGCCGCACGCTCGATCGCCGGCACCGCCCCGGGGATTAGCGCGACCGCGATCGCCGCCGCCAGCAGCGCCACCGGGACGGCGACCATCGTCCGCGGCGTGTGCTCGCGCGCATCGCGCAGCTCATCGACCCGCTCGCGCGCGGCGCGCGCCTGCTGGGGATCCGGGCCGCTGGCCGGACCCCAGCCCAGGAACACCCGGCCAGCGACGCGCAGCACCGCCCCCGCGGTCAGCGCGGAGACGACGGTGAAGACGGCGATCAGCCACCCGTATCCGCTGCCGCTCGCGGCCGCCTCGATCAGCGACTTGCCCGCGAACAGCGTGAACGGCGGCGCGCCCGCCAGCAGCACGCCGCCGAGCGCGAACGCGATGCCCACCGCCCGCAGCTCACGGCCGCGCCCGTGCAGCTCGAACTCGTCGATCGTGGCGAACCGGTGCAACAGCACGCCGGCGCAAAGGAACAGCGCGGCCTTGGTCAGGCCGTGACCGATCACGTACACGGCGACGCCGGCGAGCGCGCGGTGTCCGAGCAGGCCGAGGCCGCAGATGAAGACGCCCACGTGGCTTATGCTCGAGAAGGCGAGCAGCCGCTTGACGTGGCGCTGCAAGAAGCACATCACGGCCCCCGTCAGCGCCGTCGTCACCCCGATCGCCACCAGGATCGCCCGCAGCGCGATCAGGTGCGGGTGCATCGGTCCGGCAAACATCACCCAGTACAAGCGGGCCACGGCGTAGACGCCGAGCTCGATCATCACGCCCGAGAACAGCACGCACACGGGCGTCGGCGCGACCGCGTGGGCGTCGGCGAGCCAGAAGTGAAGCGGAACCGCAGCCGCCTTGGTGAGAAACCCCGCGAACAGCACGGCCATCGCGACCACGACGAGCGGGTCGGCGCGGTGCGCGTCGAGCGCCGCGCCGATCTGGGCCATGTTGAGAGCGCCGGTGCGCGCGTACAGCAGCGCGACGCCGATGAACATCGCGTAGCCGGCGATGCTGTTGGTGACCGCGAAGTTGATCGCCCCCTGGATCGGTGCGCGTTCCTCGATGCGGTGGGCGGTGAGCGCGTAGGCGACGGTGCCCATCAGCTCGAAGAAGACGACCAGGTTGAACAAATCACCCGTCAGGCAGAAGCCCGCCATCGCCCCGCCGAACAGCAGCACGAGCGCGTGGTAGAGGCCTCCGGCGGCGTCGAAGTAGCGCAGCGAGTAGATCAGCGCCGCCAGCACCAGCACGGCCGAGAATGCCGCCAGCCCGGCGCCGAGCGGGTCGATCGACAGCGAGATGCCGATCGTCACGCCGTGGCTCGGGCGCCAGCCGCCCATCCAGTAGGTGACTGGCTGCGATCCCGAGCGGTACAGCAGCACCGCGCACAGGGCGATCACGGCCGCCGCGACGGCAACGGCGATCAAATCGTCGAGCCAATGACGCGCCAGCGGCCGGATCGCGACCAGCGCGGTGGCCGCCACGAAAGGGGTCACGATCGGCAGGGCGCTCACGTGCGGCATCTAAAGCTCAGTCGCGCAGCGGGCGCAGATCGGCAGGGTCGACACTGCCGAAGCGCTTGTGCGCCTGGACCACGAGCGCGAGCAGCAGCGCGATGACCGTGGCCTCGATCACGATGTCAGTGAGCACCAGCACCTGAACCGTCGGGTCGACCAGCTTGCTCACGACCGGGACGTCGGCCACGATCGGAGCACGACCAGCGGAGCGGTAGCCCACGCCGAGCAGCAGCACGTAGGTGGACGACTGCACCACGCTCAGGCACAGCACTGTGCGGACGAGGTTGCGGCTTGCCACCACGCCCCATAGGCCGGCCACGAACAGCCACACCGCGACGGCGTAGGGCAGAAAGCTCATCCGCGGGCGCGCCGTGTGCGGACCGGCTCGATCGCCGCTCGGCCGATCAGGATCTCTCGCTTCGCCGGCGTATGAGCAGCGCCTGGTCGAGGAACTCCGTCCACGTGAGCAGGAACGCGCCGGTCACCTCCAGCCCCACGGCGATGCTGTTCAGTGCCATGAAGCCGCCTGACAGCAGGTGGCCGGGGATCCCGAGCGGCAGGAAGTTCTTCACGTAGATCGAGGCGAACACCAGGCCGCCCAGCCCGAGCAGCGCATAGGCGGCCGCCCCGAGCGCGTCGAGCACCTCCAGGGCGGCGTGCGGAGCGAGCCGCTTGAGCGCCAGGTAGCGCCCTGCGAGCAGCGCAGCGAGCGGCCCGGCGGCGAGCACGAGGCCGCCCTGGAACCCCCCTCCGGGGGTGAGCGCGCCGTGCAGGACGATGTAGACACCGAGTGCCACGATCAGCGGCACGAGCAACAGCGAGGCGCCGCGCAGCCCATCGCTCGCACCCGAGAAGCTGTGCGCGCCGTCGTCGGCGGCTGATCCGCGCTGGGACTCATCGCGCAACTCGCGCAGCAGCAGAGCGACACCGGTGACGGCAGCGAACAGGATGAACTCCTCGCCCAGCGTGTCAAACGCGCGCAGGTCAAAGTTCAGCGCTGTCACCATGTCCGTGGCGTGCCGCAGGGACAACTCCACGCCGTTGACCACGAGTCCATATACGCCGTGGTAGTGGCCGAACGCAGGCAGGCCACGAAACCCGAGCACGAGCACGACGGCCAGCGCCGGGCCTGCGCAAGCGAACAGCCCGAGCCGCGCGCGCCGGCTCACCTCGCCCCGGAATCCTCGTCCTGTGAGCGCTCGTGCTGGCGTATCTTGCGCAGCGCCGCGAGGATGATCAGCGGCAGCCCCAGCGCGCTCACGACGATCTCCGAGAGGGCGACGTCGGGGGCCTGAAAGGCGAAGAACAGCAGCGCCAGCGCGACGCCGTAGATGCTCAACAGCAACACCTGGCGCAGCGGATCGGATACGGCGACGACCGCGCCGCCGCCCAGCGCCACGACGGCCAGCGCCATGATCTGCACCACCGTCACGAGTCCTCCTCGCGATGCTGTTCGATGTCGGCGCGCCAGTCGCCGCGCTCGCGTGTGCGCAGGCTGCGCGCCGTCGTGTGCACGAGCACCGGGCCGAACACGACCAGCAGCACGCCGGTCGCAAGGGCCTTGTGGCCGATTAGCGAGAAGGACTCGCGCACCGCGACCGCCACCCCGACGAGCAGGGCCCCGAATGTCGCCAGACCGACGACGTGCAGACGGTCGAACGTGTCGCGCAGCGCCGCCAGCCCGATCACGGCCAGCACCTCGATCGAAGCTCCCGCCGCGAGCAGTGCCGTCGCCGCCACATGCCGCGCACTCACAGGTCCCGCTCCAGCAAGCGCGCGAAGGCCAGCGCTCCGAGCAGCGACAGCAGCGCGAACGTCAGCGCCAGGTCGATGAAAGGCTGCCGCTGCAGTCCCTCCGACAGGGCGATCATGATCGTGCTGAGCAGCGTGCTCGCCACCTCAAGGGCGATGAGGCCGTCGGCGATGCTCGCCAGCGCGCACACGAGCAGGCAGGGGATCAGGCCCGCACCGAGCACGGTCGCGACGAGCTCCCACTGGTTCACCGCAGGCCCAACACGTCGACGTCGTCGACCCCTCCGCGGCAGCGCAGCTGGTGGGCGAGGATGAGGTCGCGTTCGGGGTCTATCCCGATCACGATCGTGTTCGGAGCAAGCGAGCCGGCGGACTCCGCCAGAGCGCGGCGGCCCGCGTCGAGTGGCCCTTGGGCCGCGCCGTGCTCGAATTTGAACGCGCGCAGCACGCCGCGCCGGGGGCGGGGCGCCACGAGCTGCTGCAGCGCCGTCAGCGACACCCACATCGCGTCCGCGGGAATGCGCGCGAGCAATCGCCAGGCCCGCGCCAGCCAGCGGGGGGAGAAGCCAACCTCGGCGAATCCCTGCTCGCGGACTGCCTCGAATCCCAGCGCCGCGAGCGCGACCGCTCCGGTCCCCGCGTAAAGCTCGGGCGAGTCGGTGGTGTCGATGAGCAGCAGATAGAAGGACCCGGCGAGAACGAAGCCCAGGCACCAGAACAGCAGCCTGCTCGCACGGCTCACGGCGGGAGGACGCCCGCCCACGGGCCCGCGCGCGGCCGCTCTCCCTCGCCGGGCACCGCCGCGCCTGTGGCCTCTGCTCTCGCGCCGCCTGCTCACGGTCGCCGCCCAGCTTGACGCGGGCGTCGGACGCGTCGGCTGCCCTGCGGGCGTCTCGCACGGCGTGCACGGGCGGGTTGCTCGCGGCGGCAACGCCGGGTCCGCGGCGAGGGCGGATGCTCGCCGGGCCTCGCCGGCTGAGCCCTGCGATACTCGTCGTCTTGCATCTCGTGCGCCGTAGGGGACCTCGCGCAGATGCGAGCCATGCGACTCCAGGATCACAGGCGGTAGCGATGGGCGCGGGAGTGGGCGTCAGCGGCGTGGGGACTGACCTGCTGGTGGAGGCCGGCGGCGTGCTGGTGACATCGCTCGACCTGCCGACGACGATGAGCCAGGTCGCACGGCTGACGGTGCCGCGACTGGGCGACCTGTGCGTGATCGACCTGCAGGCGCCGGACGGCTCGATCAGGGAAGTGGCCGTTGCCGCCGCCGACCAGCAGCTTGCCCGCGACCTCGAGGACCTGCGCGAACGCTTCCCGATCGATCCCGGCAGCGAGCATCCGGTTGCTGCCGTGATCCGCAGCGGACAGGCGATGCTATTGCCTGAGATGTCGAGCTCGCTGCTGCGCTCGTTCGCCCAGGGCGCCGAGCACGCCCGCTTCATGATCGAGCGCAACTACCGCTCGGCGGTCGTGGCTCCGCTGCCTGCGCGCGGGCGCACGCAGGGTGCGGTTTCGGTGATACGCCTCGGGGACGGGCCGCCGTACGGCGAGGAGGATCTCGCGCTGGTAGTCGAGCTGGCGCGGCGGGCGGCGCTGGCGATCGACAATGCGCGGCTGTTCTCCGAGCTGCAGGATGCCGAGCAGCGCCTGCAGGCCGTCCTGGGGAACCTCGCCGAGGCGATCACGATGGAGGACGAGCACGGGCAAACGGTGTTCGCAAACCAGGCGGCGGCCGATCTGCTCGGTGTGGAGGCGCCGGAGGCGGTCACGAGCGCGCCGCCGGGCGCTCTGATGGGGCGCTTTCTGATCCTGGACGAGCAGGGAAAGGAGCTAGGGCTCGAGGACATGCCCGGGCCTCGGCTGTTCGCAGGCGAGCACCCGGAGCCCCTGCTGGTGCGCAGCGTCGTCCGCGCCACCGG
This sequence comes from Actinomycetota bacterium, assembly GCA_005885515.1. Taxonomy (GTDB): domain Bacteria; phylum Actinomycetota; class Thermoleophilia; order Solirubrobacterales; family Solirubrobacteraceae; genus Palsa-744. Next base: position 35,308 of record VAWK01000056.1, on the reverse strand, counting down.
CGAGGAGCGCTGGCTGGTCGTGCGCTCATCGCTGGTCATGGACCCCGGGACCAAGCGCGTCGCCTACGCCGTGAACGTGTTCGAGGACATCACCGGCATCAAGCGCGCGGAACTGACGGAATCGTTCATGGCCGAGGCCAGCCGCGTGCTGGCGTCCTCGACGGACTACACGAGCACGCTGGGGCGCGTGGCGCGGCTTGCCGTGCCGCTGCTCGGCGACTGGTGCGCGATCGACGTGCTGACCGAGGACGACGAGCTCGAACGCGTGGCCGTGCATCACGTCAACCTGGACAAGCTGCGGCTGCTCGAGCAACTCGATCGCCGCTACCGGCCGCGCCTCGATGAGCCGGTGGGGATCGCCGAGGTGCTGCGCTCCGGCCAGGCGCGCATCTACACCGACATCAAGCCGCCCGCGGTCGAAGGCTACGCGCGCGACCCCGAGCACGTGAGGCTGCTGCGCGAGCTGGGCTCGAACTCCGTGATCGTGGTGCCGATGCAGGGCGCTACCAGGGGCGCGATCGGCACCATCACGCTCGCGTCGGGCGAGTCTCCGCGCCGGCTCACGCGGGCGGACATGGGCGTCGCGGTGAGGCTCGGGCGGCGCGCCGGGACGGCCGTGGAACGCGCCCGCATATACACCGAGCGCGCCCGCATCGCGCACATCCTGCAGCGCTCCCTGCTGCCGGAATCGCTGCCGGAGATCCCGGCAGCCGAGGTGCGCGCCGTGTATGCGGCGGCCGGCGCGCTGAACGAGGTCGGCGGGGACTTCTACGACGTGTTCGACTACGAGGCCGACTGCTGGATGCTGGTCGTGGGCGATGTCGTCGGCAAGGGACCGCGCGCTGCGGGCGTCACCGCGCTCGCGCGCCACACGCTGCGCGCCGCCGCGATCAGTGGCCAGTCACCGACGGCGATGCTGGCCACGCTGCACCGGGCGCTGAATCGACAGCCGCGCGGCGCTGATCTGTGCACGGTGTGCCTGGTGACGATGCGCCAGGCGAACGGCCACGCGCAGCTGAAGGTCGCGCTCGCCGGGCACGAGCCTCCGCTGCTGATCGATGCGCGGGGCGAAACGACCCAGCTCGGCCGGCCCGGCACGCTGCTCGGCGTGATCGATCCGATCCGCATCAACGAGACCGATGCCGAGCTGCACCCCGGCCAGACCCTGCTGCTGTTCACCGACGGCGTGACAGAGGCGGGCAAGCCGGACCGGTCGCTGGGCTCCAGCGGGCTGCGCAGGCTGTGTCGCGAGGCCCCGCGGCTGAGCCTGCAGGGCCTGCTCGAGCACATCGAGCGGTCGGCCGTGGAGCGCGCGGGGGGAAGCCTGCACGACGACATCGCGCTGCTGGCGCTGCGGCTCCTGACGCCGGACCCGGCACGCGAGCGATAGCATGGCTCAATGTCCGTCGGGGAACATCTGCGCGTCGGCGTGCGCAACCATGCGGATACGGCCGTGGTGCATCTGGACGGCGAACTCGACCTGGCGAGCGCGCCGGTGTTCGAGAGCGAGCTCCAGCGCGCCGAGGTGGCCGGCGCGGCCAGGGTCGTGCTCGACCTGCGTGACCTGCAGTTCGTCGATTCGGCCGGACTTCGCATGATCGTCACCGCGCATACGCACGCGCGCGAGCGGGGCCAGGAGTTCGCCGTCACGCGCGGCCCGGAGCAGGTGCAGCGCCTGCTCGCCATCACCCGTATCGGCGAGCACCTACGGATCATCGACGCGCCTGAGGAGCTGGCCCCCTAGTTAGACGGGGCGCAGCTGCCCGGACTCGCCGCCTGGCGGCCAAATACGCTGGAGCAGGATGAAGCCGAACCAGCGGCTCGCGGTGATCGATCTCGGGTCCAACTCCTTCCGCATGGTCGTGTTCCTGGCGGGCGCGAGCTGGTGGAAGCGCACCGATGAGATCTATGAGCCGGTGCGCATCGGGCAGGGGCTGGCGCGGAGCGGCAAGCTGGGCCAGAAGCCGATGCAGCGGGCGCTGTCCACGCTTGACGTGTTCGCCCACTTCGCCGCCGCCAGCGGCCTCGGCTCCGACGCGCTCGACGCGGTCGCGACCAGCGCGATCCGAGAAGCTGCCAACGCGCAGGCGTTCCTGCAACGCGCGCGCGAGCGCTCGGGCCTGCCGATCCGCGTGCTCACGCGCGAGCAGGAGGCCCGCTACGGGTATCTCGCCGCCGTCAACTCGACCACCCTGAGCGACGGCTACGTCCTGGACCTCGGCGGAGGATCGCTGCAGCTGGTGGCCGTCTCGGCCCGGATCGCGCGTCACTCGGCCAGCTGGCCGGTGGGCACCGTGCGCATGAGCGAGCGGTTCCTGCCCGGCCGCGGCCGGGCCAAGCGCAAGCAGCTGCAGGAGCTGCGCGAGCACCTCGCTGGCGAGCTGCGCGGCGCGCCGTGGCTCGCGGCGGCCAGCGCCGGCAGCGCAGGCGGCGCGAGGCGGCTGGTCGGGATCGGCGGGACCGTGCGCAACCTCGCTGCTGCTGCCCAGCGCGCCGCGGGGCTGCCCTCGAACGGTGTCCAGGGGATGGTCATCACCCGCGAGGCGGTTGATGAGCTGGTCGAGCGGCTCGCGGCGCTGCCGGCCGCCGAGCGGGCGAGCGTCCCGGGCATCAAGCCGGCGCGCGCGGACCTGATCCTGGCAGGCGCTGTCGTCATCCAGGTCGTGCTGGACGCCGGCGGGTTCGAGGGCCTGGAGGCGACCGAGGCCGGGCTGCGCGAGGGCGTGTTCTTCGAGCGCCTGCTCAAGGGGCGCGAGCCACCGCTGTTCGAGGACGTGCGACGCGCCAGCGTGTTGAACCTGGCCGCCTTCTACCAGGCCGACCCCGCTCACACGCGGCACGTCGCCGCGCTCGCGCTAGGCATGTTCGACGAGCTCGCCCGCCTCGGCCTGCACCGCGGCGATCCGCGCGAGCGCGAGCTGCTGTGGGCGGCCAGCATGCTGCACGACATCGGCATGTCCGTCGACTACGACGACCACCACAAGCACTCCCGCTACCTGATCCTCAGCGCCGGCCTGCCAGGGTTCACGCCAATCGAGGTGGCGATCATCGCGCAGGCGGCCCGCTATCACCGCAAGGGCCTGCCCGAGCCGGGGCCGCTGGGTGCGCTGTTCGGTGAGGGCGATGCGGAACGACTCGATCGCTGCGCCGTGCTGCTGCGCCTGGCCGAGGACCTGGAGCGCTCGCGCGACCAGCTGGTGCGGCGCACGAGTCTCAGCCTGAACGACGGCGAGGTCGAGCTGCGCCTGATCGCCGACGGGGAGTCGATCGTCCCGCGCTGGGCGGCAAGCCGCGAGGCCGAGCTGTTCAACCGCGCCTTCGCCCGCGGGTTGTCGGTGGCGGCGTAGAGCTCGGTGGGGCGCGGCGACGCTGTTCGGCCGCCAGCTCGCGTTCGTAGAGCTCCGCGGCGTGCGCAGCGAAGGCGCTGGCGCTATTCGGCCGCCAGCTCGCGTTCGCGACCGGCGCAGTCGAACAGGACCAGGCTGTGCAAGTAGATCGGCAGATCGTTCTGCCACGCCTCCGCCGGCAGCTCGCGGCACGCCCGGATGGTGGCGGCGGTGGCGCGGTTGCCGCCGCGCGTGGAGAACTCGCCGCCGAGGACCACGTAGCGCGCCTCTCGCCGCGCCACCAGTCGCGCGAGACCGCGGCCGTCCAGCACGGGGTCGGTGCCGCTGTAGCCGGCGAGCGCCCCGGCGTCCAAGCCGAGCAGGATCAGCGGCGCGGCCGTGTTGGCGGCGTCGGTCAGCACCGCCCAGCGCGTGCCGGCGCCGTGGCTGCGCACGTAGTTCATCAGCAGCAGTTCGCGTGCCAGGTCCTTGCGTGGCACGCCCACGCCGCCTCGGCCCGCTGCGTGGTGACCGGCCGCGGGGAAGGTCCCCTCGACCGGAGCGCGCCACGTCGTCGTCGAGTAGGCGGCAGGAGCGATCAGCAGCAGGCCGAGCGTGAGCGCGGCCGCCCACACCGTCGCGCGGCGCAACCACAGCAGCGCGCCGATCGCGATTGCGCCTCCGATCAGCAGCGCGGGAACGAACCAGTGCATGTAGTGCTCGCGGTGCAGCAGCACGACCTGGGCGACGATCGTGCCGGCGATCGCGACGGGGGCCAGCAGGCGGCGCCAGTCGGTCCTCGCACGCGTGGCGAGCTGACCGAAGGCGACCGCTCCAGCCCCGGCCATCGCCGCCGCGCCGGGTCCCAGGGCGGATACGTAGTACGGGTGCACGATGCCGTTGGAGAGGCTGATCAGCGCCGCCTCGACCAGGAACCAGCCGCCGAGCACGAGCAACGCCGCCAGACGCGGGTCGCGCCTGCTCGCGCGAGCGGGCCGCGGGCCGGTTCGCCCGCGCAGCAGCGAGAGGGCGATCGCGACGGCACCGAGCAGCGCGAACGGCAGGATCCAGCCGCCCTGGTCGCCGAGGCCGTTGCCGAACAGCCGCAGGGGCCCCGCGGGCCCGCCGAAGGGGATCACTTTCTGGCTGTTGTTGATGACCGCCACCCGGCGGCCTCGCCGCGCGCGCGCGAGCCGCCGCGCTTCGGCGCTGGCGCGGTGCGAGCGCGGCGCCGCCCGCGTCCGCGCCGCACCCCGCCCGGAGGTCGCCAGGACCGGTTGCGTGTGCACGATCGCGCCCGGCTTGACCTGCACGCGTCCCGGTCCGCCCACCTGGCCGCCCACGCGTCCGAAGCCGTTGTATTCGAAGGTCAGGCCCAGCTCGGTGTTGTCGGTCGAGCCGCCCACGTACGGACGCGCCGAGGCGGGCGTGAGTTCGACAAACGTGATCCACGAGAAGGAGACGGCCGCCATCACGAGCCCAGCCACCGCAAGCTGGCCGACGCGCCGCAACGCTGAGCCCGGCGCACACACGGCGTACGCGAGCGCGATCCCCGGCACCACGAGGTACGCGGCGAGCGTCTTGGTGTTGAACGCCAGCCCGACCAGCACCGCGCTGCACAGCAGCGCTCGCCAGCGACCGCTCTCCGCGGCCCACAATCCCGCCGCGCAGGCCAGCGCCATCAGCAGGATCAGCAAGGGGTCCACGCCGTTGTCGCGCGACACGGCGACGAACGAGGGGAACACGGCCAGCGCGAGCGCCCCCGCGAGGCCCGCGATCAAGCCGAAGCGCCGGGCGAGCAGGTAATACAGCAGCGCCACGGTGAGAATCCCGGCGATTGCCTCCGGCAGCAGCAGGCTGAGCGGGGAGAAGCCGAACAGCTTCGCGCTGGCGGCTTGCAGCCACAGCCCCAGCGGCGGCTTGTCCACCATGACCAGCCCGCCGGAGTCGAACGACACGAAGACGAAGTTGTGCAGCGAGCGCAGCATCGAGCGCACCCCGCCCGAGTAGAAGATGTTGGCGTAGCCGTTCTGAGAGAGCCGGTGCAGGTTGAGCAGCGCCGACACGACGAGCACGGGCGCCAGCGCGAGATGGCGCAGAGCGGGATGCGCGAGCAGCGTCGCCCGTGAGTACCGGCGCGCGGGGATCGGCACCGGCTGCGCGAGCGTGGGCGGCGCGGTCCGGACGGCGTCGGTCTGCTGCGAAGAGGTCATCTGGCTGGTGTTCGCGTAACGGCCGTCGTGCCCAACCTCGCCAGCGTCGCCGTCTGTCGAGGCGCTGTCATCGGGAGAGCGTCGCCAGCAGCCGGTCGAGGTCTGCCTCGTCGTTCCACGCCCCCACCGACGCTCGCAGCCAAGGGCGGCCAGGAATATTACGCACGATGCAGCCGGATTCGGCCAGCTGGGCGCGCTCCTGCTCGGGCTCGCGGCTCGCGAACGAGACCAGCGTTGTGTCCGCCCGCGGAGCCACCTCGCGCCCGCGCTCCGCCAGCAGCGCGGCCAGGCGGGCCGCAAGATCGCGCGCGCGACGGTGCGCGGCCGCCCAACCGACGGACTCGAGCAGCCCGAGTGCCGCCAGCGCGCAGGCGAGCGTCTCGGCGCTGAGCGACGGCGAGTCGAAGCGGCGCGCGTCCTCTTGCAGGCGCGCCTGCAGCCCGGCATCGGGGTCGAGCAGGTTGCCGAAGCAGCGTCTGCTCACCTGCACCTGCTCGCGCAGGCTCGCGCTGAGGTAGAGCATGCCGGTGCCGTCCGGTCCGCACAGCCACTTCTGGCCGGCGCCGGCATAGGCGTCGCAGCCCAGCGCGTGCACGTCCACGGCGATCGCGCCGACGCCCTGCGCGCCGTCGAGCAGCACGGGCACGTCGACCTCCGCGAGCTCCGCCGGCGCCGTGGAGCCGCTGACCCAGCCCACGTGCGCGCAGGCCACCAACCGAGTGCGGGCGCCGACCTCGTCGGCGATCCGCGCCAGCGGCACTTCGCGGATCGAGACGCCGCGCAGCTCGCGCGCGGCCACCAGCGCCCCGAGCAGGCCCGGGTGCTCCTCATCGCTGGTCAGGATCTCGTCTCCGGGCCCCAGCGGAAGCCCGGCAACGGTGCCGGCGATGCCCTCGCTCGTGCAGCTCGTGAGCGCCAGGTCGCCGGGCTCGCATCCGAGCAGACCCGCATACGCCCTGCGCAGGTCACGGCCGAGCTCGCTGCGACGCCCGAAGTGCGCGCTGCTGCGCCCCTCCTGCGCCTCGCGCTCGAGCTCCTGCGCGGCCGCCTCGACCGCGCGCGCGGGGAGCGGCCCGTCGGTGCCCGCGTTCAGATACGCCACACGCCGGAGCACGGGGAACTCGGCGCGCAGCGCGGGGAAGTCCACAGTCCGCGAGAATAGCCCCCCGATGAGCAGCGCGGCCCAGCAGACACCGCTGTGGGAGCCGTCGACCGAGCAGCTACAGCGGTCCGAGATGGCGCGCTTCATGCGCTGGGCCGGCGAGCGTCGCGGGCGCCCGTTCGCGGATTACGGCGCGCTGTGGCGCTGGTCGGTGGACGAGCTGGAGCGCTTCTGGTCTGAGATCTGGGAGTTCTCGGGCGTGCGCGCGTCGCGGCCCTACAGCCAGGTGCTGGACGGGAGCCGCATGCCGGGCGCGCGGTGGTTCTGCGGGGCCGAGCTCAACTACGCGGAGAACCTGCTCGGCGGCAGCGCCTCCAGCGCCGCGCGCGCGGGCGACCGCTCCGGCGAGGTCGCGGTGGTGCACGCCTCGGAGCTGCGCCGGGACGGGCAGCTGACCTGGGGCGAGCTGTGCGCGCAGGTTGCCTGCGCGGCCGGCGGACTGCGCGCGCTCGGGGTGGGGCGCGGGGATCGCGTGGTGGCCTACATGCCGAACATCCCGGAGACGCTGATCGCCTTCCTGGCGACCGCCAGTATCGGCGCGATCTGGTCCAGCGCCGCACCGGAGTTCGGCGCGCGCAGCGTCATCGACCGCTTCGCGCAGATCGAGCCCAAGGTCCTGCTCGCCGTGGACGGTTACCGCCACGGCGGAAGGGACTTCGACCGGCGCGAGGTGGTGCGCGACATCCTGGCCGAGCTGCCCACCGTCGAGCAGGCCGTGCTGCTGCCATACCTCGACCCCGAGGCTGGCGCCGGCGAGGCGCTGCGCGGCGCGTTGGGCTGGCAGGAGCTGCTGCACCGAGGCCGCGGCGCAGAGCCGCGTTTCGAGCAGGTCCCGTTCGATCACCCGCTGTGGGTGCTCTACTCCTCGGGGACCACTGGCCTGCCCAAGGCGATCGTCCACGGCCACGGCGGGATCCTGCTCGAGCAGCTCAAGAAGCGCCTCCACCTGGACCTGCGCGCCGGTGATCGCATGTTCTGGTTCACGACCACGGGCTGGATGATGTGGAACTTCCTGGTCGGCTGCCTGCTCAGCGACGCCGCCATCGTTCTATATGACGGCAGTCCCGCACACCCGAGCCTCGAGGTCCTGTTCGAGCTCGCCGAGCGGGTTGGCATCACCTGCCTGGGCGTGAGCGCGGGCCTGCTGGCGGCAGCGCACAAGGCGGGCATCGAGCCGGCGCGCGACCGCGACCTGCGCGCCCTGCGCGCGATCGGCTCGACCGGCTCACCGCTGGCGCCGGAGAGCTTCCGCTGGGTGTACGAGCACGTGGGTTCCGACGTGTGGCTGTTCTCCACCAGCGGCGGCACCGACGTGTGCACCGCGTTCGTGGGCGGCTGCCCGCTGCTGCCGGTGTACGAGGGCGAACTGCAGTGTCGCGCGCTCGGCTGCGCGGTGGAGGCCTGGGACGAGCGGGGCCGCAGCCTCATCGACGAGGTCGGAGAGCTCGTCATCACCGAGCCGATGCCCTCGATGCCGCTCTTCTTCTGGGGCGACGGCGGGCCCGGCGCGCAGGACGAGGTCGGCGAGCGGCTGCGCGAGAGCTACTTCTCGATGTACCCCGGCGTGTGGCGCCACGGCGATTGGATTCGCATCACGGCCCGCGGCGGCGCTGTGATCTACGGCCGCTCCGACTCCACGATCAACCGCCAGGGGGTGCGCATGGGCACGAGCGAGATCTACCGCGCGGCGGAGGCGGTGGACGAGGTGCTCGACGCGCTCGTCGTGGACGTGCCCCGGCCGGGCGGCGGTGGCGAGCTGTGGATGGTGCTGTTCGTCGTGCTGCGCGCCGGCACGCAGCTGGACGAGGAGCTCAAGCGCCAGATCAAGGCGCGGATCCGCCAGGACTGCTCCCCCCGCCACGTGCCCGACGAGATCCTGCAGATCGAAGAGGTTCCGCGCACGCTCTCGGGCAAGGTGCTGGAGGTGCCCGTCAAGCGCATCCTGATGGGCGTGCCCGCGCAACAGGCCGCCAGCGTCGAGTCGCTGGCGAACCCGGCCTCGCTGCAGTACTTCGTGCAGCTTGCGCGGACCCTCAGCGCCGATCCCGCGGCCGCGTCCGCCGCGCGCTAAAAGCGCTCAGAGCCCCAGCGAGCGCCCGATGATCTCCTTCATGATCTCGTTGCTGCCGCCGTAGATGCGCGTGACCCGGGCATCCGCGTAGGCGCGGGCGATCGGGTACTCGAGCATGTATCCATAGCCGCCGTGCAGCTGCAGGCAGCGATCGATGACGCGGCCCTGCAGGTCGGTGCACCACCACTTCGCCATCGCGGCGTCCTCCGCGGTCAGCTGTCCTGCGTCGAGCTCCTGCACGCAGCGGTCGATGTACGCGCGCGCGATGTCGAGTTCCGTGCGCGCCTCCGCGAGCGTGAAGCGCGAGCTCTGGAAGGAGCCGATCGGCTGGCCGAACGCGCGACGCTCGCGCACGTACTCGAGCGTCCATGACAGCGCAGCCTCCGCGGCCGCGACCGCCGAGGCGGCGATCGAGAGGCGCTCCTGCGGCAGATTGGACACCAGGTAGCGAAAGCCCTCGTTCTCCTCACCGAGCATGTTCTCGGCGGGCACGCACACGCCGGCGAAGTACAGCTCGGCCGTGTCCTGGCCGTGCTGGCCGATCTTCTGGAGGTTGCGCCCACGGGTGAAGCCGTGCATGCCGCGTTCCACCACGAGCAGGCTGATCCCTCGGTGGCGCTCATCGGGATCGGTCTTGGCCGCGACGATCACGAGGTCGGCGTTGATGCCGTTGGTGATGAAGGTCTTGGCGCCATCGACGACGTAGTGGTCCGCCTGACGCCGCGCGCGTGTGGCGATCGCGGCGAGGTCCGAGCCCATCCCCGGCTCGCTCATCGCGATCGCCGTGATCAGCTCGCCGGAGGCGATGCCGGGCAGCCAGCGCTCGTGCTGCTGCTCTGAGCAGTAGGTCAGGAAGTAGGGCAGGCAGATGTCGTTCTGCAGCGTGATGCCCAGGCCGAAGCTGCTCACGCCCGCCCGCTGGGTCTCTTCGCCGATGATCAGGTTGAAGCGGAAGTCGTCCGCCCCCGCGCCGCCATAGCGCTCGGGGATGGACATGCCGAGAAATCCGCCCGCGCCGGCGCGGGCGAACACCTCGCGCGGCACAATGCCGGCGCGCTCCCAGTCGCCGTAGCGGTTCTCCTCGCCCAGCACCTCGCGCTCGAGGAAGGTGCGAAAGCTCGATCGGAAGTCCTCGTGCACGTCCTCGAACAGGGTCCTCCGCATGAGGAGTGACCCTAGCGCCGGGCAGGAGTGCAAGGCGCACACGTCGAACACAACCGCCGATGAAGCGCGTCGCGGCCCCCACGACCGACCGGCGACCCGCAGGCGCACGCGGACGCGGCGCACGCAGGGTCAGGCCAGAACAGCCGCGCGCGCAGGCTCGCGGCTCTACCGCCGCCGCGGGTGGGGGGCAGGCTGCGAGCGTCAGCGAGCACCTGACCCTCTCCAAGTACATCCGCGCCCGCTTCGACGAGTGCTCTCGCTCGCAGAAGGACGTGGCGCAGTACATCGTCGACCATCTCGACGAGGCCGCCTTCCAGACCGCCGAGGAGCTTGCGCGGCGCGCCAACACCTCGAGCTCGACGGTCGTGCGCTTCTCGCAAGCGCTCGGCTTCGAGGGATTCCCCGAGCTGCAGGCGGCGGCGCGCGAGGAATACCGTCGCGTGCACGCCCAGGGCCCCGCCAACGGGACGGTCGAGGCGGGGGGGCCGCTGTTCTCACTCGACCAGAACGAGTCCGAGACCGCCCTCGCCGCCGACCACCTCAACCTCGAGGAGACCGTCCGCAAGGTCTCGCGCAGCTCTGTCGAGTCGCTGATCGAAGCGATCGCGGCGGCCGACAAGGTGCTCGTCGCGGGCACCGATCAGATGGCGTTCTTCGCCAGCTACCTACGCCACCTGCTGATGCTGCTGGACCTGCGCGTCGACGTCGTGGCGAGCCCGTCGCAGGAGGCGCTCAGCCGGCTTGGACGGATCGATGATCGCACGCTCGTCATCGGGCTCTCGGCAGGACGGCCGCACCCGCTCGTGGTTCGCGCGATGAAGCTCGCGCGTCACCGCAAAGCGAGCGCGGCGGCGATCACCGATGCGACCCTCTCGGAGGTCGCGAAGCTGGCGCAGATCAAGCTCTACTACTCGTCCAACAGCCCCGCATACGTGCGCTCGCACACCGCTCTGCTCAGCCTGATCCAGGCCATCGCGTACGGCGTGTACGCGCAGGACAGTGCCCAGTACGACGACCGCATCAAGGCCTTTCGGCTGAAGTGAGCCTCTTCGGCTAAGACCTTTATGACCGCGCCACATGTGGCGCGGTCCCGGCCGCGCATGCGCGGCCGGTTTCGAGGCTGCACATGTGCAGCCTCGCCGGCCGGTACATGTACCGGCGGGAGCAATCCTGTCGGGAGGATTGACCGCTTGGCCCGCAGGACCCGCGGCTAGACTCCTGCTATGCGCGAGGAGTCCACGTTCCGCGTCAAGTCCGGCCTGGCCGAGATGCTGAAGGGCGGGGTGATCATGGACGTGGTCACGCCGGCCCAGGCGACGGTCGCCGAGGACGCGGGCGCGGCGGCGGTGATGGCCCTGGAGCGGGTGCCGGCCGACATCCGCCGCGACGGCGGCGTGGCGCGGATGTCTGACCCCGAGATGATCGTGGGCATCCAGGAGGCGGTCAGCATCCCCGTCATGGCCAAGGCGCGGATCGGGCACTTCGTGGAGGCCCAGGTGCTGGAGGCGCTGGAGGTCGACTACGTGGACGAGTCGGAGGTGCTGACGCCGGCGGATGAGAGCCACCACATCGACAAGTGGGCCTTCAAGGTGCCGTTCGTGTGCGGCGCCACGAATCTCGGAGAGGCGCTGCGGCGCATCGGCGAGGGCGCGGCGATGATCCGCTCCAAGGGTGAGGCCGGCACGGGCGACATCGTCGAGGCAGTGCGGCATATGCGTCTGATCGTCGGCGAGATCCGCCGGCTGCAGGCGCTTTCAGAGGAGGAGCTGCCGACGGCGGCGAAGGAGCTGGGCGCGCCCCTGGAGCTGGTGCGCGAGGTGGCCCGTCAGGGCCGCCTGCCGGTCGTGCTGTTCTGCGCCGGGGGCATCGCCACGCCCGCCGACGCCGCGCTGATGATGTCGCTGGGCGCGGAAGGCGTATTCGTGGGCTCTGGCATCTTCAAGTCCGAGGATCCGCCGGCGCGCGCTCGCGCGATCGTGGAAGCCACGACGCACTGGCAGCGCCCCGAGCGCGTGGCCGCGGCCTCGCGCGGCCTCGGCGGCGCGATGACGAGTCTCGAGAGCTCCAAGCTCGAGCACGAGCAGCTGCTGGCGCATCGCGGCTGGTAGCCGTGCCCCCCGGACCGACGGGGAAGCTGTTGGTCGGCGTGCTCGCGCTGCAGGGCGGCTTCCAGGCACACGAGCGTGTGCTGGCGCGGCTTGGTGCAGAGGCGCGCGAGGTGCGCGTTCCGGCCGACCTCGATGGGCTGCAGGGGCTCGTGATCCCGGGCGGCGAGTCCACGACGATCTGTTTGGGCCTCGAGCGCGAGGGCTTGATCGAGCCGCTGCGCGAGCGCGCGCTTGACGGCCTTCCCGTGCTGGGATCGTGCGCCGGGCTGATCGTGCTCGACCGCGACCATCTCGGCGTGATGGACATCGTGGCCCGACGCAACGCGTTCGGCCGCCAGGTCTCGAGCTTCGAGGCCGACATCGAGCTGGCCGGACTGTCCGATGGCCCGGTGCGCGGGATCTTCATCCGCGCCCCGTGGATCGCCGGGCACGGTCCCGCAGTGGCGATCCTCGCGCATGTGGGCGGGCATGGCGTCGCCGCGCGCCAGGGCCGGATGCTCGCGGTGGCGTTCCACAGCGAGCTGGGCGATGACGACCGCGTGCACCGCATGTTCTTGAACGATGTCGGCGACTACGCTGCCGGCGCCGCGCGCTCGAGCGCCTCCCAGCCGTAGTCGCGCTCCCGCTCTGCGGCATCGGCGGCCGCGCCGCCGCGCAGGCCGAACAGGCGCTTTGCCAGCAGCAGATACACGACCACGGCCACGTTGACGATGAACGCCAGGACCTTGAACACGGTCGTCCGGTTGGCGATCTCGTAGAGCTCGAATGGCAGCAGCGATGCGGTGACCACGAACGTGAGGTACTCGGCCCAGCGGCGCTGATACCACAGGCCCACCGCCTCGATGCCCTCGACGGCGGCGTAGATGAGCAGCACCGCGGCCAGCAGGTGCAGGTGCGACGAGGAGGTCGTGAACAGCGTGTCGAGCTCGTGCAGCAGCCCGTGGCGGGCGTGCGGCTCGCCCGCGACGGTGCCTCCCTGGAGGTCGGCGACGACCTTGTAGAACGTCTGCCGCAGCGTGGCCCGGTCGGCCGAGAACACGAGCACGAGCGCGCCCAGCGCGCCGAGCACCACCACGTGAAAGCCGCGATCGACGGCGATCAGGCGCAGCACGATCTTGTCGCGCAGCGCCCGGCCGCGAAGCGGCAGCTCGATTTCCGAGCGCTCGGGGGGAGACGGACGCGTCGGATGCGCGGGCGGCGGCAGCGGCAGCCAGCTGTCGCAGCGCAGGCAGCGGTGCCAGCGCGTGCCATGGGCGTCCTCGCGCACCAGCGGCGCGTCCGCCGGCCGAATCGCGGCAGCGTCGGTGCCCACGATGCGATGGCCGCGCACGCCGCACAGCAACAGCTCCCAATGCAGTCGCGGGCGCCACCGTCGCGGCGGTTGCGTGCCCGGAGGCCCGGCCATCGGCCAACCGTAGCGTCAGCGCGTCCCGGCCGGGCAGCGCGATGCTGCGCTGCAAGCGAGGTCGCACGCGCCTCATCGGGCCATACTGCGCTCATGCGAATCGCAGTGGCCGCCGACGAGCGCACGGGCATCGCCATGACGATTGCTGCCAGCCTGCGCCAGCGCGGCCACGAGGTCGCGCTGCACGGGGCGCTGGCCGAGCACCAGCGCGAGGACTGGGCGTGGGCTTCGGAGGCCGCGGCCCGCGAGGTTGTGGACGGACTCGCCGAGCAGGCGGTCGTCTGCTGCTGGACGGGTACCGGGGCGTCGATCGCCGCCAACAAGCTGCCCGGGGTCCGCGCCGCGCTGTGCTCCGACGCCGCCACCGCCGCGGGCGCCAGGCGCTGGAACGACGCCAACGTGCTCGCGCTCAGCCTGCGCTCGACCTCGGCGGCGGAGCTCGAGGAGATCCTCGACGCATGGTTCGACACCGAGGCCAGCCGCGAGCACGACGACCGCGCCAACGTCGGGCACATCGCCGAGATCGAGCAGGAGCGCTAGGCGGCCTCGAAGCGCACCACGCCGCCGCTCTCGCGTTCGACTGCGCGACCCTCGGCGAGCAGCATGTCGAGGTGACCGAGCACCTCCGAGAGCGTCAGGTAAGCCTGCGTCACGGCGACGTTTCCCCACAGCTCGTGCGCGATCTCGTGGGCGGTCGCGGCCCGTGTGGCGATCAGCGCCCGAATCTTCTCGGCGCGGCGGCGATGCAGGCGGAAGCGCTCGTCGATCAGGGCGGCGTGGTCGACGATCGGCTGGCCGTGTCCGGGCAGCACGAGCGACAGCTCCATGGCGCGGGTCTGCTCCAGCGAAGCCAGGTACGTGAGCAGGGCGCGGGGACGTTCGTCCGCCGGCGGCGGCGCGTCGACGGGTTCCGCGCTCCTCGCCAGCGGCCGCGCGAGCAGCGGGTTCGAGGAGATGTGCTTGATGAGATGGTCGGCGGCGAGCAGGATCGAGCGAGACCGATCGAGAAACACGGTGTCCGAAGGGCTGTGGCCGGGCCGGTGCAGCACTTCCAGCGTGCGGTCGCGAAGCGGCAGCTCGGCGCCGTGGGCGAGCGGCCGGCTGACCTCCACGGCCGCGCCCCAGGCGCGGAAGCTGCCCGACACGGCGCGCAGCGCCGTAACCACGTCCGCCGGGATCCCGTGACGGAGCATGATCGCCTCGGCGAAGCGGTCGTCGGACTCCGCCTCCTGGCCGAAGCGCGCCAGGTATGGCGCCAGCAGGTCCAGCGCGGCCACCTCGGCGCCCGAGCGGCGCGCGAGGATGCTCGCCAGCCCGAAGTGGTCGATGTGCTGATGGGTGACGATCAGCAGCTCGAGGTCCTCGACGGCGTGCCCGCGCGCGGCCAGCGCCTGCTCGAGCTCGTCCATCGCCTTGGCCGAGTTGGGGCCGGAGTCCAGCAGCGTCAGCGGCGAGTCCTCGATCAGGTACGCGTTCACGCGCCCGACCTGGAACGGCGTGGGAATGGCCAGCCGGTGGATGCCAGCCCGGGCGGCGGCAGCCAGCGCCTGCTCGGCCTGCTCGCGCTCCGCCTGCTCGCTCATGACCGAATCAGCGCCAGCACCTCGTCGCGACGGCGGCGCATGTCCTCGACGGAGATCAGCGACTCCAGGCACAGGCGCAGCAGTGGCTCGGTGTTCGAGGGGCGGACGTTGAAGTGCCAATCGGGATAGTCGATGGAGATCCCGTCGAGCCGGCTCTGCTCGGCGTCGGCGTAGCGGTCCGCGATCTGCTCGATCTTGGCCTGCTGGTCGGAGACCTCGGAGTTGATCTCGCCGGAGATGAAGTAGCGCTCGCGGTAGGGCGCCAGCAGCGCCGACAGGCTCCGCCGCTCGCTGGCGAGCAGCTCCAGGATCAGCAGCGCGGGAATCGTGCCCGAATCCGCGCAGTAGAAGTCGCGGAAGTAATAGTGCCCGGAGACCTCGCCTCCGAACAGAGAGCCCTCCGCGCGCATGCGCGTCTTGAAGAAGGCGTGGCCGACGCGGTTGACGTACGGGACGCCGCCAGCGTCTGTAACGCTGTCGGGCACCGCGCGTGAAGCGCGCACGTCATACAGGATCGCCTCCCCAGGAGCGGTGGCCTTGCCCAGCAGCGAGCGGGCCAGCAGCGCGGTGAGGAAGTCGCCATCGACGAATGCGCCCTGCTCGTCGATGAAGAAGCAGCGGTCGGCGTCGCCATCCCAGGCGATGCCCAGATCCGCGCCGGCGGCTGTGACCTGATCGACGATCAGGCGGCGATTCTCGGGCAGCAGCGGGTTCGGTTCGTGATCGGGGAAGTTGCCGTCGGGGCGCCAGTACAGCTCGACCGGTTCGAGGCCGAGGCGCCGCAGCAGCGGGCCGACCATCGGACCCGCCATCCCGTTGGCGCCGTCCACCACGAGCTTCAGGCCGCCGGCGGCGGCCTGCACGGCGGCGGGGTCGATGAAGCCCAGCACGTCGGCCTGGAACTCCTCGTACAGGTCGAGCTCCTGCAGCGTGCCGCGATCGCCGCTGGCACCGGCGCGGTTCGGGATCCCCGCCTCGATCGCGCGCCGGACATCCTGGATGCCCGCGTCGCCCGACAGCGCGAGCGCCCCCTCGCGCACGAGCTTGGCGCCGGTGTAGGCCTTGGGATTGTGCGAAGCGGTGCACATCAGGCCGCCGTCCAGGTCGCGCGAGCCGACGAGGAAGTAGAGCATCTCGCTGCCCACCTCTCCGGCGTCAAGCACGTGCACGCCCGCGTCGAGCAGTCCCTCGCGGTAGCGGGACGCGAGCTCGGGGGCGCTGAGGCGCATGTCCCGCCCCAGGCCGACGCGCAAATCGCCGACGGGCTTGCCGGCGAGGCCGCAGAGCACGTGCGCGAAGGCGCGCGCGATCTGCTCGGCCGCGTCGCCATCGATCTGCTCGCCGTAGATGCCCCTGATGTCATACGCCTTGAAGATGTCGGGGTCGAGGCGGCGCACGGGCGATGAATCCTATGTGGCGGCGGCGGCTTGAAATGATCGCCGCCGCCGCCGTGCTGGCAGGTGGGCGGCAACGCCACGCGGTGGGTCCTCGCGCCGCGTAGGCGCGGGCGGGGATTCGTAGACTTCCGGCTATGTCGGGGCACTCCAAGTGGGCCAGCATCAAGCACAAGAAGGCCGTCGTTGACTCCCGCCGGGGGGCGCAGTTCTCGAAGCTGACGCGCGCGATCACGGTCGCCGCGCGCGAAGGCGGCGGCGACCCCGCGGCCAACGCGACGCTCGAGAACGCGGTGCGAAAGGCCAGGGAAGCGTCGATGCCGAAGGACACCATCGAGCGCGCAATCGCCAAGGGCACGGGGGAGGGCGGCGAGGCCGACGCGATCGAAGCCGTCATCTACGAGGGGTACGGCTCCGGCGGCGTGGCGCTGCTGATCGAGGCGATCACCGACAACCGCAACCGCACCGGCGCTGACATCAGGCACGCCTTCTCCAAGTTCGGCGGCAGCATGGGGGAGCCCGGCTCGGTGGCGTACCTGTTCGCGAAGAAGGGCACGATCGTGATCGACGCCACGCGTTACTCCGAAGACGAGCTGATGGTCGCGGTCGACGCGGGGGCGGAGGACGTCGCGATCGATGAAGACGTGTTCGAAGTGATCTGCGAGCAGGCCGACTTCGCGGCGGTGAGGATGGCGCTGGAGCAGGCCGGGGTGGAGATGGAGAGCGCGGAGCTGACCTACCGCCCGTCGATGCTGGCAGCGATCGACGAGAGCCACGCGGCGAGGCTCATGCGGCTGATCGAGGCGTTGGAAGACCTAGACGACGTGGGCGCCGTGCACGCCAACTTCGACGTGCCCAGCGAGGTGCTGGAGCGCGTGGCCAGCTCGGCGGCGTAGACCCACCGGTCGCTCGCCGCGGCGAACCAGCACGCGCGCGGGAGCGCGCCGCGTCCTGGCGCCTCAAGCGGGCGACTGCGCGCCGCGGTCATCGAGCCGTCGGGCGCGAAACAGCGGCACCGGCTCGCGCACGCCGCGCAGCCTGCGTTCCCCCGCGTAGGACCAGCGGTAGGCGTCGGGCACGGACTCGCGCACCTCGCGCTCCGCCAGCAGGCTGCCGGGACGGGCGATCTGCGTGATGCGGCTGGCCAGGTTGACGGGCCGTCCGAACCAGTCGCCGGCGCGGCTTAGCGCCGGCCCGAGCGCCGATCCGACGCGCAGCTGGGGGAAGTCCTCTCCCTCCGCGTCGGCGGCGTCCAGCAGCGAGAGGCCTGCGTCGAGCAGCGGAGCGGGCTCGGTGCTCGCCAGCATCACCGCGTCGCCGATGGTCTTCACCAGGCGCACCGGCGCCTGCACGACGCTCGTGGTCATCGCCTCCAGGCGCACCGCCAGGCTCCCGAGTTCCTCCGGCGGCACCGTCTCGCCCAGGCGCGTGAAGCCGACCAGGTCCGCGAAGCACACGGCGATCTCGCGCGAACCGGGCAACCTGCCGCCGCTGCGCTCGGCGGCGGTGATGACCTCGCTCTGGGCCATCTGGCGCAGCTGGACGGTGAGCAGGTTCGTGACGAGCGGGCCGATCGTCGGCGACAGCTGCGCGACCGTGTCGGCGTAGCGGCGCGCCAGCTCGTACTCGCTCATGCCCGGCGCGATCACGAGCCTCAGCGCGAGCGAGCGCATCACCTCCGCGGCCGGCGCAAGGCCGCGGCCGAGCGTGCGAATCAGCTCGAGGATCTCCTCGTCAGGGATTCCCGCCTGCCTTGCGATGTTGCCGGTGCGTATCGCCTCGAGGTCTTCTTCGGTGTAGATCGCCTCCTCCTCCGCGGGCATCGGCAAGCCCATCGCGCCGCGCATCGCGCGCAGCACGTCGGGCTCCAGGCCGGTGCGCTCGGCAGCTTCGCCGGCGGTGTAGCGCAGATGCCCGCCGATCACGCGCTCGGCGGGCAGGAACATCAGCGTGCCCGAGGCGGTGGCGCGGCGCAGCTCGGCGACCGTCACGCCTTCGGCGGCCAGCCGTTCGAGCAGCACCAGGCGGTCCGCACGCTGCTCGCCCTCGAGCCCGTCGAGCAGTCCCTCCCCCGCGAAGTCGATCTGCGGCGATGGCATGGCCAGCGCAGCGTAAGGCAGGCAGGCGTCCGGCGGCCGGCGCAGAATCACAGGCAATGATCGTCCTGGGCATCGATCCGGGCCTCGCCAGCACGGGCTACGGCGTGATCGCGCGCGAGCGCACCGCGAGCGGCGAGGAGCGGCTGCTGGCGCTCGACGGAGGCGTGATCGAGACAAGCGCGAGCATGTCGGCCGAGGCCCGCCTGGCCGAGATCCACGCTGGGATCGATGCGCTGCTGCTCGCGCACCAGCCCGATGCGGTGGCGCTCGAGGAGCTCTACTTCGGGCAGAACGCGCGCACCGCGTTCGCCGTCGGCCAGGGGCGCGGCGCCGCGATGCTCGCGGCCGGGCAGCGGCGCGTGCCGTGCGCCAGCTACACCCCGCAGCAGGTCAAGAGCGCGGTGTGCGGCAGCGGGCGCGCCGGCAAGGAGCAGGTCGCCCGCATGGTCACGATGCTGCTCGGGCTGGCCCAGGGTCCGCCCAGCGACCACGCCACGGATGCGCTCGCGGTCGCCGTGTGCCACGCCAATCGCATGCCCTCCTCGCGGGCGTCCGCGGGTGCGCTGCGATGATCGCGCTGCTGCGGGGCGAGGTCGCAACCAGGCGTGCGGATCACGTCGTGATCCTGTGCGGGGGCGTCGGCTACCGCGCCGCCGTCTCGGCTGAGACGCTGCGCCACGTGCCGCAGGTGGGCGAGCGCGTCACGCTGCACGCGCACCTGATCGCGCGCGACGACGCGCTGTCGCTATACGGTTTTCACACCGAGCAGGAGCGCGACCTGTTCCAGCTGCTGCTGTCCGTGCAGGCGATCGGTCCCAAGGTGGCCCTCGCGATCCTCTCGGGCGGCACACCCCGGGACCTGACCGCGGCGATCGCGGCCGGCGAAGCGGCTCGCTTCCAGGCCGTGCCCGGGATCGGCAAGCGCACGGCCGAGCGGATCATCGTCGAGCTGCGCGAGAAGGTTGCGGTCGCGGGCGGGGTCCAGGAGCCGGACGGCCCGATCGCCGCCCGCCGCGGTGAGGACGGGTCGCCGTCGAGCCCGCGCGAGCTCGCACGCGCAGGTCTGCTCGAGCTGGGCTACGCGCCGCTCGAGGCCGAGCAGCTGTTGAGCGGTGCCGACGGAGACAGCGCCGAGGCGCTGATCGCCGACGCGCTGCGTCTTGCTCGGGCGGAGTCATGACGCCCGAGGCGGCCCGCATCCAGACCCCGTATCTCGTCGCCGAGGACGAGCTCGACCGCTCGCTGCGGCCGCGACGCCTGGCCGAGTTCGTCGGCCAGGACTCCCTGCGAGAGCAACTCGCGGTGGCGATCGAGGCATGCGCCGCGCGCGGGGACGCGCTCGACCACCTCCTGCTCGCCGGGCCCCCGGGCCTGGGCAAGACATCGCTTGCTCACATCGTGGCAGCCGAGCTCGAGGTGCCGTTCGTGCACACCGCCGGCCCGGCGCTCGAGCGCAAGGGCGACGTCGCCGCGTTCCTGACGGCGCTGGAGCCACGCAGCGTGTTCTTCGTGGACGAGATCCACCGCCTGCCGCGCGCGCTCGAGGAGACGTTCTATCCGGCCATGGAGGATCAGCGCCTGCCGATCACGATCGGCCAGGGAGCCGGGGCGCGCGTGGTCACGCTGGAGCTGCCGCCGTTCACGCTGATCGGCGCCACCACCCGCACGGGGCTGCTGACCACGCCGCTGCGCGATCGCTTCGGGATCCAGGCCCGCCTGGAGCCCTACTCGGTGGCGGAGCTCGCGGTCATCGCGCGCCGCTCCGCGGGCATCCTCGCGGTCGAGCTGGAGGAGCAGGGCGCGCAGACGATCGCCGCGCGCAGCAGGGGAACGCCGCGCGTTGCCAATCGGCTGCTGCGGCGCGTGCGCGATTTCGCGGAGGTGCGCCTCGAGGGTGTTCTCACGGCGGCCGCGGCGGAGCGCGCGCTCGAGATGCTGGAGGTCGATGAGCGCGGGCTGGACAGGCTCGACCGGGAGATCCTGCGCACGATCTGCGAGAAGTTCGACGGCGGCCCGGTGGGACTGTCGACGCTGGCGATCGCCGTGGGCGAGGAGCCCGACACACTCGAGGACGTGTACGAGCCCTACCTGCTGACCGAGGGGCTGATCAAGCGCACGCCGCGCGGGCGCGCCGCCACCCCGGCGGCGTTCGCCCACCTCGGCCTGGAGGCGCCGCCATCGGGTGGTCCATCGCTGTTCTGAGCGAGCCTGCGCCAGCGCGGGCGGGCCGGCGCTCGCTCCACGCCGAAAGCGCCGGTGGCTCGGGCGGCGTCCGCGCGAGCGGTCCCGCTCACGGCGCGGCTTTCGTAGTCTGTAGGACTATGGCGCACCCGTTCATCTGCCCGAACTGCGGCCATCGCACGAGCGAGCTCGACCGCAACCTGGGCTTCACCCGCAGCCGCAAGGGCTGCGCGAAGTGCGGGTTCGCGTTTCTGTTCGAACTGCTCGACGATTACTACCCCGCGCCGGACGCGGCGTTCTTCGTGTGCGACGGCGAGGGAAGGGTGATCGGGTGCGGCAAGAACTCGTTCGCCTTCACTGGGCTCGAGGAGGAAAACGTGATCGGCCAGCGCGTCGAGCAGGTGCTGGGCCTGCAGTTCGAAAATGGCGATGACCCGGTAAAGACGGTGCTCGAGTGGGGGGTCCGCGCGCTCGAGGTGCCGGTTCAGGTGAGCGGGGAACGGGACATCGCCGCGAGCGCCAAGGCGGACCTGTTCCCGGCTTATGACGACGACGGCGGGCGCTCGCCACTCGATGTCAGACCGCCGCCGCAACGCCCTGATCCTGCTGATCGTCGCGGGGCTGATCATCGTCTCGCTGCTGTTCGCGGTCGTCGGCGTCCCGGGCGCGGTGAAGGCGAAAAAGACCCGCCTGGGGCTCGACCTGAAGGGCGGCGTGGAGCTCGTCTATGAGGCCAAGCCCACCGCGCGGTCCAAGGTGGACACCGAATCGCTCGAACGCGCGATCGACATCATGCGCAAACGGGTTGACCAGCTCGGCGTCGCGCAGCCCGAAATCCAGCGCTCGGGCGCCGCCGAAATCCTGGTCGCGCTGCCTGACGTGAGCAATGCGGCGCGCGCCGAAAAGGAGGTCGGCAGGACGGCGCAGCTGTACTTCTATGACTGGGAGCCCAACGTGATCGGGCCCAGCGGATCTG
>VAWK01000056.1:2854-13512 GCA_005885515.1 Actinomycetota bacterium | reverse complement strand
GGCTGCACGCCCGCGCAGGTCAAAGGCTGTATCTACGGCACCTGGTACCTCCTGGACACCAAGCACGGAAGGGTGCTGCGCGGACCGGAGGAATCCGAACCCAACCTGTACGCCGACTACAAACCTCCGGCGGGGGCGGTCGTGAAGGCCGTGCGTGTCAACCCGGGCACGGTTCTCGTGCAATCGACCGCGACCGTATCGACCAGCGGCAAGGTGCTCAACCGCTCTCCCGAAAGCTGGTACGTGCTGAACGACAACGCGGTCCTCACGGGCGCCGACATCACGCATCCGCAGCAGAGCTTCAACGAAGGCAACGCCGGCAACGGCGAGCCGAACGTGACCTTCGGCTTCAACTCGTCCGGCAAGCGCACGTTCGAACGTGTCACGAAGCAGATCGCGCAGCGCGGGCAGGAAGCACAGCTGCCGGGCGTTCCCAAGGAAGCCGCCTTACAGCACTTCGCCGTGGCTCTCGATGGCCAGCTGATCACGCTGCCGTCGATCGACTACACGCAGTATCCCGAAGGGATCGACGCGGCAAACGGCTCGGAGATCTCGGGCGGCTTCACGATCACGAGCGCACAGGAACTGGCCAACGAGCTGCAGTCGGGAGCGCTGCCCGTGAGGCTCGAAGAGATCTCGAGCTCCCAGGTCTCGGCGACGCTCGGAAAAACGGCGCTCCATCAGGGGCTGATCGCAGGCATCGCGGGCTTCGCGATCGTGTGCCTGTTCCTGGTGCTGTTCTACCGCGTGCTCGGCGTGATCGCCGTGGGCGGGCTGGTGATCTACGGCATCTACTTCTTCGCCCTCATCAAGCTCATCCCGATCACGCTGACGCTGCCGGGCATCGCCGGCCTGATCCTGACCATCGGCGTGGCGGCCGACGCCAACATCGTGATCTTCGAGCGCGTCAAGGAGGAGATCCGCGGCGGCCGCTCGATCATCTCCGGCATCGCTACGGGGTACAAGCGCGGCTTTGCCGCGATCGTGGACGCCAACGTGGTCACGTTCATGACGGCGTTCATCCTGTTCGCGCTCGCCACCGCGGAAGTCAAGGGATTCGCGTTCACGCTCGGGATCGGCACGCTCGTGTCGCTGTTCACCGCGGTGCTCGCCACGCAGGCGGCGCTCGGCGCGATGGGAAGGTCGCGCCTCGTCGCTCGGCCCTCGGCCCTCGGCGCCGGGCGCAGCCGGCGCGGGTGGACGTTTGACTTCATGGGCGCCTCGAAGTGGTTCTTCTCGCTATCGGGCACGATCCTGCTCGTCGGGGCGCTGGCGATCGGCGGCAAAGGACTGAACTTCGGGATCGACTTCAAGTCCGGCACGCGCATCCAGACCGCGTTCGTCAAGCCGGTGAGCGAGGGTCAGGTGGCCTCGGCGATGGCGGCGGCTGGCTATTCAAACGCCGAGGTCCAGAAGTTCACCAACAAGAGCATCGGTGGCACCGGTTACCAGATCTCGACGAAGACCCTGCGGCCGGAAAAGGTGAAACTGATCAAGACCGAGCTCGACACGAGGTTCGGCACCGCCTCGGCCCCGGGTACCAAGAACTTCTCCTCGACCTCGATCGGGCCCACGTTCGGCAAAACGATCGCCCACAGCGCGATCATCGCCATCATCGCGTCGCTGCTCGTAATCTCCGCGTACATCGCGCTGCGCTTCGAGTGGAAGTACGCGGTCCCGGTGCTGATCGCGCTGATGCACGACCTGCTGATCACCGCCGGCGTTTACTCGCTCACCGGCCGAGAAGTCACGACCGCGACCGTCGCAGCGCTGCTGACGATCCTCGGCTATTCGCTGTATGACACGATCATCGTGTTCGACCGCGTGCGCGAGAACGTGCCGCGCATGCCTCGGGCCGTGTTCTCGCAGATCGTGAACCGCTCGATGTCGGAGGTTCTGACCAGATCCCTGGCCACGAGCTTCTGTACGCTGCTGCCGGTGCTGGCGCTGCTGCTGTTTGGTGGCGCGACGCTGAAGGACTTCGCCTTCGCATTGATGGTGGGGATCGCATCGGGGGCCTACTCCTCGATCTTCATCGCCTCGCCGGTGCTCACCCACTGGAAGGAGCGCGAGGCGGCGTATCGCAGCCGGCGCGCGCGCATCACGCGCGAGCTCGGCTACGTACCGGCGTATGCGACGACCGAGGCGGGCGCGCCGGAGGACGTGGAGCCCGGGCCCAAGCGCCGACGCACGCGGCGTGGCAGCCTGATCGCGCCGGAGGAGCCGGGCCAGCAGATCTCGCGCGACGAGTTTCAGGAGCTGGTGCGCGATCTCGACGTCGAGCAGGCGCCGGGCGGGAGCGATCGCGGCGCGGCCGGCACGCGGGTTGCCCGGCGGCCCGTGGTTGCCGAGCCCGACGCCGCTGCCGGGGGGCAGGCCGCCGTTGCCCAGCCCGACGCCGAGGCGGAGGGGCAGGCCGCCGATGAGGCCGCCCAGGGCCGCGACCCGGCGGCCGATCTGGCCCCCGAGGACCTGGTGCTGAAGGACGCGCCCAAAGCGCGGCCAAAACGCCGGCGCGCGGCTGCGGCGAAGCGTCGCAAACACGGGAGGTCGCGCTGATGGGCCTGCTCGGCTGGGTGATCATGGGCCTGGCGATCTGGCACTTCACGATCTGGCTGCCGGACCGCTTCTGGGGCGGCATCGTGGGCGCGCTGATCGGGTCGCTGGTGGGCTCGATCGTGGTCGGGCTGATCATCTACGGCATCAAGGTGTCCGCGCTGCGCGTGCCCGGTGAAAGGGCGACCGACATCGCGGTCGTGCTGTATGCGGTCCCTGGCGCCCTGATCGGCATGGGGCTCGTGTACCTGGAGGGGATCCGCCGGGAGCGCAGCGGCGGCGTCGCGTAGGCAGCGCGCGCCAGCGCGCGGTTCCGTCTCGGGCGAACCGTACGCTGGCAGGCCGTGCAGGCGCCGCGCTTTGAGATCCCCGCATGTCCCGCCGCGGACGTCCAGCGGCTGGTGCGGGACCTGCGCGTGAGCGGCGCGCTCGGACAGGTGCTGGTGCGCCGGGGGCTCTCCGACCCCGGCCGCGCACAGGCGTTCCTGGCGGCCTCCGAGGAGCACTCGGCGAGCGCGTTTGACGGCATCGACGAGGCGGTCACGCTGGTTCTCGAACACGTTCGCGACGCTCAGCGGATCACCGTGCATGGCGACTACGACGTCGATGGGGTCTGCTCGACCGCCGTGCTCGCGCGGGCGCTGCGACGGCTCGGTGGCGACGTCGACACCTTCATCCCCGACCGCGCCGGCGACGGCTACGGATTGAGCGAGGACACGGTCCGGCGGCTGGCGGCCAGGGGCACGCGGCTGCTGATCACGGTCGACTGCGCGATCACGGCAGTCGAGGCGGTGGACGCGGCCACACAGCTGGGGATGCGGATCATCGTCACCGATCACCACGCCCCTCGCGACGACGGGATGCTGCCGCGCGCACCGATCGTGCACCCCGTGCTGTGCGGCTATCCCTGCGCCGATCTTTGCGCCACGGCCGTCGCGTACAAGCTCGCGCAGGCCGTCTGGCACGGCGTTGGCCGTGACGCGCGCGAGTTGAGCGAGGACCTCGATCTCGTGGCGCTGGCCACGGTGGCAGATGCGGTCCCGCTCGTGGGCGAGAACCGCAGCCTCGTGCGTCGCGGGCTGCAGGCGCTGGCGGCCACGCGCAAGCCGGGGCTGCAGGCGCTGATGTCCGTGGCGGGCGTCAGCCCGGGCGCCATCGGCGAGCGATCGCTGGGCTTCGCCCTGGCGCCGCGCCTGAACGCCGCCGGCCGCCTGCACCGCGCCGATGCTGCGCTCGAGCTGATCCTCACCGACAGCCAGGCGCGGGCGTGCGAGGTCGCGGCGGAGCTCGACCGGGCGAACTGCGAGCGCCGGCAGCTCGAGCGGCGCATCCTGTTTCAGGCCGAGGCCAAGCTCGCCGAGCAGGGCGAGCGGATGGCCTACGTGCTGGCAGCCGAGGGATGGCACGCGGGCGTGATCGGCATCGTCGCCTCGCGCCTGAGCGAGCGCCACCATCGTCCGGTCGTGCTGATCGCTCTAGGCGAAGGCGGAGGAAAGGGGTCGGGGCGCAGCATCGAGGGCTTTGATTTGCTCGCCGGCCTGAGCGCGTGCGCCGAGCATCTGCTTCGCTTCGGCGGCCACCGCGCGGCCGCGGGCATCGAGATCGAGCGCGATCGGGTGGAACCGTTCGCCGCCGCGCTCTGCGCGCACGCCGAGCACGCGCTCGCGGCGGCAGACATGGTCGCGGTGGAGCGCGTCGACGCGGTCGTCGGAGGGGACGAGCTGGGGATGGAGCTCGCCGAAGAGCTGCGCTCGCTCGCGCCCTTCGGGCGCGCCAACCCCGCCGTCTCGCTGATGGTCAGCGAAGCCAGCTTTCACGACTGCCGTCCGATGGGGGAAGGCAAGCACGCGCGCTTCAGCGTGCACTCGCGCGGGTCGCGCACGCGCGCGGTGGCGTTCGGCACCGGCGGGAGGCTACCGGCGCACGAAGGGGTGCCGGTGCAGGCCACGTTCGCGCTCGAGGTAAACGAATGGGCGGGCATGGCCGAGCCGCGCCTGGTGCTGCGCCACGCGTGCCCGGCGCCGCTGGAGCCGGCTGCGATCGGCGCGGCAGCCGAGCAGCAGGACGAGCTGGTCCTGTTCGCGCTGCCGTGACCCGCGCCACCGCGACGCGGGCGCGCTTGGATACGCCGAGCCCGTTCCCTACCCTGTGGCCATGGCGGTTGCAGAGGATCCCGACGGCACGCAAGCGGGGCAGCTCGCTGCCGAGACAGCCGCCGAGACCAACGGCGTGAGCACGCCCGACCGCGAGCCCACCGGCCAGGCGCCGGCACGCGAGCGCGTCGGTGTGATCGAGCACGCGGGCGAGCTGCCCCCCGCCGCCGCGCTGAGCGAGCCCGAACGACGACTGCTGGGCGACCTGTTCGCGATCGTCTCCGAGCACGCGGCCGACGCCGCCGTGGAGATCGATCGAGCGCGAGTTCGGGACGCGTTTGCGTTCGCCTGCGAGCAGCACGCGGCTCAGCGGCGCAAGTCGGGCGAGGAGTTCATCGTGCACCCGGTCGGGGTGGCGCGCATCTGCGCGAGCATGCGGCTCGATACCGAGACCTTGTGCGCCGCGTTGCTGCACGACACGGTCGAGGACACCGGCGCCTCGATCGAGCAGGTCCGCGAGCGCTTCGGCGAGGAGATCGCCGGCATCGTGGATGGGGTGACCAAGCTCACGGGGATCACCTTCCAGTCGCACGACGAGGCCCAGGCGGAGAACTACCGCAAGATGATGGTCGCGATGGCCAGCGACGTACGGGTCATCCTGATCAAGCTGGCCGACCGTCTGCACAACATGCGCACGATCGACGCGATGCCAAAGCAGAAGCAGATGGAGAAGGCGCGCGAGACGCTCGAGATATACGCGCCGCTCGCGCACCGGCTCGGCATCCACGCGATCAAGTGGGAGCTGGAGGATCTGGCATTCGCCACCCTGCACCCGCGCAAGTACCAGGAGATCAAGGCGCTGGTCGCGCAGCAGCGCGACGAGCGCGAGCGCTACGTGAGCCAGGCCGGCGAGTATCTGACGCACGAGCTGGCCAAGCTCGGCATCCACGCGCAGATCGCCGGCCGCGCCAAGCACTTCTACTCGATCTACTCGAAGATGACCAAGAAGGGCCGCGAGTTCAACGAGATCTACGACCTCACCGCGATGCGCGTGATCGTCGAGACGGTCAAGGACTGCTACGGCACCGTCGGCGTCATCCACTCCCTGTGGAAGCCCCTCCCCGGGCGCTTCAAGGACTTCATCGCGATGCCCAAGTTCAACATGTACCAGTCGCTGCACACGACGGTCATCGGACCGGAGGGGCGTCCCCTGGAGATCCAGATCCGCACGCACGAGATGCACGAGATGGCCGAGTTCGGCGTCGCCGCTCACTGGCTGTACAAGCAGCTGCCCACAGCGGCGCGCGGCGACCGTGTCAAGTGGTCGGGGCCCCGCGATGACGCCAAGCTCACCTGGCTGCGATCGATGCTCGACTGTCAGCAGGACCTCTCGGATCCGCGCGAGTTCATCGACACCTTCCGCAACGACCTGTTCGAGGACGAGGTGTACGTGTTCACGCCGCGAGGGGAGGTCAAGTCGCTGGCGGCCGGGGCCACGCCGCTGGACTTCGCCTACGAGGTACACACCGAGATCGGCCACCGCTGCGTGGGCGCGCGCGTCAACGGCAAGATCGTGCCGCTGCACTACGAGCTGCAGTCCGGCGACCGGGTCGAGATCCTCACCGCCAAGCGCGAGCGCGGCCCGTCGCGCGACTGGCTGGCGATGGTCAAGACGACCCGCGCCCGCAACAAGATCAAGCAGTGGTTCAAAGCGGAGTCCCGTCAGGACACCGAGCACTCCGGGCGCGACCTGCTGCAGGAGCATCTGCGCAAACAGGGCCTGCCCGCGCAGAAGATCACGGGCTCGGCGCTGCTCGCCGACGTGATCCGAGAGGTGGGTTACCGCAAGGCCGACGACTTCTACATCGCGCTCGGGGCAGCCAAGATCTCGCCCAAGCTGGTCGTCAACAAGGTGATGCAGCGCCTGAAGCAGGGCGAGGCCGCCGACGGCGAGACGAGTGCGGCGGACCTGCTGCGCGTGGGGCGTCCGCGCCGGCGCCCGACCAAGAGCTCCTCCCAGTACGGAATCCGGGTGCAGGGGGTGGACGACGTCATGCTGCGCCTGGCCAAGTGCTGCCGGCCGGTGCCCGGCGATGACATCGTCGGCTACATCTCGCTGGGCCGCGGCATCACGATCCACCGGCAGGACTGCGCCAACGTCGCGCTGCTGCGGAAGGATCCGGAGCGCTTCACGAGCGTGTCCTGGGACGGCGACCAGTCGACGGCGTTCGTCGTCGAAATCCAGATCGACGCCTGGGATCGCCATCGCCTGCTCGAGGACATCTCGCGCGTGTTCTCGGAGTCCGGCGCCAACATCCTCGAGGCGCGTTGCCTGTCGACGCCGCCGATGGTGAAGAACCGCTTCGTGATCGAGGTCGCCGACGCGCACGGGTTGAGGGGGGCGATCACCCGCCTGCGCAACATCGAGTCCGTGTTCGACGCCTACCGCGTCACGCCCGGCGGCGCCGCCTGAGAGAGGCTCGGCCTAGGCCACCACGTTCAGCGCGCGAGGCATGATCGAGTAGCGCGCCTCGCTCACCTCGCCAACGTAATCACCGTCGACCTGGAGCGGCAACGGCCGCGCGTCGGCGCTGCGCACGGTCAGCTCGGTGAAGCGCTCGAGCCCGGTCACCTGGCGGTGATCCACCACGCGCGCGCGCCGCGACAGCGCCCGCCAGCCGAGAAAGGGCATGCCGAGCAGGGTGGCGCGGTGCAGGACCGCGCCGGCAAGCGCACCCGAGTCAAGCGACGCGCCCTCGGCGACGTCGATCGGCCGATCCTGGAAGTAGGTGAAGCGGGGGCCGTTCTGCACGATCGCCGTGACGCCCTCGAGCGCTGCTCCGCCGGCGTGCACCCGCAGCCGCGACGGGCTGCGCAGGTAGCGCCGCAGGTACGTGGAGGTCGCCACCCAGGTGAAGTAGTAGGGACCCAGGCGGGCCTTCAGGTGCGGCTTGGCATCGACCCGCTGCACGACGCTTGCATCGAGGCCGAGGCCCGAGGCGAACGTGAAGCAGCGGCCGTTGACGACCCCCAGGTCGACCTTGCGCGGGCGCCAGTCGTCGGCGAGCGACAGCAGGTGCTCGGTGGCGTCGACGAGCTCACCGGGGATGCCCAGCAGGCGGCCGAACACGTTGGCCGACCCGCCGGGCAGGCAGCAGAGCGGGGTGGAGGAGCCGAGCAGACCGTTGGCGGCTTCGTTGACGGTGCCATCCCCGCCGAAGGCCACGACCAGGTCGTAGCCCTCGTGGGCCGCCTCGCGGCAGATCTCGGTCGCATGCCCGCACGCCTCGGTGTCGACGGCATCGACCTCGAAGCGGCCCTGCAGCGCGTACACGACCAGATGGCGCAACCGGTCAGAGACGGTGGCGGCGTAGGGGTTGACGATGATCAGCATGCGGCGCTTGGCCGGCGGCGAGATCGGCTCGATGTCCGCCGGCGCCTCGACCGGGCGCCGCCCGCGAAGCCGCTCGTCCTGCCTGTCGTACGCGCGCGTGGAGGTGTGCACCAGCTTCGCCTACACCGCGCGCGCGCCGCCGTTACCGGCCGCCTGGCTTGTGTGTTTGCCGGACCGGTTGCTACACTCGCGGCCAGCAAAGCTGGACACATCCAGAGGGGTGGAGGGACTGGCCCTGCGAAGCCCCGGCAACCACCGTATGTCACGACGGGAAGGTGCCAATTCCAGACAGATGTGTGGCGGCGGGCCTTCGCGCTCTTCCCACACCGTGACAGGCGAAGAAACGAGCGAAGGGAGCCCAATGGCTGTGACCCATCTGGAGTGCAAGGAGTGCAAGGCGCACTATCCGCTGCAAGCGCTGTACGTGTGCGAGCGCTGCTTCGGTCCCCTGGAGGCCGTCTACGAGCACCAGCGCGATGGTCGCGACGTCGGTGAGCTGCGCCGGCGCATCCAGGGAGGACCGCAGAACATCTGGCGCTACGCCGACTTCCTGCCACTCGCCGAGGGGCCGCCGGGACCCTCGGGCCGCCTCGCCTCGCGCGTCGGCCTGCCGGCCGGGTGCACGCCCCTGATCCGTGCCGACCGCCTCGCCGAGCGGCTGGGCCTTCGCGAGGTGTGGGTCAAGAACGATGCGGCCAACCCCACCCATTCCTTCAAGGACCGCGTCGTGTCGCTCGCCGCCGCGCGCGCACGCGAGCTCGGCTTCGAGGTGATCGCATGCGCCTCCACGGGGAACCTAGCCAACTCGGTCGCGGCTCACGGTGCCGCGCTGGGGCTCGACTCCTACGTGCTCATCCCGGCCGACCTCGAGGAGCAGAAGGTGCTCGCCACGGGCGTCTACGGGACCAAGCTGGTGATGGTCGACGGCTCATACGACGACGTCAACCGCCTGTGTACGGAGCTATGCGCCGAGCGGCGGTGGGCATTCGTGAACGTGAACCTGCGCCCGTACTACGCAGAGGGCTCAAAGACGCTGGCGTTCGAGATCGCCGAGCAGCTCGGGTGGGAGATCCCGGATCGCTGCGTCGTTCCGGTCGCGTCCGGCTCCCTGTTCACCAAGATCGCCAAGGGCTTTGACGAGTGGCGCGAGCTCGGGCTGCTCGACGGGCAGCTGCCGCGCATGAACGGGGCCCAGGCTGAGGGCTGCGCACCGGTGGCCAGCGCGTTTTTAGCCGGACATCAGGTGTGCCGGCCGGTCAAGCCGGACACGATCGCCAAGTCGCTTGCGATCGGCAATCCCGCCGACGGGCCGTATGCGCTTGACGTGGCCCGGCGTACCGGCGGCTCGATCGATGCGGTCAGCGACGAGGAGATCCGCGAGGGGATCGCGCTGCTGGCCGAGACAACGGGCATCTTCACCGAGACCGCGGGTGGGGTCAGCGCGGCGGTGCTGCGCAAGCTCGCCGACCGAGGCGAGATCGAACGCGACGAGAGCGTCGTGCTGCTGATCACCGGCGACGGGCTCAAGACGCTCGATGCGGTGCGGGGCTCCTTCCCGACCTACTCGATCGCGCCCACGATCGAGGCTTTCGAGGCCACCGTGCCCGAGGGCGTGGCCGCCGTGTGAGGCCGGTGCCGGTGACCGTGTGATGCCGGTGCTGGTGAAGATCCCCACGCAGCTACGGCCCGCCGCTGGGGGTGCGGCTGAGACGGAAGTGGACGGCGCCACCGTGCAGGAGGTGCTGGACGGACTGTTCGATCGCTTCGAGGAGCTGCGAGCGCGGATCTACGACGATGACGGCTCGCTGCGCCGCTTCGTGAACGTCTATCTCGCCGGCGAGGACATCCGCTTTCTGGATGGGCTCTCGACGCCCGTGGCGGACGGGGCCGAGCTCACGATCCTGCCGGCCGTCGCCGGCGGCTGATCGCAGCAGCGCCGCGGGCGCGTCCCAGGCGGTTGTCGAGCTCAGCCCTGCTGAGGGCTGCCGGCGCCCGCACCGAGGCGCTCTCGCAGCTCGGCCGCCCGCCCGGCCGCGACCGCGCGGGCGGCGCGCGCCTCGCTCAGCTCGAGGCCATGCGCACGCGCGTACTCCAACAGCTCCTGGCGCTGCTCGGACTCGCGCGCGGCGCGAAGAAACAGCCAGCAGAAGAGCCCGAGCGTGAGCAACGACTCCTCCACCATCATGATCGCGCCGGCGATGTTCTGGTCGGCCACCGGCGCGATGCCGTGGGCGCGATCGGCGTGCTCGTAGAACGAGTAGAAGACCGTGCCCGACCACAGGAACACGTTGCCGAGGATCGCACCGGCGAGGCGCACGGCGACCACGTACAGCAGCCGCCCGAGGTTCGTGAACCAGCTCGGCGCGGGCAGCGGGCCGAGCAGGCACATCCACATGTTGACGCCGAAGGCCAGGAACATCGCGTGCTCGAGCGCATGCACACCGGCGTGGCGCAGCGCCGCTTCATAGAACACCGGAAGGTGCCACACGTACAGGTCGATGGCCCACAGCGGAAAGGCCAGCGCGGGGTGAGCGAGCACCCGCAGGCGATCAAACAGCCCGATGCGCAGGATCGGAGCGAGCACGGGCCCGGTGACGCCCAGCACGATCAACAGC
>VAWK01000056.1:491-2844 GCA_005885515.1 Actinomycetota bacterium | reverse complement strand
CCACATCTCCGAGCAGCAGGTGCTCGACCATGTGCGCGTACAGCAGTTCCTGGCTGAGCGTGTCGAGCCCCGTGAGCGCGGCGAGGATCATCGCCAGACCGCCATAGAAGCTCGCCCGGCGCCAGGCGGCTGGCGCGTGCCCGGCGGCGGCCAGCGTGTGCACGCGCCGCGCGTATAGCGCGCCGATGACCGCCAGCGGGCCCAGTTGCAGCACGGCCTCGAGGAGCGTGGAGACTGCGAAGGGGCCTGCGGTCATCGCTTTTAGCGTACGTCAGGCCGGCCGGCGACGGCCGGGCCTCAGAGCGTGAATTTAGGCACTCCTTATTACGCGTTGCGGCCGCGCGACTAGCATTGTCCTACCCAGGACATGACCACGCCCGCCTCAACTCAGCCCCAGCCGCCCGAGCAGCCGACCGCCATGGAGGGCATCACCGAGCGAGTCGATGCGGTCTCCTGCCTGGATGAGCGCGTGCGCCGCGAGGCGACCCCGGTGGCCCAGGCGCAGACACCGCAGCCGCTCGAGCGCGGGCGCTATCTGGAGGTTCAGGGGCCCGGCGAGACGCTGCTGGTGCGCCTCGAGCGAGACGTGACGCGGATCGGCCGCGGGCTTGCGGCAGACCTGCGCCTCGACGAGAACTCGGTCTCGCGTCGCCACGCCGTTCTCGTCCACGACGCCTCGGGCGCCCGTGTCCTGGATGACCGCAGCTCCAACGGCACGTTCGTCAACGGCCGGCGCGTGGAGCAGGCGGCGCTGGCGCACGGCGACGCGCTGATGCTGGGGCGCGTCGTGCTGCGCTACCTGGAGGTGTGATCGCTCTGTGTTCTGTGCGCCGCCGGGCGCAGCGGCGCGAGCGCGGGAACGCCCTCGCGCCGCTCGCCGGAGCGCGCGGCGTCGCCTTCACGCGGGCGGCCGCCGCCTCAGGCGCCGGTGATGAAGTGGCAGCGCGAACCAGATCAGGCCGAAGCAGATGACCACCACCGCGGTCGTCACGATCGCCGTGACCGCGCCAAACAGGTAGTGCGTGACGAGCAGCACCGCGCTCGTCATCGCGAGGGCAAACACAGACAATCCGGCGATCGCAAGGCGGTTGGCGATGAGCACGATGTATGCCTTCTGGCCTAGACGAAACGTGAGCCGGTGCACGAGCGCTGGGGCGATCAGCAGGATCGATGCGAGCAGCGTGCACAGGAGCGACGCGAAGTAGACCCGCCGCTCAAACGCGCTGACAGTGCCGAAACGCTGGTTGAACGGCGCCACCAGCAGGAACGCGAACAGCACCTGCACGCCCGGCAGGGCGACACGCAACTCGCTGAGGATCTCGTCGAGGTTGCGGTCATAGCGCTCGAGCTCGGTCTCGCTGCGAGTGCCTAGGATTGCGGCTGGGGGCGCCTTCGGCTCGCCCAGCTCGATCGCATCGCGGTCTTCGCCCATCGCTCTCCTGGCACCACTACCCGGCGCGCGCCACAGTCTTGCGCATCTCGTTTGGCGGCGTGCCGAGCACGGCAGGCGTCATCGGACGGGACGCGATCAGCTACCGCCGACGGTTCGGGCGATCGCTATGCTGCGCGGCGCGAGCGGTCGCCGGGCCCTGGCGGCCCGGCTGCGGCTCCTCGCCAGCGCGCCCGTGATCGACCGGCACGTTGGCGCTCGTGCTTGGAGATCCGATGGGTTCAGTTCAACTGCCAGCCGTCCCGTGAGCAGGCGGCCCCTGTGGGCTCCGTGGCGGACCGAGTACGTCACCCGGCCGAAGCGGGGGAGCTGCCTGTTCTGCGCGGTCGCGGCCGGGGAGGACCCGGACAAGACGCTGCTCGAGCGCGGCGCTCGCTGCTTTACGCTCCTGAACGCATATCCCTACGCGAGCGGCCACGTCATGGTGGCTCCCTATCGCCATGTGGCTGGACTCGAGGACCTCGACGAGGACGAGCTGCTCGGCCTGATGACGCTTACGCGGCGGGCGATGTGGGCGCTGCGAGAGGTGATGTCCCCCGACGGCTTCAACGCGGGCCTGAACCTCGGCGAGGTCGCCGGCGCCGGCATCGCCGATCACCTGCACATGCACCTCGTTCCGCGCTGGCAGGGCGACACCAACTTCATGCCCGTGCTCGCCGACACGCACGTCCTGCCACAGGCGCTGGCGGCCACGTGCGAGGCGCTCAGTGGCGCGCTCGCGCGCGCCCCGCAACGATAGGCGGGGTGCTCACCGCCGGAGCGGCACCGGCGTGATGCGCGCAGGCGGTCGAGCGAGGGCGGGCCGACCACCCGATCCGAAGGAGCGGGAGCCGAAGGGGAGCGGCCGCATATCGTGCTCCCTGCATCGCTTGACCGCCAGCGGGTCGGTTATCCGTGCAGCGC
>VAWK01000056.1:0-459 GCA_005885515.1 Actinomycetota bacterium | reverse complement strand
AACCGTGGTCACACAGCTACACACCGCGGCGACCGGGGCGTTGTCGCTCGGCCTGGTGCTCGTCGGCA
This sequence comes from Actinomycetota bacterium, assembly GCA_005885515.1. GTDB lineage: Bacteria > Actinomycetota > Thermoleophilia > Solirubrobacterales > Solirubrobacteraceae > Palsa-744. Next base: position 391 of record VAWK01000056.1, on the reverse strand, counting down.
CGCACGCCGCCCGACTGGCTCCGAGCGGTCTCGTCTACTCGAGCGCGAGCGCTAGCGTCGTGCAACGTCAGCCGCCGGCGAGCTCATGCCACGCGATCGGCGCCGGGCTCTACGCGCGCCCGGACCCACGCTGCACGCCAGGCGCGGTCAATCAAGCGGTCACGCAGGCGAGCATCAGCTCGACCATCTGCCGCTCGGGCTGGACCTCGACGATTCGCCCGCCGGTATCGGTGACGGAGCCGGAGAAGTTCGCCAGCATGGCCGCCTACGGCGTACGGGGCTTGCCGTCACGGTACGAGTACGACCACGACGTTCCGCTGGAGTTGGGGGGCGCCGTCAACGACCCTCGAAACCTGTGGCCCGAGCCGGATTACGCAAACCCGGCGGGGTT
>VAWK01000009.1 GCA_005885515.1 Actinomycetota bacterium | reverse complement strand
CGTGGGACCCGCGGCGAAACAGGGCTGGGGCTCGGCGAGCACGCTGCTGCTCGGGGCAGGCTCGATCGCCCTGATGGTCTCGTTCCTCGCTCGCGAGACGCGCGCGGCGACCCCGCTGATGCCCCTTCGGATCTTCCGCTCGCGCCCGGTCGCGGCGGCGAACGCGATTCAGATCCTGTCGGTCGCGGGGATGTTCGGGATGTTCTTCCTCGGCGCGCTGTATCTGCGGCGCGTGCTCGGCTACGACGCGCTTGAAATCGGCCTTGCGTTCCTGCCCGTGACGATCGCCATGGGGACGCTCTCGATCCGGTATTCGGAGCGCATCTTCACGGCGCTCGGTGCGCGCCGCGCGCTGCTCGCGGGCCTCACGCTCGTGCTCGCGGGCCTCGTCGTCTTCGCGCTCGCGCCGGTGCACGCGGACTACGCAACCCAGGTCGCGCCGTCGATGCTGCTGCTGGGTCTGGGCGCGGGTACCGCGTTCCCGGCGCTGATGAACCTCGCGATGTCGGGCGCGACGCAGCAGGACGCGGGCCTCGCCTCGGGCCTCGTGAACACCACCGCGCAGGTCGGCGGCGCGCTCGGGCTGGCGGTGCTCGCGACGCTCTCGACGTCGCGCAGCAACGCGTTGAAAGCGAGCGGGCATCCGATCGCCTCTGCACTGACCACGGGCTACCACCTCGCGTTCTGGGTCGCCGCCGCTCTTGTCAGCTGCGCGATCGCCGTCGTGCTCGCGGCGGTCGATCCCGGCGGTGCGCCCGCCGGAGCGCGCGGCGCGGGGCACGCCCACCGCGACGCGGACACGCACGGCCAAGGGGACGCGCAGTGCGACGCGGACGGACATGGCAGTCCATCGGCCGAAGGCGCGAGCGCGTGAGCGATGAGTTCCGGCGCGTCCCGCGGTCGACCCGAGCACGAACCACTCGAAAGGAACTCTGAATGGCGGACTATATCGAGCTGCGTGGAGTGCGCACGTGGTATGACGAATGCGGCGACGGCGACCCTGTGGCGCTCCTCCACCCGGGAGGAGCCGGGTCGACGCGCGGGCATGGTGCCCGAACTTGGACGCATTCGCGGCGAAGTTTCGCGTGTTCACCCCAGAGCGGCGCGGCCACGACCGCACCCCGGACGTCGAGGGTCCGATCACGTTCGACCTGATCCGTTCGTCCCTTGCGCTAGGGCCCGGTCAGCTTCTCCGCACGCTCGCTCGGCTTTGCAAAGCAGCCGTCACGGCGCTCGACCGCGCCTCGACTGCGGCGTAGATCTCGGCGGTCCAGCATCACCTCCCCTTCAAGCGGCGCGTGGGCAGGCGCGCTCCTATGACGTAGCGGCGCCGCCATGGGCCCGGCTGGACTCGAACCAGCGACCTACCGATTAAGAGTGCGCTCACGCGTTTGCGCCTGTCTGCGGCTGATCGCTGATTGGCTTTCTGATGCGGAATCGCCAACCTGTTCGGAGCTGCCGTTTGCGGCCCGCTACCGCGTAGTTGTGGTCCATCTCGACGGTCCCGGCGAGAAGCTTGGCCTTACATGTCCCGCACGCTCCCCCATGCAGGCGTATGGTGCGTCGTCGCGGGTTCGCCGCGCGCTGGCGGAAATCGCGTGCCCTTGGCCGGTGCTCGATGGTGTTTCGCGTGCCGCCCTCGATCCGGGCTTGGTCGCGTTCGGCTCGACGCTGCGACTGGTGGCCGACGAGGATCGGTTGCCCGAGCGGGATCTGCTCGCCAGCGCACGACTGACCCCCCCGACCTAAGCTAATCGCTATCCAATTGCGACAGAGAAGTCAGGGGGCGCGGTGTTCAGCTTCGAGCCCCGCGCCCCCTGATCCTCTTTTGGTTGGCGAGCGGTATTGCGTCGCACCGCGAACCGGCCCTTCGCCGCGAATTTCGAGCAGAACCCAAGCCCTGATGACGGACAAGGAGGACCGAAGTGACCCAGGCAAATGCCGCCCAACTGAAAGCCGAGCTCGACGCCGGGGAGGAGATCCTGCGTACGGCAACGCTCGCCCGCCTCGCCTACGACGGAGTCGACGGCACGCCGCGCGTGATCCCGATCGGCTTCCTCTGGACCGGCCAGGCGGTGGTCGTCGCGACGCACCCGACCGCGCCGAAGTTCGCGGCGCTCCGCGCCCGGCCGCGGGTGGCGCTGACGATCGACACCCCGAGCCCGGCGCGCTCCCTGCTGCTGCGCGGCGAGGCCGAGATCGAGGTCGTCGACGGCCCGGTGCCGGAGTACCTCGAGGCAGCGGCGAAGTCGATGGAGGGCGAGGAGCTCGCCGCCTTCGAAGAGGCCTGCCGCGAAACCTACGACCGGATGGCGCGGATCAGCATCGTCCCCGACTGGGCGCGTTACTTCGACTTCGGCGCCGGCCGCTTCCCTGGCTTCCTCCACGAGCTGACCTCCAAGGACTGAGGCGCGAGCAGCCGGCCCTCCTCCCAGCGCCAGTCGCGTTCGCCGAGCTGGTCGCGTAGTCGCCGCAGCGCCAGGTCCTTCGCCTTCGCCTCTACGGTTGCCGGGCTTGCCGTGACGCCGAAACGAGGCTACACGGGTCCCCATCCTTCGCCCCGATCACGATCATCTGCATCCTCTCTTCGTTTGGATGTCACCGGCGAAGCGGATCTCCGGTGGAGAAACCTCACTGGGGGCGAAAGCCACGCTCCTATCAAGTCATGCCGGCGATCCTCGGGCGGTGGCGCCCGACAAAACCAATGCAGGTCAGGCCTAGGCCGACAGCGAGTATCTGAGTCAGCTCGTCACCAGCCCGGGACCACACCGGTCGGGTCAGACGTCAACCGTCCGGCTCACCGACGATGACAGTGAGCTGCGAGTATTCCCCAAGGCGGCCGATGAATTTCGGTGCCGACGGTCGACGCCCTTCACCGCTGCTTTCCGTCGCCCAGCAAGCGTGCCGAGAACCTGACCCGGCGCTGTCGCTCAGGACGACGCCGGACAGCAGCGACCGATGCCGAGCAGACGCCTGCTTCCGCCGCGCGAAGCAGTCGTGATCACGTCGTGAGCGCCAGCGCCTGGGATCCGGGTCGCGCCGTACGGACTTCTCGCGGTCGGGTGTCGCGATCGTCCTCGAGCGACGCTTGGAGCCGGCTCGGCCTGGCTAGAAGCTCAGGCTCTCGAAGTCGTTCCAGAAGATCTGCGCCTGGTTGGTCACGCCTTCCCAGTTCGGCACGTTCAGCGTCCTGAGTCCACCGCCGCCGCGCGAGTTCAGCTGATATGACACGGTGGCGTTGGGAGGTTCATGAGCCGGAATGTAAACCTGCGCAGCTTGGATGAAGGGGAGCTTGCTCAGTGCCGGTTCTTCGTTCAGCGTGCTTTCTTCCTTGCCTTCCCAGTTGAATGCAAAGAACGCGTTCACCTTCTTTTCCCACGGACACAGGCTCGGCGTGCACACCTCGAGCCCATTGACCAGCAGTTCGTCGTTCTGACCAGGTTCATTGCCCCAGTACTCCTTGTACCGGATCATCACGGCCCCCGAGCTGCCGGGGAACTTGCCCGTCTCGGCCTCGATCGGAATCGAGCCAAGCAGGCGGATGTCGTAGTCGCTTCTGACGAATGGCTCCATGTAGACGTGGAGCGTCTTGGCGTCCGGTTTCACGAGCGCGAATTCATAGCGCTGGCCGGCTTTTGCCGACACCGGCCCCCACGCGCCTCCGGCCTCAGTACCGTCAGTGATCGGGAATGAGGCAGTCGGCGTTTTGGTCGTCCGTTCGCCGTTGAAGTTGAGCGGCCAGACTTCCACGGTGTCGCCGGCCAGCCCCGTGTTCTGTGGGAATTCGAGCGCCTTGCCCGCGAGCTGGATCTTGTCCTTCTGCGCGACGATGTCGTGCCCTGGCAGTGTGCCCCTGAAGAATTTGTAGATCTGTATGAACGTCTGCGCCGAGGTCGCCGACTGCACGTGCGTCATGTCGGGCATGGTGACGTTTTCGGCGCCTTCCATGTGCCGGCCTTCGGGTCCGGTGGGCCCCGACCGTTCAGCCCACACCGCCAGGGTGCGCACGCCGGGGTTTTTTTCCTGGCCATCGATGTTGACGTAGGCCGCGACGCTCTTGCGGTGTTCGGCGGCCTTTGCGGTTTCGGCCAGGTAGTGGTACATGACTTTGGTGCCCTCGGAGTGCCCGACCACCACAACCTGGGACTTGCCGCTCCGCTGCTTGAGCGCGGCGATCGCTTTTTCGATCTGTTCTTCGACTTCGCCGTTGTAATTCTCCGCCGCGGCCGCGAGCGAGTTGTAATCGAGCGCTTCGACCCAGCCGTGCGGGTAGCCGTTGCTTTCAAATCGCATCTCCTGCGAGGCGAAGTTCGAGCCGGCGCTCTCGACGCCATGCACGAACAGCACCGGACGGCGTTCGAACGTCGACGCGCCCGCCCCCGACGCCGCCGCCAGCGACAGCATCGCCGCAGACAGAAAAGCCAGCAGCAAACGCCGTGTGCGCTGGCGTGTAGGGCGATCGCATCGACCGGTCTTGCTCATGTCGCTCCCTCCCGCGCCGACACTTGACTCGGCGTGCTGGGTGCCCGTCCCGATGACGGATGAGCGGCTTATACCCGCCGGAAACCGCCACTAACCGTGAAATCCCCCCGATTTCCGCCCGGCCCGAAGCCGGCGCTCGCGAGGCACCTTTCCATGCACACGAGACATGCCTCGCACGAACGCTCGCGGCGCGGGTCGATCCAGTGCCCAAACGAGCTAAATCTGCCCCAATCGAGCGTAATCCGGCGCTACTCGGGGGCGGCGAACCTACCGATCTGCAGGATCAGGAGGGACCGCTGACCAACCCGACCAAGAACGGGCCGTCGATCGTGGTCGGGACCATGGAGCGCGCCCGGGAGGCTCTCTCGCGACTTTGCCGGAGAGGCTTGACTTCCGCCCGGATGATAGGACAGTGTTGTCACTGTCCACGAAGCGTCCTCGGTCGAAGAGCGGCCGACGGGGAGACTAGGACCGGTTCATGCCAATCCTCCGCAGCCCTGGCTTCGCAGCATCGGCGTTGTGGTCGTCTTGCGGCGTGTGGTGTGGCGGGGCCGAGTCGGCCTGGGATGGCGCCATTAATCGATGGAGGCCAAGATGAGCACAGCGGAGGCCAGCAGTAGCGAAGCTCGTGGGAGCGCGGGCATCGGGAGGGTCGGCATGAATCTGGAGGTGGTCGTCATCCCAGTCTCGGATGTCAATCGCGCAAAGGAGTTTTACGGGAACCTCGGGTGGAGGCTCGACGCCGACTTCCCCTTCGATAACGGATTCCGGGTCGTCCAGTTCACGTCACCCGGCTCGGGGGCTTCGATCCAGTTCGGCACGAACATGACATCGGCCACGCCCGGCTCGGCCCAGGGCCTGTATTTGATCGTTTCCGATATTGAGGCTGCGCGCGACGAGCTCGTCTCCCACGGTGCCGACGTCAGCGAGGTGTTCCACGCAGAGACGCCGGGTGCTCAGTTCCAGCCCGAGGGCACGAGCGGTCGCGTGAGTGGGCCCGCGCCCGATCACGTGAGCTACAGCTCGTACGCCACCTTCAGCGACCCGGACGGTAACCGCTGGCTGCTGCAGGAGGTCACCACGCGGCTGCCCGGTCGGATTGACGCAGCTGAGACGGCATTCAGATCCACCGCGGACCTGGCGAGCGCCCTTAGGCGGGCGGAGGCCGCCCATGGCGAGCACGAGAAGCGCACCGGCCAGCGCGACGAGAACTGGCCCGACTGGTACGCGGCGTACATGGTGGCAGAGCGGGCCGGTGAGGAACTGCCGACATGACCAGCGACTACGACGTGATCGTTCTTGGCGGCGGCGCCCCGGGCGAGCATTGCGCCGCGGCGGTGGCTGCCCGCGGTCTACGCGTGGCGATCGTCGAGCGAGAGCTGGTCGGCGGCGAGTGCTCCTACTGGGCGTGCATCCCTTCCAAGAGCCTGCTCCGCCCAGGCGAGGCGGCGCATAGCGCACGCGAGGCCGCGGCGACTGCAGAGGTCGACGTTGAGGCGGCGCTGACGTGGCGCGACTTCATGGTGTCGGGCTATTCCGACGCAGGTCAGGAGCGCTGGCTGGCGGACCGGGGCATCGACTTGTTGCGAGGCACGGGCCGGCTGGCGGGCAGGGGCGTGGTCGAAGTGGACGGCGCTCGCCACACGGCGGAGCACATCGTCGTGGCGACCGGCTCAGATCCGATCGTGCCTTCCATCCCCGGGCTCCGTGAGCTCGAGGGCGTCTGGGGCACGCGTGAGGCGACGAGCATGAAGGCTGTGCCCCGCCGCCTGCTTGTGCTCGGTGGCGGCTCAGCAGGCGTGGAGCTTGCCCAGGTCGTGCGATGGCTCGGCGGCGAGACCGTGCTCGTCGAGGGCTCCGACCGAGTCCTTCCCCGCGAGCCGGCGCGGTTGGGCGAGGCGCTCAGCGAGGCCCTGCGCCGCGACGGAATAGAGCTGATGCTCGGGATGCACGCCAGCGCCGCGCGGCGCGAGGGCGACGAGTACGTCCTGCGGTTCGACGGCGATACGGAGCTGCGCGGCGACCGGCTGCTGGTCGCAACCGGCCGGCGCCCGCGCGTCGAGGGGATCGGCCTCGAGACGGTCGGCGTCGAGGCCGACGCCCATGGGATCCGGGTTGACGAGCACCTGCGCGCGGGCGAGCGCCTTTGGGCGATCGGCGACGTCAACGGCATCTGGCCGCTAACCCACGTCGGCGAGTACGAGGCCGACGTGGTGGCGGCGAACATCGCAGGCGATACGCATCCGGCGAACTACGAAGCCGTTCCGCGAGTCACCTACACCGATCCGCAGGCCGCGGCGGTGGGCGCGCTCGAAGCGCCCTACAGCGCCACCGCGCCCGTGTCGGAGGTGCCGAAGACCGCCACCTACACGCACGCCTACGCCGAATCCAACGGGTTCCTGACGCTCCTCAGCGACGGCGAGCGACTAACCGGCGCCTACGCGCTCGGGCCCGAAGCCGGAGAGTGGATGCAGCAAGCGACGCTCGCCATCCGCGCGCACGTCCCGCTCGAGGTGCTGAGCGACACGATCCAGCCCTTCCCAAGCTTCTCGGGGATCTACGACGCGGCAGTGATGGCGCTCCGTATGGAGATCGCCGACAAGCCGCGGCCGGCGACGCCGATGTACTCGCAGATGGCGACCCTCGAGGGGTGAGGAGGGCAGCGGGCGGCAACCCGGTGATCGGCGCCAAACACCACCCATTGGAGGAGCCATGACCACCGCAACCACCAGTGCTTCCACCGGGAACCGCAGCTGCTCGGACAGACCGTCGTTCTGCTCGGCGGTAGCGCCTTCATCGGGCTGCAGACGGCGAGGCGCGCACGGGCCGAGGGAGCCGATGTGATCCTGGCCGGCCGCAATCCCGACCGGCTGCTGAAGGCGGCAACCGAGCTCGGCGCGTTGAGCACGGCGACGTTCGATGCAGACGACTCGGCTGCCCTGGAGGCCTTCTTCGGACACCTCGAGGGACCGATCGACCACGTGACGGTGACAGCAGGTGGCCCCTACTACGCGCCGCTGGCCGAGATGGACTTCGACGAGGCGGGCGCGACCTACGACATCGACGGCGCCCAGCAGCTTCTGGTCGCTCGCACAACCGAGTGAAAGGCGGTCCAACCATGCGCTCCGACATTGTCCCCGGCGGCACGTTTCCGGACTACGAGCTGCCTGATCACGAGAAAGCCCCTCGTAAGCTCAGCGAGCTGCAGGGCGACGATCCCCTGGTCCTCACGCTCGCGCGCGGCCACTACTGCCCGAAGGAGCACCAGCAGCACCACGAACTCGCCGCGTTCTACCCGAAGGTCGCGGTGGCCTACACACAGATCGCCACGATCTCGACAGACGCCGATCACGAGCTCAAAGAGTTCCGCGCGTCACTCGGCGCGCAGTGGACCTTCCTCTCCGACCCGGGGCGCATCGTCCAGAAGGACCTCGACATCCAGGAGTACACCGATCCGGAGAACGATCCGATGATCCCGCACACGCTCGTTCTGAAGCCCGGCCTGGTCATCCACAGCATCTACAACGGCTACTGGTTCTGGGGGCGCCCATCGGTCGTTGACCTCTGGCGCGACCTGCGCGCCGTTACCCGTGAGATTCGCCCCGACTGGGACCTCAGCACCCCGGGCCTGCGCGAGGCCTGGGACGCGGGGGATCGTTCGCGCTTCCATGGCTGGGACAAGCCCGGCACAGGGAGCCCAACCACCGCTGCGACGAGAAGCTAAGTGGCCACGCCGAGCGGGGGTCCGTGTCGTCGTAGATGCGGGCCGCAGTGAGCCTGCCCCTCTCACCCCGCGCGTAGGCGGCGACGCCGGCCTCCGGCGGCAGCTCCGTCTTGCCCCACCGCCCGCTGACCGCGCCTGCGGTGCGGGCGAGCCGGAAACGGACGTGGCTCTGCGGCGACCGGGGTATCTTTCCCTTGTCGTGTCGCGCTCGATCGAGCTTCGGACGTTGTCGTCTGGACGGTCTGCAGCGGTCTGCCCCCGGCCTTGGTGAGAGAGCGCGGCCGGAGGTGTCTGACCCATCGCCCGTTTCGGCCCCGCTAGCCCGGGTTGAAGCCCGCCAGGCGCAGCGGCGCGAGGCTGCGGCCAGGCGCAGGCAGCGACGCCGGCGCAGATTGATCGCGGCGCCCTTCCTCGCGCTGCTGTTGTGGGCGATTGTTTTGCGCGTCGAGCGAAGTGAGGGCGTCGCTAGTGACGCGGCTGACGGGCCTGACGGAATGCTGATCCTCCTAACGCGTTGGACCCTGCCAGCGTCTCAGCCGGCAACAGCGGCTCCCATGGGGTCCGGGCCCGATTTCGTTTCAGGGACCCCTCGACTGCGTCGCCCAACTCGGTCGCAAGACCGGTCGCGCCGGCCGTGATTTACCCTGCAAAATCGGGGCGCCCGGATTCGAACCGGGGACCTCACCGACCCGAACGGTGCGCGCTACCAGGCTGCGCCACGCCCCGACGCAGTGGGAGTATTCCACACGCCGACTGGGCCTCCCAGCGCT
>VAWK01000008.1 GCA_005885515.1 Actinomycetota bacterium | reverse complement strand
ACCCCACCATGGGGGAAGGGATCCGACGTCGCCTCTGGCTTCTGCTTCTCGTCGTGGCTGTTGCATAAACCCCCGGCCGGCTCACTGGAGCCGTTCTAAGGATGGGGTCGAAAAAGCCGAAGCTTCGTGCTCGGCCGTGGCGCGTCCTGCCCGGCCTCGACGCTCTCAGCCCCCTCAGCGGCCGTCACAGCGAGCGCGGCCCAGGTTTTCGCAGACGGCTTTGTGCAACAGCCACCGTCCTGAGCGCAAGCGAGTCGGCGCCTGCGAGACGCCCGCTTCCCCCACGAAGCGGTCACGAATCGTCTGACATCCCCTGGACGACGTTGGGGTTGGTGCCTTGGTGACTCATGCCGGGTGAGGACATGAGTCAGCAATCACGGCAAACCGGTCCCCGCCGGACGCTCAAGCTGTCCTTGGTACTTGTGCATTTCGTCACCAGTCCTCCTGCAACAAGAAGAAGTCGCTTCCACCGCACGAACCGCGAGCACGCGGTTGACCGACCACTCGCGCTGGCGTAGCGTCGAGGACTGCGCTCTACATGACCGTCCGGGGCTCGCCCCAAAGACACCGTTGGGTGGGTGATGTACCGGGGCCAGCCGCGACTCCTTCGCAAGCCTGATCTCACAGTCATGGCGATCGCACACTCGTCAGAAATCAAGCAAACGATGCTGCGCGCCGCGGGAGCCACGCGACGCCAACGGGGAGAACGGATACATGAACGCGACAGCGCCAATCGCCCCTGCCGGTCCACAGCACATGCGTGCCCTGGCACGTGCCAACCAGATCCGCCTCGCCCGCGCCGAGCTCAAGCGCGGGGTGGCCGCCGGCAAGATCGACGTCGCCGAGGTGATCGTCTACTGCCCGTGGGAGGCGAACGGCATGGCGGTGGCCGACCTGCTGATCAGCCAGCGCCGCTGGGGTGAGACCCGCTGCCACAAGCTCCTCGCCCAGCTCCCCGTGTCCGAGCAGAAGACGATCGGGTCGATGACCGACCGACAGCGGCGCGTGCTCGCGGCGATGCTCAGCTCCGCTGACGGGGGCCACGCTTGGAGCGCGGACCCCCTGAGTAACGGACAGCCACTGTCTTTGGCCAACTAACTCGTTGTGGCCCCCGGGAAGTCCCTGTAGCCGATAGCCGGCGTCGGCGCCATACAGAGGACTCGCCGCCCCATCGGTGGCGATTGCTCGATCCCTCCAGATGAGGGCGAGATCGACGAACAGCGCCGAGCGACGTTCTCGAGACCGGGAGGCGGAGATGACGGCGGTGGAGGTGCTGTCGATAACGCAGCCGCCATACGCCCGTCTCTCAACGGGAGGGCTTCCATGTGTCTTTTGCGTCTATTGCCGGCGTCCATGGGGCATCGTGGCCGAGCGCCTCCACGCGATCCCCTGCCGCGCCTTGGGATCCGCGCCTACCGTCCTCAGACCAACGGCAAGGCTTGTGCTTCATCCGCACCATGCTCTCAGGATGGGCCTATGGTGCGATCTACCGCAACGGCGACGAGCGCACCGCCGCCCTTGACGGCTGGCTCTGGCACCACAACTGTCAGCGCAGACACTCAGCCTCAGCCACAAGCCCTCGATCGCTCGTGTTGACGCGCGAAGAACCAACTTTCTCGGGACTTACACCTAGGTCCCATGGCCGCGCTTTCGAGGCGGCAAGGTTTGCGGACCGGGCCAGGAGGGAACAAGAGCAAGCGAAGCAATGGTCGGCGGGCGACTCCACGACCCCGGCCTACCCGACTAGGAGTAACTGAAAATGAATGCGAAAGCCACGCCCGGTGCGGGCCCGCGACGACCAGTAGCTGAAGTGGACGCGAAACCCGCCGCCAGCGGCATCGCGCTGGCCGGCGGACATCTGCTATCGGCGATCTCGACCAGCATCGTCGGTATCCTCCGCGATCACTACGGGCGCGGCCCGATGAGGGCCAAGACCTACGCGCTCGATGACATCATCGTCGTGGTCATGCGCGGCAGCGGCTTCACCCCGCTCGAGCAGACGATCATGGACAGCGGCGAGCCCGATCGCGTGATCGCGATGCGCGAGGACTTCCAGCGCGTCATGGCCGAGCGCTACAAACAGACGATCGAGGGGCTCACCGGTCGCAATGTGCTCGCGTTCCTCAGCCAAGCCCACGTCGAGCCCGACATCACGATGGAGATCTTCTTCGTCGACCGCCCGCTCGACGGCTTCGGCGCGCTCGAGCTCGTCGAGCCCGAGTAGCGCGACCAGACGCGGTCGCTCTTCTTACGCTACCGGCACCCTCTCCTTCTCGGCTTCCTCGATGGCCCGCACCATGCGTTCGAGTAGCTGTAGCGAGGTACGCTCATCGCCCAGGGTCTTACAGACGACGCGCTCATTCAGAAGCTCATCGCCCTGTTCGTTCTTGACTACGAGCCTTGCCATAAGGCAACCTCCATGTGGTCCCGCCCTCACCCCCGATGGGAGCGCGTGAGCGAGCCCTCTTGAGTGCTTGCACTACAGCATGCTGCTGGCCACAATGTGGCGCCATGCCGCTATTTGCGAGCTTTATCGCGATGAGACCAGCCCTATGCTGGTCGCACGACGCTTCCACCGACGAGGCATATCCGCCGCGCGCTCGGAGTGGCGGTTTTCGGATCGTGGTGTGCGCTCCTAGCACGGTCGGCCTGCCTGCCCTGACTTCTGCAAGGAACGGGTGAGCGAGCGTGCCGGTCGTCGGCCGCGCCACTATCGAGTTGGACGAAACGCCGGCGTCTCGGCGGCTCCCCCTCGCATTCGTTCGCGAAGCAGGCACCGGACCACACGATACTTCTCCTGCCGCTATCCGTATACAGAGAAGAACCCCTTCGTGAGGAGCGATGTTGATAGCGCCACCGTAGATCGCGAGCTCAGCTTTGGCTTCGTTATCGCGCCGGCTATTTCACTCGTCTTTGTCCTCGAGTCGATAGGCAGCAATCCAGGCGGCGGTGGATCAGTGTGGCCGCAGTACGCTTGCCCCATGCGAGGGCATCTTCGAACGATCGTGGCAGGCGTCGTCATTGTCGTGATCGCGGTTTCTTGTTCGTTGAATCTCCTGGCGCGGTCGAAGGGGTAGCGCTCGCGGCCGTCGTCGTCGCCATGCTGCTCGTCATTCTGAGCGAGCGCAGGAACCTGCGGTGAGCGCCAACCCCAGCCACCTCAGCGATCCCCCTCCGCCGGCAGCGCTAGTTCGTTCGCGCAAACACCGAGGAAATCTGGGCCGACCGGGGTTAGGTGCCTTGCGCGGGTGGGTAGCCCGGAAGCGGCGGAGGATCGGGCAGGCAGGCGAGGGTGCGTCGCCGCAGAGCATGGCACGGATGCAAAGAAGGGCCCTGGTGCGTTTTCCCAGGGTCCTTCTGTATGGACTGCTCGCAAAGTGCGAAGTGCAGGAAAATCGGGGCTTAGGAAAATCGGGGCTTAATTGGTGCGGTTTAGCGTTAGAGTCGTGAACTCCCTCCTCCCACCGAACCCCTGCCAGCCATGATGGCCGCGCAGGGGTTCTTTCTTTTTGGTGACTGCTGAGTGACGCTCACGATCCCCTCGCCGTCGGCAGCGATCACGAGCTCGACCTCGGGGTGGGCCCACGCGACCGAGCTGTAGTCGCCGCTCCCAGGTCGCAAAGATCGAGCGCACGAGGTCCACGTTGGTCGATGCCATCATCCAATCATTCCACCGTCTTGATTGCTCATGCGGATGCAGGACCGGCAGCGCGCAACGGGGCACCTGGACTTGGGATAGCATCGCCGCGTGCTGAGGATCGAGGTGGCCGCCCAATCATCGTTGCCTCCCGAGCGAGTCCTTCAGGCCGCCCGCGACTTCTCCCCCCGGCGCGCAGACGTGTGGCCAAACGTGAGCGCAAAGCATCTCGAGGTGCATGACAGCGGCGAGAACTTCGCAGAAGTAACCGACGGCACCTGGATCGTCGGGTTGTTCTGGGAGCGCTGCCGGTACGAGTGGGCCCAGCCGGGATCCGTCAAGGCAACGGTGCTCGACTCCAACGTCTTTGAGCGCGATAGCACGTGGGAGCTTCGCGCCAGTTCCCGCGACGGCGGCAGCGCGGTGGAGATGGTTCTCAACCGCGGCTTCCGCCGTGGTCCGAAGGGCAGGATCGGCAGCGCCCTGAATCACGCAATCGGCAAGTGGGCGTGGGGTTCGGCGCTTCGGAGCGCCCTCGCGGCTGTCGAGAAGCAGACTGGGTAGTCCGCTCACTCCTGGGCCTGTGCAGGCCGTGCCTGCCCTAGGCGAAGCGAATAGTTGTTGTGAACTTCCCGGAGGTGCAGATTCCGCGTTGAGGCGCTCGGTCAGGGCGAGTCGGCCTCGTTCCGGAGGCCGGATGATCCCGCTGCCGCGTGTGCGGAGCATCGCTGGAGGGCCGCCGCCCTCACACGCTCACCTGTTCCGGTGAGATGCCGTCGAGAGGCCGATCGTGCGGACGTAGCGCTAGCTTGCCGATGGCAAGTTCCGCGAAAGGACCAGCGCGAGCACGTCCATCACGGCAACGCCGGCGAGGATCCCCAAGCCAACGGGATGCCGCAGCAGGTACCTATGACGCATGAGCACATGATTCAGATGCCTGCGGTCAGAATCGCACGGTCTCTGGACCTTGCGCCGATCGGAATATCACGCATCTCCGGACTTTGCGCCATAACGATGCAAACGACTATGCGCTGACTGAGCGGGGAGGCCGGCTCACCCCGGCCGAGGCTCGGGAGTTCATCCAGTGAGATGCAGCCGACGCCTACCCCATGACGCTTGTGTACGGGGTGACCGCACGCACGCCGCCACCTAGTAGTAGCTCGCGCGCCCGATCGCCCGCCCTGCCGTCGAGCCTGCGCTTGGCCGCGGTCGTGGCCGCAGTCAGGCGGCCGTTCTGCTCGATGCGCAGGACCTGCCCGGTGGGCTTGCGCACGAAGGGCGCGCTATGGTCGACCCGATCACCCGGTAGTTCTCGGGCAACTTGAGCGGACCGGGTTCCACGGAGACCGTGTCGTCTGAAGCGGGGGAAGTCCAGTGCGGCTGCGCCACACGCTGGTCAACGAGCGCGGGGAGTGGCAGCAGCGCATGCAGGCGGTCCTCTATCACCACGGGTTGCCCGGCGCCGCGAGCTGCTGAGGCACGAGAAGCGAGAAGGAGGGCGCGAGGGTCTCCTACGAGGCCGAGGTCGGGGAGAAGGGGTCCCAAGGCCGTCAACGTCCGGCTGATCTAGCGATCCTGCGTGCCTCCCGACGGGGACCCAGTGCGCAAGTGAAACTACCGATCGACGACCGTAGTCCGCCCCCTTGTGCCCGTCTGAACAAAGTTGGATGGTTCTCGACTGGAGCAGCCGCGCTGCGCGTACTGTCATGAGATCATCGGTGTCTACGAGCCGGTTAGTGTGATGCTTGGCGACGGGACCGAGCTGAAGGGTTCCTCGCCGACGCTGGGCGATCAGCTCAAGGCGCCCGGGAGCGTGGTGTTGCACGCAGGCTGCCACGACGTTTTCGAGCAGAGTCGCAAGCAAGGCCGCACCGTCGGCTCGCGGCGCGATGCCTCAGTTGTGGAAGCGTAAACGGTTACCTCGTCGATACCACCGACTACACTCGGTCGTCGGGACTTAAAAAGGCGCGAGCCTTAGGAAGTTAGGAACACCATGGAGATCATTGCGGTGCAACCAGAGTCCGGCGAGGGCTCACCGCGCTTTGATGTGGGCGATCTGGTGGTCCATCCGCACCACGGCGCCGGCCGGGTGGTCAGCCGTCGGCGTCGGCGGCTGCTGGGGGGCGGTGAGCGCGGCTACCTGGAGATCGACCTCGTTGACAGCCCTTTGAAGATCATGGTGCCGTGCGAGTCCACGGCCGCGGTCGGCCTGCGCGCGGTGGCCGGTCCACGTCGACTTGCCCGGATCGTCGCGGTGCTGGAGGCTGAGCCCGACGCGGCGCTCGGGAACTGGTCGGCACGGCAACGGCACTATCGGGAGAGGCTCAAGGGCGGCGACGTGCTCGAGCTGGCCTCTATTGTCCGCGATCTGGCGGTTCACGCCACCGAGTCGGGGCTCTCAGCCAGAGAGGACGATCTCTATCAGCGCTTGCGACGGCTGCTCGCCTCCGAGCTGGCGTGCGCGCTCGGGGTCGATGCCCAGCACGCGGTCGAATACATCGACGAGCACGTCGCGTCCCGGGGGCGGGCACGCGCAGCCTCGCCCTAGGTGGGCGATTCCACGCAGGGCGAGGTACTGCGCAAGCGTCAGCGGAGGGTCGTGGCGGGCGAGCAGCGCGGTCTCCGCAGCTCCGGTGCTCAACTTCAACCGACGTCCTCCGGCGAGTCCTCGCACCGCTTGAATCCGAAGTGGTCGCTGACGCCCGTCAGCGCAAACACGCGCTCCACCGCCGGAGGCAGGGTGGGATCGATGAAGTACTGGCAGTCGTGTTGGGCGCAGAAATCGTGCCCGGCAAGCAGTGTGCGGAGGCCCGTGGTGTCGATGAAGTCGAGCCCGCGAAGGTCTAAGACGACCTCGCGCGCTCCATGAGAGCAAATGGTCTGCAAAGCGCCATCGAGCTGGGCAGCGGTGCCCATGTCCATTTCACCGCGCAAAATCAGCGCTCGACGATCTGCGTGGCCCCTGATCTGTATCTCGAAAGTGGGTCGCTGCACCTCTGCCCACGAACCCAGACATGTCGGATGACGTCCACATGCCTACAATGCCGGAGCCTAACCCTACGCCAAATCGGCACCCGGCCTCGCGTCGCGGCGCACGACGTAGTGGTCGACGTAAAGGAGCATGTCGAGGCTGGGTCCTCCGCGCGCTCGCTCTGCGTGGCGAAGCAACAGTGGAGTCGGGGTCGACGGAGGCTTGCACGCGTCCAACGGTGTGGCGTTCGCTTCTCCTATCGCCAGAGCGACAGCGCCTGCGCCGGTCCCGCTCGTCAGCGCATCTTCCTCTAGCGCCGCCGCCGGCCAGAGCCGCCCGAGGCTCGCCCAATCCCGCTGGAGGGCGACAATCCGGACGATGACGCTCGCTGACACTCAGCAGCAGCGGCTGTTGGAGCGCCTGCGCCAAGCCGGCGACCAACCGGTCGCTTTTGCCGAGCTGCACGCTGGCGGGATTGCCTTCCCGGCCACAGTCGTCAGCGAGCTCCAGCTGAACGGATACGCGATCGAGCGCGTCTATGACCACCGGCGGCTGGTCGGCGTGCGCCTGCTCCATCCAGAACCTCGGGAGACACCCGCCGCACCCCGGCGGCGCCGGCGGCCGTGGCCGCACCGGTAGCCAGCCGCCGGGCACTCCGCGATCACCGCGGATGGCCTGGGCTGTGAGGGAAGTCTGCGGTGGGCGGCGAGCATCGACGAAGAGCTCGGCGCCTGGGCTACTATTCCGCATGGAATTGCATCCGCGGGTCCGCCCGCTCGCCAGACTCGCGGCTATCAGCCGATCGCGGCTGGCGTCGCGGGGCTCAGCGCGTCGGAGCGCTCGGCGTGCACGTCAGCCGGGCTGGCGGCTGCCGCGTTCTCCAGCGCGTTGCATCTCCGCCTCGAGCAGAGCGGGGAGCTCGTAGACCTCTGGGACTGCGTCGGGTCGGCGTAGTGGCCGAAGAGCAGCTCTTGGCGGTAGCGGACCATTCCTATCGCCGGGCGCGTGTCCTTGGGCGATCGAGACGACCGAGTAGACGTCTTGCAGATCACAGCCCAGGAGGTAGAGCGCGCCGCGCGACTCACCGGCTGACGGTGCGTGTGGCCCAGCTGTGGCGCGATACTCGGTCGATGACCATTCCTGCGTCGGACGGCGGCATCGGTGGGCTGACCGTGATGGCGTTCGAGAGCCGGCGAGCGGGCGAGCTGGAGAGCCTGATCCGCCGTCACGGCGGCGCGTCGATGGTGGTCCCGTCGATGCGCGAGGTGCCGCTCCAAGTTGACGCGGCACTTGACCTGCTGCGCGAGCTGGAGGCCGGCGAGATCAACGTAGTGATCGCGCTGACCGGGGTCGGTCTGCGCACGCTCGCGGAGCGTTGCCCGCCCGAGCGCCTGGCCGCATCGCTTGCACACACGATGATGGTCGCGCGCGGGCCCAAGCCGATCGCCGAGCTGCGCAAGCTCGGTCTCACGCCCCAGGTGAGCGTGCCCGAGCCCAACACTTGGCGCGAGATCCTCGCCACGATCGACGCGCAGGCCCGGTCGGCGGTCTGTGGGTGGCGGTCCTGGAGTACGGCGTTACCAACGAGGAGCTGACTACCAAGCTCGAGTCGCGCGGCGCGGAAGTATTGCGCGTGGCGCTCTACCGCTGGGCGCCGCCAAATGACCCGCGGCCACTGCAGAAGGCGGTGTCGCGGCTCGCAACAAGCGGCGTGGACATCGTACTCTTCACCAGCCGGCGACAAGTAGAGCACGTGGTCATGACTGCGGGCGAGCTCGGTCTCGCGGACGCGCTGGTCGAGCGCGCGCGGCTCATGCTCGTCGCGTCGATCGGCCCGGTGTGCAGCGAAGCGCTGCGACGTCACGGCCTACCCATCGATCTCGAGCCTGAGCACCCGAAGATGGGCCACCTGGTCGTGGCCGTGGCACAACGCGGACCCGACCGACTCCGAGCCAAGCGCGCGGCTCATGAGCGCGAGCGCGACGGTGGCTCGGGGGAGGCCTGACGGGACACTCTGCAGCCGGTGTGCGCTGAGAACCGACCACACCCCGCGACGCCACGGCGTCCGCACGTGAGACGACCGGCCCTTCCCCGCGCCAGAACCGACGTTGCGCAACTGCCGGACTTGTAGTCGCCGGCAGCGTGGGTCGCGCTCCTGGGAACGAGGAGTAGGCTTGCGAGACCGGCCGCGGTTCGTCCGGCCGCGTCCGCCGTCGGTGCCCGAGCCCGGGCGAGAGAGAAGGGTGCTAAGCCTCTGTGGACTGAGGGTCAGGTACTTCGGCACAAAAGGAAGGGAGCAGCGAAATGTTCGCGAGCATTAGGCGCTACCGCTTCGCCCGGGGGTTGACGGATGAACTCGCGCGGCGGGTCGATGAGGGCTTCGCAGATCAGATAGGCGCCCAGCCGGGATTCGTTTCGTACGAGTTCACGGACTGTGGCGACGGCGAGATCGTGACGATCAGCATCTTCCGCGAAGCACTCCAGGCTGAGACCTCGCGCGAGCTCGCCCAACGCTGGACCGAAGAGAACCTCGATGATTTCGAGTTCACGCGCACCGAGATGCTCGCCGGCGAGGTTCTCGTCAGCCGGACAATGGCGGAGCTGCTGGAGTCAGCGCACGCGTAGACGCGTAAGACACGCGGCGGGGCGGGCCGACCGCGCGGTTAGGACGCAGCGCCGGTCGGCTCGAACGAGAGCCCGCATGTTGCCGGGCGAAGGCCGTAGCCTGGTCCGTGATCGTTCTGCGTCGTCACCGGCTGGAGGTCGCACGTGAATAAACCCGCAAGGAGGCACCAGCTTCCGGCGCG
>VAWK01000073.1 GCA_005885515.1 Actinomycetota bacterium | reverse complement strand
CTTCCTCACTCCAGCCGGGTTCGCCGTACGCACGCTGCGAGAGGTGCCGGTGGCCGACTGGCGCGCGCTGTGCGGGCGCGCCTATCAGTGGCTCGAGGTGATCAGCGCAGCGTGAGCAACAGCGCCGACGAGGGAGCGACGGCAAGCGCGATCAAGCCTCGATGCCTGGATACGCGGGAAAGCGTCCGCGGTTCGCTCCAGGAACCGTCTGACTGCACGCTGCGCCCGCCCAGCAGCACGCCCGCGCCCGCCGTCGGCGACGGCGCCGTCAGCGCGAGGATCCTCGCGCCGCCGTAGCGACGGCCTACATGCAGATGCAGCAGGACGCGCGCCGAGCCCGGCGGGTCGTCGTCGACCACGACCAGATGAAGGCGTCCGCCAGGGGCCTTCAGCGCGGTGACGCTCAGATTCGCGCGAGAACCCGGCGGCCCTGGCCAGGCGAGCCTGGTGGGCACCGGCAGATCGCCGATCAGGGCCTTCGCGAGCAGCAGCGCGTACCACTCCGGGCGCGCGCTCAGCGCGCCGCTTTCAAGGCGTTCGGGGGTAGGGGCGCACAGTGGTGCGTAACCGCGACAGTTGGCCACGGCGCCGTGGAAGTTGATGCCCGCGACTCCTGCCGCCATGCTGCGCGCGATGTAGGACACGGCCCACAGGGCCGAGGCGAACGTGTCGCTGACGCCCGCTCGCCCGCCGCAGGAGACCGAGTTGGTCTCGTCGAGGCGAAACCCGACCCTCGCGGCCCGAGCCACGCGCATGTATCGATCGAGCGAGGCGTCCTCCGCACGCCGCGTTGCCACGCTCAGGAGCCGTTCGATGCTGGGAGCCGGCGCTTGATGGCAGCCGAGCGGGTAGTGATGGCCGGTCAGCAGCCGGGGCTGCAGCCGCGCGGCCTCGCCGCCGCCCCAGCCAGCGAATGCCGCCGAGCCTGAGACGTCCGGGCCGGCGAGCGGGATACCGGGCGCGAGCGCTGCGATCGCGGCCGCGTAGGCCTGCGCCTGAGGTGCGTATTGGGCGAACGTCCACGGCGCTTCTCGCAGGCCGTGGCGCATGTAAGCGTCGGGCTCGTTGCCCAGCTCGATGCCGGCGAGCAGCTTTCCGAGGGCCGCTCGTGCGGAGGCGGTCTCTCGTGCGGCCAACGCCGGTTCGAAGTGCGCGAGGTCGAGCGTCAGCAGCACGCGCCAGCCGCTGTCCTTGGCGAGTCTCGCCAGGCGGCGCAGGTCGGACGCGTCGAGGAGCTCCGACGCCCACGGAGGCGGCGCGGTTGCCGGGTCGCTCCACGCGACCCGCGAATCGGCCGACGCGCCCCCGAAGCGGAGCACGCCCGGGCCCAGCGAGCGCAGCAGCCCGATCAGGTTGCCGCTACCCGCGTACTGCGCGATCTGGCGCAGGCTCGAGAGCTCAAACGACAGACCCAGGAAGTCCCGGGCGACGCGCCGTCCGTGGTGGCGAGAGTCGATGAACACAGCCACCGGGATCCCTGCGCTGGCGCTGCGGGCCGTCGCGGCCGCTGCGCGCGCGGCTCTGCCGTCGGCCCCCTCCAGGCTCTCGCCGTAGCCGAGCGCAGAGAACGCCGACAAGGCCGCGATCAGCAGGGCCACGAGGATCAGTGAGGTGCGCCGGCCAGAGCGACGCGCCCGTGGCTCTCCATCCGTGGCTGGCGTGCGCGCACTCATTCCCGCGCCAGTTAACTGCTCTCGCTGCAATCGCGCTTGCACCTGGCCTCGCCGCCACCCTCAGGGCCGGCGGGCAGGCGCCCGGGCGTCGGCGCAGGCGCGGCACCTGTGGGCAGCGGGGCTGGGTCCGCCGCGGGCTTCTACCGCGTGGCGTCCGACTCCATCGGGGAGCGGGCATACCCTCTGCGCGATGTCCCTCCAGCAGCAGCTCGGAAGCGACCAGATCCTGCTCGGAGACAATCTCGAGCTGTTGCCTCGCTTCGCGGCGGAGTCGTTTCAGCTCGTGTACACCGATCCTCCCTTCAACACCGGCAAGCGGCAGGCGCGCCGAACGCTGCGCGCGGTTCGCGCCGAGGACGGCGAGCGAATCGGCTTTCAGGGGCGCCGCTACCGGTCGCATGTGCTCGCCGAGGCCTCCTACGGCGACCAGTTCGACGACTACCTGGCGTTTCTGGAGCCGCGCCTGCGGGAACTGCGGCGGCTGCTCGCGCGCGAGGGCACGCTCTACCTACACATCGACTATCGCGAGGCACACGGCTGCAAGCTGCTGCTCGACGAGGTGTTCGGGCGCGAGTGCTTTCTCAACGAGCTCATCTGGGCGTACGACTACGGTGCTCGCTCGCGGCGGCGCTGGCCTGCCAAGCACGACACGATCCTCGTGTACGTG
>VAWK01000074.1 GCA_005885515.1 Actinomycetota bacterium | reverse complement strand
GGAGAGCGTCGCACGACGCTCCCAGACGCGGGCCCGGCCTTGCGCTCAGGCCAGAACAGGGTCTTGGCACCGGCCGGCACCATCCGTGTCGCTGTCGCATCGCGCAAGAACCGGAGCGCGAGTGTTAGTCCGACGCGCTCGGATCGACCCGAATGCACTAGCGCGTGGGCTTCGGTGCCGATGCTGGTCATCGTTGAGCGCGCTAGTGAGTCGCGCGCCAGCGGTGACATCGGCAACCGGCGGATGCAACAGGTCGGGCGCATCGAGGTGCGCCCGGAGCCGTTCCTGACGATGCTCGAGCTGGGGCGACGGGGGGCAACATGACCAGCGCCCCGCCAAGGGCGGGGCGCCGAAGGATGCTTGGCTGAGCCGGCGGCTAGCCCGGTGCCACGCCGAGCTGGTCTAGCAGGCTCACCATGTCGAAGTAGTGGCGGTCCTCCGTGATCTTGTCTTGTTCGACCTTGACGACCTGGCACGCCCTGACCTCGAAGTGCTTGCCCGAGGGCGGGATGAGTCCCTGCGGGCTCTCCAGCGGGCCGGTGTGCGTTCCCTCCCAGGTGATCTCCAGCATCACGTCGCCGTCGTCGGCAAACGCGCCGGTGATACTACCCTTCGAGTCCGGGAAGGCCTGCTTCCATCCCTGGTTTGCGCGCAAGATCTCGTCGGGGCCTTGAAGGCGCCGCCGGGTGCCCACCTCGTCATAGACGGCGTCCGCTGTAAATGATTCCTTCAGCCGGTCCCAGTCACCGCTGTTGTAGGCCTCGACAAACTGGCTCGCGCATTTGATCGAATCCATGCGGCCGTTGCTCCTCTCTGGCTCGTTTGAGTGAGCCTAGCTCTCCGGCCGCGATCCTACCCCAGCTGCCAAGCCTCACAAAGTCGCACCGGCAGACTCGCGTTAGCCCTGCCTCCGCGGCGAGGCGAGCGTACGCAGGACTCGTACAACGCGATCGCTTGGGGCGATGGTCAGGAGTCGACCATCGCTCTGATGACGCGCCTGCTTGGCCATAGCGAAGCAGGCGTCCATCGAGCGTCGCACGAAACGCTCGAGGCTCGTCCGTATCTGTGCAGGGGTCCCGTGTCAAGCGCGCGGGCTTGTTGTTGTTGGTTCATTGACGTCGGGGAGTCTTCAGATCACCTCGACGTTCGTGTTCGTTAGCGCCGGCGGCGGCGCTTTGTCACCCGCAGCGCGGCCCATTAGCAGAGCGCGGAGCGCTTGATAGGCACCGTGCTGGCGCTATCTCTCGGTATGTGCGCGCGGGCGCCCAGCCGTATCTCGGTCCACGACCCTGCCTTGCGGCGGGCCGGCGACATGATGGTTGATGGGATGATCCCGCTGGGTAAGCATGGCGGCCGCTCAGTCGTTGGAGGCCGTCCACGCGGACGTGGCGGCAGGACGATGCCGGGAGCTGGCCGCGGTGCATCGGATTGAGTGAGGGCTGCGCGCGCACGACCGCTCTCACGCGGGCTGAAGCGCCCCGTCGCCGAGCTCGCGCAGGGTGTGGTAGCTGCGCTTCAGAAGCTTGCGCGCGACCGCCAGGCAGGCGCGGTTCCCGCCGAGTCGCTCGGCAGCCTGCAGGTAGTAATCGCGGTCAGGGCTGCTCGTGCGGTGAGCAGACTGGGCGGCCTCGTATAGCGCCCAGCGCAACGCGGGTGGTCCCTGGCGGGAGAGGTGGCCGGGAGCGCGGCGCTGATCGGACTGGTAGACGGTGATGTCCAGGCCCGAGTAGCGGACCGCCTCGCGCGAGGAGGAGAACCGCCTTGCGTCGCCGAGCTCGGCGAGGATCGTGACCGCGGTCAGATGACCGATCCCGTAGAGACCCATCAGCGCCTTGCAGCCTGGCTGGCGCCGGGCGTAGGCGCGCAGCTCCTTGTCCATCGGCGCGACCTGAGCATCCACCGCGCCTATCATCTGGAGCGCCACCGTTACCTGCTCGCGCGCGGTGGCCGGCAGCTCGAGGCTCTGAAGCCACTCGCGACCTGTCCCGGTCAACAGACCGATGCCGTGGTGGTGCGGGCAGCCGTGGTGGTAGAGCACCGCGTGAATCCGCTGCTGCCACTCCCCCCGCTCGTCGATGAGCGTATGGCGCAACCGCACGCGCGCGCGTAGATCGAGGATGTGATCAGGCGCGATCCACGACTCCGGCAAGCGACCCACCATCACCAGCTCGCGCAACAGCCGCGCGTCAGCGCGATCGGTCTTCGCGCGCTTCTTGCGCCCTCGTCTTGCGGCGGTCTCCGCCGGCTCGGCCAGATGCACGCTCGCGCCAACTCGCTGCAGCTCCTCCACGACGAAGCGCCACCCCGTCGTGGCCTCCAGCGCCACCTCAAGCTCATGGTCTTCAAACCGCGCCAAGAACCTGCGCACGCTCTCGCGATGCGCCGGGGCGACCCGCGAGCGGCAGACCTCGCCTGTCACCGTGTCGACCCACTCCGCAGTGATCTGTGCTCTGTGCTGGTCAAGTCCCATTACGATTGTCATCTGGGGCCTCCTCAAGCTCCATGGTTTGAACACCTACGCGGACTATCCGCGCTTGAGCTGAGGAGGTCCCTGCTCATGCCATCGTTGCAGGAGCGCTTGCGACGTCGGCCCACGCGCTCGCATTCAGGCGGAAGCACTAGCCATTAGGGCGCAGGTGCCGCCGCCGTTCGTCGCCCCTCGCCGCCCGGCGTGTGTCTGGCAAAAGGGACGGGCCGCCTCGATCGTGGCGGA
>VAWK01000055.1 GCA_005885515.1 Actinomycetota bacterium | reverse complement strand
GGCCACCGTCTCCACCCACTCGGTGTTGGCGCGCAGCGTGAGGCAGGGCACCCCGGCAAGGTACGCCTCCTTCTGGACGCCTCCGGAATCGGTGAGCACTGCCCGCGCGTGCACGAGCAGGGCGCTGAACTCGCCGTAGCCCAGCGGCTCGCTGAGCAGCACGCGGGTGTCGCGCTCGAGCTCGCTCAGCATCCCCTCATGAAGCAGACGCGCGCGTGTGCGCGGGTGCAGCGGAAACACGACCGGCATCGGTAGCGCCCTCACGAGCTCCACCAGCGCGCGCAAGCGCTCGGGCGCGTCGACGTTGCCCGCGCGATGGGCCGTGAGCAGCAGGTAGCCACCCGGCTCGAGCCCGCGGGCGCGCACCGTGTCCACGTCATCACGCGCCGAGCGCGCGCGGCGCAGGGCCACGTCGACCATCACGTCGCCGACGAGCACGATCCTGCCCGGGACCGACTCGGCGCGCAGGTTCTCGGTCGCGGTCTGCGAGGCGCACAGCAACAGCGCGCCGATCCGGTCGGTGAGCAGGCGGTTGAGCTCCTCGGGCATCGTGCGGTCGTGCGAGCGCATGCCCGCCTCGACGTGCACGAGCGGTACCGTGGCCTGTCCGGCCGCGAGCGCGCCCGCCAGCGTGGAGTTGGTGTCGCCGTAGACGAGCACGGCGTCGGGGCGCAGCTCCTCGAGTACCGGCCCCAGGGCGGCGAGCATGCGCGCGGTCTGGGCCGTGTTCGTGCCGCCGCCCAGGCCGAGCTCGCGGTCCGGGCGCGCGAGACCCAGCTCGGCAAAGAAGATGCGCGACAGCGAGTCGTCGTAGTGCTGGCCAGTGTGCACCAGGATCTCCTCGTGCTGTTTGCGAAGCAGCCCGGAAACGGCCGCGGCCTTGATGAACTGGGGTCGGTTGCCGACGACGGCGACGATCTTCACTCACCTCAGCCTATGCGGCGCGGGCGCGGACAACCCGGCCCGCCTCGCCGGTACTGGAGCAGAAGATGCTAAGTGGCATCTCGCAGCGGCCCCAACGGCTGGCGTCCCATGCGACAGCCGGAGTCGCCCGGCTGACGCCGCCTCGGCAGCTCAAAGCCGGTTCAGATCAGGCGGCGGCGCCGACGACCGCGCTTGCCCAGTCGATCACCGAGGTCGGCCGCACGATGTGGCGGTTCAGACCCAGCTCGCCGGGCTCGAGGCCCAGCGCGAGGCCCACGAGCTGAGGCAGGTGAAGCACCGGCAAGTCGAGCTCGCGGCCGACCGTCTGCTCGGCCAGAGGCTGCTGCAGATCGAGGTTCAAATGACACAGCGGGCAGGGGGTGACCAGGCAGTCCGCTTCGGCGTCGACGGCGTCGCCGAGGTGGCGCCCGGCCTGTCTCAGCGACGCCTCCTTGTTCATCGTGACGATCGGAAAACCACAGCACTTGCGCATGCCGGCGTACTCGATCACGGTGCCGCCCAGGGCCTCGATTAGCTGGTGCAGGTAGTGGTCGCGGGGATGCTCGCGATCGATCCCCAGGCGCTCGCGCGGGCGCACGATGTAGCAGCCGTAGAAGGGACCGACTCTGAGGTTGTACAGCGGACGCGTGACCAGCGAGCGCAGCCGCTCGAGCCCGATCTCCTCCACGAGCAGCCACAGGAAGTTCTTGTTGGTCAGGCCCCTCTCATAGCTCAGACCCTCGCCCGCGAGCGTCTCGTTGACGTGCGCACGGTACTCCGCGTTGGCGTCCAGGCGCTCCTGGCACTCGCTCTGCGCCCCCTGGCAGGTCGAGCAGATGTTGATCATCAGCTCGGCTCCGTCGACCTGCTGGGCGAGCGCGAACGTGCGCGCGTTCAGCGTGTCTGCCAGCTCCTGGTTGTGCTCGGCGATCACGCCGGCGCCGGTGCAGCAGGCGCGATCCAACTCGATCAGCTCGAGGTCGAGCAGCGGTGCCACCTTGGCCATCGACCCGTGCAGCTCGGGGGTAAAGCCGCGACTCACACAACCGGGCCAGTAGGCGACTCTCATCACTCTGAGCTGTCCTCGCTCGGCGCGCCCTGCTCGCCGCCGCCGCCGGCTCCATGGGCGGGACTCGAGCCCGCCGCACCGCCGCCCGCCGCACCGCCCGACTCCTCCGCGGCGGGACCGGCGGACGCGCCGCTCGCCGCGCCGCCGGACGCACCCGCGGCGGCGCTGGCCGAGGGGAGATCGGGCGCGCCTTCGCTCGCGGCGTCGGCTTCGCCTGACGCGGGGCCGCCAGCCGCTGCCTCGCCGGCCGCGGCCTGCGCGACGGGCTGATCTGGCGACCCGGAGCGGTCGCGCGGTGAAGCCGGCTCGAGGTCCTCGTCGTAGCCGGTGATGAACAGGTTCAGCTCGTAGCGCTGCTCACGCTCCTCGATCCGCTCGTAGATCCGGTGCACGCTTCGCAGGTCGGCCTTCGGCAGCTTGTGGCCGAGCACGGCCGTGCGCGGATCGAGCTTGCCGCGCAGCAGTCCCTTGGCGACCACCGGCAGCGAAGACAGCAGCTCCTTGCCGGCTGCCGGGTGGAACTTGCCAAACCACGAGTTGCCGCCGTAGGAGCGCGACAGCAGCTCGGCCTCGTGGTTGAGGCCGTAGTCGCGCACCAATCCAGTGAAGGCGGCCTCGTGGCGCTGGCCGTTGTTGCGGTCGACGATGTGGTGATCGCTTGTCGCGATGCGCCGCAGCCGCATGATCTGGCCCATCGGGTCGACATCCTTGGGGCAAGCATCGACGCAGTTGAAGCAGTGCGTGCAGTCGAAGATCCCGTGCGGGTCCTGGGCCAGGTCGTTGAGCCGCTCCAACTGCTGGTCGTCGCGCGGGTCGCCGACGAAGCGGTATGCCTTGGCCAGCGCGGCCGGTCCGATGAAGTCGGGGTCGACCTCCATCGACAGGCAGTCCGAGACACACGCGCCGCACTGGATGCAGGCCATCGTCTGGGTGACGTCGACCATGCTCTCGCGCGGCACCAGGTACTCGCGCTCGGGCACCGGCTGCTTGGCCAGCAGCCACGGCGTGACGCGCCTTATCTTCTTCCAGTGGACGGCGTCCATGTCCACGATCAGGTCCTTGAGGACCGGCATGTTGCCCATCGGCTCGACCTCGATCACCTCGTCGCTGCCGGTCCGCGCGGCCGCCTCGAGGTGCGTGTTGCAGGCCAGCGCGGGGGCGCCGTTGATGCGCACGCCGCATGAGCCGCAGATCGCCTGCCGGCAGGAGCAGCGGATACCGATCGAGCCGTCAACGCGGTCGCGCGCCTGCAGAATCCCCTCGAGCACCGAGCGATGGGGCTCAAGCTCGATCGTGTGCTGGTCCCAGTAGGGCGCCTGCCCGGACTCGGGGTCATAACGGCGCAGCCTCAGCGTGAACTGCTGCGCGGGTCTGTGCACCTCGGCCACTAGTACTTCCTCTCCTCGGGCTGCCACTGGGTGATCGTGACCGGCGAGTAGCTCACCCGGGGCCCGTCGCCGTTGAGCGAGATGTCGATGTGCTTGAGCCACTCGTCGTCGTTGCGCGCAGGGAAATCGGTGCGGAACTGGGCGCCCCGGGACTCGGTGCGCTCGAGCGCGGCGAGCACGATCGCCTCGGCGCAGTCGACCATGTAGCCGAGCTCGATCGCGCCCAGCACGTCCTGGTTGAAGACGGTGCCGCGATCGTCGATCCAGGCCTGCGCCGACTCCTCTTTGAGGCGTGCAACCGTCTCGCGCGCTCGCTCCAGCCCCTCCCGGCTGCGGAACACCGCCGCCTCGCGGTTCATCAGCTCGCCGAGCTCGTCCTTGATCTCCGAGACGCGCCTGCCCTCCCGCGGGCGCGAGATGATCGACTCGATCAGCTCGCTGTCCCGCCGCAGGGCGGCGACGGTGTCGGGCTCGGGCATGCCCATGCTGGCGGCGCGCGCCGCCGCGTGCTCGCCCGCGCGCCGCCCGAAGATGAGCGTGTCGAGCAGCGAGTTGGCGCCCAGGCGGTTGCCGCCGTGCACCGACACGCACGCCACCTCGCCGGCGGCGTAGAGCCCCTCGATCGGCGTACGCCCGTCTACGTCGGTCTTGACCCCACCCATTATGTAGTGCTGGCCGGGACGGATCGTGATCGGTTCGCGCGTGATGTCCACGCCGGCGAAGTCCTTGCCGAGGCTGACGATCTCGCGCAGCGCCTCCAGCGTGCGCTTGCGGGGCACGACCGTGACGTCGAGATAGAGGCCGTTTCCGTCTGGCCCCACGCCGCGGCCCTCGTCGATCTCGATCTGCTCCGCACGCGAGACCACGTCGCGTGAGGCCAGCTCCATCTTGTTGGGAGCGGACTTCTGCATGAAGCGTTCACCCTGGGAGTTGAGCAAGTGCGCGCCCTCCCCGCGCGCCCCCTCGGTGATCAAGATGCCGGTCTCGACCAGGCAGGTGGGGTGGTACTGGACCATCTCCATGTCCATCAGCGGTGCGCCGATGCGATACGCCAGCGCGATCCCGTCGCCGGTGACGATCAGGCCGTTGGTCGTCGGCTTGTACGCCTGCCCCGCGCCGCCGCAGGCGAGGATCACGTTCTTGGCGGTGAACGCCTCCATGCGTCCGCTGCGCACGTCCCGGGCGACGGCGCCGCAGCAGCTGCCCTCCGCGTCCTGCAGCAGCGAGGTGGTGAACCACTCCTCGTAGGTGTCCACCGTCTCATGCCGTCGCATCAGCTGCTCGTACAGCACGTGCAGCATCGCCTGCCCGGTGATATCGGCGACGTATGCGGTGCGCTTCATCGACGCGCCGCCGAACGCGCGCAGGTCGAGCTCGCCGCGCTCGTTGCGATGGAAGGTGACGCCGATGTGCTCCAGGTGCATGACCTCGGCCGGTGCCTCCGCGCACATGATTTCGATCGCATCCTGATCGCCCAGGAAGTCCGAGCCCTTGACGGTGTCGTAGGCGTGCGAGCGCCAGTCGTCGTCGATGCTGATCGCGGCGTTGATTCCCCCCGCGGCCGCCACCGAGTGCGAGCGCACGGGTTGGACCTTGCTCATCACCGCCACCGTGGCGCCCTCGCGCGCGGCCGCCAGCGCAGCCCTCTGGCCGGCGAGGCCTGCCCCGATGATCAAGACGTCGTGTGCTGGCATGTCTGGGAGGTCGTTGGCAAGCGGATGCTCGCCCGGAGGACTCTATAAGGCTGCTGCGCGCGGGCCGGTCGTGCCGGCGCCTACGTCGCCAGGCGCAAGGCCCGGCGCACCTGCCCGAGCGTGACCACGCCCTTGAGCACCCCCTCGTCGTCGACTGCCACCATCGCGCCCAGACGCGGCAGGCCCTCGGCGCCCAGCAGCGAGCCCAGCGGCTGCTCCTCATCGACGCGGACGGGCTCCTCATCGTCGAGCACTTCCGCCACCGCGAGCGCGGGACGACCGGCCGCGATCTCGGCGTCCACGCGTTGGCCGCGCACGATCCCGAGGAAGTGTCGGGCCGGGTCCACGACGGCGAACCACTGCCAGCGATAGCGCATGAAGAACTGCTCGTGGGCCTCCAGCAGGGTCGAGGACGAGGGGATCGTGACCGGCTCGCGATCCATCACGTCGGCGACGGTCAGGTTGTCGATGCGCCGGTTCAGCGACGCCTGCACGACCGCGGCGCTCGCCGACTGATAGAGGAAGAAGGCCAGCAGCATCGCCAGAAGCCCGCCGGAGCTGCCGCTCGCCAGCCCCCACAGGCCGAACAACCCGAGGAGCAGGGCGAAGCCCTGCCCCATGCGCCCGGACACGTTGGTCGCGCGGTAGCGATCGCCCGTGCGCCACCAGATGGCGGCGCGCGCGATCTTGCCGCCGTCCAGCGGGAAGGCTGGGATCAGGTTGAAGACCAGCACCAGCGCGTTGATCGTCGCCACCCAGCTCAGCCACACCAGCGCGGGGCTTGCCCGGACTCCTCCGGTGGCGAGCGCGGCTTCAAAGAAATGGCTGCTGTTGGTCGCCAGCTGGCCCGCCAGCGTGCACAGCACGATCACCGCCAGGGTCACGAGCGGGCCGGCGACCGCGACGCGGAACTCCACGCCGGGCGTCTGCGGCTCGCCGCTGCGCGTCATCCCGCCGAACGCCCACAGGTCGATGCCGGCGACCGGCAGGCCGTTGCGGCGGGCCACCAGCGCATGACCGAGCTCGTGCATGATCAACGAGGCGAAGAACGACAGCACCGACGCCACCGCGACGAGGTAGGCGGTCGTGCGCGAGCCGCCGAGCATTTCGTGGAACGGACCGGTGACCGCGAAGATGAAGACGAACAGCACGACAAAGAAGCTGATCCCCACGCCGATCCTGATCCCGAAGATGCGGGCGAGCTGGTAATTGGTGCGCGGCGCCATGCCCTCATGGTATGGCCGACAGGCGCCGGCACGGGACCGGCGGGCGCCGGCGCTCAGCCGGCCTGGGGGCGACCGCGCTCGAGGATCGCCTCGAAGTCGGTGCCCGCCGGCAGCGTTCCATACTCGAGGCCGCCGTCCGCGCCCAGGCGCGAGGCGCAGAACGCGTCGGCGACGGCGGGCGCGCCGTTGCGCACGAGCAGCGAGCCCTGCAGGCACAGCGCCATCGCTTCCACGACACGGCGTGCCCGGGTCTCGAGCGTGCCGGCGTCCGAGAACTGCCGCTTGAGCGCCTCCACCCGCGCGTCCAAGCGCGCGTCGGCGCCACGGGCCTGTTCGACCTCGGCCAGGAACACCTCCAGCGAGCGTGGCGAGCGCGCCAGCGCGCGCAGCACGTCGAGGCTCATCACGTTTCCGGACCCCTCCCAGATCGAGGCCAGTGGCGCCTCGCGGTACAGGCGCGGCATGCCCGACTCCTCGACGTAGCCGTTGCCGCCCAAGCACTCCAGAGCCTCGCACGCGTGGCCGGGCGCGCGCTTGCACGTCCAGTACTTGCCAGCGGCCGTGGCCAGGCGCTTGAACAGCTGGGCATCGGTTCCGTTCTCACCCGCGCGCGCGTCGGCGTCTGCCTCGTCGTAGGCCCGCGCCAGGCGCATCGCGAGCGCGGTCGTCGCCTCGGACTCAACGCACAGGTCGGCGAGCACGTTGCGCATCAGCGGCTGCTCGATCAGGCGCTTGCCAAACGTGCGCCGGTGGGCGGCGTGGTGGATCGCCGAGACCAGTCCCGCGCGCATGCCGGCGGCCGACCCGATCACGCAGTCGAGCCGCGTGTGGCCGACCATCTCGATGATCGTGGGCACGCCCCTGCCGGGCTCGCCCACCATCTGAGCCCAGGCGCCGTGCAGCTCGAGCTCGCTGGAGGCGTTGGAGCGGTTGCCGAGCTTGTCCTTCAGGCGCTGGATGTGAAAGGCGTTGCGGCTGCCGTCGCGCAGGATGCGCGGCAGCAAAAAGCAGGACAGCCCCTCCTCGGTCTGGGCCAGCACGAGGAAGATGTCCGACATCGGCGCCGAGCAGAACCACTTGTGACCGGTGATCTCGTACTCGCCGCCGGGTCCGCCGGCGCCCAGCGGCGTGGCGACGGTGGTGTTCGCGCGCACGTCCGAGCCGCCCTGCTTCTCGGTCATCGCCATGCCCGCGATCGCGCTCGCCTTCTCGCCGGGCGGCAACAAACGGGGGTCGTACGTGCGTGCCATCAGGCGCGGCTCCCACTCCGCCGCCAGCTCCGGCTGCGCGCGCAGCGCAGGCACGACCGCGAAGGTCATCGTGATCGGGCAGCAGAACCCAGCCTCGGCCTGCATCGCGGTCATGTACAGCGCCGCGCGCGCGGTGTGCGCGCACGGCTCATCGCTCGTCCAGGGCAGCGAGTGCAACCCGTTCTCGACGCCCATCTGCATCAGCTGATGCCACGCAGGGTGAAACTCCACCTCGTCGATGCGGTTGCCGTAGCGGTCGTGCGTTCGCAGCACCGGCCGGTTCTCGTTTGCCAGCCGGCCCCAGGACTGCTGCGGCGCGCCGCCCACGAACCGCCCCAGCTCGGCGGCCCGCTCGTGCACCCACCCGGCGCCCTCGCGCTCGACCGCCTCGACCAGAGGCAGGTTGGTGGTGTACACGTCGAGGTGCTCCAGCGGGGGCGGCTGGTTGAACACCGTGTGCGTCTGCCACGGCGCGCCATGCTCGCGCTGGACCTGCGAGACGGTGGCCATGCATGAAGTGAAGCAGATGCGAGACCCCTACCGCCTGGGGCGTGCAGATAGCATCGCGCGGCGTGAGCAGGGTCAAGGTGCGCAGGCCGCTGGTGGAGCTCGACGGCGACGAGATGACGAGGATCATCTGGTCCTACATCCGTGAGCAGCTGATCGTTCCCTATCTCGATGTAGACCTGCGCCGCTTCGATCTGAGCATCGAGAATCGCGACGCCACCGAAGACGCGATCACGGTCGACGCAGCCAACGCCATCAAGGAGCACGGCGTGGGCGTCAAGTGCGCGACGATCACCCCCGACGAGGCACGCGTGAAGGAGTTCGGCCTGAAGGAGATGTATCCGTCTCCGAACGGGACGATCCGCAACGTTCTCGGCGGAGTGATCTTCCGCGAGCCGATCGTGATCTCGAACATTCCCAGGCTGGTGCCCGGCTGGACCAAGCCGATCGTGATCGGCCGCCACGCGTTCGGCGACCAGTATCGGGCCAGCGATCTGGTGGTCGCGGGGGAGGGCAAGCTCACGCTCACATTTGCGCCCGCGGATGGCGGCGCGCCGACCGAACTCGACGTGTACGAGTTCCCCGGCCCAGGGATCGCGATGGCGATGTACAACCTCGACGCGTCGATCCGCGACTTCGCGCGCGCATCCCTGCGATACGGCCTGGAACACCGGCTGCCGGTCTATCTATCGACCAAGAACACCATCCTCAAGCGCTACGACGGGCGCTTCAAGGATCTCTTCCAGGAGATCTATGACGCGGAGTTCAGGGCGGACTTCGAGGTCGCGGGCATCAGCTACGAACATCGTCTGATCGATGACATGGTCGCGGCCGCGTTGAAGTGGGAGGGGGGCTACGTATGGGCGTGCAAGAACTACGACGGTGACGTGCAATCCGACACCGTCGCCCAGGGCTTCGGCTCGCTCGGGCTGATGACCAGCGTGCTCATGAGCGCCGACGGCAAAACGGTCGAGGCCGAGGCGGCGCACGGCACCGTCACCCGTCACTACCGCCTGCACCAGCAGGGCAAGCCCACTTCCACCAATCCGATCGCGTCGATCTTCGCCTGGACCCGGGCTCTTGCCGCGCGCGGGCGCATGGACGACACCCCCGATGTCACCGAGTTTGCCCAGACGCTCGAGCGCGTGTGCGTGGAAACAGTTGAAGCCGGGAAGATGACCAAGGATCTCGCCATGCTGGTGGGGCGCGATCAGCCGTGGCAGACCACCCAGGAGTTTCTCGGCTCGATAGAGGACAGCCTCAAGCGGGCGATCACATGAGCGCCCGCCCTCGATTTAACACAGCCGCCAGGCCATGACACCGTCACCGAGGAGATGAACGTGAGCCGCCGAGTCGTCATCCAGCACGCCCTCCGGGGGCGCGCCGCAGTCAGTCCGGGCAACGTCAGGGAGGTCAACGCATGACCCCCGTGTGCGTGGCCGTCACGGGGGCTGCGGGCCAGATCGGCTACAGCATCGTCTTCCGCATCGCTAGCGGACAGCTGCTCGGCCCCGACCAGCCGATCGACCTGCGCCTGCTGGAGATCCCGCAGGCGATGTCTGCGCTCGAGGGCGTCGCGATGGAGCTCACCGACTGCGCGTTCCCGCTGCTCGCCGGGCTCGACCTCCACGATCAGCCCGATGACGCCTTCGACGGTGTGAACCTGGCGCTGCTCGTCGGCTCACGTCCGCGCACGAAGGGCATGGAGCGGGCCGAGTT
Organism: Actinomycetota bacterium; assembly: GCA_005885515.1. Classification (GTDB taxonomy): domain Bacteria; phylum Actinomycetota; class Thermoleophilia; order Solirubrobacterales; family Solirubrobacteraceae; genus Palsa-744. The sequence goes on along the minus strand of VAWK01000055.1, from coordinate 33,916 downwards.
GCTCGGCGAGAATGGCAAGATCTTTACCGTCCAGGGCAAATCGCTAAACGAGCGCGCGGCGCCCGATGTGAAGGTGCTGGTGGTTGGCAATCCAGCCAACACCAATTGCCTGATCGCGATGCGCAACGCCGCTGATATCCCACGCGAGCGATTCACGTCGATGATGCGCCTCGATCACAATCGCGCCGTGGCGCAGCTCGCGAGCAAGCTCGCCGTGCCCGTGGCTGAGATCTCGCACATGGGCGTGTGGGGCAATCACTCTCCTACCATGTACCCCGATCTGTTCCACGCCAGGGTGCGCGGCGAGCAGGCCGCCACCATGCTCGACGACCAGGCGTGGATCGAGCAGGAGTTCCTGCCCAACGTCGGCAAGCGCGGTGCTGCGATCATCGAGGCGCGCGGTGCTTCCAGCGCGGGCTCGGCGGCCAGCGCTGCGATCGACCACGTCAGCGACTGGGTCGCCGGCACGGGTGAGGAATGGGTCTCGATGGGAGTCGCCTCGGATGGCTCCTACGGAGTACCCGAGGGGCTGATCTGCGGATTCCCGTGCACGTGCGCGGCCGGATCCTGGTCGATCGTCGGCGGCCTCGAGCTGGACGCATTCTCACGCGCCCGGGTCGATGCGTCGGTCGCCGAGTTGTGCGAGGAGCGCGATACCGTGCAAAGCCAGGGGCTGATCTAGGAACAGCTAGGGCGCGGCGTTAACACCGCGCCCTGACCGGCAGCTGAGGCGGAAGCGGGCTTACGCCTTGGGGTGCCAGCCGCGGCCCCGCTTGTTGACCTTCCCTTCCTGTTCCAGACCGGGCAGCACGCGGTACAAGTAGTTCTGCTTGATGCCCATCTTCGCCGCCAGCTCGGGGATGGTGATGCCGGGCTGGCCCTGCACGAATGAGAGCGCCTGCGCGGCTCGCGTGCCACTGCCTTTACGTCGCCCCGCGCGGCGCCGGCCGGGGGGCCGGCCAGGTTTGCGCCGCGCTTTGGTGGTCCTGGTGGCGGCGCCCGCAGCTTTGGCGCGCGTGCCCGAACCGCGCGGCCGTCCTGGACCACGACGGCGCGGAGTCGCGCTCGCGGAGCCCGAGCCCGAGCCGCGCACGGCGGCCAGCGCGGAAGCGGCGGCTTCGAGACGGTTGTACTCATCCACGGCGGCCTTGAGCTCCCGCATTCGGTCGCTGATCTCTCGGCGCTTGTCGTCAAGGAAGTCGGTCACGATTCATCCTCTTCACTAGTTTCATGTGATCGAACTCACACCTATGAGTCATCACCTTACACGAATTTCCTAGGACGAACTTTTCTCGAGGTATTCGCGCAGTCGCTCGAGTGTGCGTCTGGCCTCGCGCTCTGGCACTCCGCGCACAAGCGCGCGGCTGATGACAGCCCCCAGCGGTCCCAACGGGGCGTGGAACTCGTTGCGATAGTCAAAGCGTGTACCTTGCCCCTCGGGCTTCAAGGCATATTCGGTGTGCGCTCGTGAGCGCGCCGGTCCACGACCTTCCCATACCGCGCGCTCGGGCGCGCGGCAGTCGACGAGCGTCCAGCGAACCTGGAGATTGACGCCGCGAAGATGGATCTGTTGGTCCATCTGAAAGCCAACCCGAGGCGGGAGGTCGTCGGCGCGCACGAGACGACGATGGATGGTGACCCACTCCTCCAGCCGTCTCGGATCCATCACCATCTCCCACACTCGCGCCGGCGAGGCGGCGATCTCAGTCGATGCGCTGACCACGCTCATGTGCTACCCGCCGTCTGCTCTCACCGTTAGCTGGCCCGCCGGACGACAGCGCAGGCTCGCCGTGCGCGAGTGCGCATCAGCGCGCTGCCAGCGGCTCGGACGCTTCCCACTCCGCCAGCGCCCGTTCCACGGCCGAGTCGAAGGAGTGTAAATTCACGTTCAGCAACCCTGCCGCGTCATCGTCGGCCGGCAGCAGATCGCCACGCAGGCTGCCGAAAAGGGGCAGCACCAGCTCGGGTTGCTCGCCGGCAATCGCCGCCGCCAGACGCGCCGTAACGGGTGTCATGCTCACCCCCAGCCCGATCGAGGGACGGTACACGAGCATCAGCTCCGCGATGCGCTCGATCATCTCTCCATAGCTCAGCACATCCGGCCCGCCGACATCCAGTGAGCGCCCGCCGACCTCGGCGCTCGCCGCGGCGGCGAGCATGTCTGTGACATCGCGCGCGTCGATCGGCTGCGTGCGGAACCGGCGCCAGGCGGGCAGCGCGAGCACGGGCAGGCGCTCGACGAGGTGAACGAGCAGGCGAAACGATCGCGACTGGGCGCCGATGACGATCGAAGCGCGCAGCGCGACCGAGTCGGGCACCGCCTCCAGCAGGATGCGCTCGACCGCCAGTCGGCTTGCCAGGTGCGGCGAGAGCGGGAGCTCGGCGGATGCGTGTGCGGACCGGTCTTGCTCCCCGTGTCGCGCTGCGGCTCCGGTCGTGGCCCGGGGGCGCGGAAGCAGCCCGCCGAGGTACACGATGCGCTGCACGCCCGAGCGGACGGCCTGGGCTGCGAAGGAGCGCGCGGCGATTCGCTCCCGCTCGGCGAACGCGCCCGAGCCAGCGGCCGCGCGCTCCATCGAGTGGATCAGGTAGTAGGCGACCTGCACCCCGTCCATCGCCCGCGCCAGCCCTGCACCCGTGAGCACGTCGCCGCGGATGAGCTGCACGGAGTTCTCGTCGGCGCGCGAGGATCCCGGATCGGGCGCCGGCGCGAGGCGTGCGGGATCGCGCCCGAGCGCGAGCACCTCGTGCCCCGCGCGGCACAGTCGTGGGATCAGCAGCGCGCCGGCAAAGCCAGAGGCGCCGGTTACGAGGACGCGCATGTGCGCAGATGATGACGCGGTCGCGTGCGAGCGGCGGTAGTGCCGCAAACAGCGACACGAAACGCACGCTTGTCACAGGATCGTGACGCCGCTGGGGCTATTTACGGGTAACGGACGTTTTGTTAGCGATTTGCGGGGTGCTCCGCGGCACTGCCCTTGTGGCCCGGGGGGGCCGGTGCTTTGATGCTGCCCGCTTCAGGTCAATCTCGAATCACTCGGGGGGCAGGTGCCGGGCACGCAGGGCAGACAGGGAAACCGGAAAGTGAGCTGTGAGGAATGCTACTTTCGCCGCAACCTCCTCTGTGCCCTCCAGGAGACCGAGCCGTGCGCCACGTTTCGCCCCGACCACGCGCAGCTCAAACCCCCTCAGCAGCTGCGGTTGGTGTTCCGCCAGGAGCGCGCCACGCGCGCGGCGTGGGCGTTCCCGTCGGCCCAGGAGCAGGCTGCGCTGCACGCCTGAGCACGCATGGGCGCAGCCCGTGCTTCACCCGCGGCGCAGATCAGCCTCGCCGCGCCGGGTATATTGGCAATACCAGCAAAGCTTTCGGCAGAGACGAGGTGCGGAGATGGCAGCGAAGGATAGGTTCAGCCAGGCCGGAGAAGCTGTGCGGGCGGCTCAGCGCAATCGCTACCTGCAGCGTCTGGTCGAGGACGATCAGCTGCGCGCCAACCTGGCCGCGGCCTATGGCGCGGCACGGAACGCGTACGGGCGCGTGGCCAACGGCAAGCCGGCGACGCAGGCGTTGTTCGAGGATCGCAAGCTCCAGCGGGAGCTCAGGGAGGCGGCAAACGCGCTTCGCCAGGCTTCGAGCGCCCTGCGCCAGCCGCCCAGGCGCCGCCGCAGCGGCGGGATCGGGCGCTCGCTGCTGCTACTCGCGGTGGCCGGTGTGCTCGCGATCGCCCTGAGCGAGGATCTGCGCTCCAAGGTGCTGGATCTGCTGTTTGGCGCCGAGGAGGAGTTCGACTACAGCTCTACCACCGCGCCCAGCGAGCCCGCGCCCACCGGCGCCTCGGCCTCCTGACCTGCGCCTGGCTCGGAAGGACGCATATACCGTGGGTGGCGTGACCGCGGACAGCTCCGTGGCAGCCCCGCAGGGCCCCGACGGCGCGCCGGCAGCTGTCCCCGGCAGCGCTCGCTCGCTGTCGGGCGAAAAGGCGCAGCGGATCATCGAGGCGATGCGGCGGAGCGTCGCCAGGCGCGGCACCGCCGGCTCGACGTTCGACCACGTCTCGCGGGAGGCCGGTGTCTCGCGGGGGTTGCTGCACTACTACTTCGGCACCAAGGAGCAGCTGCTGGTGGAGGCCGTGCGGCGCGACTGCGAGCTGCGTATGGAGATGCTCCAGCGCCAGCTCGCGACAGCCCAGAGCGCCGATGCCTTCATCGACCTGATGGCCCAGAACCTGCAGCAGACGGTGCGCGAGGACCCCGACTTCGTGACCCTGATCTTCGAGCTGTTCACGCTGTCGCGCCGCAACGCAGACATCGCCATGGAGTACGCGGAGCTGATGCGCGGCACTCGCGAGCAGGTCGCGGGCATGCTTCGTGCGGGCCAGCGCGATGGCATCCTGCGCCTGCACGCCGACCCGGAGGCGGTCGCGGAGATCCTGTTCTCGCTCGCCGACGGCTTTGCGCTGAGAATGCTCGCCGAGCCCGAGCGCGACTTTGGGGCGACGGTCGAGGCCGGGATCGCCTGTGCGCGCGCTCTGTTGACAGACTGACGGCCGGCCGCCGTCGCCTCGCTGCGCGCCTCTGTTGGGCGCCGGTTGGCACTCGTATAATCGGCCTGCCAATGCCGATCTATGAGTATCGACGACCCGACGGCACGACATTCGAGCTGCAGCAGTCGTTCAGTGATGATGCGTTGACCGTCGATCCCGATACAGGCGTACCCGTGGAACGGGTGCTGCATGCCCCGGCGGTGCACTTCAAGGGCAAGGGCTTCTACAGCACCGACTACGGCACGCGCAAGCGCGAGCGCGAGACCGTCGCGGCGGCCGAGGGATCCAAGCAGGGCTCCGCCAACGGCGGCGGACCCGACAAGCCCGCGGAGGGCAAGGACGGCGCGTCGAACGCGCCCGCCAAGAAGCCGGACGGCGCCGGCAAGGTCTCGGCCAAGACCTGAGAGCCGGCATCTCGCGCAGCGCCCGGCGCCGGCACGAGCTATCCGCGCATGAACTGGGCGACCGCCGCGCGGCGCTCGGCGTCCGAGACCATGAGGACCTGTTCGCCGCTAGGCAGGGTGGTCGCGCCGGACGGCTTCAGCACGCGGATCGGCGGCGTGCCGGAGATGGCCAGCGCGCCGAACAGCCCCAGCAGGGTCGGGCCGCTCATGTCCGAGATGATCGCCGGGGGAGCGCTCCATGCGATCCACGGCAGGCGAAAGAAGCTCGAGACGGACAGCAGGCGGCTCTTCATGGCCGTGAACAGCGCCTGCTGGTGTTCGGCCCGCTGCAGATCGGTCTCGTTCGGCCGGCACAGGTTCTCGCGCGTGCGCGCCAGCGCCAGCGCGGCCCTGCCGTCGAGGTGATGGGTGCCCTTCGCGAGCCTCAGCGTGTAGCCGCCATTGCGAAAGCCGCCGTTGATGCGCGCGACGACGCAGCCGCCGGTGTAATCCACCCCGCCCATCGCATCCACCAGCTGGGGAAGGTCTTCGAAGTTCACTTCCACCAGGTGGTTGATGGGGACGCTGAGATAGCTCTTGATCACCGAGATCGACAGCGCCGCCCCGCCGATGGCATAGGCCGCATTGATCTTCTGCCGGCCGTGTCCGGGGATTTCCACCAGCGTGTCGCGCGGGATCGACAGGCGCGCGGCGTGGCCGCCGCCGATCCGGAGCAGCATGATCGTGTCCGAGCGGCTGGGGCCCGAAGTGTTGGCGTGCGGTTCCTTGCTGCTCTTCTGGCGCCGATCGGAGCCGAGCACCAGGATGTTGTTCGCCGAGGTCAGCGGGAACGAGGCCGAGTCCAGCGCGGCGGCCACGTCGGCGGGTGGCGAGGTGCGCTCGAAGTGCGAGCTGATCAGAAACAGCAGCAGCGACAGCGCCAGCCAGCCGACCAGCAGCGCCAGCACGCCGAGCGCGATCCGTTTGGGCGTCAGCCGCCGCCGCCAAGCTGCCGCGAGCTCGCCCGCGGTCCGCCCCGGCGCGAGCGAGATGCGCTCGCGCCGACGCAACAGCCGCGGGCTGGCGCGATAACGCGTGTACTGCGGCGGCTGGTCGTCGTGCTCGGCGGCCATGGCGGGAGCCTATATTTGCTCGATGACCCACTCGCAAGCCGCGGTCGGGCGGCTGGCCGTGTGTCCAACGCCGATCGGCAACGTGCAGGATGTGACCCTGCGCGTGCTCGCCATGCTCACCAGTGCAGACGTGGTGGCGTGTGAGGATACGCGGCGCACGGGTGCCCTGCTCAGGCGTCACGGCCTGGCGGCGCCGCTCGTGAGCCTGCATGAGCACAACGAACGCGCGCGCGCGCGCGAGCTGGTTGCGCGCATCCGCGCTGGCGCGCTCGTGGCGCTCGTGTCGGACTCCGGCATGCCGCTGGTCGCCGACCCGGGCTTCGCGCTGCTGCGGGAGTGCGTGCAGGCGGGCCTCGACGTGGAAGTGCTGCCCGGGCCGAGTGCCGTGACCACCGCCGTGGTCGCCTCGGGGCTGCCCGCGGAGCGATGGTGCTTCGCGGGCTTTCTGCCGCGCAAGCGGGCGGCGTTGCAGACGATGCTGGGCGCCGCCTCGCAGACGCTAGTCGCGTTCGAGTCCCCGCGGCGTCTGCCGGCCACCCTGCGCGTGCTCGCCGAGCTCGATCCCCAGCGCCCCGCGGTCGTGTGCCGGGAGCTGACCAAGCTGCATGAAGAAGTCCGCCGCGGGAGCGCCGCCGAGCTGGCCTCGCATTACGGCGCGCATTCGGCGCGCGCGCCATTGCGCGGCGAGGTGGTGCTGGTGCTCGGTGCCGCCACGCGGCAGCCGGCGAGCAACGTCGAGGCCGTGCAGGCGCTAGCCGAGCTCATCCGCGCCGGCGCCCGACCGCGTCCTGCGGCGGCGGCGGTCGCGAGGCTGACGGGCCTCGCCGCCAACGAGCTCTACCGGGAATCGGCCCGCGGCACAGGGCAGGCTGTCCGGCGTGTGCGCCGGTAGCCTGCGCCGGCATGACGTTCTACGTGACCACGCCGATCTACTACGTCAACGCCGCGCCCCACCTCGGTCATGCGTACACGACGATCGCCGCCGACGTGATGGCGCGACACCACCGTCAGCGCGACGAGGACGTCTTCTTCCTCACGGGGACCGACGAGCACGGCGAGCCGGTCGCCGACGCTGCCCACGCGCTCGGCGTCGAGCCGCAGGAGCTAGCCGACCGCAACGCCGAGCGCTTCAAGGCGCTGGCGCCGAAGATCGGCGCCAGCAACGATTTCTTCATCCGCACCACCGACCGCCAGCACGAAGCCGGCGTGCAGAGGGTGCTGGCGCGCGTGAGGGACAACGGCTTCGTGTACGAGGGGACCTACGAGGGCTGGTACTGCCCGCGCTGTGCCGACTTCAAGGCGGAGGCCGAGATCGACCCGGGCAACCGCTGCCCGATTCACCACATCGAGCTGACGCGGGAGCAGGAGGACAACTACTTCTTCAGGCTGTCGGCCTTTCAGCAGCAGCTCGAGCAGCTGTACGCCGAACGCGCCGACTTCGTGGCCCCGCGCACGCGCTACAACGAGGCGCTGTCGTTCATCCGCTCGGGGCTGCGCGACGTTCCCCTGACGCGGCACAAACTCACCTGGGGCGTGCGCGTGCCGTGGGACAGCGAGCACGTCTTCTACGTGTGGTTCGACGCGCTGCTGAACTACTACACCGCGCTCTCCTACGCGCGCGGTGAGGATCTCACGGGCGAGTTCTGGCCGGCGGACTATCACCTCATCGGCAAGGACATCCTGCGCTTCCACGCGATCTACTGGCCCGCCCTGCTGATGGCGGCCGAACTCGAGCTGCCGCGGCACATCTTCGTCCACGGCTACCTGCTGATGGAGGGCGAGAAGATGAGCAAGTCGCTCGGGAACGTGCTCGACCCGTTTGTCGTCATCGAGCGCTTCGGCGCGGATGCGCTGCGCTTCTACGTGCTGCGCGAGGTGCCTTTCGGCCAGGACGGCTCGGTGTCGACGGCTTCGTTCGAGCTGCGTTACGAGACCGAGCTCGCGAATGAGCTGGGCAACCTCGCGAGCCGCACGCTCGCCATGATCGGGCGCTACCGCGACTGGCGCCTGCCGCCGTGCCCGCCCGACCCAGCGCTCGGCGCCGACTTCGAGGAGCTGACCGAGCGGGTGTCGGCGCTGATCGATGCCGCCGAGCTGACACTCGCGCTGGAGGAGATCTGGCAGCGGGTGCGGCGCCTGAACCGCTACGTGGAGGAAAACGCGCCGTGGCGGCTCGCGGGCGAGGCGGAGCGCGACGCAGAGCTGGACCGCGTGCTGCGCTCGCTCGCCGAGGGGCTGCGCGCGGTGACGGTGCTGCTGTGGCCTTACATCCCCGCCACCGCCGAGCGTCTGCTGGCGGCGCTGGGCGCTCCGGACCTGTCGCTCGCCGCCGCCCGTCTGGGAGCTGGCGGCATCGAGCGCGTGCGGCATGTCGAGCCTTTGTTTCCAAAGGCTGCCTAGGTCCGCGGGCGGTGATCGACTCTCACACCCATCTGGACCTGTGCGGTCAGCCGGCCGCCGATCTGGTGGCGGCGGCCCAAGCGGCGGGCGTGAAGCTGATGCTGACGATCGGCATCGACAGCTCATCCTGCCGCGCGGCGCTCGCCGCGGCGGAGGCCTTTCCGCAGGTGTACGCGGCGATCGGCCGTCACCCCAACGCCGCCAGGGGCTTCGACGACGCCGACCTGGCCGAGCTGCGCGCGCTCGCGGCGCACCGGCGCTGCGTGGCGATCGGCGAGACCGGTCTTGACTTCTATCGCGAAGGTGCCCCGCGCGCAGATCAGCAGCGCGCGTTCGCGGCCCAGATCGCGCTGGCGCGCGAGACCGGCAAGCCGCTCGTGATCCACTCGCGCGCCGCCGAGGAGCCGACGCTTGCCCAGCTGGCCGCGGAAGCAGAGGGGGTGAGCGTGGTGATGCATTGCTTCTCGATGGCGAGCCGCGTGCACGAGTGCCTGGAGCGTGGCTATGAGATCTCCTTCGCGGGCAACGTCACCTATCCCAGCGCCGCCGATCTGGCGCGCGCGGCGCGGGAGGTGCCAGACGATCGCCTGCTGATCGAGACCGATGCCCCCTATCTGACGCCCCAGGCGGTGCGACGGGAGCGCAACCAGCCGGCGTACGTCGCCCACACGCTCGCCTTCTTGGCGTCCGCGCGGGGCACGCCGTCGGCGCGGCTCGACGCCGCGGTCGAGCGCAACGCGGCGCGCGTGTTCGGCTGGGAGTGAGCGCGGTGGCCGACGCCCCGGTGCAGCCAAGCCTGCGGCGGATCCGCCGCTTCGGCGTGCGGCCGGACCGCGAGCTGGGACAGAACTTCCTCATCGACGGCAACATCCTCGGCGTGATCGAGCGCGCGGCCGCGCTGGCGCGCGATGACGTCGTGCTCGAGATCGGTGGCGGCGTGGGGGTGCTGTCGGAGTTCCTCGCCGAGCGCGTCGCGCATGTGCACGTGGTCGAGGTCGACGAGCGCCTGCGGGAGGCGCTTTCGGATGCGACCGACGCGCACGCCAACGTGGACGTGCACTGGGGCGATGCGATGCGCATCGATCTGAGCGGGCTGCGCCCGCGACCGCGCAAGGTGGTCGCGAACCTGCCCTACGGGATCGCGGCCTCGGTGCTGCTGCGCACGATCGATGAGCTACCCGCTGTCGACAGCTGGGTTGCGATGGTGCAGCGCGAGGTGGCCGAACGCCTGGTGGCGGCCCCGGGGAGCCGGGTCTACGGCGTGCCGTCGGTGATGGCCCAGCTCGCGTGCGAGGTCGAGCTGCTGCGGCCGCTGCCGCGCAGCGTCTTCTATCCGGTGCCCAAAGTCGACTCGGCGCTGCTGCGGCTGCGGCGGCGCCCAGCCGATCCGGATCCGCCGGTTCCGGGACCCGAGCTGCGCGCCCTGGTCGCTGGCGCCTTCGCGCACCGCCGCAAGACGCTCGCCGGCTCGCTGGCGCTGGCGGGAGCGCCCGGCGGACGCTCCCGCGAGCAGGTGCGCGAGGCGCTGCGCCGCCTGGGCCACCGTGTCGACGTGCGCGCCGAGCGCCTGTCTGCCGAGGACTTCCGGGCGCTGGCCAGGGCGCTGCGGGCATGAGCGCGCTGTGCGCGCGCGCGCCGGCCAAGATCAACCTGGGGCTGTGGCTCGGGCCGCCGCGGACGAGCGACGGCCGGCACGAGATCGTGACCGTCATGCAGTCGATCTCGCTGGCCGACGAGCTGACGCTCGAGCGCCGCCCAGGCACGGCCACGGAGGACGAGGTGATCTGCCCCGGCGTGCCCGGTCCGCCGCAGGAGAACCTGGCGGCGGCGGCGCTGCGCTCCTTCCGTGCCGCCACCGGCTGGGAAGCGGGGCCGCTGCGCCTGAGCATCGTCAAGCGCATCCCCGTGGCGGCCGGGCTGGGGGGCGGCTCGGCCGACGCAGCGGCGACGCTGCGCCTGCTTCGTCGCGCCTCCGGATTGGGCGATGAGCAGCTCCTGTACGGGCTCGCGCGGTCGCTCGGCGCAGATGTCCCCGCCCAGGTCGCCCCCGGGCGCTGGCTTGCGACGGGCGCCGGTGAGCGCCTGGAGCGGTTGCCGGACCCGGATCCGTCGCTCGAGCTGCTGGTATTGCCGCCGGCCGGCGCGCTCGCGACCGCCGCCGTCTACGCCGAGGCCGATCGCCAGCGGACCGGGCGCGCGCAGCCGGCGCTCGACCGGCGCGTCCGGGAGGTGCGCGAGGCTTTCGCCCACGGCGCACCCTTCCCGGCGGCGAGCGGGCTGCTGGACAACGACCTGCAGCCGGCGGCGAGCGCGCTGTTTCCGCACATCGGCCAGGCGCTCGAGCTGGCGCGCGCCGTGGGAGCGCGGCGGGCGCTCGTCAGCGGCTCGGGGCCGACGGTGGTCGCGCTGTTCGCCGGTGCTGCGGACAGCGAACGGGCGGCCGCGGCAATGGCGGATCGACAGACGGCCGCGATCCGCGCCCGCTCGGTGGGGCCGGCGTTCGCGCGGGCGCGACCGGCCGGCGGCTCCTGAGGGGCGCCCCACAAACGCGCCGACGCGACGCGAGCCGCGCCCGACGCCCGCGAGGCCTCGCGCGCGCAGGCGACATGCCGGTGCGTCACAATCACACGAGGACGGATGAGCAGGACAACCATCAACGCCCTGGTCGCGGTTGGCGCGGGCACATTTGGGCTGGCGCTGTATGCGGGCCTGATCCTGCTGCCGGCTTGGAATGCCTATTCGCGCCTGTGGGAGCGGCTGGCGGCTACGGTGCTGTCGCTTTACGTGCTCGCCGTGCTCGTTGGCGTGGGCGTGGCCGGGGCGCTCGCCGTCGTCTACTTCTGGGGCTAGCGCCGTGTCCGACCTCGCGGCGCTCGACGCGATCACCGAGGCGGTCGAGTCGGGCGCCGGGCTTCCCGAGGTCGTGCGCGCGGCGGCGCGGGCGCTGGGTGCGAGCCTGGCCGTGACCGACGTCGCGGGCGCCACGCTGGCGGTGGCGGCCCGCTCGCCGGCCGAGGAGCGCGCGCTGCTCTCGCAGGGCCGGGGCGTGAACAGCCTTCCGCTGCGCGTGGCGGACACCGTGGTGGGGGCGCTGCACATGCGCGCCAAGACCGAGCCGAGCGCGTCGATCCGCCGGCTGCTGGCGACGATGATCGCGTCGGAGGTCGAGCGGGTGAGGGCGCCGGAGCGGATGTCCGAATCGGCCGCCGCCGATTTCCTGCGCGCAGTGCTCGGGCGCGAGCTGAGCGGTCGCGAGGAGCTGCTCGCGCGCGCCAAGGAGCTGTCGCTCGAGCTCGCCGAGGGAGCGAGCATGATCGTGGCGCGCGCGCACCCGCTGCTGCCGGCCGACGAGGGCTGGCGCGGGCGCGTGCGCAGTATCGCCGAGCGCGGCGCAAGGGGGGTGGTGAGCCGCTCGATCGCCGCCCTGGCCGAGCGCGAGGGGGCCCTGGGGGCCGAGGTGCTGCTGCTCATCCCGGGCGGCCAGGAGCAGCTCGCCGCGCGCGCGGCCGACGCCGTTCGGCGCGAGCTCGAGGCCGGGCTGGCGGGGTGCACGTTTGCCATCGGCCGCAGCCGCATCGCCGAGGATCCGGCCGAGCTGCCGCGCGCGGCCAGCGAGGCGCTGCTGGCAGCGAACGTGACGCAGGGCTCCGAGGACGGCGCCGTGCTGGCCTTCGAGCAGACGGGCGCCTACCGCCTGCTGCTGTCGGCGATGAGCGAGAACCCGCAGGAGCTGCAGCGCTTCTACGGCGAGACGGTCGAACCGCTGGTCGCCTATGACAACCAGTACGAGACCGACCTGGTGGGGACGCTCGAGGCATTCCTGGATGCCGACGGCAACGTCGCGCGGACCGCGCAGCGTCTGTTCACCCACCGTCACACGATCTACTACCGGCTGGAGCGCGTGCGCGAGCTGTCTGGGCTCGACGTGAGCTCGAGCGACGGACGCGAGAAGCTCAGCCTGGGGCTGAAGGCGATGCGCGTGCTCGGGATCCCGGCGGCCGGCGGCCCCGCCTCGGAGGCGGGCGCCGAAGGCGGTCGCGTGCCGCGGCGGTCCTCCAGACGAGGCTAGCCGGCCCGGGCGGCGAACTCGACCGCGTACAAGGCTCCCTGCGGTCCGTGGTGGAGGATCGCGGGCAGGCGCGTCGAGATCGCCACGCCGATGTTCTGAAACGAGCCCCCCAGGATCAGCGCACGGTGCGGCGGCGAGGCCATCCACGCCGACACCATCCTGGCCGGGGTGCCATCCCCTCCGGTGCCCCAGCCGATGTTCTGCCCGGTCGCCAGCTTGGTGGCATGTGCGCCGTAGCGGCTCGAGGCGATCAACGCCCCGGGCGGCGGACCGGCGGGGGGGACGTCGGCGAAGTAGTTCCAGCGAACCATGTGGCGCACCTGGCCGCTGGCCACCCGCTGCAGGTAACGGTTGGCGCGCAGGGCGCGCAGATGGTGGGACTGCCGCAACTGGTCGAGCAGGCACACAGTGGCGGCGGTGACCGCCGGCGTGTTTTCCGGGCCGGGGCGCAGGTTCGCACCGGGGCAGGGAGGTGAGGGCCGGCGCGCCACCACGGCTCGGGCCGCGGCGACGACCGGCGCGAGCACCCCGAGCAGCAACGGCAGCGCGGCCGAAACCAGGGCGCCAAACCTCCGTCGAGTTGTTCGCACTCGCTCCGACAGGGTGCGGGCATACTTGCAGAACGCACAGATGAGAGTCGCCTTGCACGCTCGATAGTGCTCGGAACGTGCCGTTTCGGGATGGCCGCATGCGAGGATGTAGCCGCCGTTGGGGGGTCGTCCAATGGCAGGACATCAGGTTTTGGTCCTGAGAATCGGGGTTCGAATCCCTGCCCCCCAGCTACAGACGCCGAGTAGCATCTTCGAGGTGGCAGCTCCGATCGTGCTGATCCTCGCCGCAGGTCAGGGGACGCGGATGCGCTCGCAGACGCCGAAGGTCCTGCACGAGCTGTGCGGACGGCCGATGGTGCTGTGGCCGGTAGCGGCCGCGCTGCAGGCTGGGGCCGGGCGCGTGATCGTGGTGGACTCGCCCGAGCGCGCGCTTCAGGCGGTACTGCCGGACGGCGTCGAGCTGGCGGTGCAGCCCAGGCCAGACGGGACCGGCGGAGCGGTTATGGCGGCGCTGGCGCATCTCCAGGCCGTGGCAGGAGCCTCACCCGCCGACCGGGCGCCGCTCGTCGTGCTCAGCGGGGATGTGCCGCTCGTGAGCGCAGAGGCGATCCGCGGCCTCGCCGAGGCGCACGAGCGCGGGGGCGCGGCCGCCACGATGGCGACGGCGGTGCTCGAGGACCCCAGCGGGTATGGCCGCGTCGTGCGCGACGCAAGCGGCGACGTGGAGCGGGTCGTGGAGACAAAGGCAGCCGGGGATGCCAGCGCCGAGCAGCGGCGCATCCGCGAGGTGAACGCGGGCCTGTATGCGTTCGACCGTCAGGCGCTCGGCGCCGCGCTGCCGCGGCTCGCGGCGGACAACGCGCAGGCGGAGCTGTACCTGCCGCAGGTGCTCGAGCTGCTCAGGCAGAACGGTCAGTCGGTCGCCGCGCACACGGTTGAGGACCCCAGGGTCGTGCTGGGCGTCAACGACCGCATCGGGCTGGCGCGGGTGCGCGCGCTGGCGCAGCAGCAGATCCACGAGCGCCATCTGCGCGCCGGGGTGGAGATCGTCGATCCGCGCGCCACGGTGATCGACGCGGACGTGCAGATCGGCCCGGACACCGTGATCGAGCCGTTTACGACGATCCGCGGCCGCAGCACGATCGGCGCGGGCTGCACCATCAGGCACTCGTACCTGGTTGACTGCACGGTCGAGGACGGAGCGAGCGTGGGGCCGTTCGCGTACCTGCGGCCGGGCGCGGTGCTGCGCACCGGCGCGAAGGTGGGAACTTTCGTCGAGGTCAAGAACTCCGACATCGGGCCCCACGCGAAAGTGCCGCATCTGTCCTACGTGGGCGACGCCGAGGTGGGGGAGGGCTCAAACCTCGGGGCGGGTTCGATCACGGCAAACTACGACGGCCGCGAGAAGCACCGCACGAAGATCGGAAAGCGCGTGCAGGGGGGCGTCAACACCGCCTACGTGGCGCCGGTGGCGGTTGGTGATGACACCTACACCGCTGCCGGGTCGGTGATAACCGAGGACGTGCCCGACGGCGCCCTGGCCGTGGCCCGGGCCAGGCAGCGCAACGTCGAGCGCTACGCGGAGCGCGCCAAGGCGGGGCACCAGGAGCGGCGTTTACACTCCGAGGAGCCATGAGCGTGATGGACACGCGCACCTCTCCCTCGCGCGCGAGCCTGCCGATCGACTACAACAAGCGGCTGATGCTGTTCAGCGGGCGCGCCAACCCGCAGCTGGCGGTGGATATCGCCGACAAGCTGGGCGTCGAGCTGGGGCCGGTGACGCTGAAGACGTTCTCCAACGGCGAGGTGTACTGCCGCTACGAGGAGTCGGTCCGCGGCGCGGATGTGTTCATCGTGCAATCGACCTGCGGCAACGCTGAAACGGGAGTGACCGCCAACGACTCGCTGATGGAGCTCCTGTTCATGATCGACGCCGCCGTGGGGGCCTCGGCGCATCGCGTGATCGCCGTCACGCCGTGGTTCGGATATTCGCGGCAAGACAAGAAGTCCGCGCCGCGGGAGCCGATCTCGGCCCGGCTGGTGGCGCGCATGCTGGAGGCGGCGGGCGCGGACAGGGTGCTGACGATGGATCTCCACGCGGGCCAGATCCAGGGCTTCTTCCAGAAGCCCGTGGACCACATGACCGCCCTGTTCATGCTGACCCAGTACTTCGGCGATCTCGGCCTGTCGGACCTGGTCGTGGTGGCGCCGGACGCGGGGCGCGTGAAGCTGAACAAGAAGTTCGCCTCAAAGATCGGCGCCGAGCTGGCGATCCTCGACAAGGAGCGGCCGGCGCAGCAGGTGGCGGAGATCGGCTACGTGATCGGCGACGTGAAGGACAAGACGGCGGTGATCGTCGACGACATGATCGACACCGCCGGCACGCTCAAGGAGGCGGCCAAGACCGTCGCCGGAGAGGGCGCGGCGCGGGTGTACGCGGCGGCGACGCACGCCGTGTTCTCCGGTGAGGCGTTTGAGACCCTGAGAACGTCGGGCCTGGAGGAGATCGTGGTGACCGACACGATCCCGATCCCGCCCAATCGCCCCGCGAACATCCGCGTCCTGCCGTGTGCGGACCTGCTGACCGACTCGATCCGTCGGATCTTCGTCGACGACTCGGTCAGCGAGGTGTTCGGCGGCGAGAACCAGCTGTTCTAGACGCGCGAGGCCGGCAGGCTCCCGGATCCCGGCCGCCCACGTGGCGTCCGACGGTTTCGCCGGCAGGGTTTCCCTGTCGAGGGGGTCGCCCGGCGAGTGCCGTGCCGGCATATCCTCTGCGCATCGATGCCTGGCAACCCGATGTCAACGGGCGTGGTCGGACCTCGGGGCAAGAGCCGGCAGCCCGCGCCGTGCCGCGAACCGCCCGCAGACCCCGCGCCTCGCGAGCTTCAGCTACGTGGCCCAGGGCGGGCAGGCAACCGGCCGCTCTGAAACGCCTCGCGCTGATCGTCGGGATACTTTTGTTCGTCGTGGTCAGCGGCATGCTCGCGCGCTTCCTCACGGCTGAGAACGCCGAGCGCGACAAGGAGGAGACGCTGCTGCAGGCGCAGGCCAGGGGCGACGTCAACGCGATGCTCGCGCAGCTCACCGGCTGCCGCCAGAGCGCCACGTGCGTGGCCACCGTACGAGCGGACGCGAGCCGCCTGCGCAGGTCCGGCGCGGTGAAGATCCTGTCGCTGAAATCGGCCACCGCTTACTCGCTCGCCGGCGCCACCGGCAAGACGCGCCTCGCATGGACGGTGATCGGCAGGCTGCCCGTCGTTCAATGCGTGGAGGTGCGCCGCACGGGGAGCTTTTTCTTCGGCATTCACGTCGCGCTGTTGTCGCTCAGTGCGCCGATCCCGAACGAAGCCGATTGCTAGAGTCTTCGAGCCTCGTGCCCGACACCGCGACCAAGCTCGATGTGAGGAGCCGCACCGCCAACGGCTCGCGCGCGGCCCGCAGGCTGCGCCGCTCAGGCCGCGTCCCCGGCGTGCTCTACGGCGGGCAGGACCAGGCGCTCGGGTTCGACGTCGACGCGCGCGAGCTGCGCGTCGCGCTCGCCTCCTCCGGAGCGGTCCTCGACCTCAGCATCGACGGGGCGAAGCCGGCCCCGGTGGTGCTGAAGGAGGCCCAGCGAGACCCCGTGCGCGGCCACACCATCCACGTGGACCTCCTGCGCGTGCGACTGGACCAGGCGATCCATGCGACGGTGCCGCTGGAGCTCACCGGCACCGAGGACGCCCCGGGTGTCAAGGAAGGCGGCGTGCTCGAGCAGATCACCCGCGAGCTGAACGTCGAAGCGCTGCCCACGGCCATCCCCGAGTCGATCGTGCACGCGGTCGGCGAGATGCAGATCGGCGACACGATCGGGCTCGCGGCCGTGTCGATGCCCGAGGGCGTGGTGCTGCTGGACGATGTTGAGGAGGCGATCGTCGCGACGCTGTCTCCGCCGCGGCTGCAGGTCGAGGAGGAGCCCGAGGTGGAGGCCGAGACAGAGCTTGTCGGCGAGGCGGCCGAGGCGGCCGAGGGCGCAGAGGGCGCCGAGGAGGCCGGCGGCGAGGTTTCCTCAAGCGAGGAGTAGCGGCTTCTGCGCCGCATCTTTCCTGCCAGGCGCGGCCCGGCCGTCGACTGGCTGATCGTGGGCCTCGGCAACCCTGGGCGCGAGCACGCCAAGGGCCGCCACAACGTGGGCTTCATGGTGGCCGGCGAGCTGATCGAGCGGTGGTCGCTGGGACCGGTGAGGGAGCGCTTTCGCGGCCGAATCGCGCAGGGCCGCGCGGGCGGCGCCGGCACCGGAACCGAGGCCGAGCGCCCGCGGCGGCAGGTCGCGGTGCTGTGCCCGCTGACCTACATGAACGACGCCGGTCGCTCGGTGGGCCCCGCTCGCGGCGAGCTGCGCCTGCAGCTGGAGCAGGTGATCGTCGTGCACGACGAGATCGACCTGCAGTTTGGCGAGGTGCGCGCGCGAACCGGCGGCGGGCTGGCCGGCCACAACGGACTGAAGTCTGTCTCACGCGCGCTGGGGGGCCCCGGTTTCAGGCGCGTACGCGTCGGCGTGGGCCGCCCCGCCTCGACCGATCCGGAGATCGTGGCGGCGTATGTGCTCGGGCGCTTCGGCGAGCCGCCGACGGAGGTCGCACAGCTGATCGCGCGCGCGTGCGGGGAGGTCGAAGGGATCGTGTTCGGCCCTGTCTTGGCTGCGTGAGTGCGGACGCGCGCTCCTATCGTGTGATCGCAGCTGCGCATGGCCCTTCGAGAACTGCTCGCCCAGATCGCCGATGAGCAGGCCGCGCCCGCGCTGCAGCGCGGTGGCGGCCATGCTTTCGTGTCGGCCTCGCTGCGGCCGTACCTGATCGCGGCGCTGGCCGATCTCGACGAGCCGGCACGCGCGCGAGCGCACCTGATCGTCGTCGGCGATGACCGTGCCGCGCGTGATCTGGCGACCGACCTGCGCGCCTGGCTCGCGCCCCGACTGGTGCGCTATTACCCCTCGCGCGGCGTCACCTACGAGTCCCACCTGCGCCCGCCCGCGCACCTGGTGGGGCTGCGCATGGCCGCGCTGGACGCGCTGCTGTCGGCGGGCGGCGACAGCCACGCCTCGGGCGCTGGCGCTCCGGTCGTGGTCGTGAGCGCGGTCGCGCTGTCGGAGAAGGTGCCCGACCCCGCGTTGCGCCCGCGTTCGTTCACCCTCCGCGTCGGTGGCCTGTTGGACCTCGAGGAGTGCGCCGACGAGCTCGTGGCGCTCGGCTATGAGCGGGTCGACCAGGTGGAGGAGCGGGGGCAGTTCGCCCTGCGGGGAGGGCTTCTGGACGTGTTTGCCGCGACCGAGGAACGCCCGGTGCGGGTGGACATGTTCGACGTGGAGATCGAGTCGTTGCGCTGGTTCTCGACGTTCACGCAGCGCTCGCTCGGGCAGGCCGAGGAGGTCGAGATCGCCCCAGCTGCCGAGTTGGCGCACGAGCACCGCGCGCCGGCGCTGGCCGCCGAGGCCTCGCGGGGTGCGAAAGTCGCGTCGCCCGGCGGCGCCCTCGCCGCGCCCGGCGCCGACGCCGACGGCGACGGCGACGGCGGGCGGCCCGACATCGCCGAGCTGCTGCCGGTCGACCGGTTCGGCGCGCTGCTCGAGCTCATCGCGCCGCAGACCGAGATCGTGGTCGCCGCCGAGGAGGAGCTCGAGCCCGCGCTCAACGACCACTGGAGCGACGTGGTCGCGGCGTTCGCCGACGAGGACGCCCACCACCTGTATGTGAAACCCGACACGATCACGGGCCAGCTGCAGGCGCGCGCGCGCATCTGGCTGTCCACGATCTCGAGCGGGCAAGAGATCCAGCTGCGGGCCGCCGCTGCCGACACGGCGGCGCGCTCGCTGGCCGAGGCAGAGCCCGAGCTGGAGAAGCTGCTCCGCTCGGGCTACCGCACTGTCGTGGCCTTCCCCCGTCGCGGTGAGGGCGAGCGGACCGCCTACAACCTTGCGCGCCTGCGCCCCGACTGGCTCGGCGAGGGCGGGGCGGCGCCGGGCGCGCTACGGCAACCCGCGCTCAGCTTCGCGCATGCGTCTCTGCGCGAGGGCTTTGTGGCGCCCCAGCTGAAGCTCGCGGTGATCCCGGCGCACCGTCTGCTGCGCCGCCGCGTGGAGCGCCCGCGCGAGGGCCTAGGTCGAGGGGGTGCAGGGCGCAGGGGCCTGCTGCGTTCGTTCGGCGAGCTGCGAACTGGCGACATCGTCGTGCACGAGGACCACGGTGTGGCCCGCTTCGCGGGCTTCGACACGCGCACCGTCGCGGGCGTCACGCGCGACTACCTGTACTTGGAATACCAGGGCGACGATCGCGTGTTCGTTCCCACCGACCAACTGGCGAAGATCTCGCGCTATGTCGGCGCGGGCGGCGAGCACCCACCGCTGAGCAAGCTCGGCGGCTCGCGCTGGGAGGCGATGAAGGCACGCGCGCGGCGCGCAGCGCAGCAGCTGTCGGGTGAGCTGCTGAGCCTTTACGCCGAGCGCCTGCGCCGCCGGGGGCACGCCTTCGAGCCCGACGGAGACTGGCAGCGGGAGTTCGAGCAGCGCTTCCCGTACAACGAGACCCCGGACCAGCGCGACACGATCGAGCTCGTCAAGGCCGACATGGAGGCGCCGCGCCCGATGGACCGCCTGATCTGCGGGGATGTCGGCTACGGAAAGACCGAGGTGGCGCTGCGGGCGGCGTTCAAGGCGGCAAATGACGGCAAGCAGGTGCTGATGCTCGTGCCCACCACGATCCTCGCACTCCAGCACTACGGCACCTTCGCGGAACGTCTGGCCGACTACCCGATCACGGTCGAGCACGTGTCGCGCTTTCGCTCGCCGGCCGACCAGCGCAGCGTGGTCGAAGGCTTCGCCGAGGGACGGGTGGACATCCTGATCGGAACCCACCGCGTACTTTCGCGCGACGTCCGGGCCAAGGACCTCGGGCTGCTGATCGTCGACGAGGAGCAGCGCTTCGGGGTCAAGCAGAAGGAGCTGCTGCGCCAGCTGAAGCTGAAGGTGGACGTGATCTCGATGTCGGCCACCCCGATTCCGCGCACGCTGCAGATGTCGCTGGCCGGCTTGCGCGACATCTCGGTAATCGAGACCCCGCCCGAGGGCCGGCGGCCTGTGCGGACATACGTGGGCGAGTACGAGGAGGAGCTCGTCAGGCACGCGATCGTGCGCGAGCACGAGCGGGGCGGGCAGGCGTTCTTTATGCACAACCGGATCGAGACGATCGCCGCGACCGCCGAGCGGCTGCGGGCGCTGTGCCCCGGCGTGCGCTTCGCCGTCGCCCACGGCCAGATGAGCGAGGGAGAGCTCGAGGCGGTGATGATCGATTATCTGCGCGGCGGGGCGGACGTGCTGGTCTGCACGTCGATCATCGAGTCGGGCATCGACATCCCCCAGGCAAACACGCTGATCGTGGAGCACGCCGACGCGTTCGGGCTGGCGCAGCTGTACCAGATTCGCGGCCGCGTGGGCCGCAGCCGCGAGCGCGCCTACGCGTACCTGTTCTACGACTCCGCTCAGGGCCTCGGCGCCGATGCCGCCCAGCGGTTGGCGGCGCTGTCGGACTACACCGAGCTCGGCGCGGGCTTCAAGATCGCGATGCGAGATCTCGAGATCCGCGGCGCGGGCAACCTGCTCGGCGACGAGCAGTCGGGGCACGTGGCGGCGCTCGGCTTCGAGCTATACATGCAGATGCTCGACCAGGCGGTGGCGGAGGGGATGCGCTCGGCCGCCGGGCGTGACCCCGGCTGGCTTCCCGGCGAGGGCGACGCGGGCGCGACAGAGGAACCGGAGCCGGTCAGGCTCGACGTCAACGTCGACGCCTACGTCCCGGCCGACTACATCGCCTACGAGCAGGCCAAGATCGACGTTCACCGGCGCGTGGCGGGCGCGATGGAGGTGGCCGAGGTGGAAGCCCTGCGCGAGGAGCTCGAGGATCGCTTCGGCCCGGTGCCGCGAGCGCTCGAGAACCTGCTCGATTTGCAGCGCGCCCGCATCAAGTTCGGTCTGGCCGGCGCGCGGACCGTGAGCTTTCGCGGAGATCGCCTGGCGGTCGTGCCCATCGACCTGGATTCGGCGCGTGCCAAGCGTCTGCGCAGTGAGCTGCCCGACGCGCTATATGAGTCCGGGCGCTCGCAGGTATCGATGCGCGTTCCGAGCGATGGCGACGAGCGCTTCCCGACGGTTGTCAGGGCGGCCGACGTGCTGCTCGCGGTCGTACGCGATGCCGCTTAGGAAGTCCTTAAGCATGAGCCTATGTCTTCCGCTAGAGTGCGCGCGTCGTGTCCAGATCGCTCCGCTGCATTTCGGCGCTAGGGGCGTGTGGCGGGATTCCCGGCAACGCGGTGCTTCAGGTTGACGGAAAACCTCTCACCAAGGCCACCTTCAATCACTGGATGGGGATTGCCGCGGCGTCCACGGCGACGGGAGGTCAGGCCGTGACCCCCGAACCGCCCAAGTACACGGCGTGCATCGCGCATCTCGAAGCCACGACGCCGAAGCCAGCCAAAGGCGCGCCCGCGCCCACCCGCGCGCAGCTGAAGTCACAGTGTGAACAGCAGTACAAATCGCTGCAGCAGGAGGTGCTCGGGTTTTTGATCTCCGCCTCATGGGTGGAAGGCGAAGCCTCCCAGTTGGGTGTGAAGGTTCCCGACAAGGAAGTCAAGAAACGCTTCGTGCAAATCAAGGAACAGCAGTTCCCCAAGCCAGCGGAATTTGAAAAATTCCTTGCCAGCTCCGGACAGACTGTCTCTGATCTCCTGTTCCGGGTGAAGGGGAACCTACTGGCCTCGAAGATCCAGCAGAAGATCGTCAAATCCAAGTCCAACGTATCGCAGGCGCAGATCACCAAGTACTACAACGAACACAAACAGCGCTTCGAAGTGCCTGAAAAGCGGTCTGTCAACATCATTCTCACCAAGACAGAAGCGGCCGCGAAGAAAGCCAAAAGCGAAGTCGCCTCGGGCAAGAGCTTCGCCAGCGTGGCAAAGAGCGTCTCGATCGATCCGGTCAGCAAGGCGCACGGGGGCCTGCTGCCGGAAGTCGTCAAGGGACAGGAGGAGCAGGCTCTCAGCAGCGCGATCTTTGCCGCCAAGAAGAACGTGCTCAGCGGGCCCGTGAAGACCTCCTTTGGCTACTACGTCTTCGAAGTCAAGAGCGCGACCCCGGGCAGCGTCCAGCCGCTCGCGCAGGCCCAGGCCTCCGTCCGCTCGCAGCTGGTGGCCACCCAGCAGCAGACAGCGCTGAGCTCTTTCATCAAAAACTTCAAAAAGAAGTGGACCGCCAAAACCGACTGCCGGGCGGGCTTCGTCGTGATGAACTGCAAGCAGTACAAGCCCCCGAAGGCCCCCAAACCGGGCGTCTCCAAATAGCCCGCCCGCGAGGCATGCTGCGAACGGGGACCGGCGCGCTGGCATATGGCGTGCGCGGCCGGCGCTCGTGAGCAGGATCGAGCGCGTGCACGCGCGCCAGATCCTAGACAGCCGCGGCAACCCGACGGTGGAGGTCGAGATCGGGCTTCGCTCGGGAGCGCACGGCCACGCGGCGGTGCCCTCCGGCGCGTCGACGGGCGAGTTCGAGGCGACCGAGCTGCGCGACGGCGGCACGCGCTGGGGGGGCAAGGGGGTACAGCGAGCGGTCGCCAACGTCAACGGCGAGATCGCGCGGGCGCTGGCGGGCACGGACGCCGCCGACCAGGGCGCGCTGGACGGGGTTCTGATCGAGTTGGACGGTACGGCCAACAAGTCGCGTCTGGGAGCCAACGCGATCCTCGGCGCCTCGCTCGCGGCGGCGCACGCGCAGGCGGCTGAGGAGGGAATGGCGCTGTGGCGCTATCTCGGCGGCGACGCAGCGCGCGTGCTCCCGGTGCCGTTGATGAACGTGCTCAACGGCGGCGCCCACGCGGACAACAAAGTCGATTTCCAGGAGTTCATGGTCGTGCCCACCGGCGCGCGCACGTTCTCCGACGGCCTGCGCATGGGCACGGAGGTGTTTCACGCCCTGCGCAGCACCCTCCACGAGCGTGGACTGAGCACCGCGGCGGGCGACGAGGGCGGCTTCGCGCCCGATCTGGGCTCCAACGAGCAGGCGCTCGAGATGCTGCTCGCCGGCATCCGCGCAGCGGGGTACGAGCCTGGAGAGGACATCGCGATCGCGCTTGACCCGGCCGCGAGCGAGCTTTACGGCGAGGGGCTGTACGTGCTCGAGCACGAGGGCCGCAGCCTTCGACCCGAGGAGCTGTGCCGTTACTGGGAGGGGCTGGCGGCGCACTACCCGATCGTGTCGATCGAGGACGGCATGGACCAGGAGGACTGGGATGGTTGGCGCCAGCTGACCGCGGCGCTGGGCGGGCGCCTGCAGCTCGTGGGCGATGACCTGTTCGTCACCAACGTGCAGCGCCTGCGTCGGGGCATCGACGGCGGGGTGGCGAACTCGGTCCTGATCAAGCCGAACCAGATCGGCACGCTCACGGAGACCTTGCAGGCGATCACGACGGCCCGACAGGCGGGCTACACGGCCGTCATCAGCCATCGCTCGGGCGAGACCGAGGATGTGACGATCGCCGACCTGGCGGTGGCGACCGGGTGCGGGCAGATCAAGACCGGCGCGCCCTCGCGCTCGGAGAGGGTGGCCAAGTACAACCAGTTGCTGCGCATCGAGGAGCAGCTCGGCGACGACGCCGAGTTCCCTGGCCGAGCTGCGTTTCGCTGAGCGCTAGGCAGGAGCTCGGCCGTCGAGCGCGAATGGGCGAGCGTGGCAGCTCGAACCGTTTCTGCGCCGCGCGCGCGAGGGCTTGGCCCAGCGCGGCCTCGCAGGCGACCGGGGCCGGGCGGCGCGGCGCTTCCGCTCGCGGGAGTGCGCTGGGACCGGCTCGGGCGCCTGGCCCTGCTGTTCTTGCTCGTCGCTCTGCTGTACCTGTATCTGAGCGCCGGTATCCACATGCTCTCCAAGTGGTCCCAGGACGGCCGCACCAGCGCGGCAGTGGTGGCGCTGAAGCACGAACGCGCGCAGCTGTTAGCCCAGCACGAAGTGCTTGCACGGCAGGCCACGCTCGAAGCGGAGGCGCGCCAGCTGGGGATGATCAAGCCCGGCGAGCAGCCGTTCATCGCCACCGGTCTGCCTGACAACTGAGGCGGCTGGCGGCCCCGCGCCGCTGGTAGCCTCGGCCGGTGTCGTTCGACAACGCGATCTTCCAGTGGCAGCAGGGCGAGCGGCGCCTGCGCGCCGAGCGGCCCGAGCGTTGCCGGCTGCTGGAGCGGGTCACCGATGCGCTCGTGGCCGAGCTTCGCCGGCGTCTGGGCGGGCGCTTCTACGTGCAGGAACTCGTCCAGCTCTACCGCGACGGCACCGGCTGGTATCTGCCGGTGGCGATGAAGGTCGCCCCCGGAGAGCCATGGGCGTGGGAGTCCGGCGTCGTGCTGGATGCGGCCTTCGGCCGCTACCTGCGCGAGGCCGCGGACTACGCGGGCGGCCGCCCGGAGCTGCGCGGATCGCGCTAGCTGAGGCTAGTCGTCCTCGCCCACGCGGCGGATGACGATGCGGTCTTCCTCGACGTCCACCTCCACCGGTCTGTGCCCAGCCCAGTGCTCGGCGTAGATCGGGTTGTCCTGGATGGCCGGGTCGAGCCACAGGCCATAGCCCTCCTCGCCGTGATCAAACGTGCCCTCGAGCGGGCCCACGTTGCGCGAGGAGGCCGCCGCCGCGCGACCACGACCTGCCAACCCGCGCCGGCCGCGACCTCCACGACGGCGGGTCCGCGCGCGGGGTGCCTCCGCGCCGGACTCCTCCTCAGCTGCCGCCTGCTGCTCCTGCGCTTCGGCCCGCGCGCGCTCGGCCTCGATTTCAGCCGCCTCGAGCTCGGCTGCGATCAGCGCGTCGTCCTCCGCGCGCAGGTCGATCTCGTCGGCGTACTCGGCGGCGATCGTGCCTTCGGATGAGCCCTCGTCGCTGACCAGCTCGTTCTGGCGCTTGAACTGCTCGATGTCGCGCACGCTCACGTCGAGCTGGTGGGCCACCCAGGCGTCGGTACGGCCTTGGCGCACCCATGTGCGGATCTGGTTGAGATTGGGGCGCAGCGACTTACGGGGCATCGACGGACCGGGAGACTAGCGCATGGGAAGCGCCGCTCGGGCCGGCCTGGGGGCCCGGTTGCGAGCGCTGAAGGGCGCTTCGGCGCTCTGCAATCCGGCGTGCGAGATGGGTTCGCTTTCCCCCGGTCCTGTGACTATGCTTGGCTGACCGTCGTGGGGGGTCGCGCCGGGCGACTGTCGGCCAACAGGAAGGGTTACCGAATGCTGGTTTTGACGCGCAAGTCCAACCAGAGCATCATGATTGGGGATGATGTCGAGGTGTCCGTCCTGTCGGTCATGGGCGAGAAGGTGCGCATCGGCATTCAGGCCCCGCAGGAGATCCCGGTCTTCCGCAAGGAGATCTACCTGGAGATACATCGCGACGACGGCACTCTCGAGGAGCGTGCGCCCAGCGAGGTCGACGACGCCCTGGAGGAGCTGGGCGAGAGCGAGCGCTAGCCGAGCAGCAGGTACAGCGTGCGAAACATGACCGCCGTCACGATCGCGGCGGTCATGATGAGGGTCAGCACCAGCAGGATGAAGCGCACCGAGCCCTGTTTGTGACGGCGGATGGCTTCGCGCTTGAGCATCCGCTGCTGCGCGGTGCGTCGCAGTGAGGCGCGCCGCCGGCGGTCCAGCGAGATCTCCTCGACGAACGCCCGCTCCCAGTCGGTGTTGCTCTGACGCATCTTCATCGCGGGCACCTGCGCGGCGAGCGGCTAGGTGGCGACCGGAGCCTTGCCCTCGGCCGCTTCGTAGACCTTGACGAAGCGCAGGTAGTTCTCCGCGATCTTGCGCGCCCCCGCGGCCCGCTCGATCTTCCCGTCCACGTAGGCTTTCAGCGGATCCCACCAGATGGAGCGGCCGATCGCGAAGCCGACGAAGCCCTCCACGGGCGCCGCCTGCGCGAGCCAGTGATCGACCTTGTTCTCGTCCGCGCCGCGCCCGAGCACCACGCAGGCGACCCCGCCACGCCCCCCGGAGCGGGCCTGGGCTACCAGCGCCTCGCAGTCCGAGCGTTGCTCGACGCCCTCGATCTTCCACACGTCCACCTCGATGCCCGCCGCCTGGATCGCGGCGATCGCGCGCAGCATCAGCTGCGGGCGCAGCTCGGCGTCGTAGCGCTCGGGGTCACCTGCCACGGACTGAAGCTGGTCGCTCTCGGCGGGCACGAGCAGCTCGAACAGGAACTTGCGCTCGTGCGCCTTCAGCCAGTCGCTCAGGCGCTTGAGCCGGTCGAGCTGCACCCGGTTGGCGTCGGCGTCGCCGTCGGGGTTGAAGCGTACGAGCACCTTGGTGAAGTCGGGATCGAAGCGCTCGATGTGTGCGGGGAAGTCATCCGCGTACTGGAAGTCGAACACGTTCTGTCCGGAGCGCTCCGCCGGCATCGCGAGCCTCAGCCCCGTTTCGCGCGCCTGCTGGGGCACGTCTGAGCCGAACTGCTCATCGACCAGCACCCCGGCCGCGGCGGGCTCGGCACCGCCCGCAACCGCCCGCAGCAGGCCCTCGAAGATCAGGTGCTTGGCGTCGGCGATGATCGCCGTCTGCTCCGGATCGGGCTCGCCATCGATACCGAAGAACTTCTTCTGAAACGAGCCGCGGTGGTCGAAGGCGAGGATGTAGAGCTTGCCGTCGTAGCCAAGCGTCATCGCCTGAGTATTACCAGAGCCGTGCGGGGCGAGGTCGGGAGGTCCTTAGAATGGATCGACATGTCCTCGGGCGCGGATCTGTTCGTGGTTTGCAAGCAGTGCGGATCGGAGGTTAGCCCGTACATCACCGAGTGCCCGTACTGCGGCCACCGGCTGCGCCGGCGGGCCCCGAAGCTGCCGCGCGAGCATGCCCTCAATCGCTCGCCGCGCGGTGTGCTGCGGCGCCTGCGCTGGCTACCGCTGCGCAGTCGCAGGCGATCGCTGGCGTTCTCGCGCCGTCGCTTGTCGCGCTGGGGAGAGGCCCGCGCGTTCTCACCGCCGTACGCGACGATCAGCCTGGTCACACTGAGCTGTGGCGTGTGGATCGCCTGGCGTGGGGGCTTTGTGGGGCTGGACAAGCTCGTCGTCGCGGGACCGCTGCACGGCGACTGGTGGAAGCTGCTGAGCAGCCAGTTCACCTACAGCAACGGCCTGTATGCGTTCGTGGCCCTGCTTGCGGTCGCGATCTTCGGCTGGCTGCTGGAGCGCCGGCTGGGCCCCGCCGCGGTGCTTGCGCTGTTCCTCGGTGCCGGCGTCGCGGGCGCCCTTGCCGCCAGCGCGGTCTACTCGCAGCCGATCGTGATCGGCGGCAATGCCGCCGCGCTCGCCCTGCTCGCCGCGTGGGCGGCGCCCGATCTGCGGGCGGCCCGCGCCGGTGCCTACTACGAGGGCGATCTCCTGGGCGCGGGTGCGCTGGCGGCGGTGCTGCTGGCCGTCCCGTTCGCGCTGCCCCGCCCCGAGCCGAGCTGGCTGGCGGGCGTCACCGGCGGGGCGATCGGGCTGTTGCTGGGACTCGGGCTGCAGCGCGCCGGCTCCGACGGGCTGTAGCCGGCGCCGGTCTGTGGCGAGCGATCGCGCCCGCGCCCAGCCAAGCCGCCGGGCGGCGATACGCGGTCCTTATGATGCTGGCCCATGACGATGACCAACGCGGTCGTGCTGATCGAGGCCGAGCGTGACGCGCTCTCGAAGCTTGGGGGCGAGCTTGCCGACATCGAGGGGGTGGCCGAGGCGTATTCGGTCACCGGGGAGTGGGACTTCGTGGCGATCGTGCGGGTGCCCGACCACGAGCAGCTCGCCGACGTGGTCACGGGCGCGATCACCGTGCTGTCCGGGGTGATCCGGACCCAGACCATGGTCGCGTTCGCCGCTTACTCGCGCCACGACCTGGAAGCGCTGTTTGCGATCGGCGAGTGATCCGGCCAGCACCGTGGCCGCGCTTCCGATCAAGCCGGAGTATGGCCCCACCCTGGGGCGCCTGCTGTCGCCGCGCTGGCGCGCCGCCTCGGCGCTCGCCCGGGCGGGGGTGATCGCCGCCTGCGCCGGCGTGATCGCGGCGATCGTGGGGGCCGTGCTGACGCTCGAGAACGCCACCTACTCACATCGCGGCAGGGTGCCGTTCAGCTTCCGCTACCGCAGCCTGTATCGCGTGCGGCCCGACCCCGGCGGCTACGTCAAGGTGCAGCGCCACCGCGCGGACGGCACGCTCGAGGATTCATTCGCCGTGGGGCCGCTCACGCTGCCGCCCTACTCCGGCAGCCTCTCGGGCGAGCTGCCGCTGTACGCGGCGGGCTACATCCGCAAGCTGGCCCGCCGCGACGCGGGCTTCGTGCTGCGCGGCGAGGGCAAGACGCGCGTGAACACCGTTCCCGGCTACCACGTGCTGTACACGGCGCAGATCGAAGGCCGCACGATGTGGGGACGAGACGTGCTGCTGCTGCCCGAACGGCCGGGTGTGCGCGAGGGCGTGGACATAGTGATGCTGACCTCGCCCACGGCAAACGCCCAGATCACATCGCCGCTGGAAGTCGCCACCGCGGGGGTGCTGCTGCGGCCGCTGAAGACCTTCAGCTTCGGCTAGGCAGCGAGCGGTGCGTGCGTCGCCGGGAGGGCGCGCTGCCGGAGGTGCTCTTGAGTCGAGCTGTCGAATGCCGCACCGCGATGGGCTGCGGGCGGGCGTCGGGCGAGGTCGGCGCCGCGCTCGCTCGCGCGGGCGCGGCGGGCTCCACCGAGGGATCCGACGGTGCCACGGGTGCTGCGGTCTGGGAGGACACCGGCGCAGCCGCAGCGGCGGGGCTCGGGCCGGCGCTGGCAGAGCTCGCGCTCGCGGCGGGAGAGCTCGCGCTCGTGGGCCCCGAGCTAGCGCTCGCGGGCTCGGCGCTGGCGCCGGCAGCTTCCAGGCTGGCGGCTGCCGCGGCAGGTGGGGGCGGTCCGGAGCTCGAGGGGACTCCGCCCGTGGCACCGGCCTGCGCAGGCGGGGTGGATTCTGGTGACGCGGTGACGGCCGCGGGGCTCGACTCGGGTGCCGCCGTGGCCGCTGCGGGCAGCTGGGTGCTCTCGCTCGTCAGCTGCGTGAGCGGCGTCGCGGGCTCCGGGGACGGTCTGGCGGGCGGGAGCAGCGCCGGCGCGGGCCGCACCGCTGCAGCCGCGGACGGCACCGAGACCGTGGGCGACGTGTCGCCGCCGGGAGTGAGCTTGGCCGCATTCCCGGGGCGGCGAACGTGGTGGGCGGCGATCACGGACGGCTTGGCCGCGCTGGCGCTCAGCGGCTGCGCGCGCTGCGCGGCGAGCACCGGTTCGTAGGGGTCGCGCTGGGCGGGCGCGTAGGCCGTCCTCGCATGGGCCGTGCGGTGGTGGCGGGGAGCCGTCTGGTTTGCGGCAACCGCGCCGGCGCTCACGATCGCGGCCGCGGCTAGCCCTGCGACGGCTTTGGTGGCCAGCGCGCCGCCTCCGAGCGTCAACACGCCACTGCCCGCTCCGCCCGCGGCGCCGGCCGCGGCGCCCGCTCCGACGGTCGCGCTCGCGCCCGAGGCGACGTGCGCGCTGCCGGCGGAAGCGCTGGAGCCGAGCTTGGCGAGCAGCAGCTGCTTGACCAGCAGCAGCGGGCCCACCGGAAGGATGGCCGCGAGCACGTGGTTGTTCTCCTTCAGCTGGCGCTTGAACGAGCGGCAGCGGTCGCAGTCGCGCACGTGCCGGCGTGCCAGCGGGCTCAGCCTGACCAACCCCTCGGCGACTTCGCCAAGCTCCAGGCGCACCTCGGCGCAGCTGAGCTTGCGCGCCTCGGCGGCCTCGGCGAGCGAGATGCGGGCGCGCACGAGCAGCGACTTGACCGATGGCACGGTGGTGTCCATGGCGTGCGCGATCTGCTCGTATGAGAGCGCGTCGATCTCGCGCAGCAGCAACGCGGTGCGCTGGGTCTCGGGTAGCCGCCGGACGTCGGCGAGCAGCTCACGGAAGCTCTCGCGGCGAAGTACGCGGTCGCTGGTCGACAGGCCGTGGTCGGCGTAGTGGACGTCCATCGAGTCCATGCCCACCGCCGAGGCGCGGCGCAGGTGGTTGAGCGAGCGGTTGCGGGCGATGCGGTAAAGCCACGGCCGCACGTTGATCTCGCGCTCGTCGGCGAGGACCGCGTTGAAGGCGGCCGCGAAGACCTCCTGCAGCACATCCTCGGCGTCCTCGCGCGAGCCCAGCATGTGCCGCACGAACGACAGCAGGCGGGTCTGATAGCGCGAGCACAGCGCCTCGAACGCGGCGTGCTGGCCGCGACGCGTCAGCGCGATGAGCCGCTCATCGGACTGCAGCCGGAGCAGGGGCGAGGGGCCCCGCAGGCCGGGGGCGGTGCTCGCATGCGTGAGTGCGGAGACCTCCACAGACAGTCCAAAGCGGCTCTCAGTCTCATCGACACCGTAACAGCAGGCAAGTTGCGCTCTGGATACAGCCGGCAAGTTGGCGCTCTGGAGAGCGCTAGGATCGCGGGGCCCGGGTAGACAAACTGGCAAAGTCAGCGGACTTAAAATCCGCCGCCCGCAAGGGCCTTGCGGGTTCGAATCCCGTTCCGGGCATCGAGGGACCTCGACAGCGCCCCGAAGCCGCTCCCTGGCGGCGCCCGCGAACAGGTAGAGTCGCTGCTCAGGCATGTCGAGCCCGGAGAGCGTTCAGGAGACCACCACCTTCCACGGCGGTCGGCTGGTGGCTCGGCGCCTGCGGGCGCACGGCGTCAGCCGGCTGTTCACGCTCTCGGGCGGGCATCTCTTCTCGATCTACGACGGCTGCCGCGCGGAGGGCATCGAGATCGTGGACGTGCGGCACGAGTCCACGGCCGCGTTCGCGGCCGAGGGATGGGCGAAGGTTGTGCGCGAGGCCGGCGTGTGCGCGCTGACCGCGGGCCCGGGCGTGACGAACGGGATGAGCGCGATGGCCTCGGCGCAGGCCAACCACTCACCGATGGTGGTGCTCGGCGGACGCGCGCCCGCGCTGCGCTGGGGACAGGGGTCACTGCAGGAGATCGACCACGTGCCGTTCGTGCGCCCGGTGAGCAAGCTCGCCGCCACGGCGGGCGGCACCGAGGAGATCCCCGGGCTCGTCGACGTGGCCTTTCACGCGGCACTGGCGCCGCACGGCGGCGCGGCGTTTGTCGACTTTCCGCTCGACTACGTCTTCATGGAGGCGCCCGAGCCGCAGCCGGCCCGCGAGGAGGACGCAAGCGAGGACCGCAGCGCGAGCCGGCCAAGTGCGGACGCCGCCGCGCTCGAACGCGCGGGCGAGCTTCTGCGGGGCGCCGAGCGGCCGGTGATCATGGCTGGCACCGACCTTTACTGGGACCGCGCCGAGCAGCCCCTGCTCGAGCTCGCCGACACGCTCCGGATCCCCGTGTTCCTCAACGGGCTGGCGCGCGGGTGCGTGCCCGCTGACCACGAGCTGTTCTTCTCGCGCGCTCGCTCGCATGCCTTGAAGGGGGCCGACGTGGCCGTCGTGGCGGGTGTGCCGATGGACTTCCGCCTGGGCTTCGGCGGCGCGTTTGGCGAGGACACCGAGATCATCGTGGCCGACGCCGCCGAACCGGAGCGGCCGCATCCGCGGGCGGTGGCCGCCGAGTGCTACGGAGCCCTCCCGCAGACGCTTGCGCAGGTGCGCGCGCAGACAGGGTCGCAGGCGCTTGCAAGCGAGCGCTGGATCGAGGAGCTGCGCGCGGTCGAGAGCGAGCGCCGCGAGGCCGAGCGGCCCGAGCTGCAGGACGATCGCGCGCCGCTTCACCCCATGCGCGTGTACGCCGAGCTCAGCGCCGTGCTCGAGCGCAATGCGATCGTGATCGGCGACGGCGGCGACTATGTCTCCTATGCGGGCCGCGTGATCGACAGCTACGAGCCCGGCTGCTGGCTTGACCCCGGTCCGTTTGGCTGCCTGGGCACGGGCCCGGGATATGCGTTGGCGGCAAAGCTCGCGCACCCTGAGCGACAGGTCGTGATGCTGCTGGGCGACGGCGCGTTCGGCTTCTCGGGCCTGGAGTTCGACACGCTGGCGCGTCACGGCGTCGGCGTGGTGGGCGTCATGGGCAACAACGGCATCTGGGGCTTGGAGAAGCATCCGATGGAGTTCCTGTATGGCTACTCCGTGGCCGCGGAGCTGCGTTCGGGAACTCGCTACGACGAGGTTGTCGAGGCGCTCGGCTGCCACGGCGAGCTGGTGCAGCGTCCCTCCGAGCTGCGTCCGGCGCTCGAGCGGGCGTTCGCGGCCGGCCGCCCGGCGCTCGTGAACGTGCTCACCGACCCGAGCGTCGCCTACCCGCGCAAGGCCAACCTGGCCTGAGCGATGGCTCGCCGCCCGCCGAGCGGCGCGGGCAAGCCGGGCGGCCCGAGCGCTCTCCAAGCGGATCCTTCAGGCCAGGCCGGCCAGGCGCAGTGCGCCGCCGAAGAGGATGTCGTGCTCGGAGACCTCGACCTCCTGAAGCTCGAAGGCGCGCAGCGCCTCGCCGAGGATGATCAGCCCGGCCACGATCGTGGGCGCACGGTCGGGGTGCAGCCCGGTCACCGAGCGGCGCTCGGCTTCGCTCATCGCGGCGGTGCGGTTGCGCAGCCGCCCGACGGCGTCCAGCGACAGGATGTAGCCGTGCACGCGCGCCGGGTCGTACGGGTCGAGCCGCTGGTCGATCGCGGCCGCCGAGGTGGCGGTGCCAGCGACCGCGATGCCGTGCTGCACGGGGGCGTGTTCGGCCGCCGGTAGGCCCTGCAGAAGGATCGTCCGCACATCGCCCTCGAGGCCGTCGAGCTCCGCGGCATCCGGGGGGTCGGAGCGAACGTGACGCTCGCTCATGCGCACGACGCCAACTGGAAGGGAAACATGAAAGCCGGCCCTGCGTCCCCGCCCGACGATGAACTCGGTGGAGCCGCCGCCAATGTCGATGACGACCGTGGGCACGGGCTCGGATGCCCCATCCTCGCGCGGCAGCTCCGCGGTTGCGCCCAGAAACGTCAGCTGCGCCTCCTCCTCGCCGGCCAACACATGCGCGTCGAGCTCGAACTCATCACGCACGCGCTGCGCAAATTCGGCGCCGTTGGCTGCATCCCGCGCCGCCGCCGTGAGCACGGCGAGGTTGGCCTTTGTGCCATTGGACTCGATCGCGCGTCGGTAGTCCGCAAGCGTGCGCAGCACACGCGCGATTGCCTGCTCGGATAGCGAGCCGTTGACCTCGAGGCCGGCACCGAGACGGGTCACCTCGGAGCGTTTCAGGATCTCCTCGATGACGCCGCTGGCGGGATCGACATCCGCGATCAATAGCCGCGTGGAGTTGGATCCGATGTCCACCACGGCGACTCGCACCGGCGAGATGCTAGAGCGTGTACTTCCAGCGCTCCCCGACGCCGCGCCGAGCGGACGATTCTTCCGCGATGCCAAGCCGATGGCGTTTTGAATCCCTTGCTCCTGCGCTGTTTTTTGCTAGAACATCAATTAGCGACGCGGGGTGGAGCAGTCTGGTAGCTCGTCGGGCTCATAACCCGAAGGTCGCGGGTTCGAATCCCGCCCCCGCTATCGAGGCCGACCAGGGCGTAGGACTTGCAAGAGCCCTGCAAACCGGCCGACCGAGACCTCGAAGGCCGTCCGTGAGGGCGGCCTTCGTCGTGGGGCGGAGGGCGGGAGTGCGAACGCAAGTGCGAACATGGGGAGTCCCCTGCGCGATCTGAGACTCCGGTACTTCTGGACGTGACAACCTCCGGGGTTCGTCGGTAGTGCGTCCTCGCGGCTGCGTGCCGCCTTCGTGCAAACATTGCCCGCCGTGCTCAGACGCATCGCCCACATCCTCGTGATGGCGGACA
>VAWK01000054.1 GCA_005885515.1 Actinomycetota bacterium | reverse complement strand
AGTCGGCACTTCAAGCGTTTTGAGCGCGGGCGGTGTGATCGTGGCGCCGGCGTAGAGCTCGATCGCGACAGCATGGCCGTCGTTTTGAGCCGTCCCAGCGGAGCCGGTCAAGAGCTGCGATTCTCCGCTCGCAGAGCCGCCACTGGCGGGATAGGTGATCGTGACCAGCGGCCGCGCCGTGTCCACCGTGAACGTGACCGGCTCGCTCGTGCTGGGAGGTGCGACTCCGAGTTGGGCCTGTTCCGCCTGGGCGGTGTAGGTGCCATCCGGAAGCGGGAACGGGTCAGTCGCCGACCACGCGGTGTTGAAGAGTTCTGTTTCTGCCTGCAAGTTCGCCGCTATTTCCCCTCCAGTACCTGTCCCGCGGTACAGGATGACCTTTACGGGGCTGAATTTTTCAGGATCGAATTCATTGCCCATGGTCCCCAGGAACACGGGCGTCTGGTCATTTGTGCTTTCGTTGTGCTTGGGGCTCGTGATCGTCAGCGTTGGTGGTTCGGCGCTCGCCAGGCTCGGTGCGCCGGCCGCGATCGCCAGGAGCACACAGCAGGCGCTCCCAACAAGCGCTCGCCGCGCCCTGCGCGACAGCGCTTGCGAGACGTTAGCCCGCGCCTCCGCCCGTCGCATCGTGCTGGTCATCTGGACGGGCATGGCATCGGCCGGGTGCCGGTTGGCGGGAGACATGCATCGACGCGCTTGAGCGCCCCGCGGCGGATCGAAAGGCTCGTGTACTTTCCAATTTCGCCGGCTCGAGATATGCGGATCTCGAGGATCGTGCCGCTGGCGAGGGTGCGCTGGAAGCGCCCGAATGAGACGGATGCGAGCCCCACCTTGCCCGCGGCCGCGACTTTGCTCTGCTTCTTGATCGGACAGCTGCGCCCCTTGCACGTGATCGTGATGCGCGTCCCACGCGAGGCGAGAATCGAGAGCAGCCTGAGCCTTATGCCGCGGCCGGTGCGGGTGCTGACGATCCGCACGAGCGGGAACGGCTGCATGAGCGGAAGCGCTCGCGAGCCCACCGGAATCGTCTCGGCGGCTACGTTGGAGGCGCCGCTGGCGTCGGTGACGCGCAGCCGCACGAGGTGATTGCCGGGCGACGCAAACGACGTTGTGAGCGTCTGGCCGGCCGCCTGGAAGGAGCCGCTGCCGGCGAGATCCCACGCGAAGGCCATCAAGGGACTGGTCATATCGGTCGAGGTCGAGGCCAGCGAGATGCTTTCGCCCACTTGCGGGGCGGGCGGATACCACGAGAAGGACGCGGCCGGACGCCCGGCGGGGGTCGCCGGCGAGCTCGCCAGGTGGAACGTGTCGGTGGCGCTCAGGCCGACGTTGCCAGCTTCGTCGGCTTGCTCGGCGCGCACTGTGTAGGCGCCGGCGGGCAGGCCCGCGAACGTTTCCGACCATTCGCCGCGCACCACGTTCACTGGAGCGATCCGCAGCGGAGACTGACCTTCGCCGATCGTTTCGCCGGCGTACAGCTTGACGGTCACCCTGGGCAGATCGCCTTCGCGGGTACCAGCAGAGCCGCGGACGAGCTGCGCATCGCCTTTGCTGGCGCTGCCGTTTTCGGGATAGGCGATGGCGACCTGCGGCGCGTCCGTGTCAACCGTGAAGGCGGCGCGTTCGGTTTCGCCGACGTGATTCCCGAACACGCTTTCCTGAAGCGCCTTGGCGGTGTAGCGCCCGTCCGCAAGCGGTGGGCTGGCGGGCGAGGAACTCCAGCCAACGCCCGTGCCGGTCGCCGTGGCTTCCGAGACAGGGTTGCCGTTGACGTCGTAGATGGTCACGGTGACCCGGGTGGTTTCCGTCGCCGTGCCGGAGAAGGACGGCGTGCGGTTGTTGGTCCGCGCCGGCGGCGGTTTCAGCGTCACCGTCGGCGCCTCGGTGTCAACCACGAATTTCACGTGCGAAGTGGTGAACGTGTTGCCGGCTGCGTCGGTCTGCGTCGCTGCGACCCAGTAGGAGTGCTTGCCTGACAAATTGGGCAGTTCGGGACTCACCGGGGGCGAGCTCCAAGCGCCGCCCGTGCCGGTCGCCGTGGCTTTCGATGGGACTTCTTTGCCGCTTTCGTCGTAGATCGAGATCGTCACCGTGGTGGTCTCGCTGGCCGTTCCGGTGAAGGACGGGCTGCGGTTGTTCGAGCGTTCGAGCGGGGGATTCAGCGTCACGCTTGGCGCGACCGTGTCGATCGTGAACGTGACCGGCGCGCTCGCGCCGCTGTTTCCGGCTTCGTCGGCCTGGGTCGCCTGAGCGGTATAGGTGCCGTCGGCGAGGTTCGAGGACGTGAAGACCCACGAGGCGCCTTCTTTCGCTTCGACCACCTGCCCGATCGCCACTTCGCCGGCTGCCGCGTTGCCCTTGTAGATCTTGATCACGACAGGCCGGAGGTCGCCCGTTTCGGTACCGGCGTTCCCCGTGAGCTTCGGCCCCGGCTTGTTCGTCGGCGTCGGGAGCGGGTTCAGCGTCACGGCCGGCGGCTTGGTGTCGACGACGAAGGTGATCGTTGCGCTCACGCCGGCCGGGTTTCCGAGCGAGCTCGGCTGTGTGGCCCGTGCCGTGTATTCGCCATCGGCCAGTCGCGGTGCGGCCGTTGCGGAGGTCCACGCGCCGCCGGCCGGCAGCCCCGTGGCGGTCGCAACCGGGCTTCCCTGGACGACTTTTCCTTTGTAGATGTTGACTGTGACGGCTGTCGTGTCGCTGGCCGTCCCGGTGAACGAGGGGGTGGAGTCGTTGGAGCGGACTTTGACGAGCTGGTTCAAGGTGACCGTGGGTGCGGTCGTGTCGACCGTGAAGATCACCGGAACGCTCGTGCCTTCGGGATTGCCCGCGAGCGAGCTTTTCTGCGACGCCACCGCCGTGTATGTGTGCTTCCCGGTCAGCAAGGCAGGTTTGGCGGGGCTCGATGTCCACGCTTCGCCCACCGGCGTTGCCGTGGCTTCCGATACGGGCGTGCCGGTCGGCCGTTCTCCTTCGAATACCTTGATCGTGACCGGCGTCGTGTCGCTGGCCGTTCCCGTGAACGACGGCGTCAGGTGGTTCGATGGCGAGGTGGGCTGGGCCAGCGTCACGGTTGGCGCGGCTGTGTTCACCTTGAACGTCGCCGGCGCGCTGCGGCCTTCTGGATTGCCAGCGATCGAGCTCCGCTGCGTGGCGATCGCGGTGTACTGCCCGTCCGCAAGCGGCTGGCTCACGGGCGCTGAGCTCCAGCTGCCTGACACGACCGACGCGCTCAAAGTCCGCACCGGCGTTCCGCTCGCCGCGGGCCCGCTGTAGATCGAGACGGTGACGGGCGTGGTGTCGCTCGCGGTGCCGCTGAAGGACGGCGTGGTGTTGTTCGACAGCGGCGCCGGCGAGCTCATCGTCACCGTCGGGGGCGCGGTGTTGATCGTAAACGTCTGCGTGGCACTCAGGCCAACGTTTTCGGCTTCGTCGGTCTGCGTCGCCTGCGCGGTGTAAGTGGCGTCTTTGAGGAGCGCCGATTTGTAGGACCACGTGCTGCCGGTGCGCGTCGCGGGACCCGAGGTTGCGACTTTGCCTCCCGCCGAGCTGCCTTCGTAGATCGTCACTTCTATGGTGGAGCGATCGCCCGGCGCGTTGCCCGCGCTCCCGCCCAGCGTCGGCGTGGAATCGTTGCTGGGGGACGGCACGGGGTTGAGCGTCACTGCCGGGGCGACCGTGTCGATGGTGAACGTCACGGGTTTGCTTTCGCCCACGTTCCCGAATTCGTCTTCCTGCTTCGCTTGGGCCGTGTAGGTGCCGTCGGCGAGCCCCGGGGTGGTGTAGGAGAAAGCCGAGCCGCTCACGCCGAAGCTGCTCGAGGCCACCGGCGTTCCGCCCACCGAGCTGCCTTCGTAGACGGCGACCGAGACCGTTGGCTTGTCGCCCGGTTGGGTCCCGCGGGTCCCTTCGAGCGTGGGCGTCGAGTCGTGCCTCGGGGTGGGCGGCGCTTTGAGCGATATCGCTGGCGGCGTGGTGCGGATGCTGACGGTCGCCGGTGCGCTAAAGCCCACGTTGCCGGCCTGGTCGCCCTGTTCTGCCTGCGCCGTGTACGTGCCGTCCGGCAGATGCGCGACCGGGCCCGCTTGCCATTTACCTCCACTGGCCTGCACCGTCAGCGTCTGCAGCGCGCTGCCCGACGGTTCGCTCCCGGAGTAGATCTTCAGCGTGACCGACTGAATGTCCCCGGGGCCCGTGTCGGCGCTGCCGGAGAACGAGGGCGTGGCGTTGTTCGACTGCGCCTGGGGCGGGTTCAACGTGACGACCGGCTTGGCCGTCTTCACGGTGAACGTCTGCGGCGAGCTCAAGCCGGTGTTGCCGGCCTGGTCGCTCTGTTCTGCCTGAGCGGTGTATGTGCCGTCTTTCAGTTGTTTGCTGGTGTACGTCCAGGAGCCGCTGGCGATCGTGGCAGGGCCCGAGCTCGCCACTTTTCCACCAACCGACGTGCCTTCGTAGACGATCACCGTGACCGCCTGGCTGTCGCCTTTTGCGCTGCCGAGGTTCCCTTCCAGCGTGGGAGTTGTGTCTTTCGTGGGCGACTGGATCGCGCCCAGCGTCACCGCCGGCGGGGTGGTGTCGATCGTGAACGTCTGGGGAGCGCTCTTGCCCGTGTTGCCCGTCGCGTCGCGCTGGCTGGCCTGCGCCGTGTAGGTGCCGTCCGCCAGCCGCGTGGAGGTGTAGCTCCATGCTCCGCCGCTCGCCGTGGCGCCTCCAGATAGGACGGGGGTTCCCCCGACCGAGTCGCCTACGTAGATGTTGATCGTGACTTGCGCTTCGTCGCCGTCGGCTGTGCCCGCGCTGCCTTTGAGCGTCGGCGTGGCGTCGTTGCTGGGAGTGGGCACCGGCTGGAGAGTCACCTGCGGCGCGGCGGTCTTGACGGTGAACGTCCGCGCCTGGCTTTCGCCGGTGTTGCCGGCGGCATCGCTCTGGGTCGCCTGCGCCGTGTAGGTACCGTCAGGCAGTTTCCCGGTCGTATAGGTCCAGGAGCCGCCGCTTATCGTGGCACCACCCGAGCTGGCCACGGCGCCGCCCACCGTTGTGCCGTCATAGACCGTCACGGTGACCGCTTTGTCATCGCCTTTTTCTGTCCCTACTTCTCCGCCGAGCGTGGGGGTCGAGTGGTTGGTTGGCGAGGGAACGGCGTTCAGCGTCACCGCCGGCGGGGTGGTGTCGATCGTGAACGTCTGGGGAGCGCTCTTGCCCGTGTTGCCCGTCGAGTCCTGCTGGCTCGCTTGGGCGGTGTACGTGCCATCGACCAGATGTGTGGAGGTGTAGCTCCACGCCCCGCCACTCGCCGTGACGTGTCCCGATACAGCCGGCGCTCCACCGACCGACTTGCCGACGTAGATGTCGATCGTGATTTGCGCTTCGTCGCCTTCTGCCGTGCCCGCGCCGCCTTTGAGCGTCGGCGTGGCGTCGTTGCTGGGGCTGGACACCGGCTCGAGGGTCACCTGCGGCGCGGCGGTCTTGACGGTGAATGTCCGCGCCTGGCTGGTGCCGGTGTTGCCGGCGGCATCGCTCTGGGTCGCCTGCGCGGTGTACGTGCCGTCCGGCAGTTTTTTGGTGGTATACGTCCAGGAGCCGCCGCTTATCGTGGCACCACCCGAGCTGGCCACGGCGCCGCCCACCGTCGTGCCGTCATAGACCGTGACCGTCACCGCGCTGTCGTCGCCTGTGGCGGTCCCGAGTGCTCCGC
>VAWK01000053.1 GCA_005885515.1 Actinomycetota bacterium | reverse complement strand
GGGGTGGCGTCGTTGGTGGGCGATGGAACGGCGTTCAGCGTCACCGCCGGCGGGGTGGTGTCGATCGTGAACGTCTGGGGAGCGCTCTTGCCCGTGTTGCCCGTCGAGTCCTGCTGGCTCGCTTGGGCGGTGTACGTGCCATCGGCCAGATGTGTGGAGGTGTAGCTCCACGCCCCGCCACTCGAGGTGACATGTCCCGTGACGGCCGGGGTTTCCCCGACCGATCCACCCGCATAGATATCGATCGTGACTTCCCGATCGTCGCCTTCGGCCGTGCCCGCGCCGCCTTCGAGCGTCGGCGTGGCGTCGTTGCTGGGGCTGGACACCGGCTCGAGGGTCACCTGCGGCGCGGCGGTCTTGACGGTGAACGTCCGCGCCTGGCTTCCGCCGGTGTTGCCGGCGGTATCGCTCTGGGTCGCCTGCGCGGTGTATGTGCCGTCAACCAGGTGCTGAGAGGTGTAGCTCCAGGCCGCCCCACTCAGTGTGGCGTTGCCTTTGGCTGCCACGCTTCCCCCCACCGAGGTGCCTGTATAGATCGTGACCGAGACCGCCGGCTGATCGCCCTGGGCAGTCCCCGGGACTCCTTCGAGCGTGGGCGTCGAGTCGTTGGTGGGCGAGGCTATGGTTTCGAGCGTCACAACGGGCGGGACCGTGTCGACGGTGAAGGTCACCGGCGGGCTGCTGCCGGGCCCACCCAGCACTTCGCTCTGTTCAGCCACCGCCGTGTAGGTTCCGTCCGCGAGCGTGGCGGGCGTGACGCTCCAGCTGCCGTCCAGCGAAGGCATCGTGCTCGGCGCCTGTGCGAGCGGGCCTTCGGCGCCACTGCCTTCATGGATGGCGACCGTTACCTGGTCGAGGGGGTTGCCGTCGCTGCTGGTGCCCCGGATCGCCGGGGTGGTGTCCTTGGTCGAGCTGCCGTTGCCGGGCGATTCGATCGCCAGAATCGGTCCGGCCATGGCCGGACCGGCGCCCACAGCGGCGACTGCCGCGGCTGCGGTCAGGGCGGCGAGGACCCGGCGCACCGCGCGCCGCTTCCCCCCCATCACGATGTCACCCCCACAATGGCACCCTCGCCAAGCTAAGTTGTCCTAGCTGCCGACCTTTCTCCTTGGGCAGTGGCGTCTTC
The DNA here is from genome assembly GCA_005885515.1 of Actinomycetota bacterium. Classification (GTDB taxonomy): domain Bacteria; phylum Actinomycetota; class Thermoleophilia; order Solirubrobacterales; family Solirubrobacteraceae; genus Palsa-744. The sequence continues at coordinate 24,757 of VAWK01000053.1, read as the reverse complement.
GCCGCCACGAATGATAAAGACATCGGGCCCAATGAGAAGCGATTCGCCGGCCCGCTCGGGGCCAGCTCCAGCCGCTCAGGACCAGCTCCAGCATCTACCGCGGGCGATCCGCGGGCCAGCGCGCCCGGAGAGATTCGAACTCCCGACCTTCGGTTCCGTAGACCGACGCTCTATCCAGCTGAGCTACGGGCGCGGAGGCACCAGTCTAGATGCCCACACGAGCGCGCGATCCTCGCACCACGGCCGCGCCCGCGCAGGTTCGCCCGGCCGGGTCGTGCGTCGGACGAGCTGCCGGAGAGCTGGGTGCAGAAGTTTGCCGGAGAGCCGGGTGCGCAGCTACCCGGAAGACGCCTCGCGCCGCTGAGAGCGCGCCGATGCGGTCACGATCCAGGTCGACGCCGGGGCGCTGACGCCGTCGGGGCCCGCCCACTCGGCCATGTCCTCGTGCAGCGCCTCTGCGACGGGCGCCTGCAGATGAGCCGCCCGCTCGCCGGCAAGGCGCAGGATCTCGCCCGCCGGTCCCAGGCTCATCACCAGGTCCACCGCCTCATCCAGGTCGGCGCCGATCTTGATCGGCAGGTCGCAGCGGTGCAGGGCGACGTCGGCGAAGCCCGCGCTCAGCAGGATGCCGCTGGTCGTGTCCGCGTTGGCCATCGAGAACGGCCCAGGGCCGCAAGTCGGTTCGTCGTACTCCTCCGGCTTGCTCACGAACCGTTCGGTGGTCTGCTGGGCGCGATACACCCACCCGTTCTCCTCCTTGGAGCGCCACACCACCATCACCAGCCTGCCCCCCGGCTCCAAGGCCCGGCGCACGTTGCGCATCGCGGCGACAGGATTCGCGAAGAACATCGTGCCAAAGCGCGAGAAGGCCATGTCGAAGCGTTCCCCGAGCGGGGTCGTCTGGACGTCCGCCACGGCGAAGCGCACATTGCCGACCCCGGTCTCCTCCGCCTCCCGGCGCGCCGCCTCGATGAAGCGCGGCGAGGCGTCGACGCCCAGGACCTGCCCGTGTGGGCCCACCAGCCCCGCGACGCGCAGCGCCGTGTCACCGAAGCCGCAGCCGATGTCAAGCACGCGCTCGCCCGATCGTGGCGGCATCAGCCGCAGCGCTTCCTCGCCATGCATGCCCAGCCCGGCCGTGAGCAGGTGGCGAAAGCGAACGAAGCGGTCATACAGCGGGCCATCCCAGGCTTCGATCGCCTCCGCATTGGCAGCCGTGCCGTGCTCGTCGAGCGTCGGCTTGGCCTCTGTCGCCATGATCAGCCGCCCTCCTCTCGGTGTCGACCGCGCCCGATCCCCTCCGGCTCCTGGCCGCGGCTGTCGCTAGTTGTCCGGATGCCAGCTCGCCTCCTCCGCGGTCGCCGACACGTTCAGCTTACGCATCGCAGCCAGCGTGCGCTAACTTCACGGGCGATGGCATCGATCGCGCATGCCCGCACGGCGCGCGCGACCGCGCGCGCCCATCTCGGCCTGCTGGGGCTGCTGCTCGCAGCCGCCGCACTCGCCTGGCTGCTGACCCGAGAACGCATGCTCGCGATGGACGCCGGTCCGGGCACCGACCCCGGCACCCCGAGCTTCTTCGTGGTCTCGTGGATCGTGATGATGGCCGCCATGATGTTCCCGTCGATCGCGCCCATGGTGCTGACGTTCGCGTTCATACAGCGCCGCCGGCTCGAACGCGGCGCGCTGCACGGCATCGTCCCGCGGTGGACGTTCATCGCCGGCTACCTGGTCACCTGGACCGCCTTCGGGCTGCTCGCCTACGGGCTGTTCGTGGGCGTGCGCTCGCTGTCCATCCCCGCCATTGCCTGGAACCGCGGCGGGCCATACCTCGCGGGCGCGGTCCTGGTCGCGGCGGCCGGCTACCAGCTCACCCCGGCCAAGGACGCCTGCCTGCGGCGCTGCCGCGGAACGCTGGACTTTCTCATGACGCAGTGGCGCGACGGATCGCCGGGCGCGCTGCGCATGGGCATCGTGCACGGAGCGTGGTGCGTTGGATGCTGTTGGGCACTGATGGCGGCCCTGTTCGCGCTCGGGCTCATGAGCTTGACGTGGATGATCCTGATCGCGGCGCTGATCGCGATCGAGAAGCTGCTGCCCAGCAAGCTGCTGGCCAACCGGTCGGTCGCGATCGTGCTGCTGATCCTCGCGCTGGGCGTCATGCTCGCGCCGCGCGATATGCCCGGTCTCACCGTCCCCGGCTCCCCGGCAGCGGCGCCCGCCATGCACAGCATGGGCATGCACAGCATGGGCACGGCCGGCAAGCCTTCCTCGCGCTGAGGCTCGGCCTCAAAGGATCCAGCGGCCAGACCGCCGTCCCGCCTGCCCAAGCACAGCCGCCGTCAGCGGTTGGCTGGCAGCCCAGCCGCCTTGGCCTCGGCTGCTATCAGACGCCGCTGATCGAGGTGTCGCTGCGGGCTCAGCTCGAAGGCGTGCAGGCAGTGGTGGCTGCAGAAGTAGAAGCGCTGTCCGCCAAAGTCCATGTGCACCGCCTTGCTCCGGTCGACCCGCATGCCGCACACCGGGTCAGCGGCGCCGCGGTTGATGGTGAGCGCAAACAGCGCCGCGAAGATGAAGATCCCGAGGACGTTGGTGAACAGCTTGTAGTCGACCGCGATCGTGCCGAAGATGTCCGCGCGCGTCGGATGGGCGTGAGGAATCAGCGCGGTGGCGCTGAACAGGCCGTCGACGACCAGCGCCGCGAGCACGATCGTGACCAGCATCAGCGCCACGATCCGGACCGTGAAGGCGGTGCCGTAGTACTTGCGGTAGATCCACACGATCGGTAGCACCAGCAGATCGGCGAAGATGAAGGCGACCACGCCGGCGAAGCCGATACCGCCCGACCACAGCACCGCGGCCAGCGGAACGTTGCCCACCGAGCACACGAAGCTGAGCACCGCCACCAGCGGACCGACGAGGACGTTCTCCAGCAGCTTCAGGCCCGCCGGAGCATGCGTGACGAAGAGCGCGCTGAAGAACGAGTTGGGCAACTGGCCGATGAACCCCGCCAGCAGGAAGCCGATCGTGATCTCCTTCCACAGCATCGACCAGTCGTTGCGAAAGTTGTGCGCCACGTCCGACCACGCCGACGCGCTCGCGAGTCGCTGCCGCAGCGTCATGTGCTCGCTGGCCGCGTGATGCTGATGGCCCGTCTGCGCCCGTCGCGCATGATCGCGAGCCCTGCGTTCGACGGCGCTCGAGATGAATAGGCGTACCAGCAGCGTCATCATCACGACCAGCAGCAGCCCGCCGACGAACTCGCCCAGCGTGAACTGCCAGCCGATCAGCACCCAGATGACGATCCCCAGCTCCAACACCAGGTTGGTCGAGGCAAACTGGAACGCCAGCATCGACGCCGCCGAGGCCCCCTTCTGGAACAGGCTCTTGGCGATCGCGATCGCGGCGTAGGAGCACGACGAGGATGCCGCGCCGAGACCCGTCGCGACGGCGACCGGACGCCCGCCCGAGCCGCCCAGCGCGCGCTGGATGCGCTCGCGCGGCACCCACGCCTGCACGATCGCGCTGAGCGCGAAGCCAAGCACCAGCGCCCACCACACCTCCCAGGCCATCAGGAAGGCGTCCTTGAAGCCGTCGCCGATCGTGGTCAGCAAGGAGCCGATCCGTCGCACGCCGCGGCCGGCGCGCGGGTGCGGTAGCGGGTCCCCGGCGGGCGCATCCGAGCGAGCATGCTGCCATTGTGCCCGCGACCGCGCGCAGAGCGGAGAGGGAGGGATTCGAACCCTCGAACGAGGTCAACCCCCGTTACGCGATTTCCAGTCGCGCCCGTTCAACCGCTCCGGCACCTCTCCGGCGCTCACCATCCCGGAGCCCGCGCCCAGGCAGGATCGCTCGCGGCCGCCTGAAGGCTACGGCACGCCGGCCACGTGCGCTGGCGGCCACGTTGCGCTGGTAGGGTGAAACCCATGATCCTCGCCGCCAGCGAGGCGTTCAGCAAGACGGCCGGCCTGATCATCACGTTCGGCGGCATTGGCGTGATCGTGAACGTGATCGTGGTGCTGATCGCGATTCAGATTCGCGGCGAGCGCCGGCAGAACCGCGAATACCGCGAGCGCCTACTCGATCGCTAGACCGCGCCGCACGGCGCCGAGCAGCCGGCGACCGGGATCGCACGAGCATCAGGCGATGTACACGGGCGTCCCCACCGGCGTGCGGCTGTAGAGCGAGATCACATCCGGGATGCGCATGCGCACGCAGCCGTGCGAGGCGTCGTGGCCAATCGTTTCGTACTCGCTCGGGTCGATCCCGTGGATGCCCGCGCCGCCTTCGAAGGACAAAAAGCGCGCCTTTAGCGGATCCTCGGGCCCCGGGGGAACGACGGTTCCCGCCAGCGCGCCCGCCCACGCTTTTTTCGGCACATACCACGGCGGGTTCACCTGCTTCCATTCGATCCGGTGCAGCCCGGCGGGCGTTTCCAGGCCTTCCATCCCCACCGCGATTTCGTATGTGTCGGCCAGTTTCAGGTGCTGATAGAAGCGCAGCCTGAATGCGGCCCGGTCGATGATGATGTACGCCGGGTACCTCGCCGCCAGCTGGCCGGTGCTCACGGCGGGCTTCGAGCGCACGACCGGCACCGCAACCGTTCGGCTTGGAGCGGCTCCCGTCAGCGTGCGCTCGATCCGCCCGCCGAGCCTAGCGCTGTCGACCTTCAGCCCGTCCCGTGCGGGCACCTTGGTCAGTCCGGTGGCGCTCGGCTGCACCGTCGCGTCGCGTGGGGGGCGATCCACGGCTGAGCGCACCCGCGCGGTCAGCGCGCTGATCGCCGCGTGCGAGTAGCTGACGCGCAGAGGAATGTTGCGGTTGACGCTGCCGCCGAACAGCCCCCGCGCGGTGCGCGTGAAGATCGACCCTCCGCGGCTTGCGCTCAGCGCCTCGGCGACCATGCCGCGAGCGTCGATTCTCAGGCGCGCTTGGTGCGCTCCCAGCGTCCAGCTGAGCGACCCCGATCGTACGGTCACGGGCCTGATCAAGCTTCCGGTCAGCAGACGCTGAACCTTCGCCAAGGCAGCGCCCTCCCGCATGCCGCCGACGCGCACCCCGTCGACGCGGATGCCGTTGGCGATCAGATCGCGCCGGCCGTGGTCGTACAGGAACGTGCCCGTCGCGAGCAGCAGAAGGACCGCGCAGGCCAGCGCCACTATCAGCGGGCGGCGGCGACCAACGGCCGGGTTACTGCGCCACGTAAGCGGGGGTGCGCTCATCAGACCAAGCGGCTCTGCAGGGTGGGCAGATGCCCGGATTCTACCTTCGCCACGCGCCGTCAAGCCCCTCCCAGACGACGCACGGAAGCTTCGCGCACCATCGTCTTGGCGCGCGACTCGCCAGCGCCGGCGCACACGCCCGAGGCCCGCGACAGGAGGATGATCGCAGCATGAACTATCTCGACCGGCGCGACGCGGGCCGGCAGCTGGCCACGGAGCTGTCCTCTTTCGCCCGCGAGCAGCCGGTGATCGTGGCGCTTCCGCGCGGAGGCGTGCCGGTTGGCGTCGAGGTCGCGCGCGCGCTTCACGCGCCGATCGAGATCGTGGCCGTGCGCAAGATCGGCGCGCCCGGCAACCCCGAGCTGGCCGTCGGCGCCGTCGCCGAGGACGGCAGCGGCGTGTTTGACCCGCGCTCGGCAGGCATGCTCGGCATGACCCAGGCGCTGCTCGACGAGCGGCTCGAGGAGGAGTCGCGCGAGCTGCGCCGCAGGGTGGACCGATACCGCCAGGAGCGACCGGTCCCCCTCAGCGGGCGCACCGCGATCGTGATCGACGACGGCATGGCTACCGGCATGACCGAGCTCGCAGCGGTGCGCGCCGTGCGAAAGCGCGGCGCAAGGCGGGTGGTGGTCGCTGTTCCCGTCGGCTCCAGCGAGGCGGTCGCGATGCTCGAAGAGGAGGCCGACCGCGTCATCTGCCTGACCGTTCCCCGGCGACTGTACGGGGTGGGGATGTGGTACGAGGACTTCGCACCCGTCTCCGACGAGGAGGTCTTGCTGTTGCTGGCCGACGCCCGCGGTGAGCCTGGCGGCGCGGACCCGCTGCGTCGGGCCCCCACCGCATCGGTCCCGCCCACGCACAGCCCGCGCGAGCCCGAGGAGGAAGAGCTCGGCTTCGAGCTGCAGGGAATCCGCCTGCCCGCCAACCTAATCTTTCCCGCCGATCCGCGCGGGCTCGTGGTGTTCGCGCACGGAAGCGGCAGCAGCCGCATGAGCCCGCGCAACCGCGCGGTGGCAAGGGCCCTCGCGACGGCCGGGCTGGGCTCGCTGCTGTTCGATCTGCTCAGCGAGCACGAGGCCCGCCGACGCGAGCTGTCCTTCGATGTGCCGCTGCTGGCTGCGCGGCTCGAGGAGCTCACCCGGCAGCTGACCGAGCGACCGCGCCTGCGCACCCTTCCGGTCGGCTACTTCGGGGCATCGACGGGTGCGGCGGCCGCGCTGCGCGCGGCCGCGACGCTCGGCGCGGAGATCGCGGCGGTCGTCTCGCGCGGCGGCCGCCCGGACCTAGCCGGCGAAGACCTGGCGCGCGTGGTTGCGCCCACCTTGCTGATCGTGGGGGAGCGCGATCACGAGGTGCTCGAGCTCAATCGCCGGGCCGCCAACCTGCTGGCGTGCGCGCACGAGCTCGTCGTCGTCGCCGGCGCGGGGCACCTGTTCGAAGAGGCGGGCGCGCTCGAGCGGGTTTGCGAGCTGGCGATCGACTGGTTTCGGCGCTACCTGGGCTGAGCGGCAGCCGGTGAGGAGACCGTGCTCGGCTCCGGCTGGCGTGCCGCCACTCCGGCCGCCGCATAGGCTTCGGGGGCATCGAGCGTCTCGGAGCGCAGAAGAGCCTGCGCCAGGCGCTCCAGCTGCTCGCGATGGTCGGACAGCAAGCGCGTGACCTCCTCGTGCGCGGCCTCCACCAGCCTGCGGACCTCCTCGTCCACCAGGCGCTGCGTGTAGTCGGAGGTCTCGCTGACCCCCGGCAGCAGTGGCCCCGCGCCGTCTGAGGCAAGCACCGCCACAGGTCCGACGGCGTCGCTCATGCCCCAGCGCCCAACCATCTGGCGCGCGACGGCGGTGAGCTGCTGGATGTCGGACTCGGCCCCCGAGGTGACGTCGCCATACACGATCTCCTCGGCCACCCGACCCCCGAGGGAAACGCGGATCTTCGCATCGAGTTCCACGCGCGAGTAGCTGACGCGATCGGTGTCGGGCGTCGAGAGGGTCACGCCCAGCGCCATCCCGCGCGGAATGATCGACACCTTGCGCACCGGGTCGGCGCCCTCGGTGAGCATGCCGACGAGCGCGTGGCCCGCCTCGTGGTGGGCGGTGCGCTCGCGATCCGCCGGGGAGAGCATGATGCCCCGGGGGGAGCCGAGCATGATCTTCTCCAGCGAGTCGGTGAAGTCGCGCATCTCGACCTTCTCGTGCCCCCTGCGGGCGGCCAGCAGCGCCGCCTCGTTGGCCAGGTTGGCGATATCGGCGCCCACCATTCCAGGTGTGGTCGCCGCGAGCGCTTCGAGATCGACGCCGTCATCGAGCGGGATCGAGCGCGTGTGCACTTCCAGGATTCGCCGTCGCCCGATGCGGTCCGGAGCCAGCACGGAGACGCGCCTGTCGAAGCGGCCCGGCCTGAGCAGGGCGGAGTCGAGCACGTCGGGGCGGTTCGTCGCCGCCAGCACGACGACCGCCTCGGCCGGCTCGAAGCCGTCGAGTTCGGTGAGGATCTGGTCGAGTGTCTGCTCGCGCTCGTCGTTGGCGCCGGTGACCGACACCGACCCCTGGCGTGAGCGCCCGATGGCGTCGAGCTCATCGATGAACACGATCGCCGGCGCCGCCTCCTTGGCCTTCGCGAACAGGTCGCGCACGCGCGAGGCGCCCACACCCACGATCGCCTCGATGAACTCGGACGCCGAGAGCGAGAAGAAGGCGGCGTGCGCCTCGCCCGCCACCGCGCGCGCGAGCAGCGTCTTGCCCGTGCCGGGCGCGCCGAACAGCAGCACTCCGTGGGGCATGCGACCGCCGAGGCGCTCGTAGCGCTCGGGCGCGCTCAGGAACTCGACGATCTCCGACAGCTCGGCCTTCGCCTCGTCGATCCCCGCGACGTCGGCGAAGGTCACGCGGATCTTTTCCGGGTCCACGCGTCGCGCGCGGGAGCGCCCGAAGCTGCCGAGCGCACCCATCGCGCCGCCGGCGGCGGCGGCACGTCGCGCCAGCAGCACGAACAGGCCCACGATCAGCAGCGTCGGTCCGAACCCCAGCAGCAACTCCACCAGCAGCGACTGGCTCGCGGTGGTCGACTTGGCGTTGATTTCAACCTGCTTTTCGGCCAGCAGCGCGGACAGCTGGCTGTCGTTCCAGAACGCCGGGATCTCGGTCGAGAAGTGCGTCGTGGGCGTCGCCGTCTTGCTAGTCGGCGGATAGCGCAGCTTGGTCTTGAAGGTGCCCTGCACGCTGTCGCCCTTGGTCGAGATCGAGGCCACCTGGCCCGCCCGCACCTGCTGCAGGAAGAACGGTTGAAACGGAATCCTCACGCGCGGCGGACCGGATGGCTGGGACAGCAGCACCAACAGCCAGTTGATCGCGAACAGGGCCAGCACGAAATACAGAAACCCCCGCCGGCGATGCGGCGGGGGCTGGCTGGGGGCCTGTTCGGGCATGCCGCGCCCGTCGGGCGCGGGCGCTACATGCCAGCCGCGCTTGTCGCGCGGCATCGGCGGATGCGCGTCGGCGCGGCTGCCTTCGGGCGCACGATCCTGCTGCGGCTCTTGCGGCATCGCTTCATCCTACGCTCACAGGCGCGCGGCGAGGACAGCGCAGGCCACCACGACGACAGCGACGGACAGCGCGGCGAGCGTTCCATCCAGCGGCGCGAGCAGACCCGGCAACGACAGCTCTTCGGTGCGCCCGTCGCGCAGCGTGCGCACGCCGCTGACCGAGCTCGTGCGCCGGCGCAGCTCGCGTGCCGGCGAGCTCAGGCGCCGCTGCGCGACGCTCATCGCCAGGCAGCCGGCAGCGATCAGCACGCCGGGAAGCGCGATCCTCTGAGCCTCGACGAAGTAGCCGGTGAACGCCGGGAACGCGCCCCAGCCGAGCGCGAACCAAGCATCGCTGTGAAACCGGCCTCGGGCGAGCTCGAGGTTGTAAGCAGGCAGGAACAGCCCCCCGGCGATCACCAGCGGCACGAGCGCGGGGGTCACGACGATCGCGCCGGCGACCCCGATCGCGAGCGCGCCGGCGCCGGCGGCGGCGGCCATCGCGACCAGCGCGCGATCCGACAGGCTCGTGCCCAGCGGCCGGTCGTGCAGCTCGTCCAGGGCATGGGCGGCAACGCCGACGGCGAGCGCGAAGGCCGCCAGCCCCCACAGCAGGCGGTCGAGGTGCACGCGCGGGGCCACCGCCGCGCCGAGCGCAAAGTAGCTCAGGTGCCACGCCGTGTACGGCGGGTGAAGCAGGGTCAGCAGCTCTCCCAGGCGGCCGCCGCCGAGCGCGTAGAAGGCGGGACGCTCAGACGTCGCCCGCATGCGCTCGGGCCGCGTTCGCGCGGCCGCCACCCGGTGACGCGTTGCCGGCCCGGGTGGCGAACATCAGGATGCCCCCGCCGAGGCTCATCCGGCGCACGCGCACGTGCTGCAGACCGGCTTCGCGCCAGTAGTCGGCGATCCGCTGCACCGGATGCTGCTCATAGAACGAGGCGATGCTGGGGCCAAGGAAGCGTCCGACCTCACCCCACTGTCGCGACACGAGCCGCGCCAGGATGGGCAAGCCGACGGCCGTGTAGGCGCGCCACGCCGCGCGGGCCGGACCCCACGGCGGCACGCCAAACTCCAGTGAGGCGATCCGCCCGCCGGGACGCAGAACGCGCGCCAGCTCGCGCATCGTCGCGCGAGGGTCATCCACGTAACGCAGCAGATAGGTGAAGGTGAGCGCGTCAAAGCTCCCGTCCGCAAACGGCAGCTTCTCCGCTTCGGCTTCGATCAGCTGAACGGCGGGCGGCCGGCTTGCGCGAGCGCCGTCGCCGCTCGGCGGGTACTGGCGGAAGCGCGCGCGAGCGGCGTCGAGCATCTCGGCGCTCTGATCGACCGCGACCACGCTGCAGCCGCTCTGGCGGAGCAGCTCGGCCGCCACCAGCCCGGTGCCGGTCGCCACGTCGAGCACGCGCTCGCCCGGCGCGGGCCCCACGCCGCGCACGAGCGCGCGCCGCCAGCGCGGATCCTGCCCGAAGCTGAGCGCCGCCGCGAGCAGGTCATAGCGGCGGGGCAGGCCCCGGAACAACTCGAGCGCATGGCGCTTGCGCGCCGATCGACTCCGCGGCGCGCCGGCCTCGACGAGTTCGCTGGATGCGTCGCTGCTCATGCGCAGAGAATCTGAAAGGCTAACCGTCCGCGCGCCGCGAACAGCGCGGCCAGCACGCGTCAAGCAGTTGCTAAGCGAGGCACGATGATCATCACGACCATGAACGACCTGCCGGGGTATGAGATCGAAGAGGTCCTCGGCGAGGTCTTCGGCCTCACGGTCCGCTCGCGCAACCTTGGCTCCCAGATCGGGGCCACGCTCAAGTCGCTCGTCGGCGGAGAGCTCAAGGGCATGACCAAGATGCTCGCCGCCGGTCGCTCACACGCCCAAGAGCGGCTGGTCGAGGCGGCCGAGGAGAAGGGCGCCAACGCGGTGGTCGCCTTTCGCTTTGACACCTCCGAGCTGGGCACGACCTGGACGGAGATCTGCGCCTACGGCACCGCTGTGCGAGCCTCGCGGCGCTAGTGGCGCGCAGGCGGCGCCCCGTGGCGCGCGAGCCCGCTGGGCGCTGCGCGCGCGCTCGCCTACGGCTCGAGCCGGCCCGCGTACAGGGCGAACACGGCGCCCTGGGGGTCCTGCGCGAGCGCGATCTTGCCCATCGCCATCTCGAACGGGCCAGCGAGCGCGTTGCCGCCGAGCTCCTTGACCTTCGCGAGCGACGCCTCGGCGTCCTCGACGGCAAAGTAGACGAGCCAGTAGGGCGGCTCTTGCGGTTGTTTCTCGCGCATGCCGCCATTGGTCGCCTGGCCGTTTTTGATCGTCAGGTAGCGCATCGGCCCGCCCTCGAACGGCTCTGTGCTCCAACCGAACAGCTGCACGTAGAAGTCGGGCGCCGAGTCGAGGTCGGCCGCGGCCAGCTCGTTCCAGCACAATGCCCCAGGCACGTTGACCAGGCCGGCGCCGATGTGGTTCTTCGGCTCCCAGACCATGAAGAAGGCTCCCTGGGGATCCTGGATCACGCCCATGCGACCGGCCTCCATCACGTCGAACGCGGGCGCGTGCACCGTGCCTCCGAGCTCGCCTGCGCGCTCGGCGGCGGCGTCGGCGCTGGCGACGGTGATGTACGACTGCCACGCCGGCGGAGCGCCGGCGTCGCGCTGGGGCTGCGGCTGGGGCGCGATCGCGGCCACGTCCTTGCCGCCCAGGCGTTGCATCGAGTAGTAGCCGCCGCCCGGGACCGGCAAGTCCTCCGCCTGCCACCCGAACAGCGCGCCGTAGAAGCCCTTGGCGGCATCCGGGTCCGGCGTGGTCAGATCGGTCCAGGAGAAGGTCCCCGGCGCGTACTGCGTGCGCTCTCCCACCGGCCGACCCTATCGCACCCGCCGCCACGCCGCCTTGGGGGAATTGGGCAGTCCGCCACGACCCGTGCCTGGCGCTGCGGCAAACTGCCTCGGTGTGCTCGCGGTCGCATCTGGTGTCGATGGTGCGCCGGCTAGCCAGCGCTGGCGCACTGCTCGCCCTGTGCGGCTCGCTCGCCGGCTGCGCGAGCGGAACGAGCCACGGCGGTCACGCCCGCGTCGGGCGCACCTCGACGCGCGCGCACTCGGGCGCGCCGCCGACGCGCGCGCAGGCGGCGGCGTTCGCTCGCGCGGTGAACCTCACCGCCGCCGACGTGCCGGGCTTCACCGCGACCTCGAGGCACGAAGCGGAAACGCAGCGGGAAAAGCGCCTGCAGCGTCGCCTGCGCGAATGTGCCGGGCCCGTGCACCTCGGCGACGCGCTCGTGGAGCAGCGGTCTGCGTCCTTCGAGCTCAAGCGAGCGATCATCGATCTGGGCGTCAGCTCAGAAGTCGCGGTCGCCCGTACGGCGGCGCTCGCCGCCGGTGAACTGGCGGCGATCCACGAGCAGCGGGTGAGGGAATGTTTCTCCCGCTACCTGGACATGCTGCTCGAAGGCGAGCGCCTTGGTGGCGCGCGTCGGGGCCACGTGTCGATCGCCAGCGGCACCCCTCCTGCGCCGGGGGCAGGCGGGAGCTTTGGCTGGCGCATCATCGCGACGTTCACCACCGACCGGATCAAGCTGTCGCTGTACGTGGACATTCTCGGCTTCGTGCTCGGCCCGGCGCGCGTGACGCTCGTGAGCTCCGGCGCGCTGCGACCGTTCCCCGCCGAGCTGCAGCAGCGCCTCTACACCGAGCTGCTCAACAGAGCCAAGGCGCGCTCGCTGTGAGCCGGCCGGCCCAGCCAAGCGCGAGACGATCGCCACGTGCGGGGGTGAGCGCATGACCCAGGAGCGATGGACGGCGGTAGACCGGTACGTCGGCGAGCACGTGCTGGCCACCGATCCGGTGCTCGAGAGTGCGCTCAGGGCCAGCGCTGCCGCGGGCCTGCCGCCGATCGCGGTGTCACCGCCGCAGGGCAAGCTGCTGCATTTGCTGGCCCGCCTGCATCACGCGCGCACGATCCTCGAGCTGGGGACGCTCGGCGCATACAGCACGATCTGGCTCGCGCGCGCGTTGCCGCACGGCGGACGCCTGATCACGATCGAGGCCGATCCGGCCTACGCACAGGTTGCCGGCGAGAACATCGCCCAGGCGGGCCTGAGCCACGTCGTCGAGCTGCGCGTGGGGCCGGCGCTCGAGCAGCTGCCCAGGGTGGCCTCCGAGAATCCCGAGCCCTTCGACCTGATCTTCATCGACGCCGACAAGCAGACCACGCCGCAGTACTTCACCTGGGCGCTGCGGCTCTCGCGCCCGGGCGGCCTGATCATCACCGACAACGTGATCCGCGGCGGCGCGCTGATCGATCACGAGTGCAGCGACCCGCGCGTGGAAGGCATGCGCAGGTTTCACCAACTGCTTCGCGACGAGCCGCGCGTGAGCGCGACGACGATCCAGACCGTGGGCAGCAAGGGATATGACGGCTTCACGCTCGCGCTCGTCTCGGACGAGCTCTGACCCCGGCGGCGCAGCAGCTGTGTCGTGAGTCGGCAGGGTGCGGCGCGGCGACCGGCTACCGGCGAGCGCGGCGCCGGCGGACGATACGGTTGGGTCGTGCTCGAGCACGCAGCGATGATCGCAGCAGCGGCGCTTGGGTTGGCGCCCGCGGCGGCGAGCGCCAGCTCGGGCGACGTCGCCGCCACGCACGCCTACATCCGGGCCAACTACGCGCTCGCGCGCGCTGGCGTAGCAAAGATCGGCGCAGCTGAGGCAGCAGCTCAGGCGCTGAACCGCAAGCTCGCACGCGAATGCCCCCGCGTGGGCGCCGGCTCGCCCGAGAACGAATTGGCCCAGCCGATGTCCTACGAGGTCGCCGTCGCGCTGTGGGCGGTCGCCTACCGCACTGCGGCGGGTCCGATCCGGACGTTCTTCAACGCGGTCAGGCCGCTGCACTGGAGCAATCGACGCATGACGCGCATCGCGCACGAATACGCCACCAGCCTGCGCGTCCTTTCGACCCTGTCGGTGCCGGACCTGTGCGCCGACGTGCGGGCGTGGACGGCCAGCGGCTTTCGCACCATACCTCCCAACGTCGCGCAGCTCGATCAGCGGCTCGAAGCGCTCGAAGGAGAATCGGTGCCGCCGAAGCTGCTCGCGCCGTTCGTGCGTGGCAGCGACGCCCGCCTCCTGGCCCGCACCCGCAGCCTCGAACTCAAGCTGGCCGAAACCGAATTCATGGTCGGCCAGACCGACTGGATCGAGGTCACGGAAACGCTCGGACTGCAGCTGTAGGCGAATTCGAACGCCGCGGGCGCTAGCCCAATCTCGACCGAGCCCCCAATCCACGTCGCGCGGACAGCGCGTCGCACTTGCTAGCCGGCCGCGACGACCTCGCCAGCGATCACCAGGGGAGGGAGCGGGAGTAGAGACGCGATGTTCTCCTGTACCCACTCGGCAGCTCTTTCTGTTGAGGCTTGTGCGCCGGCCCGATCCTCGAACACGCTGGTCGACGCCATGACCCCATCGCCCGCGTCGACCCAGTAGTAGGACACGAAGCCTGGGATCTGCTTGACCAGTGGCACAAACCCTTCAGCGACGCGCCGACCCGCCTCGGCGGGATCGGTCACGTCTTCGTATCGCCTGACGGTCGCGTACATTCGCCGCACTCCTCTCTGCGCGTACCGCGCCCTTGCCGACTCGCTTGCGGATACTAGGTGAGCCTCGCGGTTCGGGTGGTTACGCTCAAGGGCATGAGCACAGTCGAGTCGATGGTGGCCGTCGAGACTTCCGTCGCGCTCGGTGCCAGCGACGAGTGGCACAGATTGGCGCGACGCGCCCGGCTGCTGGCAAGCGTCTCGCTTGGGTGGCTGTGCTTCGAGGGCACCGCCACGGCGACGGCGGGCTTCCTTGCCGGGTCGGTCGCGCTGGTCGGTAACGGGCTCGACGGCGCCATCGAGGGGCTGGCGAGCCTGATTGTGGTGTGGCGCTTCTCGGGTTCGCGGACGCTCTCGCCAACATCAGAGGCTCGTGCCCGGAAGCTCGTCGCGCTGAGCTTCTTCCTGCTCGCTCCGTACATCGCGGTCGAGGCGACGCGCACGCTGGCGATCGAGCACCACGCTGAGACGACCTGGCTCGGGATCGGCTTGTCGATTGGAACCCTGTGCGTCTGCCCGTGGCTGGGACGCGCCAAGCTCCGCCTCGGCGAGCGCCTCGGCTCGGCCGCGACCGCGGGGGAGGGTCGCCAGAACCTGATCTGCTCCTACCTCGCGGCGGGCGTGCTCGTGGGTCTGCTGGCCAATACGCTGCTGGGCGTCTGGTGGCTTGATCCCTTGGTCGGCCTGGCGATCGCGGCGCTCGCCCTTCGCGAAGGTCGCTCGGCCTGGCGCGGCGAGAGCTGCGAGTGCGCGGCCTGCGCGATCCCAGTGCACGAGGGAAGCGCCAGCAGATGAGCCGTGGCCGGTGGCCGGCGCTCGCGGCATCCGTTTCGCTGCTCGCCGTGTGCGGCGCTTCCTCCACGTCGTCGGCGACCGCCAGGCCAGCGTTCGCGGCAGGAGCACGGTCGGACACCGCGAACAGGCCGGCGGCCTTCGATACGAGCCTCGATTCGGGGCTGCGCATCCACGTGCTCTACGGGCCGACGTGCCCCGTGCAGCGAGTGGGAGAGAGCTGCGCGCGGCCCTACCAAGCGAGCATTCGGATCGTGCGTGAGCCCGCCAACCGGACGCTCACGACCGTGCGCTCGTCCAGCGACGGACGCGTGAGCGTGCGCCTGAGACCCGGGCGCTACCTGCTGAAGCCGCAAACCGGACACCCTTTCCCGCGGGCCGTCGCCGAGACCGTCACGGTGCACCCCCACCGGTTCACCACGGTGACCGTCAGCTACGACAGCGGCATCCGCTGAACGCACGGCGGCCGCCGCTAGACCATGTCGACGCCCGTCGGACTGCTGGCGCTGCTCGGAGGGGTGGTGCTGGTCGTGCTCGCCGCCGACGCGTTCGTCGACGGGCTGCTCGGCGTGGGACGAAGACTTGGCGTTGCGCCATTCGTTTTGACGGTGGCCTTGTCGGGCTTCGAGACCGAGAACCTCGCGGCAGGGATTGCGACCAACGCCAAGGGCCTGCCAGGAGCAGCGGCCGGAACGTTTCTCGGCGGAGTGACGTTCCTCGCGCTGGGTGTCGCCGGCCTGGGCGGGCTGATCTCGCCGATGCACGTTAGGCTGCCCGCCCACTTCGCCACCTGGACCGCGGTGGCATCGCTGGCGCTGTTGGCGTTCGCCGTTGATGGCAGGATCTCGCGGCTGGAGGGCGGCCTGCTGGTGTTGTGGTTCGTTGTGACGCTCGTAGGCGCCGCCCGCTCAGGCCGGGGGCTGCTCGCCGGTCGCTTCGATGAGGAGCATCGGCGCCACGCCCTGCCGCGGCTGCTCGGCGGACTCGGATTGTTGACCGCTGGCGGCTGGCTGCTTGGCGAAGGGCTGCGCACGGTGGTGCGACACGTAGGCGCCTCCCAGACATTGCTCGGCAATACCGCGCTGGCAGCGTCGGTAGAGACCGAGGAGCTCGCTCGCGTGGCCGTGCCTGCCCGTCGCGGTCGCCCTGAGCTCGCGCTGGGAAACATCGCCGGCACGATCATTCATTTCGCGGCCTTCAACCCAGGTGTAATCGCGCTGGTCAAGCCGCTGACGCTCGACCACGACACCACGACCTTCTACCTGCCAGCGGCGGTGGTGAGCCCGGCAGTCTTCGCCGCGCTGCTGCTCGTTAGGCGCAGGCTCGGTCGCACGGAGGGAGCGTTCTTGGTGCTTCTCTATGCCGCCTACGTGGTGGTCGCGATCGTTCTTTCGTCCTGAACGCGCCCAGCTTGCACGCCGCCCGGAGAGTCCATCGAAACGAACACTCGACTCAGGCGACTGCGGCGCTCGCGTCAAGCCCCTCCAGAAAGCGGCGCAGACAGGCCTGCGAGCAGAACCACAGATCCTCCCCATCGTGGCGCAGCTGCGCGGCGGGCGGATCAACGACGATCGCGCTGCAGACGGGGTCTCGCCGTTCCTTGCGCATGACGACCCGGAACAGGCGCACCGGCTGGGCGGCGCCACGCAGCATCCGCACGCCGACGGGCTCTGTCGTCGCGTCGGTCAGCGCCGACGCCACAGCATCGGTCAGCAGGATCTCTCCCGCCGAGCTTGCCCCCGTCACGCGCGAGGCGACGTTGACCGTGCTGCCGATGTAGTCGCCGGCGCGGTGGATCGCCGGACCCGCGTGGATACCGACGTGCAGCGGTGGGATGTCGGGGTCTGCGGCGACCGCATCGAGCGCTTGACGGGCAAAGGCGACGGCCTCGTGCGGCCGCCGGAAGGCGAGCATCACGCCGTCGCCGATCTGCTTGACGAGCTTGCCCTCGTGCCCGAGCGCGAGCGGCCTCACCACCTCCTCCAGCCGGGTCAGCGTCTCCATCGCACGCTCGTCGCCCTTTGTGTGCGTGAGCTCGGTGAACGACTCCAGGTCGAGGAAGACGATTGTGGTCTCGACCGACCCACGCTCAGCCGGAAGCTCGCTGGAGGGCAGGTGCAGGTAGGCGTCCTCGATGCTGGCCTGCAGGAGATGCTCGTGGTGTACGGCTCGCACGATGCCGTCGAGCAGCGGCACGACCGCTTCTTCGATGACGCCGAGCTGCCGCAAGACCTCGTCTTCAGCCATGCCCGAGGCGCTGAGGCGCTCGTGGACGTGCACGTGAACGAGCCTGACCTCGGTCTCGGCCAGGCGTCGGAGTGCGTCGCCATAGACACGGGCGCCTTCGAGGACAGCCTCCCACGGCAGGCCGGCAGCCTGCATCGTCTTGAATGCCTCCAGCTGCGCGAGCCAGGTCTCTGCGACGCCGCCGTCTCGGGAAAGCCCGAGTGCCGTGCGAAGCTCGCGCACCATCTCGGTCTCCACGCCAGCGCGCTCAGCCGCCTCGTCGAGAGTCAGCGTGCGAGCGGAAGGGAACAAGAACTCGCCCATGAATGGGTGAACCTCGCCCGCCCCGATCGCTGCGGCGAGTTGATCGGAGCGATAACCCCGAGCCTCGTGGCTGTGGATCGCGAGCCAGCGCACGAGGTCCAACTCGTCGAAGCGCCCGAGACCCGCAGGATCGAGCAGGCCCTCGCGCCGCCACTGCTCGACCTGCTCAGGCGAAGTGCCCACCAGCGCCGCGAACTCTTTCAGAGGAATTGGAGCGTTCACATCGCGGTCATTCTCGCGCGGTCATCCAGGCGGCGTCCTTACGCCTGCGTCCGGGCCCACCACATGCAAACGGTCGGCTCGTTCAGTCTCTCTGCGCGGCTTGCCCGTCGCACGAATGCCCACGCAGCACCGACCAGCATCCCGCCCATCATCACGACCATCACGACGGTCATCGCGCCGCCCATACCGGCTACCCGGGCTTGTGTGCGCGTACACGCTCGACGATCCCCCACTTCGACCGCTGGATCTCATCGATCACAAAGCCGACGCCTGGCAGGTAGTCCAGCGGCTCACGCAGCAGGTGGTCGGCCTCGAAGCGGGCCGCGAGAGGCTCCAACAGCCTCTGGCCACCTCTGACGAGTGCGACCGGGCTTCGCACGTGCTCGAGCAGCAGCAGCTGACCGCGGGGGCGCAGGACCCTGAAGGCCTCGGAGGCAGCAGCCCGGGTGTCGGGAATCGTGCAGAAGCCGAGCGTGCAGGTGACCGTGTCGAAGCTCTCGTCGGAGAAATCGAGCTGTTGCACGTCACCCAGGCGCAGATCGGCCGGATGGCCGAGCTCCTGCGCGCGCTGGCGAGCGATCGCGAGCATCTCGGGGCTGAGCTCGATGCCGGTGAGCTCGACATCGCTTCCGTAGTACGGCAAGTTGCGGGCCGTGCCGCAAGCTAGCTCGAGCACCCGGCCGCGAGCCTGCGAGCAGACCCACGCTCTTCCATCGCCGAACAGGACGCGCTCGAAGAAGCTGATCTGACGGTCGTATTTGGGCGCCTGCTTGTCTTGCACGCTGCGCACGCGCGCAGTCTCTCGTTCGACCGCGTGTGGGGTCTCTGGCACGGCAGCAGCGTAACCCCAAAAGCTCGGGTCGTGCCCGCGAGGTTGACTACCTCACCGTAGTAGTCGCCATGCAGCGCCATGCAGCGCCACCACCGGCCCCGCCGCCAACCCACCCGCAGGCTACTCATGGCCCGCTCGCCCGGGAAGCCGGTTCCCCACCTTTATCCTGCCGTGGCGCCTTGAGCGCCTCCTCTCGGTCCCGGAAGAACCGCACGGCCGTAGCTCGCCCTTCGCGCAGTGTCCACACCATCGCGGTCTCTCGCTCGACCTCAACGCCGCTGCCCCGACCCCTGCCCGTGGACCGCAGCAACGCGACAACATCAGATCCCCGCTCTATGAGCTCCTCCGGGTCCCAGACATAGCTCTCCCACACATCGCGGACCTCCGAGTAGAAGCGGCGGATTCCCGCGTGCCCCTCGTACACAGCCGGGTTGAAGACGCGATCGGACATGTCCAGTCGGAACTCCAGGGCACACACCTTGACGAGTGCATCCATGTCTCCGCTGTTCAGCGCTTCGTGGGCGCGGCGGACAATCTCCACGTTGTCGCTCGGCATAGGTTGGCAAGTATCTCTCAGTGTCCGGGGCTACTCTCTGCGCCATGACGACTCCAGGCACGCACCCGCCGGGTGGGTCGACCGACACAGCAGCGCTAGAGCATCGCGAGACCGCGCGGCGCGCCCTGGAGGAGGTGTGCTCCGGCAGGGACCTCGGTGCGGTCGAGGATGTGTACAGCCCGCGCTTTATCGACCACGTCAACGCACTCGAGTACCACGGAACCGAGGGCGCGCGCCGGTCCGTGGCGCTGTACCTGAAGCTCTTCCCCGACCTGCGCTTCCAGGTGGAGGAACAGGTCACCGAGCGCGACCGAGTCGCCTCGCGCTGGACATTGCATGGGACACACCGCGGACGGCCAGTACAGCTGCGCGGCATCGTGATCAGCCGCTTCGAGGAGGGCAAGATCGTCGAGGACTGGGCCGCGAGCGACACGATGGAGCTCGCGCGCCAGCTCGGCGTTTGGCGATCGCTCCTGCTGCTGCTCAAAAACGGCCGCTTCCTGCGCGACCAGGCACGCGAAGCGACCGCGGCCGGCTAGGTTCGCGTGTGACCGGCGAGCACCTGCTGGCCGCCGGTAAGGCGCAGGTTGTCGCCGTCCACAGGGCCCTCGCCGGGCCGTAGATCGAAGGCAACCCATGCCCCCGACGCGGCCGTCAGCCCGGCGACCACGGCGATGGCTGCGCCGAAGCCGAGGGCATCGGCCACGGTGCCCGCGATCAGGCCGCCCGCCGCATATCCCATATCGCGCCAGAAGCGATACACGCCCACCGTCGGCGCGCGCGCGATCGGTGCCACAGCGTCTGAGATCGCGGCGATCAGCGTCGGATACACAAGCGCGGTCCCCACGCCGAGCAGCACGGCGGCGACCGCGGCCACCGCAAAGCGACCATCCGACAGGGCCAGCGTCCCCAGCGCCGCGGCCTGGAGCAGCATGCCGGCGACGATCAGCGGCTTGCGCCCGACGCGGTCAGACCAATGCCCGGTGAAGATCTGACCCGCACCCCACACCGCGGGATAGATGCCGGCGACTACGCCAACCTCGCGGAGGCTCGCGCCATGGGCGGCGAGAAACAGAGGCACCAGCCCCCACGCGAGTCCGTCGTTGAGGTTGTTGACCAGCCCCGCCTGCGAGCAAGACCTGAGCGCCGGGCGCCGCCACGTCGCGTCGGCGAACGCGGAACGCAGGCGGGGAGCCACACTGTCCTCGTCATGCGACGCCTGCTCGAGCGCGACATGTCCGGCCGTATCGCGCACGAACAGCACGGAGAGCGCGAGAGCGGTCATCGCGATGACGGCAGCCGCCACCACGAGGACATCGCGCGGGGCGAGCGTGGATGCCAGCCAGCCGCTCCCGACCGCGGCGATCGCGACGCCGCCATAGCCGGCCGCCTCGTTCAGGCCGAGCGCCAGCCCACGGCGCCGCGGGCCGACGAGATCGATCTTCATGACCACCGTCATCGACCAGGCGAGTCCCTGGTTGACGCCGAGCAGCGCATTTGCGACCACCACCAACGCCCAGCTCGGTGCCACGCCGACGAGCAGCGGCACCGGCAGGGCGATGAGCCATCCGGCGACCAGGAGCCGGCGGCGGCCTAGCCGCTGAGCGAGCGCACCGGCGCCGAGGTTGGTGACGGCCTTGGACAGCCCGAAGGCGACGATGAACGACAGCACCGCGGCGTTTGAGGCAAGGCCAAAGTCCTGCCGGCCGATCACAGGCAGCGTCGAGCGCTCGAGGCCGACCATCGCCCCGACGAAGGCGGTGATCGCAACGAGCAATGCGAACTGCGAGGCGTTCTCCCGCAGCCCTAGGCGGACTGGCCCCGAACCGGTCAAAGTTTTCCTGCTGGTGCTTCAGCCTCTTCTCGGCGTAGATGAACAGCGAGCAATGGATGATGTCGGTGGCTATCCAGGACATCACGATGCCCTTTCAGATCAAGGCTCATCGAAGTTGACCACCTCCGTTCGGGGTGGCAGGTTGGCCCACTCCGAGCGGCTCGCGCCGACCAGCGCGATTCGCCGCGATGATCGCCGCCTGCTGCTCGGGCGGTGGCGGGATGTCTGACGTCAGCGCGGCCGCGAAGGCACCCTCGGAGCCGAACTGCAGCGCGGGGTTGTGGTGGCGCTCAAAGCCGATCGTCGAGACCGGGTTGGCCGACAGCCCGCGCCCGCACACCGAGCCTGAATAGTGCGAGGGATACAGGAGCAGATGATCCGGCAGCGCGAGCAGCCGCTCGGTCAGCGAGCGGTAAAGCAGCCGCGCCATCTGCTCCGCGGTCTGCTCGCCATGGGCGTGCAGATCGGGGCGGCCGGCGTCGCCCACTAGCAGCGCATCGCCGCTCATGACCAGCCAGGGATCGTCGCCCCGCGTGCGGTCGGTGACGGCGTAGGCGTGATGCGCGCCGGCGTGGCCGGGCGTGGCGATCGCCTGGATCTCGGTGTTGCCGAGCTTGACCACCTCGCCGTCGGCGAGAGCGTGATGCTCGAACTCGACGTCGGCGCCCTCGGGCAGGTATGCGGTGGCACCGGCTCGCCGCACGAGCTCGGGCAGACCGGATACGTGGTCGGCCTGCACGTGCGTGTCGAGCACCGCGACGATCGGTATTCCCTGGCCGTCCGCGAGCGCGATGTACTTGTCGACCAGGTCGATGTGGGGATCGACGACCGCGAACTTGCTGTGTGCCTTGCAGCCGAACAAGTAGGAGGCGCAAGCGCTCTCGTCGTTCAGCAGCTGGCGGAAGTACATCGATGCCTCCTCGCGGGTCAGATGAGACTTGACAAACTATCAAGTGGTCTATTGAATATCAAATCGTGTCCGTAAGTAGACGCAGCAAGGACGTCCTCTTCCAGGCGATGTCGGTGATGGGCAAGGCCTTCGCGAGCCCAGTGCGCCTCGAGTTGCTCGACCTGCTCGCGCAGGCACCGCGCAGTGTCGATGCGCTCGCGCGCGCGACCGGACAATCGAACGCCAACGTCTCGCAGCATCTGCAGGCCCTGCACGCGGCCGGCATGGTCACGCGCCGGCGTCAGGGCACGAGCGTCCGCTACGACATCGCCGGCAGGGAGGCGCTAGGGGTATGGCTGGCGTTGCGTGACGCCTCGGCCGGGCGACTGGCCGAGGTGGAACGCGCTGCGCGCGACTACCTCGGCGAGGACGTCCAGCGGATCGGACGCGATGAGTTGCGCGAGCGGCTCGCGCGCGGCGACGCCGTCCTGATCGACGTTCGCCCGCAAGAGGAGTACGCCGCCGGACACATCGAGGGCGCCCGCTCGATCCCTCTCGACGAGCTAGACCGACGTCTGGCAGAGCTGCCAGCCGACCGCGAGATCGTCGCCTACTGCCGCGGACCGTTCTGCGCCTTCGCCCACGAGGCGGTGCGCCGGCTGGCGAGCGCCGGGCGGGCAGCCCGGCGGCTTGACGAAGGCTGGCCGGAATGGCAGCTGGCGAACGAGCCCGCGAGGAAGCGCATCACTGCATAGGCGGCCTGGGAGACAGAACGTGTCCGCATTCGAGACCACACGCGCCAACCATCGGCACGACCGCACCCTCGCTGCATGGATGCGCCGCAACCTCGCCGGCTTCACTCCCCGTCATCCCTTTGATCTCGTCTGGAACTATGGCGCGCGCCATCTCGCCGGTCGCCCCGCGCTGCCTCCAAACCCCACGCGCCGCCGCCACGCGTTCAAGATCGCGACCGCATGGCTGTTCGCGGTCGGTGCGCTGCCAACGGCGGGCGCGACCATCACGGCGCTCATGCTCGGCGGCCTGCTCGTCGCGGCGTGCGCCACGGTCACCACGACCAACTTCTGCATCCCCTCGGAGCTGTTCGGGTGGTGGGAGCGGCGTGTCGGGCGGCGGAAGCTCAGCACGACGTGACAAGGCCAGCCAGATGGCGTCCGGCACGACTGACGAAAGGAAAAAGCCGATGAATGCGAACAAAGCACTGTGGGAGAAGGGCGACTTCACTCGCATCGCGGAGAGCATGCGAGCGAGCGGGGAGGCGCTCGTCAGCGCATTGGGAGTCACCCCCGGGCTCCGCATCTTGGACGTTGGCTGCGGCGACGGGACCACGGCGGTTCCGGCGGCTCAGCTGGGGGCGGATGTGCTCGGGGTCGACATCGCGAGCAACCTCGTGGCGGCGGGCAACGCGCGCGCGCAGAAGCTGGGCCTCGACAACTGCACCTTCCAGGAGGGCGATGCGTCCGATCTGCGCGAGCTCGAGGACGAGCGCTTCGACCTCGTGGTCAGCATCTTCGGAGCGATGTTCGCGCCAAGGCCGTTCGAGGTGGCAAAGGAGCTGGTGCGCGTGACTCGACCCGGCGGGCGGATCGTCATGGGGAACTGGATCCCGGGCGACCCGACCCTCGTCGCGCAGATCCTGAGGATCAGCTCCTCCTATTCGCCGCCGCCGCCAGAGGGATTCATCAGCCCGGTGACCTGGGGCGTGGAGGAGAACGTGATCGAGCGGTTCACCGCCACCGGGGTGCCGCAGGAGCGGATCTCCTTCCAGAAGGACACCTACACGTTTAGCTTCGCGGGTTCGCCGTCGGAGCTGCTTGGCGAGTTCCGGACCTACTACGGACCGACGATGAACGCGTTCGAGGCGGCGTCGGCCGACGGTCGCGAGGCCGAGCTCCAAGCTGAGCTGGAGGACCTGTTCAACGAGCAGAACACGATCGATACCGCAACATCCATCCCGGCGACGTTTCTTCGGGTGACGGTTCAGCGATAGGGGCCAGCCTCGACGCATCTCGGGTTCGCCGCAGCCCAGGCGACGATGTTGTCCAAGCCGTCGATGATCGTGCCGTCCTCGAGGAATAACGTCGGCACGTTGCAGTAGCGACGGTGAGAGCTTGGTGGGCCTTTGCGCACGGGTGGCGCTCGGCGGTTCCGAAGGTTCCGTTAGCAGACACGCAGTTCCATCTCGACCATCGTAAGCGT
This sequence comes from Actinomycetota bacterium, assembly GCA_005885515.1. Lineage (GTDB taxonomy): Bacteria > Actinomycetota > Thermoleophilia > Solirubrobacterales > Solirubrobacteraceae > Palsa-744. The sequence continues at coordinate 553 of VAWK01000053.1, read as the reverse complement.
GTGCTCCGCGGGTGCTCGAGGAAAGTTTGCCTGCTCAGCGTTCTTGCGTTGGACGGGCCGAAGCGTCAGCCCCGCATCAGCCGCGCCGCCTCTCTGAGCGAGGTGTGCGGATCGACCCTTGCGACGTCCGTTTGCATGACCTCACTGATCTTCATCATTGGCTTCCTTTAGCTCGGCACCCTGTTAAACGACCGGTTGCCACGCGCGGCTACCGGCGCCGCCACGACAGCGCTCCTGACTTTCGCGCCGGCACTACCGCCAGAGAAAGACGGCCGAGCGTCAGCGCGGCCAACATCAGGCCGAAGTCGCGCAGCGCGATGTCGTAGTACTGCGGCGCGTTCTTGGTCAGCAGGTTGATGACGATGCCGAGCAGCCAGCCCGCGACGACGAACGCACCGATCCGGGGCGCGAGCGCGACGAGCAGGCCCGCGGCGATCTCTACGCCGCCGACGAAGTACATGAACCCCTGACCGCTTGCGAACGGCTGGATTTCGTTGATCCAGTTTGCAAGGTAGTCGGGCCAGTGAACGGTCCAGTTGAAGAACTTGTCGGT
>VAWK01000052.1:7267-74082 GCA_005885515.1 Actinomycetota bacterium | reverse complement strand
TTGCCGACCTCGCCGATCACGTTCGCGGCCGGGACCCGCACTTCGTCGAACACCGGCTGGCCGGTGGGCGAGGCGCGGATCCCGAGCTTGTGCTCGAGCTTGCCCACGCTGAACCCGGGCCGGTCGGCCTCCACGACAAACGCCGTCGAGCGGCGCGCCTCGCGGTCGGTGATCGCGAAGCAGATATAGAAGTCGGCGATGCCGAGATTGGAGATCCAGTTCTTGGCCCCGCTTATCACCCATTCATCACCATCCGCCACCGCGGTCGTCTTCATGCCCGCGGGGTCCGAGCCTGCCTCGGGCTCCGACAGCGCGAAGGCCGGTGACCACTCGCCCGTGGCGCATCGGGGCAGGAAGCGCTCCTTCAGCTCATCCGAGCCAAACAGCTGGATCGGCAGCGTGCCCAGCTCCTGCACCATCAGGATCAGGGCGCACGATGCGTCCACCTTCGCTAGCTCCTCCACCGCCATGTTCAGCATCAGCGTGCCCGTGCCCGTTCCGCCGTACTCGCTCGGGAACGGCAGCCCGAGGATGTCGTGCTCGGAGAGCAGCTTGCGGATGTCCCACGGGTATTCCGCGCGCTCGTCGATCTCGGCCGAGCGCGGGGCGATCTTCTCCCTGGCGATCTCACCGATCGTGGCGCAGAAGTCGAGGTGCTCCTGAGGAATCGCGTAGACCTCGCTCAGCGCCTGCATGGCGGGGATGCTAGTGAAGGCCCCGAGCGCCCGCCGCGGCGGGCGCTCGGGGCCCGCTGCGGCGGGCGACCGGCTCTTGGCTGAGCGTCCATTGGCGTCCAAGCGCCGGTTAGCGGGCTCGCTACGCGGGTAGGCCCATTACATGCCCCTTGGAACATCCATATTTCTCATTGCCGTGGGCGCGATCCTGCGCTACGCGGTGACCGCGACGGTGTCGGGTATCAACATCACGACCGTCGGCCTGATCCTCATCATCGTTGGGGTGATCGGCCTGGTGTTGTCGCTGATGTACATGTTCATCTGGAGCCCGCGCCGCGGCGGCGTGACGCGCGATCGCATCGTCGAACGCGATCCCTACGAACCCCCGGCGCGTTACTGAGATCCTGCCCGCGGCCGGCGGGCGCTAACCTCGCCGGGTGGCCGCCGCAGATCAGACGAACGCGCTCGAGGTCGACCCGGCGCGGCTGGCCGGTTGGCTGAGCGACAAGTCCGTGCCGCAGGTGATCGACGTACGCGAGCGCTACGAGCGCGACGCCGGTCACATCGGCGGGACGGCGCACATCGAGCTGACCGAGCTCAGCGGGCAGGCAGCGAGCCTGTTGCGGGAGCGGCCAATCGTGTTCTACTGCCGCACAGGCTCGCGCTCGCTGATGGCGGCGCAGGCGTTCCGCGCCTCCGGCTATGAGGCCTACACACTCGACGGAGGCTTGGTCCGCTGGGTCGCCGAGGGCCATCCGCTTTCGTCGCCGGACGGCTACGTTGCAGATCACTAGCAATTCCCGCCGCGGCGCCACTGGCAGTCAACCGAGCAGAAGGAGCGCACATGGAGGCTTCCACCGAATATCCGCGCGTGAAGAGGGGGAACGGCTACGCAATCGGCCGGCTCGAGGACCTCGGCGAGGGTCCCGGGTTCCGCAAGGTCCGCAAGGGCCTGGAGGTGACCGCGTTCGGCGTCAACGCGGTCGTGATGCCGCCGGGCATCGCGGGGCCGTTCCACGCCCACGACATCCAGGAGGAGCTGTACTTCGTGCACCGCGGCACGATCGAGATCGAGTTCGGTGACGGTTCAAGCGAGCGCCTCGATCCGGGCTCCTTCGCGCGCGTGAATGCCGACACGATGCGACGGCTGCGCAATGTCGGCCCGGAGGACGCGGTCTTCATATGCGTCGGCGGCAAGGGCGGCTACGTGGGCCGCGACGGGCGCGCGCCGGAGGGAGATCCGGGGCCGCGCGTCAGACGCAACGAGCCATCCGGTGAGCGCGGCTGACCCTCCGGCGGAGGGGCATGTCCACATCGGCGACGCGCTGTCGATACCGCTCGCCGAGATCAGCGTGCGCGCCAGCCGCTCCTCGGGGCCGGGCGGACAGCACGCCAACGTCACCGCGTCGCGCGTGGAAGCGAGCTTCGACGTGCTGGCCTCGAGCGCATTGAGCGAGGACCAGCGGGAGCGCCTGCTCAGCCAGGCCGGGCCGCGCGTCGTGGCGATAGCGCAGGACGCGCGATCCCAGGCGCGCAACCGCGAGCTCGCCGTGGCACGGCTGCGCGAGCGCCTGGCGCGGGCGCTCGAACCCGTCAAGCCGCGCCGCCCGACCCGCCCCACGGCGGCCTCGCGCGAGCACCGGCTGGCCGGCAAGCGGCGCACGTCCGAGCGCAAGCGCGAGCGCCGGCCACCCGAGCAGTCCTGACCGCCTCACGGCGTCAATTCAGCAGCTCCTTCACGTAGCGCTGGTGCAGCCTCCCAAGCGAGGTTTTCTCCGGATGAAAGCCGATCGCGCTCCACACCAGCGTCGACGCGGGCGCCCAGGAGATGATGAGATAGGCGCCGAGCAACGCGGCCGTGGCGCGCAGGCGTCGTGAGCCCGACAGCGCGGCCAGCGGCAGCACCCACAGCACATACCACGGCAGCACCCAGCTGAGCGTCACCAGCAGCGCCACGCTCGCCCAGCCCGAGGCGACCAGCGATTCCTGCCGCCGCCAGGCGTACACGCAGCACGCCAGCACGCACGCCGCGAGCACGCCGCTGAGGGCCAGGCGCAGGGATTCGGTCTCGCCGCCCGCGCTGACCGCCAGGCCGATCAGGTTGGGGACGCTCTCACTGGTCACCAGCCGGCTCTGCGTGCTCAGATCCGGAACGTGCAAGCCGAACGCGATCAGGCTGGCACCCCCGACCGCGGCAGCGGCGAGCAGCATCCCCAGCATCACCTGGACCAGGCGCCTGCGTGAGCGCAGCAGCCCAGCCAGGACGACAGGGATGAGCACCCCGGCCGACGCCTTGATCGCCGCCGCCGCCACGAACGTGCATCCCGCCACGATCTCCGTCGGCGACAGCGGCAGCAGCCACCGCGCCGGCCCGCCCCGGCGGTCACCGACGCCTGTCGGGCGCGCGCGCAGCAGCAGAAAGAACCCGAGCATGATCAACAGCAGCATCAGTGAGTCGTTGTGGTCCCCGCCCAGTCCCCACACGAGCACGATCGGGTTGAGGCCAACGAGCACGATCGCCGCCACCGGGTCGCGCCCCAGCAGGCGCGCGCAGCGCCATACGAGCGCGATCGTCGCCAGGCTGGCGGCGACGAGGATCAGCTTGAGCCCCCAGAAGGAGGCGGCCACCCCGAGCGGCACCACGGCGAACGTCAGCAGCGTGAACAGCGGCCCGTAGGGGCTCAGCAGCTGATGCCAGTTGCTGACCGCGTAGCTGGGATCGCTGTGGGGCTCCAGTATGGGGATGGTGGTGTAGGGGTTCAGGTGGTGCACGACCTCCATGCGCCCGTAGTTGATGTAGTTGAAGACGTCGGTCAGCGCCATGGGCGGCGCGAGCAAAAAGAAGCAGTGCACGAGCACGACCGCGGCGATCACCGAGCGGGCCGGCAGCGCGGGTGCGTACCGAAGCGCCAGCAGGTAGGCCACGTACATAGCCACGATCGCCCCGCTGAACAACCACCGGAGCACGGTGGTGTTGCGCGTGAGTCCCGGCCAGGCGCCGCCGAGCGGACCGGCCATCCAGCGAGGAAAGAAGCTCGCGTGCGTGGTCGGCGACAGGATGCTCGGCCGGTCCGCCGCCATCACCACGACGAGCAGGCTGCCCGCGACGATCGCCAGCAGGCAGATAGCGCCCAGCCACTGCGCGCGGCTTGCGCCGATCAGCGCGCCGGCGCGCCGGCCGCGAAGGCGTCGCCGTCTCGCCGCCGCCGGGCCGCCGACGGGCGTGTCCCGGAGAGGGAGGGCTCGAGCGTCGCCGGACATGATTGAGGGCCCGCCGCAGCGAGCCCTCAAAGGCTAAAGCAGCCTCGCCCGGCTTAGATAGCCGTTACGTTGACGGCCTTGGGGCCCTTGTCGCCCTGCTCGGGGTCGTAGGACACCTTCGCACCCTCCTGCAGCGACCGATAGCCCTCTCCGTTGATGCCGGTGTGGTGGACGAACAGGTCCTTGTCACCGTCGTCAGGGGTGATGAATCCAAACCCCTTGTCGTCGCTGAACCACTTTACGGTGCCAGTTGGCATGTGGGAACTCCTCCACGGTATGTGCGTGCTGCTGCGCGGAGGATGCTTCTAGAGCTTCGACCTGCGAGCGCCTGCACCACTTTTTGCCGGTCCTTACAGCCGGCCAGACCCCACGACCGTAGCACGTCGTCGTGGCCGGTTGCTCTGAAGACGTAAACATGCCGCGCAGCCAAGCTCGCCGTGGTCGCCCCGGCTAGGGTGGCCTAGGCATGGGCATCGCGACCGGGTCAAACGCCGAGCGCGCGCCGGACGAGCAGGTGATGCTGCGGCGGCTGCTGCCCCCGGGCGAGCCGGCGACGGCACAGCAGATCGCCGATCAGCTCGAGCTGTCGGCCACCGAGCATTCGCCGCCGGCGCGGCCATACGTGCTGCTGAACATGATCAGCACCGCCGACGGGCGGGCGAGCATCGAGGGCCGCTCGCGGCCGCTCGGCGACCGCGCCGACCGCGAGCTGTTCCACGCCCTGCGGAGCGCGGTGGACGCGGTCATGGCCGGTGCCGGCACCGTGCGCACCGAGCGCTACGGTCCGATCATCCGCGAGGACGGCCCCAGGCGCCTGCGGCGCGAGCGCGGCCGCAGCGAGCAACCACTCGCGTGCATCGTCTCCGGGCGCCTGGCGCTGCCCGCGGACCTACCGCTGCTGGCCGACCCGGATGCCCGCGTGGCGATCATCACCGCCTCGCCGGCAAGCCTCACGGGGGCGGCGGCGCAGATCGAGTACGTGCGCGCCGAGCGCCACGGCAGCCTGGATTTGCCGCGAGCGCTCGCCGAGCTGCACGAGCGCTTCGCGGTTCGCTCGCTGCTCTGCGAGGGCGGACCGCACCTGAACTCGCACCTGCTCGCGGCCGCGCTCGTGGACGAGCTGTTGCTGACGCTGTCTCCGAAACTCGCCGGCGGGGACCCCCCCAGCGGCGAGTCGCTTCGCATCGTCGCCGGTCCGGCCCTCGATGCGCCGGTCGAGCTCGAGCTGGTGGGCCTGCTCGAGAGTGGCTCGCAGCTGTTTCTGCGCTACCGCGTGTGCGCCTGATCGGGCGTGCGCGTCTCGCGCGAGACCACGCTGAGCAGCTCGCTCGCGAGCTGGCGGCCTTCGGCCGCGAGCCGCGGCGTCGCGGCGATGCGGACGACGACCTCCTCGCCGTCCACCTCCTCGAGCGTGATGCGGGGCACGCCGCGCAGCGGCGTGCGGAGCGACTTCTCGAGCAGTTCCTGCAAGTCGCTGGGGGTCATCCCGGGGCGCAGGCGCGCGCGCAGGCTCACGGCCTCCGGCTCGCGCACGGGCAGCACGGCGGCGTTAAGCACGGCGCTGTTGGGCACCATGATCGAGTCCTCGCCTTTGGCCAGCGTGGTGTAAAGAAGACCCAGCGAACTCACCGTGCCCTCGAGCTGGCCCCCGAGCGTGCCGCCCTGGAGGCGCACGACGTCGCCGACGCGGAACGGGCGAGCGCTGAGCAGGACGGTGCCCGCGATCACGTTGCCGAGCGTCTGCTGCGCAGCGAGGCCGAGGATCACCGCGGTGAACGCGCCGCCGAGCGCCAGCGTGCGCGCTTCGACGCCCGCGACCCAGAATGCGACCACCAGCGCGAGCACGACCGTCAGCAAGCGGATGAGGAACCCGACCGTCCCCGCCGTGGCGGGATCCAGGCGCCTGAACAGCGGCGGCCCCAATGCCCGGCCCACGTCGCGCGCGATCGCCCAGCCGAGCATCACCAGCGTGATGACCGCGACGGCCGTCACGAGCGTCTCCAGCGGAGCTTCGAGTTCGCTGGTCGCCCGGCCGTGGTGGTGGCGGGCGGCGCCGAGCAGGCTCGCGCGGTTGTCGTAGACGATCACCACGCCCACAAACAGCGGCACGAGCACGAGCGCCTCCACGCGCGCGCGCTTGACCACGCGCGGGCTGATCTGGCGCAGCAGGCCGACCTCCCGCCAGGCCTGGCTGCGGGTCTCGAACATACGCGGAGGCGTTCTTGGGATCGTCATGGCTCCTTAATGATCGCCGCAGCCGCATGATGGCGACAGCCGCGCTGCAGCGCCGGGAGTGGGCGCGACCGTGCTCTACCATCGAGCGACCATGAGCGGCAACCTGCGCAAGCTCATCCTGCCGGTCGTCGTCCTCGGCGTCCTGCTTGTGGTCGTCGCAGTAATCTACTTCGTCGAGCCCGAGCATTCGCTGCCGTCGTTCTTTCCCGGGCACACCTCGGCGGCCAGCGCCGAGGCCAATCACCACCACACCAAGCACGGCATCGCGGCGCTCGTCGTGGCGCTCGCGTGCTTCGCGTTCGCCTGGTTTCAGACCGGGCCCAAAGCCGGCTCGGTCAGCTCCCAGGCGTAAGGCACCGCCCTCCCGCCCGAGCTCGCAAGACCGGGCCCGGCTGTGTCAGGCCCGCCCGGATGCGCTAGCCCCCCAACGCGAACACGAGCAGGCAGGCCGCGCCGAAGCCTATGCAGTAGGCGCCGAACGGCGTCAGCCGGTTGGACTGGAAGTAGCGCAGCAAGAACTTCACGGCCAGGAACGTCGTCACGGCCGCGCACAGGCCCGCCACCAACGCCGGGCCGCGCACGCCATTGCCCTCCTTGCCGAACAGTTCGGGCAGCTTCAGCGCGGCGGCGGCGAAGATCACCGGCGTGGCCAGCAGGAAGCCATAGCGTGCCGCGTCCTCGTTTGAGAGACCCACGAGCAGGCCGCCGCCCATCGAGAACCCCGACCGCGAGATGCCCGGCACGAGCGCCGCCGCCTGGGAGGTGCCGACGGCGATCGCCTGGCGCCAGCTGAGTTTGGCGATGCGAGCGTCGGCGTCGCCCAGGTAGTCGCCAGGACGGGGCGGTCGCCGTCGCAGGCGCTCGAACACGAGCAGCGCGACCCCGTTGACCACCAGGAAGACGGCCGCGGTTACGGGCGAGGCAAACAGTTTGCGCAGCGGGGTCTCGAGCACCAGCCCGATGATTCCCACCGGGATCGTGCCCGCCACGAGCAGCCAACCGAGGCGGGCGTCGGTGTCCTCGGCGCGGATCTCGCGCACGCCCAGCGAGCGCCACAGCCCCTTGACGATCCTCACCCAATCGGACAGGAACAGCGCCAGCAGCACCAGCGCCGTGGCGAGGTGGGTGGCGACGAGGAACGTGAGGAAGAACTTGTCGTTCTGGTGGATGTGCCACCCGGCCAGGCGAGGCAGAACCACGCCGTGACCGAGGCTGGAAATCGGGAACGGCTCGGCTACTCCCTGGGTCAGGCCGAGGATCACGGCCTGGAAGTAGGAGATGGGGTGCACCGCGCGACAGCTTATGGATCGCCACGGATTCACCCCGACGGCGCGCTGTTCACACACGCTTCACACGATGGTCTCCTTCTGGTTACAAAAGACCGCACTTTGCGAGGAATTACTTCTAGGCATGAACGACCACGCACAGCCCGCCGTATGTGCGGCGCCCGCCCGCGTGTAGCTAGCCGGCAAGCAGGCCGCGGTCGATCAGCAGCTCGATCACGCGATCGACCTCCTGCTCGACCGTTGCACGGCGCGCGTCCAGCGCAAGGTCCGGGCTGGCGGGCGCCTCGTATGGTGCCCCGATGCCGGTCAGGCCCGCGAGCTTGCCTGCCCGTGCGCGCTCGAACAGGCCCTTGGGATCACGTCGTTCGCAAACCTCCAACGGCGCGTCGACGAACACCTCCAGAAACGGGAGATCGTCGGCCGCGTGCAGCGCGGCGGCGCTCGCCCGGTCGGCGGCGTACGGGCTGACCAGGCTCACCAGCGCGATCATCCCGGAGTCGGCCAGCAGTCTCGCCACGTGAGCGGTGCGGCGCACGTTCTCGCTGCGCGCCTGTTCGTCGAAGTCGAGGTCCCCATTGAGGCCGTGACGGAGGTTGTCGCCATCGAGCAGGAACGCCGGCCGGCCGGCCTCGATCAGCCGCTCCTCCACCGCCGCGGCGACGGTGGTCTTGCCCGCGCCGGGCAGGCCAGTGAACCACACGGTGGCGCCGGTATGGCCAAGCGACTCCCAGCGCCGCGCGCGCGTCACCTGCGTTCCCTGCCAGCGCACGTTGGCGCTGCGGTCGGTCATCTGCCGCGCCGCGCTCGCTTCGCCGGTGTCGACCTCGGTGTCGAGGATCACGCCCGCGGCCACGGTCTCGTTGGTCGCCTCGTCGATCACGATCAGGCTGCCGGTGAGCCGGTTGCGTCGGTAGGAGTCGAACGCCAACGGCGAGCTCAGTTCGATGTGCGCGCGTCCGAGGTCGTTCAGCTCCAGCGTGGCAGCGCTCTCATCGCGGTGCAGCGTGTCGACCTTGATGCGATAGCGGACGTCGATCGCTCCGACCATCACGGTGCGCGTGGTGTGCTTGACCAGATAGCGCCGACGCGCGTCCAGCGGGCGCTCGGACATCCAGCACAGCAGGCTCTCGAAGCCGTTCGCGACGGTCGGCTGGTTGTGGCTGCGCGCGATCATGCTGCCGCGCGACACGTCGATATCGTGCTCCAGCCGCAGCGCCACCGACATCGGCGGAAACGCCTCCTCGACGGGTCCGTCGAAGGTGTCGATCGCCGCCACCCTGCTGCGCTGGCCGCCCGGCAGCACCACGACCTCATCGCCGGGGCGGATCACCCCGCCGGCGACCTGGCCGGCGTACGCACGATAATCGGGCGCGCTCGCCGACTGCGGGCGAACGACCCACTGCACGGGAAAGCGCACGTCGATCAGGTTGCGATCGGAGGCGATGTGCACGTGCTCGAGGTGGTAGAGCAGCGGCGGCCCCTGATACCAGGGCATCGCCTCCGAGCGCTGCACCACGTTGTCGCCGAGCAGCGCCGAGATGGGGATGAACGTGACGTCCGAGATCTCCAGGCGCGCCGCGAAGCGATCGAAGTCCTCGACGATCTCTTCGAACACGCGCTGCTTGAAGTCGACCAGGTCCATCTTGTTGACGCACACGACCACGTGGGGAATCGCCAGCAGCGAGCTGATGAATGCGTGGCGCTTCGACTGCGCGACCACCCCCTTGCGAACGTCGATGAGGACGATCGCCAGGTCGGCCGTGGAGGCGCCGGTGACCATGTTGCGCGTGTACTGCTCGTGTCCCGGTGTGTCGGCGATGATGAAACGGCGCTGCGCGGTCGCGAAGTAGCGGTAGGCGACGTCGATCGTGATGCCCTGCTCGCGCTCGGCGCGCAGGCCGTCGGTCAGCAGCGACAGGTCGAGGAACTGAAGACCCATGCGCCGGCTGGTCTGCTCCACGTGCTGGAGCTGGTCGGCGAGCAGCTGTTTGGAGTCGTACAGCAGACGTCCGATCAGCGTGCTCTTGCCATCATCGACGGAACCCGCGGTGGCGCAGCGCAGCAGCTCCGTCGGACGCTCGGTCAGCCGCCGGAAGACCTCCTCGCCCTCGGCGATCCGCGCCTTGTCCTCGGGCAGCGGCTTGCCGTTGCCGGTGACGATCACGCCGGATGGGCGGCTGGAGGTGTCCATCAGAAGTACCCCTGCCGCTTGCGATCCTCCATCGCCGCCTCGCTGGCCCTGTCGTCGCCCCGGGTCTGGCCGCGCTCGGTCACGTCGGTGCCCGCGATCTCGGCCACGATCTCTGCCAGCGTCGTCGCGGAGGACTCGATCGCGCCGGTGCAGCTCATATCCCCGACGGTGCGGTAGCGGACCCTGGCGGTGAACGGCCGCTCCCCGTCCATCAGCTCGACGAACGGGCTCACGGCGTACAGCATGCCGTCCCGCAAGAAGACCTCGCGCTCATGCGCGAAGTAGATCGCCGGCACCTCCAGGCGCTCCTCCGCGATGTACTGCCACACGTCGAGCTCGGTCCAGTTGGAGATGGGGAAGACGCGCGCGTGCTCTCCCTTGCGGACGCGCCCATTGTAAAGGCTCCACACCTCTGGACGCTGACGCTGCGGCTCCCATTGGCCGAACGCGTTGCGGAAGGACAGGATGCGCTCCTTGGCGCGCGCGCGCTCCTCGTCGCGACGGGCGCCTCCGAAGGCCGCGTCGAAGCCGTGCTCGGCGATCGCGTCCAGCAGCGTGACCGTCTGCAGGGCGTTGCGCGATGCCCGCGGACCGGTCTCCTCCGCGACCCGCCCGCGCCTGATCGAGTGCTCGACCGAGGCCACGATCAGGCGCTCGCCGAGCTCGGCCATGCGCCGGTCGCGAAGCTCGAGCGCCTCGGGGAAGTTGTGCCCGGTGTCGACGTGCATCACCGGGAACGGGAACCGCGCCGGCCGAAACGCCTTCTCGGCCAGGCGCAGCAGCGCGATCGAGTCCTTGCCGCCGCTGAACAGCAGCACCGGGCGCTCGAATTCGGCCGCGACCTCGCGCATCACGTGCACGGCCTCGGCCTCCAAGGTGCGCAGGTGGGAGAGGTGGTAGGTGCTCTGACGGTCGCTGACGGGCATCCCTGCTGGATGTGAGGTGGCTTTTTCCCGCGGGCTCCTCCCAGCCTCTTTAGCCACGCCTGGCGACAGGCTACGGGGCGAGACCAGTCAACATTAGGCTGCCCCCGCAGACATTTCAAGAACTGCACGAGGCGTGGGCTCCCCGGCCGCCCCAGGCGCTTCGCCGGCGCTGTGCGCGTCGAGGTCGTGCGCCTGAGCGCGTTGGCGGGCGGGCTCAGCGGCTTGGCCAGCGCCTCTGCTTCAAGGTGATGCCCTCGAGCACGTGGGCCACCCTCTCGCACGCGTCGACGGCCGTCTCCAGCGACTCAAAGATGTCCTTCCAGCGGATAACCACCATGGGGTCGATGCCGCCGGCGAACAGCGAGGCCACGGCGTCGCGCTGCAGGCGATCACCCTCGTTCTCCAGGCGGTGTATCTCCACCAGGTGTGGCGCCAGGTCGGTACCCGTGCGCAGCGAGCGCAGCGCCTGCGCGATCTGCTCGCCGGCGCCGACGAGCACGTCGGCGAACTCCACCGCCTGCTCCATGGGCGCTTCCACCCGGTACAGGCCGAGCTGCGCGGCCGCGTGCTCGGAGTGGTCGACGATGTCATCGAGCGCGGTGGCCAGCGAATAGCCGTCACCCGCGCCGAACGGAGCCCGGACGTGCCGGCCGGCGAGCCGGTGGATGATGTCATGGGTGATGCGGTCGCCTTCCTGCTCGCAGACCTTGAGGTCCTGGGCCAAGGTCGCGTGCTCGGGGTAGTCGGCCAGCAGGTCGTGCAGCAGCAGACCCGACCGCTGCACGTTGCGCCCGGCCTCCTCCACCAGCGCCATCAGGGTGCCGTCCGCACGGCGGCGCAGGAACCTCATCGGGCGGGGGCGCGCAGGAAGCTCACCCGGCGAGCATATTGAGCGCGTCTCGCCGCCGCCGCCCTTTACGAATTTTTCACGGCCCGATTACGAATTAGCAACTCTTCCGTATGACGCGCGTGCGAGGGTAGGACCCGTGTCGCCACTACCCGCGTCGCCACTTCGGGAGAGCGCCGAGGTCCTGTATGCGGGCGAGCTCGAGATTCGCCTGGGCGAGGGGCTGGCCCTGGCGACGGGCCAGGCGCTGACGCTGTCGGTGCGCGCATTCGAGCTGCTGGCCGCGATGGCGCAGCGGATCGGCGCGATAGTGAGCCGGGAAGAGCCTAACGCGGCGTGGGGCGGCGATCTGCGCGCGGGCGATCGCTCGGTCGACGTGTACGTCAGCAAGCTGCGCGCAAAGCTGGAAGCGACGATGCCAGACCGTCGCTTCATTCACACCCATCCCGGCTTCGGCTACCGGTTCCAACCCCGCCCGCGGCCGGTGCCGCGCAGAGCCCGGCGGGCGCGCGGGCCGACGCCCGCGATGGATCGAGCCTTCACGAGATCTTCACATCCGGACGCCGGACGCTTAACAGACTTGCCCACGCAGCGCCGGATCGGCGCAAGCTCGCGCGAGCGCGCTCCATTTTGACGGCGCCGTCCAACGGCACAACGCGTCAGCGATCTGTACGCAAATCCACCGAGAGGAGACGCAGTGATCCTGAGAAAGACCGGCCTGCTCGCCAGCGCAGCCGTGCTCGCGGTCGGCCTGGCCGCGTGTGGCAGCAGCAAAAAATCGTCGGGGGGCTCGGGTGCCGCCGCAGGCACGATCTCCGGCGCCGGTTCGACGTTCGCCGCACCCGTCTACGATCAGTGGGCTTCGGCGCAGTCGGGCCTGACCGTCAACTACCAGGCGGTAGGCTCGGGCGCCGGGATCACGGCGCTCGAGTCGAGGACCGTCGACTTCGGTGCAAGCGACCCACCGCTCAAGCCCGCCGATGAAAGCGCGGTCGCCAAGAACGGCAGCACGGCGGTCCAGATCCCGATGTTCCTCGGCGCGATCACGGTCAGCTACAACCTGCCCGGCGTGAAGACCGGGTTGAAGCTCGATGGCAAGACGATCGCCGACATCTACCTCGGCAAGGTCAAGACGTGGAGCGATCCCGAGATCAAGGCGCTGAACCCCGGCGTGTCGCTGCCCGGAACGGCCATCACCGTGATCCATCGCTCGGACTCATCGGGCACCACGGCCGGATTCACCGGCTTCCTCGCCGCCGTCGACCCCGAATTCAAGGCCAAGGTCGGTGAAGGCAAGGACGTGCAATGGCCCACGGGCACCGGCGCCAAGGGCAACGCCGGCGTGGCCGGCGCGGTCCAGCAGACGGGCGGTGCCGTCGGCTACGTCGAGCAGGCGTACGCGCTGCAGCACAACTTCACCTACGCCTCGGTCAAGAACAAGGCCGGGCAGTTCGTGGCGCCCTCGCTGGCCTCGACCAGCGCGGCGGCGGCGAGCGTGACAGTGCCGCCCAACCTGGGGATCAAGATCAGCAATCCGTCCGGGACCAACAGCTACCCGATCACCTCGCAGACGTTCATCATCGTCAACAAGGACCTCTGCAAGGCGGGCATCCCCGGCGGCGAATCAGCCGCCAAGGGGGTGGTCAAGTTCATCCAATACGGCTTGAGCGAAGGCCAGTCGATCCTCGGTCAGGCCGACTACGCCTCGCTGCCCCCCGCGATCCTCGCCAAATCGAAGGCGGCTGCCGGCTCGCTGCAGTGCAACGCCAAACCACTGCGCTAACCGGCACGATGGCGCCCCCGACCAGCTAGAGGAGGGCCGTGGAGAGCGCATCCCTGCCCCTCGGCGGCCGCTCGGCGCTCGAGCGGCCGCCGCTGGCGCGCCTGCCCGACCGGGCCCTGAAGTACGGGCTCACCGCGCTGGCGCTGCTGATCCTGGCGCTGATTGTCTACTTCTTCATCCGCCTGGTCGGCGAAGCCCGGCCCGCCTTCGCCAGGGAGGGGGTGTTCGGGTTCACGTTCAACAACGACTGGAACGTCAACGCCCAGCACTTCGGCGCCCTGCCGCTGCTCGTGGGCACCCTGATCACCTCCGGGCTGGCCCTGCTGCTCGGCGTTCCGATCGCGGTGGCCACGGCGCTGTACGCCACCGAGCTGTGCCCGCTGCGCCTGCGCACGGCGCTGACGGTGCTCGTGGAGCTGCTCGCCGCCGTGCCGTCCGTCGTCTACGGGCTGTGGGGGATCTTCTTCCTCGCTCCCAAACTGCAAGGGGCCGAGCAGTGGGCGGCCGACCGGCTGTCGTTCATCCCGTTCGTGGGCGGCGGAGCCGTGACGATCCCGAACTACTTCATCACCGGACTCGTGCTGGCGATCATGATCCTGCCGATCGTCAGCGCGATCAGCCGCGAGGTGATGGCGACCGTGCCGGCCGACCTGAAGGAAGCCGCGCTGGGGCTGGGCGCGACACGCTGGGAGATGATCCGCACCGCCGTGATGCCCTATTGCCGCTCGGGCATCGTCGGCGGCGCGATGCTCGGCCTCGGCCGCGCGCTCGGTGAGACGATCGCCGTGACGATCCTGATCGGCGACGCGCCGCAGCTCGGCAAGCACCTGTTCGGCCAGGGCTACAGCCTCGCCGCTGTGATCGCGAACGAGTTCGGCGAGGCCCAGGGCCTGCATCGCTCGGCGCTGTTCGCCGCCGGGCTCGTGCTGTTCGTGCTCACCCTGCTGGTCAACGGCGTCGCGCGCCTGCTCGTGGTGAGGGCCTCGCGCCCCGGCGGTTTTCGGCCCGCCGCCGGCGAGGCTGCCCTCGCCACCGCACAGCCGATCGCCGAGCAGGCCGCCCAGCCATGAGCGCGCGCGGCGCATCCGCACAGCAGTTGGCGCGCTTCGCCGTAGCTCCGAGCCGCCGGCGCAGGGACCGGCTGGCGCGCGCCGGCATCCTCGCGGCGACCGCGATCGCCCTGATACCGCTCGCGCTGATCATCTACTACCTGCTGCGCAAGGGGCTCGGCTCGTGGAGCCCGAGCTTCTTCAGCAGCGACCCGACGGGCAACACGTTCTTTCGCAGCGCGAGCATCGGCGGGATCAAGAGCGCGATCCTGGGCACGATCGAGATCGTGGCGCTGGCCTCGGCGATCTCGATCCCGGTCGGCATCGGCGTGGCCGTATGGCTAGTCGAGTACGGCAAGGACGGTCGCCTGGCCTCGACAGTGCGCTTCTTCATCGACGTCCTCACGGGCGTTCCGTCGATCGTCTTCGGGCTGTTTATATACATCGTGCTGATAGTCGGAACCGGCACCAGCTACGCCGGCTACAAGGGCTCGTTCGCGCTCGGCCTGCTGATGCTGCCAGTCGTGACCCGCTCGGCCGAGGTGATCCTGCTGCTCGTCCCCAATGGCCTGCGCGAGGCCGCGCTGGCGCTCGGCGCTCCCCGCTGGCGGGTAATCGCGCGCATCGTGCTGCCCACGGCGCTGGCGGGGCTCCTCACCGGCGTGCTGCTGGCGGTCGCGCGCGCCGCTGGAGAGACCGCGCCGCTACTGTTCACCGCGGCTTCAACACTGAAGACGAACCTCAACCTGGACCAGTTCACGAACTCGCTGCCCGTTCAGATCTACAACGACGTCACGTCTCCGACCACCGCCGTGGTAAACCGTGCCTGGGGCGCCGCGCTTACGCTCGTGCTCATGATCGGGGCACTGAACGTGATCGCGCGCCTAATCGCGCACCGGAGCCGCCTCTCATGAGCTTCGAGAGGCCCGCTGCGAGGGTCGCAGACGTGGAGCCCGACGATCTACTCAACAAGCGAGGTCCCCTCGGTCCGCCACAATCCATGCCCGCGAGACCGCAGAGCCCCCCCACCCAGCCCTACGCATCCGGCCTCGGAACGCCCGCTGGCACCGAACCCGGGCTGAGCGTGACGCTTCGGGGCCTGCGTGCCTTCTACGGAGCGAACGAGGCCGTCAGGGGAGTAGACCTCGAGTTCAACGCCAACGAGGTGACCGCGATCATCGGCCCCTCGGGCTGCGGCAAGTCGACGATGGTACGGTGCATCAACCGCATGCACGAGGAGATACCCGGCGCGCGCGCCGAGGGCAAGGTGCTGCTGGACGAGCTCGACATATACGACGGCGCGGTCGACGTCGTGGCGGTGCGTCGCGCGATCGGGATGGTCTTCCAGAAGCCGAATCCGTTTCCGACGATGTCGGTCTTCGACAACGTCGCCGCCGGCCTGCGGCTGACCATGCGCGGGCGCAGCCAGGGCTCCAAGGCGGAGCTGCGCGCCAAGGTGGAGGCGGCACTGCGCAGCGCGGGGCTGTGGGACGAGGTGGCCGACCGCCTGGGCGAGCCTGGCGCCGGGCTATCGGGGGGCCAGCAGCAGCGGCTGTGCATCGCCCGCTCGCTCGCCGTGAATCCGGAGGTGATCCTGATGGACGAGCCGTGCTCGGCGCTCGATCCCATCGCCACCCTGAAGATCGAGGAGCTGATCGATCAGCTCAAGCGCCGGGTGACGATCGTGATCGTCACCCACAACATGCAGCAGGCCGCGCGCGTGGCTGACCGCACCGCGTTCATGCTCGATGGCCGCCTGATCGAGGTGGGCGCCACGCAGGAGATCTTCACGACCCCCGGCGATCCGCGGACCGAGGAATATGTCACGGGGAAGTTCGGCTAGCGCTCCGCGCCCGAGGGGGCGAGCCTCGGCCCCAGCGGCGCCGGTGCGCCCTCCGACATGAGCTCCGCGTGGAGGGAACACGCCGACAGCGGCGGCTCGCCGGCGCCGCCCGCGGGCCGATCGGCGCCGGGCGGGCTGAGTCAGGGTCGCGCGCACTTTCAGCAACAGCTGCAGCGGCTCGAAGCCCACGCGCTCGGAGGCCTCGATTTGATCCTCGAGCAGCTCGACCGTGTGCTGGAGGCGCTCAGCCACCAGGACGTGGAGCTGGCGCAGATGGTGATCGCAGACGACGACCGCGTCGACGGTCGCTATCTAGAGGTGCACCAGGGCATCCTCTCGCTGCTCGCACTGCAGGCGCCGGTGGCAGGCGATCTACGGCTCGTGGCGGCGCTGCTTCACATGATCAAGCACATCGAGCGGATGGGAGACCAGTGCGTGAACATCGCCAAGATGATCCCGCTCTCGGGCCACGAGCCGCCGGTCCGCCGCGAGGTGCTGGAGGCACTGGCGCGGATGGGCGCCTGCGCGCGCTCCGAGGTGACTCAGGCCAAGGCCGCCTTCGCCGGTCGCGCGGTCGACCTCGCCGAGGATCTCGTCCGCCAAGACCGCGAGATCAACCGGCTCAACCGGGAGATCTTCCGCATGGCGATCGAGATCGGTGATGACCCCGACACGCGCGAGTGGGCGATGCACATGATCCTCGTCGCTCGCGCGCTGGAGCGGATCGGCGACAACGCGGTGGACATCGGCGAGCAGGTGGCGTTCGTGGTCACCGGCCTGTTCCGCGAGTTCTCCGATTCCTCCCACCCCTCCGACACGGGCTTGGCGCGCAGCCCCGGCTCGGAGTGACAGCGGGGCCGTCGCAAACAGCGCCTTGTAGATGTGAACATCATGTGATGTTCGTTTCAGGACGAGACTCGATCCCGTCCTTGCCGTAGACTTTCAGGTGATGACGGACAGCATCACCGCCACGGGCGAGGCGGCGCCGTCGGTCCAGGGGGGTGCCTCCACGGCACTGCGGGTAGCGGTGCTGGATCGTGACAGCGGCTTCATCCAGGTACTCAACAAGCGACTGGAGCGGGTCGGCTGGGAGCATCGTGTGCTGGCCGGCCCGGTCCCCGCGGACGCCGTCATCTCGATGCGCCTGAGCGCCCTGGTCGTCGACTTGGCCGTGCTGGGCCCGCAGGCCTGGGAGTGGCTCGAGCGCCTGTGCGGAGCCCTGCCCGAGCTCGGGATCGTGGTCTGTACGGGTCCCTCGACGGTCGCGCAGCGCGTGCGCGGCTTGCGGCTCGGCGCCGACGACTGGATCACCAAGCCGTGCCACCCCGAGGAGGTCATCGCCCGCGTGCAGAGCGTCGTGCGCAGGCGCCGGCGCGCGCTCACGCGGACCGAGTCCAAGCCCCTGCGCACCGGCGAGGTGGAGATCCGCTCCGATCGCTTCCAGGCCTTCGTGCAGGGCGCGAGCCTCGATCTCACCCGTCGCGAGTTCGAGCTGATCGAGCTTCTCGCCGGCGCCGAGGGCCGCGTGCTCGAGCGCGAGGAGATCTACTCGCGCCTGTGGGGCTACACGATGGTGCGCGGCGACCGCTCGGTCGATGTGTTCGTGCGCAAGCTGCGCCAGAAGCTGGAGAAGGCCTCGCCGCGCTGGCGCTACATCCACACCCACTTCGGCATCGGCTACCGCTTTGCCGCCGAACCGCTCGAGGCCGAGCGGGCGCCCGAGTCAGTGCCCGTCGGCTGGGACACCGGCGATCAGGGCAAGGTCGCGCGGGCGCAGCAGGAGCGCGAGCTCGCCGCCGAGGCCCAGGAGCGCGAGCTCGCCGCCGAGGCCCTCTAGGCGCACGGCGGCCAGGCCGCCCTTCTTCAGGTCCACCTGGCCGCCCGTCAGATCGGCGATCAAGCGCGAGAGGTCGGGCTCGTGACCGACGAGCAGCAGGCGCCCGTCGGGCGCGATCTCCGAGGCCGCATCGCGCGCCTGCGTTGCGTCGAATTCGCCGGCCAGCGGGGCGTGGATCCGCAGGCGCTCGCGCTCATGCGAGCCCCACTCGGCGGCGGCGATCTCGGCCGTCTGGCGGGCCCGCGACTTGGGGCTCGACAGGATCGCGTCGAACCGCACCCCGAGGCGAGCGAGCGCGACCCCCGCGGTCTTGGCCTGGCGCTCGCCGCGCGCGGTCAGCGTGCGGTCGGCGTCGGCACGCGCACCGTGGGGCTCGGCCTCGGCATGACGTAGTAGCCACAGCTGACGAGCCATTGCTGCTCCCCCGAGACCTTAGCTGCTGCAACGCGATCGGTGGTGCGAGCAGTTCAAGCTACGCCGCCGAGGGTGTAGCTTGAGGCGATGGCTGTCGAGCCCGAACGCGATCACCACGAGCCACCCGGCATCACGCATGAGCGACTCGGCGCGCCGAGCACGCTCGCGGAGGATCTCGATGACCCGTCGCTGTATTTCAATCGCGAGCTCTCGTGGCTTGACTTCAACGATCGCGTGCTCCAGCTCGCCGAGGATGCGCGCGTGCCGCTGCTCGAGCGGGTCAAGTTCTGCGCGATATACACGACGAACCTCGACGAGTTCTACATGGTGCGGGTGGCCGGCCTGCGCGACCAGATCGACGCTGGCGTGGAGACTCCGAGCCAGGACGGGCGCACGGCCTCGGAAACGATTGCGCTCATCCGCGAGCGCATCCTCGCCCAAGGCCGGCGCCTGACCGACTGCTTCGAAGGTGAGCTGCGCGACGGGCTGGCCGCGCACAACATCAACCTCGTCGGCGTGGGCGAGCTCGATGACGAATATCGCGCCGAGCTGGCTTCGCATTTCCAGAAGAAGATCTTCCCCGCGCTGACCCCGCTGGCGGTGGCGCCGGGGCGCCCGTTCCCCTATATCTCCAACCTCTCGCTGAGTCTCGCGGTGCTGGTGCGCGATCCGCTCACCGACCAGACGGTGTTCGCGCGCGTGAAGGTGCCGACCGAGATCCTGCCGCGCTTCGTCCCGCTGCGTCCGCGGGCGCACGCGGACACCATGCTCGTGCCGCTGGAGGATGTGATCGCCCACCACCTCGACGCGCTGTTCCCAGGCATGGAGATCGTCAGCTACGACGTCTTCCGCGTCACGCGCGACGCCGACCTCGAGGTATCCGACGACGCCGCCGACCTGCTGCAGGCCGTCGAGGACGAGCTGCGCCGCCGGCGCTTCGGCGAGATCGTGCGTGTCGAGGTGAGCGCCAGCATGCCGGAGCGTCTGTTGAGCGAGCTGACCGGCCTGCTCGGCGTGGACGACGATGAGGTCTATCGCGTCGACGGGCTGCTCGACATGGGGGCCCTGTGGGAGGTCGTGCGTCAGCCCGGGCATGCCGAGCTGCGAGAGGAGCCGCTGGCAGGGGTCACGCATCCGCGCCTGCTGCGTCACGAGGACGAGCGTCCGGACGTGCTCGGCGCGATGCGAGAAGGTGATCTGCTGGTGCATCACCCCTACATCTCGTTCGCGACCTCCGTCGAGCGATTCGTGGAGCAGGCGGTGGCCGATCCCAACGTGCTCGCGATCAAGCTCACGGTGTATCGCACGAGCGATGACTCGCCGCTGGTACCGGCCCTGATCGACGCCACCGAGCGGGGCAAGCAGGCCGTCGCCCTGGTCGAGCTGAAGGCGCGCTTCGACGAGGGCATGAACATCCACTGGGCCAAGGCGCTCGAGGAGGCGGGGGTGCACGTCGTTTACGGCCAACCGGCCCTGAAGACGCACGCCAAGTGCGTGCTGGTGGTGCGCCGCGAGGGCGACGGCGTGCGCAACTACGTGCACATCGGCACCGGCAACTATCACTCGACGACCGCCCGCCTGTACACGGACTTCGGCCTGTTCACCACCGACGAGCAGATCGGCGCCGATGTGGCCGACATGTTCAACTACCTCACCGGCTACGGACGGCCCTCGCACTATCGCCGCGTGCTGATGGCGCCCAACCAGTTGCGCGACGGGATCCTGCAGCAGATCGAGCGCACGATCGCCGCCCACAGCGAGGACGGTCCGGCGCGCATCGCGATGAAGATGAACTCGCTCGTCGACGGCCGTTGCATCCGCGCCCTGTACCGGGCCTCACAGGCGGGCGTGCAGGTCGACCTCAACGTGCGCGGCATCTGCTGCCTGCGACCGGGGCTGCCCGGCGTGTCGGAGAACATCCGCGTGGTCTCGATCGTGGGCAGGCTGCTCGAGCACTCGCGCGTGTACGCCTTCGAGCGAGCCGACGAGCACACCGTCTACATCGCCTCCGCAGACCTGATGCCCCGCAACCTCGATCACCGCGTCGAGCTCGCGACGCCGATCCTCGCTCCCGGCCTGCAGGCGGAGCTGCTGGACACGCTCGAGCGGGCCTTCGCCGACAATCAGAACTCTTGGCAGCTGGACGCGGAGGGGGCATGGACCCGGCGGGCCCCCGCGCCGGGCGAGCCGCCGCGCAGCCTTCAGCTCGAGCTCGCCGAGCTCTACGCCGGACGTCCGCCCGAGCAATGGTCGGCGGACAAGCCCGACCTGCTCGTCCAGGACGCGGCGCCGGCGCCGCTCACCCAGTCGCAGCCGGTGGCGGACTCGCCGCCGGTGGCGGAGTCGGCGGGGTCGCGGCCGGTGGCGGAGCCGCGGCCGTGGGAAGTGCGCCGAGGGTCGCTTTGAGCTCGTCGACGGTCTGATAGTCCAGGCCAAGCAGGTGGTCGTGGCGGTGGCGCACGATCCCCTGCTCGTCGATCACGACCGCGGCGCGCTTGGTGCCCAGGCGGGGCGAGTAGGCGCTGTAAGCGCTGGCCACCCGCTTGTCGACGTCGGCGAGCAGCGGCACGTTGAGCGAGTGCTTGGCCGTGAACCCTTCGTGCGAGGCGAGATCCTGCGAGGAGATGCCGACCACGGTCGCGCCCAGCGCGGCGAAGTCATCGGCGCGGTCACGATAGGAGCAGAACTGTTTGGTGCACACCATCGTGTTGTCGCCGGGATAGAACAGGAGCACGACGCGCTCCCCGCGATGGTCTGAGAGCCGAAACGTCCCCTGCGTGCCCGGCAGCTCGAAGTCCGGCGCCGGCTCGCCAACTCGCGGCGTCTTGGCCATGCTGCGCCCTCCTCTCCGGTAGATGAACTGGCCGCCGTCAGCATAATCGGTACATGGCCGCCCGCGGCGTGCAGCTCGCGAGCCGACGGCCCGCAGCGCGGCCATAATTGACGCCAATGACCGCCGGCGAGACCCCGGGCGCGCGGAGCCGCGATGCGCGCGAAGAGCAGGACGCAAGCCGACGCACGCGGCTTGCAAGCGAGCGCACCTACCTGGCCTGGTGGCGCACGGGGCTGGCTGCCTTCGCGGTCAGCCTCGGCGCCGGGCGGCTCGTGCCCGCGATCGCCGGTGGCCCGCAGGTCCTGTACAGCATCGTCGGCATCCTGTTCGCGCTCCTCGGCGTCACACTGATCGGCTACGGCCGGCGCCGCGGCCGTGAGGTGGACGTAGCGATCTCCGAAGGACGCTACCAGCGCCCGGACGAGCGCGTGCTCGCGCTCCTGGCGCTGGTCGCGGCGGTGGGCGGCGTGCTGCTGATCGCGCTCATCCTGATCGGCCGCTGAGCGATCAGCGCCCGCGTGCGACGGCCGCGATCGGGTCCGCGTTAGGCTCGTGTGTGATGCAGGAATCGCTGGCCGGTCAGCTGTTGCTCGCTTCACCGGCGCTGCTGGACCCGAACTTCAGGCGCACGGTCGTGCTGGTTGGCGTGCACAACGAGGAAGGAGCGCTGGGGGTCGTGCTCAACCGCCCGTCGACGGTCACCGTCGAGGAGGCGGTGCCGCAGCTGAGGGCCACCGTCGCGGCGCAGGAGCCGGTCTATGTGGGCGGCCCGGTGCAACCGGCCTCGGTCGTGGTGCTGGCCGAGTTCCTGGATCCCGCGCCCGCCGGTATGCTGGTGGTCGGGCGAATCGGCTTCCCGGCAGCGGACGCCGACCTCGAGCAGCTCGCCGAGGCGACCGCCCGCCGGCGGGTGTTCGCGGGCTTTGCCGGCTGGGGCGAGGGACAGCTCGATGCGGAGCTCGATCACGGCGACTGGATCGCGCACAGCGCCCTGCCCGAGGACGTGTTCACCGACTTGCCACGCGAGCTGTGGAGCGCGGTGCTTACCCGCAAGGGCGGAAGCTACGCGCTGATCGCGCGCATGCC
The DNA here is from genome assembly GCA_005885515.1 of Actinomycetota bacterium. Taxonomy (GTDB): domain Bacteria; phylum Actinomycetota; class Thermoleophilia; order Solirubrobacterales; family Solirubrobacteraceae; genus Palsa-744. Next base: position 51,817 of record VAWK01000052.1, on the reverse strand, counting down.
GCTGGATCCAAGCGTGAACTGACCTGGTCCCGTGAGCGGCCGCGCCCCGCCCGCGCGGGCTGCTCTACCATGGCCGCGCCGGGCTCGCGCGGCGCCGTCGGACGAGCCGCGGTGAGGCCTGCGGCCGCCCAGGCCCCGAGGAAACCGACATGCTGAAGCTCGCGCGCTGGTCCACCACACATCGCAAGTACGTGCTGCTCGGCTGGATCGTGCTCGTGCTCGCAGTAATCGCGCTGGGCCGCGCGGCCGGCACGAGCTACTCCAACAACTTCACCCTGCCGCACTCCGACGCCCAGCGCGCGGCTGACCTGTTGAAGACCAGCTTCCCCGCGCAGGCCGGCGACCGCGACGAGATCGTCTTTCGCGTCAGCTCTGCCACGGTGACGGTGCAAGCGGTGCGCGCGCGCGTCGGCGCAGCGCTGGGCGAGATCGCGAGGCTTCCCCACGTGGCGAGCGTGCTAAGCCCCTACGCCGGCAGCCAGGCGGGGCGTTCGATCTCGGCCGACGGCCGCATCGCCTTCGCCACCGTGGTCTTCGACCGGCGCGCCAATGTGCTGCCCAAGAGCGCCGTCGAAGCGGTCATTCGAGTGGCCCGCGCGGCCAGGCGCCCAGGCCTTCAAGTCGAGCTCGGCGGACTTGCGATCGAGACGACCGAGCAGGCCGGCTTCGGCCTCTCGACGGCCGTGGGACTGCTCGCGGCCGTGATCGTGCTGCTGCTGACGTTCGGCTCGCTGATCGCGATGGGGCTGCCGATCATCACGGCGCTGTTCGGCCTCGGCACGGGGCTGGGGGCGATCGCGTTGTTCACGCATGTGGTCGACACGCCCGACTTCGCCTCCGAGCTGGCCGCGATGATCGGCCTCGGCGTCGGCATCGACTACGCCCTTTTCATCCTCACGCGCTTCCGCGAGGCCTATGCCACCCCCGGACCCACGTTTGGCGACGTGCGCGAGTCGGTCGTGCAGGCGATGGACACTGCCGGCCGGGCCGTCTTGTTCGCCGGCTGTACGGTCGTGATCGCGCTGTGGGGGATGATGCTGCTGGGCGTGAGCTTCCTCTACGGCGTGGCCATCGCCGCCTCGATCGGGGTGCTGCTGGTGATGCTCGCCTCGCTGACGATGCTCCCGGCGATGCTCACGCTGGCCGGCCGTCGCGTGGCGCGGCCGTCGCGGCGTGCACGCGCGCGAGCCCGCCGCGGCGCCCCCGTGGCGGCGCGCGGCTCCGGCGCGTGGCTGCGCTGGAGCGCCTTCGTGCGGCGCCGCCCGTGGTCGATCGCCGCCGCCGCGGCCGTGCTGATGCTCGCGATCGCCGCGCCCGCGACGGCCATGAGGCTGGGCTCGAGCGACGCCTCCAACGACCCTTCCGACAAGACCACCCACCGCGCCTATGAGCTTCTCGCCGCGGGCTTTGGCAAGGGCTTCAACGGACCGCTGCTGGTGGTGGCGCAGTTTGACGCGCGCACGCCGGCGAGCGCTCGAGGCCGCTGCCGCGGCGGCGCCGGCGGCGCGGAGGCGAGCGCGGTGGCGGGACTGCGCGTGGCGATCGCCGCCGCGCCCGGCGTGATGGCGGTCACGCCAGCGCAGCTGAACCATGCCGGTGACGTCGCGACGATCAGCGTCTACCCGCGCTCCTCGCCGCAGGCGTACGGGACGACGCAACTGGTCTCGCGCCTGCGCGCATCGGTCATCCCGCCGCTGGCGGCGCGCGCGGGCATGACCGTGTACGTCGGCGGGGTGACGGCGGGCGGGGTCGACTTCGCGTCGGTGCTCGCCCGCAAGCTGCCGCTGTTCATCGGTGTCGTGGTGCTGCTGTCCGCGCTGCTGCTGATGGTCGTGTTCCGCTCGCTCGTGATCCCGCTGCAGGCCGCGCTCATGAACCTGCTCAGCATCACCGCGTCGCTGGGCGCGGTGGTCGCGATCTTCCAGTGGGGATGGCTGAAGGGACTGGTCGGCGTCCAGCCCGGACCGATCGAGTCCTTCATCCCGGTGATGCTGTTCGCGATCGTGTTCGGCCTGTCGATGGATTATGAGGTCTTCCTCGTCTCGCGCATCCACGAACGCTTCGCGCACACGCGCGACAGCGCGGGTGCGATCGCGCAGGGACTCGCGCTCACCGGGCGCGTGGTGACCGCCGCGGCGGCGATCATGGTCTGCGTCTTTCTCTCGTTCATGCTCGGCGAACAGCGCGTTATCCAGGAGTTCGGCCTGGCGCTGGCGAGCGCCGTGTTCCTCGATGCCGCCGTCGTGCGCTGCATGCTCCTGCCCGCCGTGCTGCAGATCGTCGGCCGCCGCACGTGGCTGCTGCCCGCGTGGCTCGATCGCCGCCTGCCGCGCCTGAACATCGAGGGATCCGCGCCACCAGCGCTCGCCGCCGCGGAGCACGCGAGCCCCGCCTCTGGCTCCCCGCAGGCGACCCGGCGCCGGCGCACCGAGGCCGCAGCCGGCCGAGCGGAGGGCTGAGCACCTGGGCGCGTCGCGGCGGAAGGGGTGGCTGGCCCTTCCCGCATGTGCGCTCGCTGTGTGTGCGTTCGCGCTTGCGGCCGCGGGCGCCCCGGCCGCTCGCGCGGCGGGCTCGCACGCGATCGCCGGGCGCGCAGGCTCCGTTCTGGTCGCGTTCGCGCCCGCGCCCGCCGGGGGCGCGTTCGAGGCGGAGCTCGCGCGGGCCGGCGGCCTGTCGCTGGCGATCATGTCCGCCGCGCAGGGCAGCTATACGACCGCCCAGCTCGTGCTGGACATCACGCAGGGCGCGAGGATCGCCTCGAGCGCATATCGCACGCCCAGTCCCCCGGCGCTGCGGCTGGTGCGGACGGGCACGAGCGCGGTAGTGCGCGGCTGGGCGGCGGCGCGCCGGCGCGCGGAAGCCGCGCCGCAGCTGCTCGAGCCGGGGCTGCTGGCCGCGCAGGTCCCGGGCGGAGCTGCCTACGCGGGGCTCGGCGCCGGTGGTGCCGACGCGGCGCTTGCCGCAGATCGCAGCGGGCACATCGCCGCCGTCTCGCTGGGGAGCGCGCCGACGCTGCTGGCGCGCGTGCGCACGCTGCTCGCGCGCAGGCGCTTGGTCGTGTGCGATCTGCCAGGCGGCCCGGAAGGCGCCGCCGATCTGAGCGCGCTGAGCAGAGAACGTGTCGCCGGGGAGCTGTTGATCACCGTGCAGCGCACGCCCGATGGCCCGGCGGGCGCGTTGCTGTGGGCGGGCGCGGCCGGCCTGGCCGGCGGCGCCGGGCGGGAGCTGAGCAGCAGCACGACCAACCAGCGCGGCCTGATCTCCGCGATCGACCTGGCCCCCACGATCCTGCGCCATCTCGGCGTCACCCGAGTGCCGGCCGCGATGCGCGGCGCCGCGCTGCGCACCGACGGGCCGCTGCGCTCGAGCAGCCTGCGCTCGTTGATGGCGCGCCTGCGCGTGATCGGTGGCCGGCGGCTCAGGGCCCTGGCCTTCCTGCTGTGCGGATGGGCGCTGCTGCTGTCGCTGTCGGCGCTGCGGCGTGGCCCGGCCGGGCGCAGGCGGCGCGCGTGGGCGCTGCGCACCGGCGCTGTGGCCGTGCTGTGGGCGCCGCTCGTCGCACTGCTCGCAGCGGCGCTTGAGACGAGCGCGGCGCTCGAGTACACCACGATCGCGCTCACCTGTCTCGGCCTAGGGGCGATCACCGATGCGCTGCTGGCGTGGCCGCGCGCGCCGATCGCGCCCGCGCTCGTCACGCTCGCCGCATTGGTCGTTGACGCGCTCGCTCGCACCCAGCTGCTGATGCGCTCGCTGCTGGGCCCGAACCCGATCCTGGGCGCGCGCTTCTACGGCTTCGGCAACGAGCTGAAGTCGGCGCTCGCGGTGCTCGTGCTGGCCGCGGTCGCCGCCGCCGTGTACCCGGCACGCGTCGGGCCGGGCGCGCCCTTGCAGCGCCGCAGGCGCGCTGCGGTGGCGACCGCCGCCTCGGGCGCGCTGCTGGCCGCGATCGAGGGCTGGGCGAGGATCGGCGCCGCCGTCGGCGGCGTGATCCTGGTGTGCCTCGGCACGGCGGTCGCGACGGTCCTGCTGCTGCCGGGACGGGTGACGCGCAAGCGCGCCATGATCGTGCTGCTCAGCCCCCTGGCCGGGCTGCTGGCTCTCGCCGTGCTCGATCTCGCGGCGGCGCATGGCACGGGCCACTACGCGGGCAGCATCCTGCACGCGCGCTCCGCGGGCGACCTGCGCGACGTGCTCGAGCGCCGCTACAGCGCCGCCTGGCATGAGCTGCGCAACCACGCCATGCCCGCGGCCACCGCGATCGCGCTGCTGTGCGCCGTGCTCGGCCTACGCTGGCGCGAGCGCCTGCTCGCTCCCGTCGGAGCAGATCGCGCCTGGCAAGCCGCGCTCGCGGGCGGACTCGCCGCGGGCGTGGTCGGTGCCCTGGTCGAGGACTCCGGTCCTGTGCTGCTTGTGGTGGCCGTATTCGCGCTGGGCTGCGTGCTCAGTTACCTGTGGGGGCGGCCGCCGCCGATCGGAGACTCCGGCACGCTGCACGCGGGGCGCTCGCGGGCGCTGGGCTCGGCGCCGGCCGATGCCCGCTCGCCGGCCTGAGCGCACGCTCACCTCCATCCGAGCGCGGCGTAGTAGAGCGACACGGCGATCAGCACGACGGCGGTGCTGGGCGGCAGCCACGGCAGCGCGTAGGCGAGCGTCAGGCCGCCCCACATCGCGCCGAGCGCCAGCGCGCCGGCCAGGGCTAGGCCCGCGAGCGGGGCGGCGGTGACCCTGTGCGCCGCCGCCGCCGGCGCGGCCAGCAGGCCGAGCAGCAGCAGCGCCCCCACGGCCTGCGTCGCCTCCGCCGCCACGACCCCGAGCAGCGCGGCGAAGGCGATGCTGAGCAGCCGCGTACGGACGCCGCGCGCGGCCGCCACGTCGGGGAAGACCGAGGCGAACAGAAGCGGTCGCGCGATCGCCGCGGTCAACAGCAGCGCGGCGATCGCCACGCCAGCGGCCAGCCGCGCTTCGCCTGCGCCGAGGCCGAAGACCGACCCGAACAGCGTGCGCGCCCCCTGAATGCCCGCGCCTCCGGCGCTGCTGGTGCTCAGCAGCGTGAGGAAGAACACGCCCAGACCGAGGATCACCGTGAACACCGTTCCGATCGCGGTGTCCTCCGCGGCCGAGGCGGACGCGGAGCGCCCGTCGCGTCCGGCCAGGGCGCCGCGCCCGAGCGCGCCGATCGCCGCGCCTGCGGCGATCGTCGCGGCGAACAGCCCGATGCGCTGGTCGATTCCCGCTGCCGCTGCCGCCAGAGCGCCGGGAAAGGCGACGTGACTGAGCGCGTCGCCGGCGAACACCTGGCCTCGCAGCACCACGAACCAGCCGCTGACACCGCAAGCAAGCGCGATGAAGGTTCCCGCGAGCAGCGCGTTGCGCATGAACTCGGCCGAGAACATCAGCTGATGACCCCGCGCCGAGGCCCCGGCCGGGAGGCGGCCGGGGCGCGCTCGCGCGAGCGCCGCGCCAGCGCCATCGCGAACAGGCGCGCGAGCAGGTAGACCGCGAACGAGATAACCGTGATGAAGAACCCAGCCGGATACACCGAGTAGTAGGAGATCCCCAGGCCGAGCCACACCACCAGCAGGCCCAGCGCCACGGTGATCCCGAGGCTGGGCAGCGGGCGGGCGGTGAGCGCCTGCGCGCTGGCCGCGGGCGCCACCAGCAGCGCGAACACGAGCATCACGCCCGTTATCTGGCTCGTCGCCGCGACCGCCAGCCCCAGCAGCGCGAGGAAGGAGATCGAGAGCGCCTGCACCGGCAGTCCACGCGCGGCCGCGGCGTCGCTGTCGACCGACGCGAACAGCAGCGGTCGCGCCAGGGCCGCGAGCGCCACCACGGCCGCGGCCGCGACCCCGGTCAGCCCGAGCAGCTGCGTGTCGGAGACTCCCAGCAGGTTGCCGAACAGAACGCTCTCCAGATCGCCCAGCACGCCGCCGTAGAGACTCACGAACAAAAACCCCATCGCCAGAGCAAGCGCCTGCACCGCTCCGGTATTCGCCGAGCGCTCGCTCCACGAGCGCCGCTCGGCGCCGGCGAAGCGGCCGATGGCGAGCGCGCCCGCGCCGCAGAAAGCGAAATAGCCCCACGCGGCGGGGACGCCGAGGAGCGCCGCGCCGCTCGCGCCGGGAAAGGCCATCATCGCGAGCGTGTGCCCGGCGAAGGTCTCCCGGCGCAGCACCATCATCCACCCCACCAGGCCGGCCATCACGGCCACCACGCCGCCGGCCAGCAGCGCGTTGACCATGAAGTGATATTCGAGCACCTGGCTTACGTCCCGCACGACGTCCCAGCCAATCGTGGGGCCGGTGGGCTCAGTCCGCATGGCGATCGCCGGCGCCGTCGGCGAGCAGGTGGCGGTCGTGGTGGTGCGCCGGCGCCTCGGGCTGGCCGACGACCACGAGGCGCCCGTCGGAGGCGCGCAGCACCTCGATCGGCACCCCGTACAGCGCGCTCAGGGTGGCGCTGTTGATCACCTCCTGCACCGTCCCTTCCACGGCTCTCCCGGCGGCGAGGTAGGCGACTCGGTCCAGATACGGCAGCAGCGGGTTGACGTCGTGCGCCACGAGCAGCACCGCGACGTCGCGCTCGCGGCAGATCTTCGCCACCAGCGCGGCGACGGCTGCCTGGTTGGGCAGATCGAGGCTGTCGAGCGGCTCGTCCAGCAATAGCAGCCCCGGGCGCCGCACGAGCGCCTGGGCGATCAACAGACGCTGCTGCTCGCCGCCGGACAGCTCGCCGATCGGCCGGCGCGCGTACGGGCCCGCGCCGACCATCTCGACCGCCCGCCAAACCTGCTCGCGGTCGCTTCGCGTGCGCTCCCCCAGCCGGCCCCAGCGAAGCGGCAGCGGCAACCCCCAGCGGTCCCCGTCCAGGCCAAGCTGCACGATGTCGACGCCGCGCAGCCGCGTGGAGGGATCGAAGGTGCGCCGCTGCGGCAGGTAGCCGATCGCACGGTTGGCCTCGCCGGCCGCGCGCCCGAGCACGCGGATCTGGCCGCTCGCCACCGGCAGCAGCCCCAGCAGCGCCTTCAGCAGCGTCGACTTGCCCGCGCCGTTGGCACCCAGCAGGGCGACGAACTCCCCGCGCGCCACCGTCAGGCGCAACTCGCGCCAGATCGTCTGCCCGCCGAGCCGCACCGCGGCGTCCCGCACCTCGACGGCCGCTACGGCCGCCCGTGGCCCATGGGCCCCCGCAGGCCGCTCCGCGCCTGCGCTGCTCGCCCGCTGGGGCGCCATCATCATCCGGCGCTCAACCTATCATAAGACTGAGTCTCGTTCTGGGTTTGCGTCGGCCGGCAGCAACGCGCGCCGCAGCTGCTCGGGGCTGAGACCCCGCACGCGGACGATCTTCTGGCGGTGCGCGGCGCCGCGCACGATCTCCACTCGTCCGAGCCCCACCCGCGCCCGGCCGGCGATCAGGCGGCGCAGGGCTTCGTTTGCGCGGCCCTGCAGCGGCGGCGCGGTGACGCGCGCGATCAGCACCCCTTCGCGCTCGCCCACGATCTCGTTGGCGCGTGCGCGCGGCTGCAGGCGGACGGTTATCTCGGCGCTGCTCACCCCGCACATGATCGCCTTGCGGGCGCCACCGCGCGATCATCGGCGGGCGGCGCCGCCTGCGAGGGCCTAGCCGAGACCCTCGATGGGCCGCCTGCGGCGGTTGTAGAGCATCACCCCGCCGACGATCACGACGACCGCGATCACGATCCCGCCGGCGATGTAGCGCAGTTTGTGGTGAACGGCTTTTTTGCCCGCTTTCTTCTTGGCCGTAGCTCCCAGCACCGAGACGGGCACGCCTCGCGCTTTGAGCTCCGCCAGCACGCGGGGCTCTTGGTGGGGGGCGTACTGGGCCAGCATGTGGCGCCCGTCGGTCAGCGACAGGCGCACGCTGCGCAGGCGCTTGTTGATCGTTGCTTCGTGGATCCGGCCGCCCTTCAGCTGCGCTTCGAATTGCGCCACGCTCTCGTGCTGGTAGCCGACCGTGCCCGGCGCGGCGCTCGCGGCCGGCGCCAGCATGGCCAGAGCGGCCGGCGCCATGACGAGCAGCACCAGCACGCGTCTGATCGCTGCTTTCATCGGCGATACCCTAACGCCTGCAGCGGGCGTGTCGGCGCCGTCAACGGCGTGCGAGTCGCGCCGTCTTCAGCCGCTGCACCTTGGGCAGCACGAGCTTGCGCATGCGCACCGACGCCGGCGTCACCTCCACGCACTCGTCCTCGCGCACGAACTCGAGCGCCTCGTCAAGCGTCGGCTTGCGATGCGAATCCAACCGCACGAGCACCTCGGCCGTGGAGGAGCGCATGTTCGTGAGGTGCTTCTCCTTGCACGGATTCACGTCGATGTCCTCGGCGCGCGAGTTCTCGCCGACGATCATGCCCTCGTAGACCTCATCGCCGGGGCCCACGAACAGCATCCCCCGCTCCTGCAGCGTCATCAACGAGTACGTCGCCGTGACACCGAGGCGGTCGGACACGAGCGTGCCGGTGCTGCGCATCGACAGCTCGCCCGCCCACGGCTCCCAGCGGTCGAACACGTGATGCATGATCCCCGTGCCGCGCGTCTCGGTGAGGAACTCGGTGCGAAATCCGATCCCACCCCGACCCGTGGTTGGTCATGTGCTCCATGCGGCCCTTGCGCGCGGCGAGCATCTGCGTGACCGCGCCGACGTAGTCGTCGGGTACGTCGATCGACAGCCGCTCCACCGGCTCGTGGCGTTCGCCTTCGATTTCCCGTTCCAGCACACGTGGCTGGCCGACGGTCAGCTCGAAGCCCTCGCGGCGCATCATCTCGACCAGCACCGCCAGCTGCAGCTCGCCTCTACCCTGCACCTCCCAGGTGTCCGGTCGCTCCGTGTCGCGCACGCGCAGCGAGACGTTTCCCACCAGCTCGGCCGCCAGCCGCGAATGGATCTGCCTGGCCGTGAGCTTCTTGCCCTCGCGTCCGGCAAGCGGCGCGGTGTTGACGCCGATCGTGACCGACATCGCCGGCTCATCGACGGTGATCACCTCGAGCGGGCGCGGATCCTCAGGATCGGCCAAGGTCTCGCCGATCGTCACCTCGGCGATGCCGGCCATGGCGACTATCTCGCCCGGCCCCGCCTCGGCGGCCTCCACCCGCTCGAGCGCCTCGGTCACATACAGCTCGGCCGCCTGGGCGCGCGCGATGCTGCCATCCGCCCGGCACCATGCGATCGGCTGTCCCCGGCGGATGTGGCCGTGGCGCACGCGGCAGATCGCCAGCCGTCCGACGTAGGGGGAGGCGTCGAGGTTTGTGACCAGCGCCTGCAGCGGGTGCGCGGGGTCATAGGTCGGCGCGGGGATGTGCTCGAGCAGCAGGTCGAGCAGCGCCGACAGGTCGCGCTCGGCTATCGGCTCCGCCTGCTCGTAGCGCAGCGAAGCCCTGCCCGCCTTGGCGTTGCAGTAGACGATCGGGAACTCGATCTGGCTCTCGTCGGCGTCGAGGTCCAGGAACAGCTCGTACACCTCGTCGATCACCTCCGCGACGCGCGCGTCCGGCCGGTCCACCTTGTTGACCACCAGGATCAGGGGCAAGCGCGCGTCCAGGGCCTTGCGCAGCACGAAGCGCGTCTGCGGCAGCGGACCCTCGGAGGCGTCGACGAGCAGCAGCACCCCGTCGACCATCGTCAGCCCGCGCTCCACCTCGCCGCCGAAGTCCGCGTGGCCCGGGGTGTCGACGATGTTCAACTTGACCCCCCGGTAGCGCAGCGAGGTGTTCTTGGCCAGGATCGTTATCCCCTTCTCCCGCTCCAGATCCATCGAGTCCAGCACGCGCGTGGCCACCTCCTGCCCGGCGCGGAACGCGCCCGACTGCCACAGCATGGCGTCGATAAGCGTGGTCTTGCCGTGGTCGACGTGCGCGATGATGGCGACGTTGCGGATGTCGTCTCGCGAGAGCAGCACGAGCCCAGGCTAGCGGCGTGCAGCCACGGCCCTGAGCGATGTGCGCACGCCGAAGCGAGCGAGCGAGAGGGGGTATCGCTGCGCGGCGGCGATGGTCTGCTCGAGCGCGGCCGCGAAGCGGCGGATCTCGGACTCCTCCACGACCAGTGCGGGCAGCGCCTTGATCGTGTTCATGTGGTGCCCGGCGACCTGGCACAGGATCTTGTGCTCCCGAAACAGGGGCACGGTGATCAGCTGAGCAAACAGGCCCGCCTGCCTGCGCTCGACCGCATCCCACAGCGAACGGCTCGCGCGGCCGGCAGGAGGCCCGAACTCGATCGCCCACATCAAGCCTGCCCCGCGGACCTCGCGCACAACCTCGTAGCGCTCGACGAGCGGGCTGGTCAGCTCGAGCAGCAGCGCGCCCAGGCGCTCGGCGCGCGCGATCAGGCCGTCCCGCTCGAGCACCCGCAAGGTCGCCAGCCCTGCCGCGGCGGCGAGATCGTTGCCGCCGAACGTGGAGCCATGGCGCACGGCCCGTTCCATGCCGTCGAACACGCGCTCGAAGGCGGGGCGGGAAACGAGCACCGCCCCCACCGGCACCAGCCCGCCGGAGAGGGCCTTGGCGAGGCAGACGATGTCGGGTTCAAGGTCCCAGCGCTCGAGCGCCAGGAACCGCCCCGTGCGGCCGAGCCCCGTCTGCACCTCGTCGCAAACGAGCAGCGCATGCGCCTGCCGGCAGAGCGCCTGGGCGGCGCTCAGGTAGCCCTCGGGCGGCAGGTTGACGCCCTTGCCCTGGATCGGCTCGACCACGAACGCGGCGACATCGCCGCGGGCGAGCTCGCGCGCCAGCGCGTCCTGGTCGCCGAACGGCACCGGATCGCAATCGGCCAGCAGCGGTCCAAAGCCTTCGCGGAACTCGGCGTTTCCGTTGAGTGACAGGGCGCCAAGCGTGAGGCCGTGGAAGGCATGCTCGGCGTACAGCACCCGCCGCCGGCCGGTCGCGGCGCGGGCGATCTTGATCGCCGCCTCGACCGCCTCGGTGCCGCTGTTGGCCGGGACCATCGCGCCGACGCTCGCCGGCGCCCGCGCGAGCAGCTGCTCGGCCAGCACGCCGCCGAGCAGCGTCACGCCGAGCTGCGGCAGGTTGCCGGTGCGCGCCGCCATCACCTCCTCCAGCGCGCTGATCGCCTCCGGGTGGATGCGGCCGATCGCGAACACCCCGTAGCCGCCGAACATGTCCAGATAGCGCTCCCCCTCCTCGTCGATCAGATGGGCGCCCTCGCCCCCGCGCCAGACCTTGTCGAAGCCCAGGGTGCGTAGGATGCGCCCCATCTGCGGATTCAGAAAGCGATCGTTCAGCTGCATCTCCTCGCCGCTGCGGCGGCTGAGGATCTCGCGCACTTTCGGCAGCGCTGGCGGGCCGGGCATCGTCTGAAGCGTACGCAGCCTGACCGCTTGTAGCCTCGTCGGCACCGGCCCCGTGGGGCCGCGCAGACGAGATCATGAGCACATGGAATGATTTATGGTATAAATCATTCTGCTCGGAGCTATTGTGCGTAGAGCGTTCACAGAGCCGACCAAAGGAGCCTTGCGATGATCCCCTCGCGGCCTGCCAGCATCGAGGCCTCCGCCCTCGTGCGTGAGTTCAAGAAAGGCCCCCGGGCGGTCGACGGCATCGACCTGCACGTGGCACCCGGCGAGATCTACGGGTTCCTCGGACCGAACGGGGCGGGAAAGTCGACGACCACGCTGATGCTCACGACCCTGCTGCCGCCGACCGCCGGCAGCGCCCGCGTGGCCGGCTACGACGTGGTCAGAGAGGGGCCTGCCGTGCGCGCGGCGATCGGAGCGGCTCTGCAGGAGGCCGCGCTTGACCCGCTGCTGACCGGGCGCGAGCACATGCGCCTGCAGACGGCGCTGCACGGGCTCCCGCGCGCTGAGCGGGCCGCTCGCGGCGAGGAGCTGCTGGAGCGCATCGGGCTGCGCGAAGCCGCCGACCGCAAGGTCGGCGGGTACTCGGGCGGCATGAAGCGGCGCCTGGACCTGGCGCTCGCGCTCGTGCACCGGCCGCGGATCCTGTTCCTTGACGAGCCCACGACGGGGCTTGACATCCAGAGCCGCGCGGCGCTGTGGCAAGAGGTCAGCCGGCTCGCCGCCGACGACGGCGTGACCGTGTTCCTGACCACGCAGTATCTGGAGGAGGCAGACGTGCTCGCCGACCGCGTCGGCATCATCGACCACGGCCGCATCGTGGCGGAAGGCACGCCGGCGCAGCTCAAGAGCCAGATCGGCCGGCCGAGCGTCGAGGTCGTGCCGCTCGACGCGGGTCAGCGGGGTCCGCTGGCGGCGGTGCTCGCGCGCTTCGGCGAGCCCACCGGCGCCTCGCCAAACGGCGTCGCGGTGCGCCTGCGCGGCGGAGAGCGCGACCTCGCCGAGGTGGTGCGCGCGCTCGACGCCGAGCACATCGCGGTGGAGCACATCCAGCTGCACGCGCCCTCCCTGGACGACGTCTTCCTGGCCAAGACCGGCCGGTCGCTCGAGGGCGCCGGAGACCAGCCACAGCCGGAGGAGGCCGCCAACCGCGAGCCTATCGCGGCACACAGCGGGGCGACCGCATGAGCCCGCGCCGGCGCTTGCTCGGCACGCAGGTCCGGACGCTCGCGCGCCGCTCGGTGGTGCGCACGCTCCGCCAGCCCGCCCAGCTGGTGCCGGCGTTCATCTTCCCCCTGTTCCTGCTGGCGGTGAACACCGGCGGGCTGCAGCGGGCGACGCGCATCCCGGGCTTCCCGACCCACTCCTACCTCACGTTCGCCCTCGCGATCCCGTTCATGCAGGGCGCGCTGTTTTCCGTGATGAACGCCGGAACGGATCTCGCGCGCGACATCGAGAGCGGGTTCCTCAACCGGCTCGCGCTCACGCCCCTGCGCGGCCCGGCGCTGCTCGCGGGACTGCTCGCCGGCGCGATCGTGACCGCCCTCGCCCAGGCGACCACCTACATCCTGGTCGGGCTCGTCGCCGGGGCCAGCTTCGCCGCCGGCGCAGCCGGCGTGGCGGTCATCTTCGCGCTGGCCATTCTGATCACGCTCGGCTTCGGCGCGATCGGATTGTTCGCGGCCCTGCGCACCGGCTCAGGCGAGGCGGTGCAAGGCCTGTTTCCGGTCCTGTTCGTGACCCTCTTTCTCTCCTCGATGAGCCTGCCCCGCAACCTCATCCACACGGTCTGGTTCCGCGAAGTGGCGACCTACAACCCCGTCTCCTATCTGATCGAGGCGATCCGCTCGCTGCTGATCACGGGCTGGAACGCCCAGGCGCTGGAGCTCGGGTTCGGCCTCGCCGCCGCGATCGCACTAGCCGCGATGGTGGCCGCGAGCGTCGCCCTGAGGAACAGGCTGGAGCGCACATGAGCCGCGCAAGCTCCCGCTCGGTCGCCCTCGCCGTCGCCTGGCGGGCGATCCACAACTTCCTCACGAACCCGGCGTTCCTGGTTCCCTCGATCGTCTTTCCGCTGTTCTTCTTCACCGCCTTCGCCGGCGGCCTGTCGACGATCGGCAACGTCCCCAACTTCGACTTCCGCAGCGGCTACACGGCCTTCCAGTTCGTGTTCGTGCTGCTGCAGTCCGCCGCCTTCGGCGGCGTCTTCACCGGGTTCGCGGTCGCCGCCGACTTCGAGGGAGGCGTCGCCCGGCGAATCATGCTGGCGGCGCCGCGTCGCGGCGGGATAGTGGTCGGCTACGCGCTCGCCGCCCTCACCCGGGCGCTGATCACGTGGGCGCTGCTCACCATCGTCGCCCTGATCGCCGGGATGAGGATCGACGGCGACGGCGTCGACCTGTTCGGGCTATACGGGCTCGCGCTGATCGTCAACGTCGCAGCGACCCTGTGGGCGACCGGCGTGGCGATGCGCATCCGCTCGATCCAGGGCGGCCCCCTGATGCAGATCCCGGTGTTTCTGATCCTGTTCCTGGCCCCCGTTTACGTGCCGCTCAAGCTCCTCACCGGCTGGATTCACGCCGTCGCGTCGGTCAATCCGGCGACGGCGCTGATCCAGGCCGCGCGCGGGTTCATCTCCGGCAGCCCTGCCCACGTCGCGCTCGCCTTCGCGGTGGCGGTGGGCCTGGTGGCGCTGTTCGCGCTGTGGGCGCGCGGCGGCCTGCGCCGGGCCGAAGCCTCCTCCTGATCGCGACCGGGTCGCTGCGAGCCGGTCGGTGTCGCCTGCGCTGGCGCTACCGATGCGCGTTGTAGACGCTCGTGTCGAAAACGAGCAACCCTGCGCCGGGGACACCTACGCCTTCACCGACTACCTGTCCCGCATCAGCTCGACGTGGAGGCGCCAGGTAGGTACCGCCACAACGGTGAGCTTCCCGGCAGGCGTAGGTGGTAAAGGCAACCAAGGTGTGACGGCCGTGGTCTCGTCGACCGGCGGCGCGCTCGGCTACATCTCCGCGTCCTACATCATCGCCCACGGTCTCAACGCGGCGGCACTTCAGAACGCGGCAGGTAAGTTCGAGTACCCGAACCTCAAAAACATCCAGAACGCTGCCGCGCCGGTCAAGCACGTGCCGGCAAACAACGAAATGCACATTGTCAACCTGCCGAAGAAGTACGCACAAGCGTATCCCCTGTCCACCTTCACCTACTGCATCGTCCCCAAGGCCGCACCCCAGCACGCGGCGCTTGCGAGCTGGATCTACTACGCGATGACGGGCGGCCAAGCGTTCGGCGCGCAGCTCGACTTCGCCCCGATCCCGAAGGTGGTTCTGAAGGCCGGCATCAAATCGGTCAGGGCGCTGCAGGCGGGTTGAACCAGCACTAGGTCCAGTCAGGTCGCTCCAGGCGGGCTAAAACCAGCACTAGGACGAGGAGGGGAGACGGCGGCCGGTGTCGCGAATCGCGACGCCGGCCGCCGCCGCGTTGGGGGTTGCGAGGTAAACCGCAGCGACCCGCGCTGCGAGCGCGCTCACGCTTTCACGTCATCGGCGTGGAGATTTCATGTCAAACAGATTTCTCCATGTCAGAGAAAATTTCTGTCAATTATTTCCATGTCAAATCGGGTTTTGTCGCAGAATATTCACGGTCGGCACGGCAGCCCGAACGAAGATGGCTGCCGCGCTTGGCTTTGGGGACAACTCCTTGCACGTTTTCGAACACCCGCTCGAGCAGAAGCTGACCCGGCGCAGCTTCCTGCGTCGCGGCGGCTCGCTGGGAGCGGCGCTCGCCGGCATGTCCAGCGCCGGCGGCCTGTGGCGGGCGGCGCTTGCCGCCGGAGCGACGATCCGCCAGCCCGACAGCCTGCCGGACCCCAAGCGGCCGGCGGGCACCCCCACGGCCGCCCTGCCCTTCGACCACGTCGTGGTGGTCATGATGGAGAACCACTCCTTCGACAACCTGCTGGGCGCGCTGGCGATCTCCGGCCAGCCGCAAGCGAAGGGTCTGAGGTTCAACGCGGCCGGCGTGGCGCTCAACAGCAACCCTGGGCCTGAAGGGCCGGTACGCTCGTTCCCGTTCCCCTCCACGGCTCAGGGTCCCCACGTCTCCCAGAGCTGGAACGCCACGCACGAGCAGATCGACGGAGGCAAGATGGACGGCTTCGTCGCTTCGGTGCACGACGTGCAGCCGATGGGCTACTGGACCGCCGCGGTGCTGCCGTTCGCCTACTCGCTGGCGCGCACGTTCACGCTCGCCAACGACTGGTTCTGCTCGGCGCCGTGCCAGACCTATCCGAACCGCCGCTTCCTGATGGCCGGCACGGCGTACGGGAACATCTCGACGGACAACGAAAGCCTCAAAGACCCGCCGCCCCCCAACGGCACGATCTGGGATCGCCTGGAGCACTACGGAATCAGCTGGCGCAACTACTTCACCGACCTGCCCTCGACAGGGATCATCCCCTCGACGATCGAGAAATACCCGAGCAACATCGTGCCGATCGCACAGTTCTACGCCGACTGCGCCAGCGGCAACCTGCCGGCGGTGAGCCTCGTCGACCCGGAGTTCGGCGTGCTCGGCGTCGTCGGCTCGAGCCTCGCCACCGTGCCGACGCTCGCGCCGCTGGCCGAAAAGCTCGAAACGACGGGCGGCTCCGAGGAGAATCCCCAGGACATGGCCTACGGCGAGTACTGGGCCTATCGAACGCTCAACGCCGTGCTGCACTCGCCCGCGTGGCCGCGCACGCTGCTCATTTACACCTATGACGAGCACGGCGGCTACTACGACCACGTCCCGCCACCGGCCGCGATCGCGCCAGACTCCATCCCCCCGCAGCTCGGTCCCGGCGACGTGCCGGGAGGCTATGACATATACGGCCCCCGCGTGCCCGCAATCGTGGCCTCGCCTCACGCGAAGCCCAAAGCGGTCACCAATGTGGTCCACGACCACACCTCGGTGCTCGCGACGATCGAGGCCAAGTGGAACCTGCCGGCGCTGACCTACCGCGACGCCAATGCCGCCACCGTGAAGGATTTCCTCGACCTCGACCATGCGGCGCTGCTGCAGCCGCCAGCGCTAGCCGAACCGCCGGTGCCGGTCGGCGCAGCGACGAGCACCTGACAGGAGGGGACGCATGAGCTCCACTCGCACATCCTTCGCCGCGGCTTCCCTAGCGCTTGGGCGAACGAGCCGGCTCCGCCGCCTGGCCGCAGCGCTCGCGCTGTCGCTCGCCTGCGCCTCCCTCGCCGCCGCAGCATGCGCCCAGGCGGCCTTCAAGCCGCCGAGCATCCGCCACGTGTTCGTGATCGTGCTCGAGAACGAGGGCTATGGCGCCACGTTCGGCAACCCTGCGGCCGACCCGTACCTGGCGCGCACGCTCCCGTCACGCGGGGCGCTGCTGCAGCAGTACTACGCGACCGGCCACGAGAGCAACGACAACTACATCTCGCTCGTCTCCGGCCAGCCGCCAAACGCCGAGAACCAGGCGGACTGCCCCCGGTTCGACAACTTCACCGGGGCATCCATGCTGTCAAACGGCGTCGAGACCGGCACCGGCTGTGTGTATCCGGCCGAGGTGCCCAACATCGGCACGCAGCTCTCGGCCGCGAAGCAGAGCTGGAAGGCATACATGGAGGACATGGGCAACGACTCAAGCCGCGAGGCCGCGGCGTGCGGTCATCCTGCCCTGGAAAGCACCGACCAGACGCAGAAAGCGGAGGCCGGCGACGGCTACGCCACGCGGCATAACCCGTTCGTCTACTTCCACTCGGTGATCGACAACCAGGCCTACTGCGACCAGCACGTGGTCGCGCTCGGATCTCCCAATGGCGCCATGCCGGCCGCGGCGCTGCCGGGAGAGACCGGTCTGGCCACCGATCTCAGCTCGGGGAGCAAGGCGCCGCGATTCTCGTTCATCACGCCCGACCTTTGCGATGACGGCCACGACTTCCCGTGCACCAACGAGCCGAGCGGGGCATCCGCGCTGGCGGACATCGATCGCTTCCTGGAAGTGTGGGTTCCGAAGATAACCGGCTCGCCGGCCTATCGCGAACACGGACTGCTCGAGATCGTCTTCGACGAGGCCTCCAACTCCGAAACGGAAGCCTGCTGCGAAGAGATGCCCGGCCCGGGCTCGCCCGAGCCGGGAATCACCGGACCGGGCGGCGGGCGCGTCGGCGCAGTGCTGCTGTCGCAATTCATCAAGCCGGGTACCGTGAGCTCCACCCCCTACAACCACTACTCCTCGCTGGCCAGCTGGGAGTCGCTGCTGGGCCTGCCGCGACTGGCCGATGCCGCCTCGGTGCCGAGCGTGTTCGGGGCGGACGTCTTCACCGGGGCCCATTAGGTG
Source organism: Actinomycetota bacterium (assembly GCA_005885515.1). Taxonomy (GTDB): domain Bacteria; phylum Actinomycetota; class Thermoleophilia; order Solirubrobacterales; family Solirubrobacteraceae; genus Palsa-744. The sequence continues at coordinate 34,148 of VAWK01000052.1, read as the reverse complement.
GTCAACGGGGGCCATGAAGGTCTTCACCGCGGGCCATTGGGCAGGCGCGGGCCGGCGCACTATTCCGCGGTCGCGCTGATCCTGGCGGCCGAGCGCCGGCAACCAAAGCCGCCGGCCCCGCTGCCGCAGGCCCAGCCGTCCACGTCCGTGTAGCTTTCGGCGGCGTCACGCCCCTCGTGCTTAGCCCCTCTGCCGGCGAACAGGTCGGCGAACACGCGGCGCGCTTCGGCGCAGCTCACGCCGCCCGCGGTCGTGATCGCGAACTGGGCGCCGGGCCCCGGCAAGGAGCCGCACGCCTGCGCGTGCGCTTCGCCCGCGCTGACGCTCGCCCAGCCTTCGCGTGAGAGCGACGTGCAATCTTCGCGCCCCTGCTGCTGGCCGCCGCCGTCGGTGACGACCACGCTTTCATCGCCGCGCGCGAGGCTGCAGACGGTGCGCTTTTCAGGCGGCGCGGCGGGTTCGGTCGTGGTCCACGCCTGCGCCGAGAAGCGCCGCACGAACTGCTCGCAATGCCGAGCCGCGCCGGGCCCCCTGAACTCCACCTCGGCTTCGCGCCCGGACAGGTACAGCGTGCACGGAGAGGGGTACTCGGCCAGGGCCAGCTTTTCCGCGCCCCGCTCGTATTCGGCGATCTGGCCGGGCTCGAAGCGGATCGCGACCGCGCTGGCTTCCGCGCCCGGCAGCGTCAGCGAGAACCCGCCGCCTTCGAACTGGCCCACGAGCGCTTCGCCGCCGAGCTGCAAACTCAGCCCTCTGCCGTTGATCGTGCCGGTGAACGACTTGGCGGCCGAGGAGACGCCGCGACGGCCGCGCTTGGCGATCGCCTCTGTGAGCGAGCCGCTGACGCTGCGGCCGGTTCGCATCCACCGCACGAGCATGACCGCGTTGGGCGTATGCGCGACGAACGTGTCCGCTCCCTTGCCGGATTTGGGCGAGCCGCCCGCGCCGGACGAACCGCAGCCGGCGAGCAACGCGCACGCCACCATCGCCACGGCCAGTCTGCGCATGGCCGGAGCATAGGTGTGCGCGTCGCTCGCGACGCCCATCCGCTCGACCGCCGACTACGCGACCCGGCGCAGATCCGCGGCGAGCGCATCAAGCGCGGCGCTGCGCGACTCGCTGTCGCGTTCCCGCAACACGCTCGACGGGTGGACCGTGACGAGCACGGAGCAGTCGAACGGGGGACTGTGCAGCAGCTGCCCGCGGTTAGGACCGATCGCGGTGGCACGACCCAGCAGCGAGTGCGCGGCCGTGGCGCCGAGGGCGACGATCACCTCCGGCCGCAGCAGATCGATCTCCTTGTCGAGCCACTGCCGGCAGGCGCCGATCTCCTCCGCCCCCGGCCGTTGGTGGATGCGACGCTTGCCGCGCGTTCGATACTTGAAATGCTTGACGGCGTTGGTGGTGAACACCGCCGAGCGGTCGATCTGCGCCGCCGCGAGCGCCCGGTCGAGCACCCTCCCCGCGGGGCCGACGAACGGGTGGCCAGCGCGGTCCTCCTGGTCCCCAGGCTGCTCGCCGACCAGCATGATGCGGGCGTCGAGCGGGCCCTCCCCGAAGACCGTCTGCGTTGCCCCGCGCCACAGGGGGCAAGCGCGGCAGCCGGCCGCGTCGCCGCGCAGCGCCTGCAGCGCCTTCAGGGGGGTGGTTGCGGCGGCCATCGCCTGTTCGTCTACCCGGGTGCGCGACAGCCAAGCGCAAGCCGGCACGCCGGCCGCGGCCGCCCGCCGGAGACCTGCGAGGATCATCCGATGGAGCCGGGTCACGCCGCGACGGTTGCCTCCCTCACCCGCGACGATTTCGCCCCGGCGCCGCGCGTCGATCGCTCGCTGCTGCGCCGCAGCCTGCTCACGCTGAGCGTGGCCGTGGTGGTCGCCGTCGCGGTGATCACGCTCGTGCCGGGGCTCGCGAGCCTGCGCTCGCGCTTCGCGCACGGCGACCCCGCCTGGCTCGCGCTCGGCGCGGTCCTGAAGGTTCTCTCAGGACTGTCCTACGTGGCGGCCTTCCGCAGCGTGTTCTGCAGGGGTATGCGCTGGCGCGTGAGCACGCAGATCGGGCTCTCCGAGCTGGGCGCCAACGCGGTGCTGCCCACCGGAGGCGCGGGCGGCCTTGCGCTTGGCGCCTGGGCGCTGCGCCGCGGCGGCATGGACGGCGGGCACATCGCCCGCAGGAGCGTGGCGTTCTTCCTGCTCACCAGCCTGCCCAACGTGCTCGGCGTGGCGATCATCGGGTTCGGCCTGGCAGCGGGCGTGTTTGCGGGCCGTGCCTCGCTCGCCCTGACGCTGGTGCCGGCCCTGGTCGCCACCGCGGCAATCGTCATCACGATCGCCGGCGGGCGCTGGGCGGCGACCGCTGGGCGGCGTCGCGCGGCGCGCTCGGGCCCCGCCTCGCGCGTGGCGCGCGCGCTGCAGACGCTGGCGGACGGCGTGGCGGAAGTGCTGTCGCTGCTGCGCGGGCGCGACCTGTGGCTGTTGTGCGGACTGGTCGGCTACCTGGCCTTCGATGTGATGATCCTGTGGGCCACGTTTCACGCGTTCGGCTCGGTGCCACCGCTCGCGATCATCTGGATCGGCTATCTGATCGGGGAGCTAGGCGGGTTGGTGCCGCTGCCCGGCGGCATCGGCGGCTTGGACGCCGGACTCGTAGGCACGCTGGCGCTCTACCACGTGTCGTTCGCGGCGGCGACCGCCGCCGTGCTTGCCTACCGGGCGCTTGCGCTCGTGGTCCCAACCGTGCTCGGAGCCGTCGCCTTCGTGCTGCTGCGAGCCTCGCTCGCCCGCGAGGCGCTTGAGATCTCGAGCTGCCAGCCAGGCGGCGAGGTCGAGGTCATCGGTCGCGGCAGCGTCCGCCTCACCGCCTGAGGGACCGAGCCGCGCGGGCTTTGCTCGACGACAGCCGGGGGCGTGAGCTACCGTCGCGGCAACCAAACAGGCGTCGAACCGCTAACAGGAGGTCTGGAGAATGATCGTCATGTTCACCGCCCGCCGACTCAAGCCAGGCGCGTGGGAGGACTTCCGTCGGGCGTGGGATCCCGGTGATGAGAGGCCGCCAGGCCTACAGCGTGCCTATCACGCGCGCAACATCCGCGACGAGGACGAGGTCATCTCGTTCGGGCTGTTCAACACGAGCAAGGAGGACTACCGCAGCTGGCGCGGCGAGGCCGACGCACAGGAGGTCCAGCGCGTGGGGCGGCTGTCGGCGTTCGTGGAGAACGAGCACGTCTCCGGCGTGTACGAGGTGATCGACGTGCTGGAGGACTAGCGCGGCGGTCGACCACGCGAATCCCGAGGAGACGATTGGCTAGCTCCGCCGCTCGAGCTCCTCGAGATTCCGCAGCACACGCACGGCGGCTCTAGGCCCGGGCATCGGGGTCGGGCCGCACGACGACCGTATCGGCGATCGAGATGATCTCGTCGACCGGCAGGTCAGCGCGCGAGGCGTGCTCGCGGATCGCCTCCGGGCTGCTGGCCTGATAGACGCACACGGTTCCGACCGATCCTCCGCCCTCCTCCAAGACGTAGCTGCGGATCCAGCGGATGTCGTCGGACATCTGCTCGTCGCCCACCTGTTTGGAGCGTCCGGCCGCCTCCTGGAGCTCCTCGGGTGAGCGCCAGCCGCTGCGCCGCAGGATTACGTAGGTGTCCATCGCAACTCCCCTTTCAGTTTGAACAACGCGCAAGTGCGCAACCGAGCCTGCCGGTCAACACTATTCCGGAGCGGCTCACCGGGAGCGACCGCACGGCGTCCCGCTCCCCGTAACGGGCCCGCCGGCGGGCGAGACGACCCACCAATGACCGCCGTACTCCTCCACGTCCTGGCAGAGGATGTCTCCAGGCGCGCGGTCGCCGACGTAGTAGTAGAGGGGATGGCCGTTGTAGGTCAGCTGCCGCGAACCCTCCTTGCGGCGGATGACACCGATGAGCGGGGTATGTGCCCCCGCCCCAGCGCGGCCCCCGCCGGCGACGACGTAGGGTGGCCACGCTCGCGCACAGGCTCCGCCGCAGCGGCTCGCTCCGGTCCCATCGCGAGTGAAGAGATAGAGCGTGCGTCCGCGGGCGTCGACCAGGACGCGCCCGTAGCGACTGCCCGCCGTACGAACCGTGATCCGTGCCCGCGCGCGATGCGTGGACGGAGCGGCTGGCGCCGACGATGCGGGCGCAGAGCCTGTCCGCGTGGACGGAGCGGCTGGCGCCGACGACGAAGCGGGCGCGGAGCGAGTCCGGGCGGTCTCCGCCGAGGGCGACGTGCCGCCGCACGCGGTGGCGGTCGCGGCCGCGACCAGTCCACAGAGCGGCGTGAGCCTACGTAAGACGGGTGCTCGCTGCACCCGGCGCTCGGTCGCCACTGGCGATCCTGACATTCTCCACGTACCGTAACTCGCCCGGGAGCGGCGCGGACGAAAGCGGGCGCCGCGACGCCCGCCTACGCCCAACGTGGGTGGGCTGCCGCTCTCAGAGAGCTAGGCAGCCGTCTGTAGCGAATCGGCCGCGGTCCTGAGGTCCTTGTTCTCCGGCACGAACTTGCTCGCGACGAACCTGGCGCCATGCGGATCGGCGATCACGGTCATCCTGACCCACGGCGCATCGAACGGCGGGACGAGCACTTTGCCCCCGAGCTTCGCGGCCCGCTTGGCGATCGCGTCGGCATCGTCGACCGCGAACGTGACGCTCCAGTGCGCGTGCGCATCGGGTTGGTCGTCGGCGATCGGATTGAGCGTCGCGACCACGTCCTCGAACCCGTCGGGAGCGCCGCTTGCCGCCATCCGCTCGCGGAGTCCCGGATCGCTCTGCTGCAGGAAGTCGCCGTATCCCGGCAGCCTCCACATCTGCGCGCCGCCGTCGACGCCAAGTGCCTTCCATCCGAACACCGAGCCGTAGAAGGTCTTCGCGCCGTCCGCGTCGCGGACGTTCAGCCCGTTGAAGTTCAGAGAGCCGGGCGTGTTGACGATCCGCGCGCCCTTGTGCTGCTTCGCCTGCCAGACGCGAAACGTCGCGCCCTCCGGATCGGTCAACACCGCCATCCGGCCCGCGTCCATGACGTCGAAGGGATCCATCACGACACGTCCACCGGCGTCCAGCACCCTTGCCGCGGCCTCGTCGGCGCTGTCCACCCATACGTAGGTGTTCCACACCGCCATCGGCGGCGCGCCCTCGGGTTGCGAGGCGATGGCGGCTACGTCGCCGCCCTCGAGGCGAGCGATGAGATATTTGCCCGCTGAGCCAGGCGGCATTGCGTCCTCGAAAACCCATCCGAACAGGCCGCCGTAGAAGGTGGCGGCCGCGTCCGGATCGGGCTGGTTGGTGTCGACCCAGCATGGGACGCCGGGCAGGTATCCGTCTCGCTGCATTGGTGCTCCTTTCTGGCTGGTTGACATCGAGAGGCATCCTACGGAGAATTTAGGTCAAGATCTGTCCCCAATAGCCCCACGATGAAAATGCGATGAGCCAGACCTCCAGTCGCCTTCTCGAGCTCCTCTCCCTGCTTCAGGCGCGCCGCGACTGGCCGGGCAGCGAGCTGGCCGACAGGCTCGAAGTGTCAGGCCGGACGATCCGGCGCGACATGGAGCGGCTGCGCCAACTCGGCTATCCGGTGGAGTCGCTCACCGGTCCCGCTGGCGGATACCGGCTTCGCGCCGGAACCGCGATGCCGCCGCTTCTGCTCGACGACGATGAGGCGATCGCGATCGCCGTTGGCCTTCGTACCGCCGCGCGCGCCTCAGTGACGGGTATCGAGGAAACCGCCGTGAGAGCTCTCGTCAAGCTCGAGCAGGTGCTGCCGGCGCATCTGCGCCGCCGCGTCGGTGCGCTGGGCTCGGCGACGTTCACGCCGCCAGCCGCCGGCCCTACCGTCGACCCGCAACATCTGACGGTGATCGCCGCCGCCTGCCGCGATTCCGAGAGCGTTCGCTTCGCCTACCGGAGCCGCGATGGTACCGACAGCCGCCGCGAGGTCGAGCCTCACTCGCTGGTCAACCACGGGCGGCGCTGGTACCTCATCGCCTGGGATCGTGGCCGCGAGGACTGGCGGACGTTTCGAGTCGACCGCCTGGGCGAACCTGTGCCGGCCGGCGTCCGCTTCGGCCAGCGCAAGCTGCCCGCCAAGGATGCGGTCGCATACGTTGAACAGAGCATCAGCGGGGCGCCCAACCGGTTCGAGGCACGAGTCACTCTTCACGCCTCCGCGCGGGAGATCGGCAGCCGCATCGCCGCCCACTGGGGCGCGATCGAGTCGCGGGGCGCGCACCGGTGCGAGTACAGGACGGGCGATGACGATCTCAGCTGGCTCGCACTGCGAATCGCGATGCTCGGCGTCGACTTCGAGGTGCACGAGCCGCCTGAGCTTGTCGAGCATGTCCGAGCGCTGTCCTCGCGACTGCTGCGCGCCGTTGGCTGAATCACGGGCTGGCCTCCCGAGGCCGGTTCGAGCGAGCTCGGTTCCTGCGTGATCAAGCATGAGAGGATGACGCGCGTGAGCGCCGCCCCGAAAACCGAGCCGAAGCGCCGCGTGTCTGTCGGGGACGCGGCCCGCATCCTGGCGAGCAGGGACCCTGTGATCGCGCGCCTCATCGCGGACGCGGGCCCGCCTTCGTTGCGTCGCCCGCACGACTCGCATTTCGCCGCGCTGGTGCGTGCGATCGTCTACCAGCAGTTGGCCGGCGTGGCGGCGGCTGCAATCCACGGCCGCCTGATCGCCAAGCTCGACGGCGGCGTCACCCCGGAGGCGCTGATCGCCCTTGCTGACGAGGACCTCCGGGCGGTCGGCCTGTCCGCGAACAAGACCGCCTCGCTGCGAGACCTCGCAACCAAGGTGCTCGACGGAACGGTCGACCTATCGCCCCGCGGTCTGTCGCGGCAAGCCGACGATGAGATAACCACCCGCTTGTCCACGGTGCGCGGGATCGGCCCGTGGACGGCCGACATGTTCCTGATGTTCCAGCTTCGTCGCCTCGACGTCTGGCCGACGGGCGACTTCGGCGTTCGCCGCGGATACGGCCTAGCGTGGAATGTGCCGATGCCTGGCGCGCGAGCGCTGCAGCCGCTTGGCGAGCCCTACCGCCCCTATCGATCGATCGCGGCCTGGTATTGCTGGCGCGCCGTGGAGCTCTACGCAGGGGCGGCCGACAGCGCGCTGACCCGGTAGCGAGCGATCACCAGCAAGCGCGCCGCGGCGCAGAGCGCGCTCGCGGGCCTGGCGGCATGGCGCGGCGTGCTCGTCCTCAGCCTACAGATTGACGCTCGCCATGCCGGCCTCGTCGTAGCGGCCGCCGGCGGCAGCGGGAACTTCCGCGTCTATGCGCCCCAGGTCCTGATCGGTCAGCCCTACATCGACGGCGGCCGCGTTCTGCTCGAGATAGGTACGGCGCTTCGTCCCGGGGATCGGCACCAGGTCATCGCCTTGAGCCAGCACCCATGCGAGCGCCAGCTGCGCGGGCGTGATGCCCTTGTCGCGCGCGAGCTCCTCGACCTTCGCCGCCAGCCTCTGGTTGGCCTCGAGATTCAAGCCGGTGAAGCGGGGGCCGAAGCGACGAAAGTCGCCCTCATCGAGATCGTCGGGCGATTTGAAGCGCCCCGAAAGGAAGCCGCGCCCGAGCGGCGAGTAGGGAACGAACCCGATTCCGAGCTCGCGGCAGGTCGGAATGATCTCGGCCTCCGGGTCACGCGTCCAGAGCGAGTACTCGGTTTGGACTGCGGTGATCGGATGCACTGCATGGGCGCGCCGGATCGTGTCTGCGGCAGCCTCGCTGAGCCCGATGTGCAACACCTTGCCCTGCCGGACCAGTTCGGCCATCGCACCTACGGTCTCCTCGATCGGGACGTTGGGGTCCACGCGGTGTTGGTAGTAGAGGTCGATCCGGTCCGTGCCCAGGCGCCGGAGCGATCCCTCGATTGAGCTGCGGACGTGTTCGGCCGAGCCGTCGAGCGGCCCCGTCGTTGAGATGTCGCCTGGGGTCGCGTTATCCATACGCCGCGCGAACTTGGTCGCGATCACGTACTCGTCGCGGTGGCCGGCGATCGCGCGCCCGATGAGCTCCTCGTTGGTCAACGGACCGTACAGCTGGGCGGTGTCCAGGAAGTTGATGCCCAGCTCGAGCGCGCGCTGGATCGTGGCGATCGCCTCACCCTCGTCGGTGGATCCGTAGAACGCCGACATTCCCATGCAGCCGAGGCCCAGGGCCGAGACCTCGAGATCGCCGAGCTTGCGGTGCTTCATCGTGATCGAGCCTTTCGCGCTTGTGGGTGTGTGCTTCTCGCTCGCTCGCCTCCGTGCGAGTCCGCTGGTCGAACGCTGAAGGCTACTGGTAGTCAAGTCCGGGGAAGCTCGGCTCGGTAACCCGCCCTCCCGGGGTCATGTCGAGCACGCTCCAGATGGGCCAGATCGCATCGACGTGGCGGGGATCCTCGCCCGGGTCTCGCGGAGCGAACATCAGCTCCGTGGCCCATGAGTGCCGAATCGCCTCCCCGTCGCGAACGAACACGTTCAGAATCGGGATCTGCTCGCCCTTGAGCGTCTCGGCGTGGTAGTCGCGGTTGTAGGTGTTGTCACGTGACGAGAGCAGCCGCAGGTGCCGCCAGCGGCGCTCGCGCGCGAAGCTGCGGATCCGCTCGGGAGCCGACTTCGCGACCACGGCCAGATTGAGCCGCTGCGCGAGGTGGAGCGCGGCGCCGTCGAGCGAATCGAGGATCGACGTGCAGGACGGACAGGGAGTCTCGGCCAGGGGCAATCTGGCGGTCTCACCGCTCGCGGGCCCAGGCCTGGTGTCGCCTGAGAAGCGAGGGAACATGAAGCTGTAGATCACGAGCGTGTCCTTCCCCGGCGCGAACAGTTCAGAGAGCCTCACCTCACCTTCCCCGCCGACGGCCCCCTCGAAGCGGTAGTCGCCGGGGACGGCACCGCCCGGCGGCAGTGCGCGTCGCTGCGCGGCGACGCGCTCGAGCATCCGCCGGAGCTCGATCTCGGCCTCGAGCAGGCGGTTACGCTCGCGGCGGTACTCGCCGGACTCGCCGGGAAAGCGGATGTCAGGATCGGCCGACAGCGACGCTGAGTCTACGCCGGAAGCCCGCCGGCGCGGGATGCGTGGCGCGATACAAGTGGCTCCTGATGCTCGTGCACGAAAGCCACCACCGCCCCACCCTCGCCGACTGCGGTCGCGCAGCGCTTGATCGACCCGGCGCGCACGTCGCCGGCCGCGTAAACGCCGGGCACGCTGGTCTCCAGCAGACCGTCCGCGCCAGCGTCGGGACCAGTGAGGATGAATCCGTCGTTGTCTCGCGCCACGACGTCGCCGAGCCAATCTGTGCAAGGCGCGGCGCCCAGAAAGAGGAACAAGAACGACAACGGCAGCTTCGCACCATCGGCGAGGGTCACGGCCTGAAGTTGCCCTCCCTCTCCATGCAGGTCGGCGATTTCGCTGCGGTCGCGCACGGCCACCCCGTAGCGCTCGAGATCTTCGACCAGGTACTGCGACATCGTCTCGCGCAGGTCCGCGCGGCGGTGCAGAAGGGTCACGAGCGCGCCGCCGCGAGTCAGCCAAATGGCTGCTTGTGCTGCGGAGTTGCCACCCCCGACCACCCCCACGCGTTGGCCGGCGCAGAGCTGACCCTCGAGCGGCCCGGCGGCGTAGAAGACGCTGATGCCCTCGTAGCGGTCAAGACCGTCCACCGGCAGGCGGCGATATTCAGCGCCTGTGGCAAGCAGGACGGCGCGGGCGCTCACTTCGATGCCCTCCTCGAGCCTGACGACGTGCCTCCCGGTGCCGGGTTCGAGTACCCGGGCGCGGTATGGCGAGGCGATCCTGGCGTGGAACTTGCGCGCCTGTGAGGCTGCGCGGCTGGTTAGCTCAAGGCCACTGATTCCGGCGGGGAAGCCTAGGTAATTCTCGATCCTGCGCGACGTGCCCGCCTGGCCACCGATGACAGTGCTCTCCACGATCAGCGTGGCGAGTCCCTCTGAGGCGCCGTAAACGGCCGCGCCGAGGCCGGCCGGTCCGCCGCCGACAATCACCAGATCGACCTCCTCGTGCGGCGCGAGCGCCCGCCCGATTCCCAGCGCCCGGGATAGTTCGCCGTTGCTCGGATTGCGCAGCTCGGCGCCGCCCGGAAGCCGCACGAGCGGCGTGTCCGTCGAGGCACCCGTCGTGGCCGGGGCGGCGCCGTCGTGGCTCTGGGCTGGATCGATCCACGAGTGGGGCAGTTTCTGGCTCCTTGCGAAATCGAGCAGCCGGCGCGTGTCGGCCGAGTCGCGGACGCCGACGATCTCGACCCCGATGCCTGGGCGCTGCTGCAGCAGCTCGCGGCGCTCTACGAGGGCGCTGAGGACCAGATCAGAAAGCGAGCTGTCCTCGTAAAGCAGGCGTCTGAAGACTTCGCGATCGACCGCGATGTAGCGCAGCGGCTGCGTCACGACCGCAGTGACGAAGACCGTCTGCCCGGACAGGAGGTTGATCTCTCCCAGGAAGCCCGAGGCGCCATGGCGCGCGATCTCCTGGCCGGCTCCGTCCAGCACCGCCGCTTCCCCCTCGATGATCGCGATGAACGGGTACGTCTCATCGCCGATCTGATACAGCGTTTCCCCCACCTCGGCGCTGCGCTGTTCGCCGTGCTCGTCGAGCAGCGTAAGCTGCGCGCTCGACAGCACTCGACTCACCGGCCCGGTCATCGGATCACCCCAGCGGAGAGGGCGGGATGCGCGTTTGGCCGTGCACCTCAGGAATGAGCAACGCCACGTCGTCCACGAAGCACCAGGACCACCTCTCGCCAGGCTCGAGCGAGCGAATCAGCGGGTGGTCGCTGCTGCGGGCGTGGGCGCGTGCATGACGATTGGGGGAGTCATCGCAGCAGCCGACCTTGCCGCACTCCAGGCAGATGCGCAGGTGCAGCCACGGGTCGTTCGTGAGCAGGCAGTCCTCACAGCCCTCGACCGACTCGGGGAGCTGGGTCACGCGAACGCGATCGAGGTGAGCGCAGGAAGGCATCTGCGGGACGATGCTAGAAGGTCAAGGCGGTCAAGCTCTGGCAGCTCGATCTCCGGGATGCCCGTCCAACCCCGCCACCTCGAGCTTCGCAACGACAAGCCGGCCCGGCAAGTGGTCCGAGAGGAACCGGCCTGACTATCGCCTGGGACTAGCTTTGCGCAAGTCGCGTCCAGCCGCCGCTCGCTCAAATGGAACGACGATCTCGCCGATCGACTCGGTGAGGCCGAGCGAGTGCTGGCGGCCGGTGAAGGCCGCGGCGATCGCGTCGCGCTGGTCCTGATTGGTTCGGGCGGGAATGCCGTCCAGTCCGAGGGACGCCAATGCCTGCTTCGTCCACATCGATCTAGAGCGGCCATCCCTCGTGCCGTGCCAGCGGGTCCATGACGCGGTGGGGAACACCTCGATCGCGTCGACAGCGCGATCGGCGAGGACGTCGTACAGCATCAAGCCCGCGACGATCCACGCGTAGTAGGGGTTCGCGCGAACCCGGCGTTCATCGGGCGTCCAGCGGATGCCACAGATCGCCCGCGCGAGCTGCCGCTCGCCCGGTCGGCTGCGCTCGCCGTCGTTCGCGCAGTGACGCGGGCTATCGACGGCCACGAGCCGCGGCCGGGCCGATTCTGCGACGCCGATCACTCCCTCGCAGTCCAGCCTCGAGCGGAGCAGCAGGAGCTCGTGATCGTCGACCAGCGCGACGTCGAAACCCTTCTGCGCCGCACCAACATCAACACCAAGCCAGCACCGCATAGCACAAAGATCGCGAAGTCAAGCTCGCTGCGTCGTGCAGCGCGGTTAAGTCGGCAGCACCAGCGGCTCGCCCGGAGCGGGGACGCGCATCGGTGGCGGCGCATGCTGGGCGACGGCGTGCTTGAACCGCTCGGGCGTCCCGTGGTAGCCGAGCAGGAGACGATCGCGGAGCGGCCCAGCGACCGCGGGCTGGCTGGCGCTAGGGTGCGGATGAGCGATGACACGCTTGGTTGGCATCAATCATGTCGCCCTCGAGGTCGGGGACGTCGACGAGGCGCTCACCTGGTACGGGCGCTTCTTCGAGTTCGAGCTGCGCGGCCGGGCTGGGGGTCGGATGGCGTTCATCGACATGGGCGATCAGTTCATCGCGCTTGCCTCCGGCCGCACGCAGCCGCCCGATGGGGCGAGGCACTTCGGTCTGGTCGTCGATGACAAGGAGGCCGTTCGCAAGCGGCTGCGCGAAGAGGGGATTCCTGTGCCGGCGTCTGGGTCGCTCGACTTCACAGACCCATGGGGCAACCACGTTCAGGTCGTCGCCTACGGCGACATCCAGTTCACCAAGGCCCTGGAGATCCTGCGCGGAATGAAGCTCGACGGGCTGAGCAAGAGCGGGCAGGCACTCGAGGAGCTCCGCGCCAAGGGCCTCGCCGCCGGATCGACGGAAACGTGAGCGGGCGCCGTCAGGATCTGGATCCACGCTAACTCGCGGCTTCGCGCAACCAGACCGGCCGGCCCATTCGGACTAGGAGCGCCCCCTTTACCCTTCCTAGGCTCGCCCGGCGGCAGGAGTACTCTCAATCTCGGTGCCGGGCTCACAGCGCTCTCCGATCACGGCCTTCACGGACTTCGTCTACCTGCGGATGCGCCATGGCGACGCCTGGAGCTCCGCGACTGCGGAGACGATCGCGCCCGAGCAAGGGTTCGAGTCGCTACGCGGCCGCAAGTACTGCCTACTGACGACGTTCCGCAAGAGCGGCGAGCCGGTCCCCACCCCGGTGTGGTTCGGGCTCGCGGACGGGAAGTTGTTTCTCCGCACGGAGGCCGCCGTCGGGAAGGTGAAGCGAATCCGAAGCAATCCACGCGTGCGCGTGGCTCCGTGCACGTTCCGCGGCAAGCCCTCGGGCGCGCCGGCGGAGGGCCGCGGCCGCATCTTGGATGCGAACGAGTCAGAGCGCGCCGAGCGGGCGATCGCGGCCAACTACGGACTGTTTCGCAAGCTGTACGAGGGTGTCGGCAATCGCTTGCCGATCGAGCTCCTCTACATCGAGATCGAGCCGGCGAGCGCCCCTGCGAGGGCGTCCGTGGAGGCCGGTTAGCGACGGCCCGTTACCACGCACCCGCAGGCTCGGACCCCACCTGGTTGGGTCCGGACCTGTCCGCAGTCCTCGAGACGTGCGGGTTGGTCTCCTTCACCCCCGGGCAGCCCGGTCCGACCCTGACAGCCGAGCGCCCGGTGACGTCAGCCAGTCTGGGCCAAGGCAAGCTGCGCCTTCATGGCGTCAGCCAGCGCGAGCGCACCGGACAGTGGGCGCACCATGACGACTAGCTCGTCAATGGACCCACCGTCGTCGAGGTGCAGAAAGTCGCAGCCCTCTATCTGCTTGTCGCCGACTCGCGCCCGGAAGACGAGCGCGTGATCGCGCGCGTCGGGCGCCCCGATCTCGCGTACGTAGGAGAAGTCCTCAAACACCTGCGATACGGCTGCCAGAATTGCCGTCACGGCAGCACGTCCGTGATAGGGCTTGAACACGATCGGGCTCCGGAAGACGACATCGCTCGCCAGTAGGGCCACTGCGGCGTCGAGGTCTCGTGCTTCGAGTGCGCTGCGAAACGGATGCATGCCTGGCCTCCTGAAAGTCAAAGAGTTGAATAGGTGTGCGCGGGTATCGGATCGGCGGAGCGCCTCCTCCAGGCTCGCTCCCACCGCCGCATCAGGGCCGGGTAGACGATCAGGTGCCGGAACGGCCTGATCGCGGCCATGTACGCGGTCCCCAACACTCCGTTCGGCTTCACAAGAATGGCCATCTGGCCGCGAAAGCCGCCCGTCCCGTCCGGGACCCAGCCGATGTGCATGACCCCGTGCACGGTCCGGTTGGCGGTCTCCGCGGCAAACTCATCCTCGAGCTGGTACATCGAGGTGAAGGGGAGCGCCTTGAAGTCGGGGCGCGGAGCCTCGCGAAGAGCAGGGTCGGCACCCTGGCTCCCAGACCGGTATCCGGGTCGTCCCAGCCCAAGAGCTCTCCGAGCTTCGACCGGATCGCGACGAGCGCGCGAGCGGGGCCCGGCAAGCTGTGCGAGGGGTCGCCCGAGACGATCAGCTGTACCGCCCTCGGGAAGTCCTCCGGGCCGCCCCGCCAGGGAAGCTCCCACACGTCCTCGAGCCGGAAGTCGGGGGCGAGCTCGTGGATCCGCCAGGGCCGGGAGGTGTGCGCCGAGTTAGCGAGTCTCATTCGTCTCCTCCATCCATACGACAGCGTATCGATACGGTAGTGTATAGATGACGTAAAGTCAACCTGCACCGAAACGCGATCGAGACAGATGATGCCAGCCCAGACCCGCACGCCCCCGAGCAGCTGGATCGAGGAGGGACTCCGGGCCCTCGGCGTCGGCGGCCCGGACGCCGTGCGGGTCGAGGCGCTGGCGCAGGCGCTCGGCGTCACCAAGGGCGGCTTCTACTGGCACTTCGGCGACCGGCGCGCGCTGCTCGAGGAGATGCTCGACGTGTGGGAGCGGGTGGTGATCGACGAGGCGATCAACCGCGTCGAGCGCGAAGGCGGGGACGCCAAGGCGAAGCTGCAGCGACTGTTTGCGCTCGCCTCCTCGCGCGAGGCTCGGGGCCTGGGCAGCATCGACCTCGCGGTGCGCGACTGGGCCCGACGCGACAAAGCGGTCGCCAAGCGCCTCAGGCGCGTCGACAACCGACGCATGGAATACATGCGGTCGCTGTTCGGTGTCTTCTGCCCAGACGAGGACGAGGTCGAGCTCCGTTGCCTGCTCGCCCTCTCGCTGTTCATCGGCACGCGCTTCGTCGCCGCCGATCACGCTGGGCGCAGCCGCGCCGACGTGCTGGAGCTGGCGCTGAACCGGCTACTGGCCTAGCCGGCCCAGACCTACCTCGCCGCCATCAGACGAGCTTGCACACCGAGCGGCCTCGGCAAGCCCGGTTGTCAGGAGGGCGGGGTGATTGTCTGGCGTCGCCCCCGCCGCCACTGAACGACTCCGACGCGGTGGCCCTCCTGCAACCCCGTGACGGGATCGAGCCGGAACGCACCGAAGAGCGTCGTGGTGGTTAGGCGCTCGGCAGCAGCTTGCACGGCATCAGGCATGGTCTCTCCCGCGTCCTGTGTGCAGCGCTGCCAGAGCACCCCGGCGGCGAAGGCGGCCGCCGCCGGGTAGGGGGGCGGCGAGCCCGCCGCTTGCAGGTAGGCGGTAGTGAACCAGCGGCTGTCGGGCCCGTCCTGCGGCTGGGGCGCTGCGTCGGGCAGCCACTGACACGGCCCGTAGACACCGGTGAGGCGGTCGGCGACCGTCGTCAGGATCTCGTCCACGCCCGCTGCCACGAAGGCGGCGGCCCGCCAGCGCCGACGCAAGAGGCGAGCGGCGATCGCAAGCTCGTCATCGAAGCTCCCCGCCACCAGGAGCACGTCAGCGCCTCGACCTTGAACCGACCTGGCGGCGCCGTCGCCATCGCCCGGGTCGAAGGGAATGGCGATGACCTCCAAGCCGATGTCGCCCGCAGCCCCGAGTGCCCCGGCAGCAACCTCGCGGCCGAACCCGGTTCGCGAGTGCAGGAGCACGGCCTGCGCACCGGCGAGCTCGGCCGCATCGAGGGCGCCGATCACCGCCGCCAGGTAGGTGGCGGCGGGCGCCGGGACGTTCACGACGTGCGGGAACGCCTGGCGGACGAGGCGCGCGCTGGCACCGCCGTGATTCCACAGGACGCTCGGCGCGGCGCGCGCGGCAGCCACCGCCGGTCCGGAGCCATACGGTCCGAACAGGACGTCGATTCGATGCTGCTCAGCGACGCTCGTGACAGCGGCGGCCACTGAGGGGTGGGCGTCCGCGATCGCGAGATCCACCCCGGCCTCCGCCGCCCACAGCCGCAGGGCGGTGGCGCCCGAGCGACCGTAGCGGGCGAGCGGGCCCGACAGTGGCGTGACGAGCGCCGCACATAGGCGCTTGCGGCGGATCATGACTGCCCCAACAACGGTACGCATGAAACGGCTGGTGGCTCCCCGATTGCTCGATTTGCGAGCACCTCGGGAACACGACACCGGCCTATCTGCCAGGTGATACTGGTGCGGTGACGGACCGTAATGTGCTCGGCGGCGAGCTTGAGCCGTGCGGCATCGACCCCCTTACCGGCTTTTACCGTGACGGGTCCTGCCGTACCGGTCCGGAGGACGGCGGGCGCCACACGATCTGTGCGGTGGTCACCTCTGCGTTTCTCGAGCACCAGCGTGGGATCGGCAATGACCTGATCACCCCGATACCTCACTACAGCTTTCCTGGGCTCGTGCCCGGCGACCGCTGGTGCGTGACCGCGTTGAACTGGCTGCGGGCGCATGAGGACGGCGCGGCCGCCTACGTCGTGCTTGCGTCCACGCATGAGCGGGCGCTCGAGGTCGTTTCTCTCGCTGCGCTCCGGGACCACGCGGTCGACGTTCCCCCGGATCCGGGACCCTTCGGCGGCTAGCTCGCTGTCGCGCATCAACGCATGGGTCTAGCCTTTGGGGTGAGTCGATGAACAGCTCCGAGGGCGTGCGCCACGGCGTCAAGCGCCGGCGTCTGGTTTCCGTCCGTGACGGTCGCACGCAGGCTTCGGTTGGGCTCATCGAACACGAACTCAAAGAACGGACAGCACTCGCGCTCGACCGCAAGCGCGCGGTCAAGCGTGTGGCGATCGAGGTCTCGATCGAAGTCGATCAAAACGGCCTCGGGCTCGCGCTCGATACGCGTGACGCTACCGGCCAGCAGCGCATAGCGGGCGCGCTGCTCACGCATCCCCGCCTCGTCGAGTACGCAACTGGGGATCTCTGCGACGGCCTCGTCGAAGCTGTCGTTGCTACTGGGCTCGCGGGACATCGATCGCTCCTTTCATGGTGTTCGACTACTGTGCATCTTCAAGTCAGGTTGAAGTCAAGTGGCCCAGGAGCTGTTCATCGGCGAGGTCGCTCGCCGCGCCGGCATTCGTGCCTCGGCGATCCGTTACTACGAGGCGATCGGGCTGCTGCCCGAACCCGAGCGGATCGCAGGCCGCCGCCGCTACCGAGCGGAGATCCTGCGCACGCTGTCGATCATCGGCGCGGCGCAGCGGGCCGGCCTGAGCCTCGACGACGCCCGCGAGCTGCTCGCTGCCTCAGAGGCCAATGGCGGCGTCTCCGAGCGGCTGCGCACTATCGCTCAGCGCAAGCTGCCAGAGGTCGATGCGCTGATCGAGCGCGCTCGCCTCGTGCGGAGTTGGCTGGAGGCAGCGGCGGACTGCCGCTGCCCCACCCTCGAAGACTGTCCGCTGTTCGACGACGTCCGCTAGGAAGGCAGCGCGCGTGCGGACTAGCGTGGCGAGGTCTCGCGGCGCTGACCCGCGGGCTTGTGCGTACCTTCGAGCAACTCTGTGATCGCGTCATCGATGTCGTGTACGAGGGTGTCCGCGTCGGGCACTGCTTCGCGGTCGGCGTAGACGCCGAAGCACGCGCAGTCGCGGACCGTCGTCATGCCGACCGAGACAGTGTGGCGATCGGCGAGCGGGACGACCGGATAGATCCTCTGCAAGGGACAGCCGCACATATACAACTGTTCTGAAGGCCCTGGGATATTGGACACCACCAGGTTGAACGTGCGGGGGCTTGCGATGATCCGCGATAACGCATGCTGGACGAGCGCGGGCGTATGCTCGGCGGCCTTGAGCGCAAGGTCGGCCCCTTCGGGCTCGCCGTCGCGCTTGCGGGCGCTCATCGCGGCGTGAACGCGATACAAACGGCCGAGCGGGTCGGGCTCCTCGCACGGCAGTTCGGCGAACACGAACGAGACGCGGTTGCCAAGCACATCCGAGGGGCTGCGCATGCTGACCGGGATCATCGCCTTCAGCGCGACCGGCCGCTCGCCGTGATCGGCCAGGTAGGTGCGCATCCCTCCCGCCACAGCCGCGAGCATCACGTCGTTGATCGTGGTCCCGTAGGCGCGCTTGACCGCCCGCAGATCGTCAAGTGGCCTCTCGGCCCAGGCCAGGCGTCGCAGAGGTGACAGCGAGTGGTCGAGCACGCTGGCGGGAGCGGCGGCCAGCAGCGAGTGGCTGAGCGCGCGGGCCACGCGCACGGCTCTCGTCCCGGATTGCCGCGCCGCCCGGGCGGGCGAGGCAGCAGCTCGGAGCGGTAGACGCAGTAGCCCGAGCTGGCCTGCCAGCAGGTCGCGCACGCCCCGCATGAGCAGGCGCTCGGCGCTGGGCTCGGGTGCGGGGCTCCACTGGTCGGGCTCGCATTCAACAGCCTCCGGTGTGGGATCCAGCAGCAGCGAGCCGAGCTCGACCGCGGCGAGGCCGTCGACCATGCAGTGATGGGCCTTGCCGATAAGCGCGAATCGCTCCTGGGCGGACTGCTCGCAAATCCACATCTCCCACAGCGGACGGTCGCGACGCAGCGGCGTAGACATCACCTCGTCGACCAGGCCAGCGAGCGGACCGGGCGCCCGGTACAGATGACGGTCGATCGAGAACGCCTCGTCGTCGACCCACTCCGGCGCGTTCAGCTCGAGCGGTACCGGGGCGAGCTTCTGGCGGTAGCGGGGCGCGCGCGCCAGGCGTCGCTCGATGTGATCGCGCAGCTCAAAAAAGCCCGGTAGGCGCCCGGACGTAGGGCGCGAGAACAGCGCCACCCAGCCGACGTGCATGTGCGCCGCGGGCGTCTCCACGGCGAGGAACGACGCGTCGAGTCCCGAAAGGCGTTCGCCGCTCATCTCACCAGCGCAAGACGGCGTTGCGCCCGCGCGGGCCCTCGGGCGCGCTGCGCGCTCGAGAGCGGCGCCGCGACGCCGCAGCGCGGTATCTGTCGCCTGCCCCAATCGGCGGCGAGCGCAAACTCGACCAGCTTGCCGAAGTAGTCGCGCAGCGGCGAGGGCTCGATGGCGGTGCCGTGCAGCAGCGCCCGAGAGCGGCGGTCGTCGTAGCTGTTTTTCGCCGCGAAGTACGGGAAGAACACTTCGCTGCGCCGCAGCGCGCGGCGGTGGCGCTCATCGCGGCTGGCACGAACCAACAGCGGATGCAGCAGCCGCCGGTACACCGAGGGCTCGATCAGCGTCGGTGCTGGCCGGTCGAAGAACGCGCTCGCGAGCTCAACGAGCTCGCCGACCTTGCTCACATGCCGGCCGGCGGTGAGATGGAAGGTGGCGCCCACGGCCTCAGGCGCTTGACCGAGCGCGAAGATCGCATCTGTCACGTAGTCGACCGGCACCACATCCACCGGCGCGTCTCGGCGCGCCGGCACCGCTGCGTAGGCTCCGCGGGAGAACGCGCGCAGTGGCCAGTAGAGAACGTTGAACGATGCCGTCCAACCGCTCTGGCGCTCGCCCACCACGATGCTCGGACGTACCACCGTCACCGGGAGCAGCGCGCGCCAGCGCGTGACGAGGCACTCAGCCTCGAACTTCG
Source organism: Actinomycetota bacterium (assembly GCA_005885515.1). Classification (GTDB taxonomy): domain Bacteria; phylum Actinomycetota; class Thermoleophilia; order Solirubrobacterales; family Solirubrobacteraceae; genus Palsa-744. The sequence continues at coordinate 14,787 of VAWK01000052.1, read as the reverse complement.
ATTGCTCGTAGGAGTTGCGAAAACGCTGGCCGACGTCGAGGTCGTCCTCGCTGAAGCACCCCGCGTGCTCGCCGGCGACAAAGGCCGTGGAGATGTACGTGAAGCGTCGTAGGCCCCCGCGTGCGCGGCAGCGCTCGGCGAACTCGAGCACCCGCTGAGTGCCCTCCACGTTGATCGTGCGCGCGGTCTCGAGCTCGTTGGCGAAGGACACGGAGGCGGCGCCGTGCACGACCTCCCTGACCTGCTCGGCCAGCGCCTCGCCACTGCGTCCGAGTCCCAGACATGCGCGAGTGATGTCCCCCTGTACCGCTACCACGCGGTCCTCATAACGATGGCCGGGTCCGAACAGGCAGGCCAGCGTACGCTTCATGCGCGCCGCGGCATCCCGCCGGTTCGCGCCCCTCACGAGCGCATAGACACGACGATCAGTTTGCTCCAGGTAGCGGGCGAGTAGCTCCATGCCGAGAAAGCCCGTAGCACCTGTCAGCAGAACTCCATCTCGAGCCCTAGATACAGGCTCAGCCCACCGCGTCGAACGACCCCCACCGTTTGTCCGATGTCGATCCCGCTCGTCGACTGCGCTGCGAGTCATCTCAACCTCGTTGGCCCGCTCTTGGATCACGTGGAGTCACCGACGGTGACCGGCGCCGGCCGTCCTTACAGCGTCTTCACATGCCCCCACCCCGCCCCGCGGGAGGCGTCGACACATCAGCCGCTCTGCACAGCCCTTCCCCGTGGCTTGGATTGCAAACGTCTCAACCCGAACAGAAATCCAGCAAAGAGCGCGGTTTGGCCGGGTTGATGAGCGATGAGCGCATCGGTGGGCGCGCGATGATGCTGGTGTAGGGTCTCGGATGCGTGGCCAATGCACCCAGACCCATCACAGGCCGCTGCCTGTGCGGTGGCGTGACTTATAGCGTCGACGCCGCGCCGGTCTGGCAGGGGGCTTGCTACTGCGCGAACTGCCAGCGCCAGACCGCTACGGCGTTCTCGGTGATCGTGGGCGTACCGAGCAAGCCGCTCACGGTTGAGGGCAGCACACTCGCCTCGTTCAAGACGGCCAGCGAGGACTACCAGAGCACCACGGAGCGGCGGTTCTGCTCGGCATGTGGGTCGCCGATATTCAGCACGATCGAGTCGATGCCGGGAGTGGCCTTCCTGAAGGCAGGCACGATCGACGATACATCTTGGATCGAGCCGACGGTTGAGATCTGGACGCGCTCGGCCCAGCCGTGGGCACCGCACTTCGAGAACGCCGTGCGGTACGAGCGTACGCCCGCTTAACTGACTCCTGCTTCCGCGCGATCCCGCCACCTCGACGACCGCTCCACCCTAGCTGCCCGACAAGCTCACCCCGCGCGCCCTGGGCGGAGCCGTCCGCTCTGGAGCTATTCCTCCGCTTCGGCCCCCGGGTAGGCCGGCTCCATGAACAGGAGCCAGCCGTAATTGATGCCGAGGAACAGCAGCAGTGACACGACGACTGCCTCGGTCTCGAGCGGCTTCAGGTGCACGCCGATGTCGTGCGCGAGCGATGAATGAATCGCCACCGCGAGGATCACGAGGTACAACGGCAAGGTGAGCGAGAGGAGCCACTGGATGCGCCTCTCCCTGCGCGGCTCGGCGTTCACGTAGGCCAGCGAAAGCACGATCTCGACTGCGCCGAGCGCCGCGGAGATACCGAACGCGAGTCGCCAAAGCGCGGGGTGCGCCGTCGAGATGAGCGAGACGAGGCTCATGATCCCGGTGAGCGTGAAGTACAGCGACACGGTGTAGGCCTGACGACGCCTGTACGGCAGCGCAGCCCATTCGCGACGACGCTCGGCGACTACGACCCACCACAGGCCGAGTAGGGCGAACGCGGCGAGCGCGAGAGTCTCGTAGAACGTCTGCGCCACGCGCCAAAGCCTACTTCGACGGTGCCGATCGGCCGGGCTTGGCGCGCGCGCTCGGCGGCGCCCGACACTGGGCTGGGTGTTAGTCGGACAGGTGACGCTCGGCTTCGTCGCGAGCGCACGCGGGGTTAAAGCTTCCAGAGCTCCAGATGACAGAACGGATGCTCAGACGTCCGCGGTAGCGGCGAACGATCGCCAGGTGTGCGGGACTGTGTAGGAATGCGAGCAGGTGCTCTTCGCTCTGCCAGACCGAGATGGAGCGCGTTGTGCGTTTGAGCGGCTGGGCGGCCAGCGACAGCGCGACGGCGCCGTCGAGTGTCGGCCAGCTGCGGCGCAGCCGCAGCGCTGCGATCGCCACGCCTGGCAGGTCGCGATAGCGGCCGAAACGAGCCTCGGTCGCGGCCATCAGCCTTGCTCCGCGCTCGGTCGCGGCCGCTCCCGCCTTCCAGCGAACGCTCAGCATCGCGCTAGGCCAGGGTCGCGTCGGCCGTTCTGACGCGTGGGTGGGCAGCGGATGAGCGTGCTGCTCGGGCTTCACGTCTTCGTTCGCGGGCAATCCTGCGCGTGATGGCCTTGGTCGTGCGTCGCATCGCGGGCAGCTGCCCGCTCATCGGCAGCCAGTAGCCGTTGAAGTAGAGGCGCGGGGTTGCGGGATGGGTGCTGGCGCCGTGCGTGATCGGCCGTCCCGTCTCGGTGAGCACGCCGAGGTGTCCGACCAGCGGCTCGAGCTGGTGCCTGTATCCGGTGGCCGCTATCAGGACGTCCGGCTGCGCGCGGCTGCCGTCGGCGAGGATCACCTCGGCACCCTCGAGGCGCGCGATCGGCGCCAAGAGCTCGAGCTGCCCTGCCTTCAGTGCCGCGACGAAACCGCTGTCGAGAATCGCGCCGAGTCCCTTGACGCGGAGCTCGGTTGCCAGCCCATGGGGCGCGTGCGGCAACCCGTGTCGTGTGAGGTCCCCGAACAGCAGACGCTGGAGCAGGAATCCGGTGCGGTCCACGAGCGCCGCCGGTTGGCGCTCGCTCAGGCGCGCCAGGACCGTCACGGGGATGCCGAAGATCTCGCGCCGCAGCAGGTTGGGCGGGGTACGCATCGCGACCTGAACGCTCGCGCCTGCGCGGACGAGCTCGGCGGCGATCTCAGACCCCGAGTTGCCGACGCCGGCCACGAGCACGCGTTTGCCGTAAAAGCGCGTGGCGTTGCGATATTCAGCAGAGTGCAGCAGCTCGCCGGTGAAGCCGTCGCGCCCGGGCCACGCGGGAATCGAAGGCGTGTGGTCATAGCCCGCGGCGACGACGACGAAGCGCGCCTGGAGATCACCGGTCGACGTGCGCAGTCGATAGCGCTCACCGTCACGCTCGATCCGTTCGACAGACACGCCCGTGAGCACGTCGAGGCGCTCGCGCTCGGCGTAACGCTCCATGTAGGCGATCAGCTCGTCGCGCGTGGGCCATCGCCCGGCAGAGCGCGGGATCCCCATCCCGGGCAGCGAAGACATCCAGCGGACCGTGTTGAGGCGTACGCCCTCATAGCGCGCTCGCCAGCTCGATGCGACTGCCGAGCGCTCGAGCACGATCGCTTCGATCCCGCGCCGACGCAGACTCGCCGCGACTCCGAGCCCGGCCGCGCCGGCGCCAACCACCGCCACCTCTGCCCGCGGAGGCAGCACTCTGCCACCGTCGTTGTAATCCTGAGACATCAGACACCTCCGGATCCGGGAATAACATTCAACTCTGTATGTACTACATACACAAGTGTATGTACAATGTCAACCGTGCCCGGTAGGACAAGCCCGACATCAGCCTCCCAGCGCCGCGACGGCCGCCACGCCGAGCTCCGCGGCACGGCCCGTGAGCGACTGCTCAACGCCGCCCTTGCCGAGTTGCGCGAACGTGGCTATGAAGGCTCCTCGCTGGAGGCGATCGCCCGGCGCGCGGGCCTGACGCGCGGGGCGGTCTACTGGAACTTCCACAGCAAGCTCGAGCTCTTCGTCGCGCTGCTCGAGCAACGCGTCGACGGTCCGGCACGCGAGCTGATGCGTCTCACCGAGACGGCGCCGCCCGAGACGCTGACAGCTGGTGCGGTGAGCCACGGCCTGGGGCGCCTGGTGCGCGAGCAGCGCGACCTCATCATGCTGCTGTTCGAGTACTGGGCGCTCGCTGTGCGCGATCCCAACCTGCGCCCGTCCTTCAACGAGCGCCAGAAGCTGCTTCGCAACGCGCTCGCGCGTGCGCTCGAGTCCCGCCATGCTCACACCGGCGTCCCGCTCGTCTACCCGGCCGAGCGACTTGCCACCGCGATCCTCGCCCTCGCGAACGGCTTGGCGATGACCGCGCTCGCCGAGCCCGAGGCAGTCTCAGAGCAGCTCCTCGGAGAGGTTCTGGACCTCCTCTACGACGGTCTAGCCGCCCGCGCGTCCGGCGCCGGCTCGGGTAGGAGCCGGTCGACGAGTTCGAGGGCGGGGCGCCCCTCGAACAGCGGCAGGGCGTCGGACCGGTAGAGGATCAACGCCAGGCTCGGCGCGACCATGAAGTCCGCCGCGTTCGGCTGCGCTCCACCGAGGACCCCGTCGGCGATCCAGGCGTCGATACGGTCGAGCATCGGGGGGAGCTCGTTCATGGGATCGTGCTCCGCACTTGGGCTCGTAGCGAAGATCCCGCGGAGGATCCTGGGGACGATCAGGCGCCGCGTTAGCGCGCGTTTGTACAAGAGGTATCCGAGGCGGCCGTCTCCGGACGATCGGCTGAATGGCGCCGGTTCGCGCACCACCGCCGCGCCCGGGATCCGGCGCGCGGCCATCTGAAGCGTTGCGTTCGCCCAGCGCTCCACCTCCTCGACCGCGGCCCGTTGCTCGGGATCGGCCGGGAAGAGTGGCGGCTGTGGGTGGCACTCGTCCAGGAAGCGGGCGATCCCGTGGTTGGTCGAGATCCGCTGGCCGTTGGCGGCGAGCGCCGGCACGGTCCCGAAGCGATCGCCTAGGCGCAGCGCGAGCGTGCGCCGCCCGCCAGCGGTGCGCGTCTGCCCCCCCGCGTCAAATCCGTGCAGCCGGACCACAAGCGGGTGCAGGAGCGTGACGATGTCGACGCGCCGGTAGGGCACCTGCTTGTGCTCGAGCATGAGCATCGCCGAGCGGCAGGCGTGCGAACCGGGGATCACGTAGAGCGTGTAAGTACATACTGACAAGTCAGTCAGTATCATACCCAGCATGCCCGCAAGCGAAACGCGCAGATCCCGCAGACCTCGCAGGTCGGGTGGGGACGTCGCAGGGCGTCTCGATCAGCGCACCCGCGCCGCTCGCGCACGGGGCCGCGAGGCTCGCGACGAGCTCCTGACGGCCGCCCTGCGGGTGTTCGCACGCCGAGGCTACCGCCAGGCCGGCGTCGACGAGATCGCCGCCGAGGCGGGCTACTCGAAGGGTGCGCTCTACTGGCATTTCTCCGGCAAGGAGGAACTGCTCACGGCGCTCATCGAGGAGCGCATCGACGCACCGATGCGCGACCGGGTGGCGCTGCTCGCATCGGCGCCGCCCGAGCGCGACATGTCGGTGGAGGCGACCCGGGCGTTCGCTCAACAGCTCGGCGAGCAGCGCGAAGCGATGCTCCTCGAGCGCGAGTACTGGACCCTGGCGATCCGCGATCCCGAGCTGCGCGCCCGCTACGCCGAGCGCCAGACGGAGCTTCGCGGCTCTCTGGCCACCGCAATGGAGGCCCGCGCGCGCCACCTAGGGACGCCCAACCTCACGATGCCGGCGGAGGAGGTCGCTCGCATCGTGATGAGCATCATCGGCGGCCTCGCGGTCGATGAGCTGATCGAGCCGGGCTCCGTCCGCCCGGAGCTCCTCGGCGAGGCCCTCGCGCTCGTCTACGCTGGCTTGGTGGCACGCGCGCAGGGCGCGCTGCCTCCTGATGCTCGCTGATCGAGCTTGCGCCGACCCGAGCGCGCCCGGAGCTCGAGGCCCGTTACCGTCTCAAGGTCGGCGCCCGCGATAGCTCGAGCGCACGGTGGCCGGGCGAGCTCGACGACAGCGCGGCCGCGAAATAGTGCGGTGTTAGGATCGCGGCGCGATGCCCGAGAGCCCGAGCCGAGGCGCAGTCCTGATCAGCGGCGCATCGACAGGCATAGGGCGGGCCTGCACCGAGCACCTCGACGGGCTCGGCTTCACCGTGTTTGCCGGCGTGCGCAAGCAGTCAGACGCCGACTCGCTGCGCGACGCCGGATCCGGGCGCACGCAGCCAGTGATGCTCGACGTCACCGACAGTGAGTCGATCACCTCCGCATTGCGGACCGTCGATGAGGCTTGCCCTGGCGGCCTGACCGGACTCGTCAACAACGCCGGCATCTCGGTGGGTGGACCGCTCGAGTTCGTGCCGATCGACGAATGGCGCCGAGGGCTCGAGGTCAACTTCATCGGCCAGGTCGCCGTCACCCAGGCGGCGCTGCCGGCACTGCGCAAGGCGCGGGGCCGAATCGTGAACATGACGTCGATCGGCGGGCGTCTGGCTAGTCCGTTCCTCGGACCGTACAACGCGTCGAAGTACGCGCTCGAGGCGGTCACCGACGCGCTGCGACTCGAGCTGCGCCGGTTCGGCGTCGAGGTCGCAGCGATCGAGCCGGGAGCGGTCGCCACACCGATCTGGGAGAAGGGCCGTGCTGTCGCCGAGGAGGCGACGGCGAACATGCCGGCCGACGCGCTGAAGCTCTATGGCCCCGGGTTTGCGGCGATATCCAAGTTCATCGCTCAGGGTGAGCGATCGGGCGTACCGCCACTCGAGGTTGCGCGGGTCGTAGAGCACGCCCTGACTGCGAGAAGACCCAAGGCTCGCTACGTCGTGGGACGGGACGCGAAGATGCGCCTGCTCCTGACGCGGCTCTTGCCGACCTCGGTGATGGACCGGGTGGTCGTGCGCGCGATGGGCCTCTGAGCGCCGTGTGCCTCGCGCCTCTGTCGCGGCCAGCAGCGCGATAACCGCCTCGCGATCTGCACCGCGGTTAGCGCGTCGGCTTGCCCTCGTTAGGGTCTTTGAGCGGGTCCGGCGCGGCTTCACTGAGATCCGCGAGTTCATCCTCGCTGACATCCTCATCGGCCTTTAGTACTTCGCGCGCTCGGACGAGATCCTGCTCATCGACGTATACGTCGCGCGCACCGGACACGCCCCATTCCGGCCCGCCAATGCTGCGCTGTGAGATCGCCTGAATGCCAGCTTCGGATAGCCGCGTGGAGACAAGTGCGGCCTCCGGCTCGCTGCTGACCGAGGTGACCACCTTGAGCACGCCCTAAGCGTACTGGCGATCGACCGCGACGAGGACCGACGGGAGGGACGACGCGCTCGATCAGCGTCAGTGTCCGGCGCTTTGGCCGCCGTCGATATGCAAGATCTCTCCAGTCACGAAGGGCGCCGACTCGAGATACAGGACTCCACCGACCACGTCCTCGATCTCGCCCACACGGGCGACCGGATGCAACGCAGCCGCCCCCTCATAGGACCTCTCGTCGTGCACAGGCGTCTTGATTACGCCGAGCGACACCGCATTGATCCGCAGCCCGCGTGAGGCGTACTCGATGGCCAGAGATCTCGTGGCCGCCGTCAGGCCAGCCTTGGTCAGGCTCGCCAGGGCGGAGGGCACTTTCG
>VAWK01000052.1:0-7240 GCA_005885515.1 Actinomycetota bacterium | reverse complement strand
ACCCCGCTCGAGCATGTGCTTGATCGTTCGCGAGGTGATGTGGAAGAAACCAGCGAGGTTGACGGCGACCGCGGCGTTGAAGTCCTGGACCGTGTACTCCGTGAAGGGCTTGCCGATGTAGGTACCGGCGTTGTTGACCAGAGTGTCGATCCGGCCAAAGCGCTCGACCGCCTCGCCCACGACGCGCTGCGCTGTGTCGGGATCGGCTATGTCGCCTTGGACCGTCACGATCCCGGAATCCTGCGACGGTCTGATCGATCGTGAAGTTGCGATGACAGCGTGCCCGAGTTCGCGGTATGCCCGCACGAGGCCCGCGCCGATGCCTTGTGAGCCCCCCGTAACGATCACGACCCTCTGATTCGTCTCAGTCAAGAGGTCCTCGGTCAGGTCCGGCGCCATCTGCACGGTTCAGCGCGGAGCTCAATGCGACCAGGTCGGTCTCGTAGATCACGCCTGCGGCCCGGCGCCCCGCTACGACGACCTCGCCGTGGTACCCGCCGACGTGGGTCGGCGGCCCAGACGCCGGTGACGTCGCCGATCGCCCGCATGCTCGCTCCCCGAAGAAGGTGAGGCCCCCCGGCGAAACAGCGGCTCATCCTCACCGACCACAACCCGACGCGGCGCGTCCAGGGACATGCCTCGAACAGTACGCCTCCTACGGCCCCGGTGTTCCTGCGTGGTCGAGGGGCGGTATCGTCGGTGTCCTACACAGCTGAGCGAGGAGTTAGGAGTGTTGAGGTGGCGTATCACGATCTAACTGACGCAGATACTGCCGTCGCCCGCCGAGCACTAGCTTCGAGCACGCCGACTGTGCTGGTGAGTCGCCGTGAGTCGTTCAATGCGGCGCATCAGCTGCGCGATCCCGGGCTATCCGACGAGGAGAATCAGCGCTTGTTCGGGAAGTGCGCGAATCTGCACGGGCACAACTACGTCCTCGAGGTCGTGGTGGTCGGTGAGATCAATCAGACGACGGGCTATGTGTTGGACCTGAAGCATCTGTCGGATGTCATCTGCCGGCTGATCATCCAGGACGTGGACCACCGCAACCTGAGTACGGACGTTCCGTGGCTGGAGGGGCTCATCCCGACCGCCGAGAACCTAGCCGTGGCGTTCTGGGAGAGACTCCGCGCAGATCTCCCAGAGGGTTCGCTGCGGTCAGTCCGGTTGTGGGAGACCGATAAGAACTGGGCTGAAGTCGGTGATCACGTCTGAGACACGCCCGCGGCCGAGTCGGGAATTGCGAACTCGCTACAGCGCCGCGGATGTTGGCGTGCTCACCCGAGACGAGGCGAGACGGTTTCTTGCCGGCGGGATCGACGACCCGCGAACCGATATCACCCTGGCCTGGGAGCTGCTGTATCGGCTCGAGCCCGAGCTGTATGACCGGCTTATCAGCGCGGAGCGCCTCCACCCCGCCGTGATCGGCTGGCTCCCGGACAATGCCAAGCGGATCGTCGAGGTCGCTGCGGGCACCGGCCGGCTGACGCTTGAGCTGGTCCACCGCGCACGCGAGGTCGTGGCGATCGAGCCGGCGGCTCCCTTGCGTGAGATCCTAGATCGCAAGCTTGCGCAAGCCGATCATGGCTACCGCGTCCGCGTCGCCCACGGCTTCTTCGACGACCTGCCCGTGGCCGACGATAGCGCTGACGTGGTGGTCGCGTGCTCAGCCCTTACGCCCGTGCCGGAGCATGGCGGCGAGGCCGGCCTGGCCGAGATGGAGCGGGTCTGCAGGCCGGGTGGCTGTGTCGTCATTGTCTGGCCGAACGAGGTCCCCTGGCTCGCCGCGCATGGCTACCGGTACGTCCGCTTCGACGGAGAGATGTTTGTCGAGTTCGCCAGCCACGAGGAAGCTGCCGAGCTGATCGAGATCTTCTATCCCAGCGCTATCGGGGAGGTCCGTCGCCGTGGGCGGCGACGGGTTCCCTACGACGTGCTGGGGACCAATCCTCCGCGCGACCTCGCCTTCAAGGTGATCGCGCGATGAAGGTCGCTATCATCGCCCCGCTCGTCAGCGCCATCCGCGAGCCGCAGCTCGGCGGGTCGCAGGCCTTCTTGTCCGATCTCGCACGTGGCCTCGCGGGCAGAGGCCACCACGTTCACCTGTACGCCGCTTCCGGATCGCAGGTGGCAGGCGTGGAGGTGATCGACACGGGGGTCGATCACGAGGCTCTGCAGGCAACGATCTACCGCGCGTCTGGGAGCGCAGCCGCTACCGGGTCGGGCGCGGCCGAGAGTGCCTTCGCCGGCGTCTACGACGCGGTGCGACGGGAAGCGTACGACGTGGTCCACAATCACGCGTTCGATGCGCCCGCGGTCACGCTCGCGACGACGGCAGGCGCGCCGGTGGTGCATACGCTTCACCTACCGCCCGCCGCGGCGGTTGCCGACGCGCTTCGTCAGGCGGCCCGGCGTGACCCACCGCCGACGGTCGCGGCCGTATCCGCGTTCCATGCGAGCGCCTGGCGGCGCGCCGTTCCGGTCGATGCCATCCTGCCGCCGCACATCCCAACAGGGTTGATCGGCTGGTCGTCGACGGTCGGAGATGGCGCCGTCTTTGCCGGCAGGCTGGCTCCGGAGAAGGGAGCCGCCGAGGCGATCGAGATCGCGCTCGCGGCAGGTGTCCGCATCGACGTCTACGGCGACAGCTACGACGGCGAATACACCCGGGAGCAGATCGACCCGAGACGAGCCGATCCGGGCGTCTCCGTTCATCCAGGCGTCGCGCGAACGGCTATCTGGGAGGCGATGGCCCGCGCGGCCGTCGTCTTGTGCCCCGCCAGATGGGATGAGCCGTTCGGGATGGCCGCCGCCGAGGCGCAAGCGTGCGGCACTCCGGTCGTGGCGTTCCGGCGCGGCGCACTGGACCGAATCGTCGTCGACGGCGTGACGGGCCTGATGGTCGCCCCCGACGACATCAACGCGGCAGCTGACGCCGTCACGAGAGCGACCGATCTGTCGCGGGTTGAGTGTCGCGAGCATGCCGAACGTCACCTCGACCTGGAGCTGAGCCTCGACGCACACGAACAGCTCTACGGGCGAGTCACTGGTGCAGGTATAGGGGTCGCGATCGGTGGCTGAGCCGAGGCGTTGGCTGGCGGGAAGGCTGGCGGTGGTCACCGGGGCCAGCCGGGGAATCGGAGCCGCCACCGCGGAAGCGATCGCCAGCGCAGGCGCCCACGTCGTCCTAGCCGCCCGCGATCACGAGGCTCTCGACGCCGTCGCCCGACGCGTCCGAGACGCCGGCGGCGAGGCGACTCCGGCAGCGACCGACGTCAGCAAGGTCAGCGACGTCGAGCGGCTCTTTGTAGCCGCCGCGGCGGCTGGTCCGCCCGCGGCACTGGTCTGCGCGGCGGGTGTGCTGACACCCGCGCCGTTTACTGAAACCACCTCGGAGATCTGGCAGCAAACGCTCGCGGTCAATCTGACGGGCTCGTTCCTGTGTTGTCGCGCGGCATTTGCCGCGATGCGGACCGCCGGCGAAGGACGGATCGTCAACATCGCGTCCCTTTCCGGCGTGTACGCGACCGAGAAGTTTCCGGGCCTCACCGCGTACAACGTCTCCAAGTACGGAGTCATCGGCTTGACCGAGGCAGTCGCAGCCGAGGGCAAGGCGCACGGCATCAGCGCGATCTGCATCAGTCCCGGCGCCGTCGACACGCAGATGCTCCGTCATGCCAATCCCGACCTTCGCCCCGGCCTCGGACCGGGTGACGTCGCGGACCTTATAGTCGCGCTGCTCGACGGCCCCCTGGCTCCGGCCAGCGGGGCGAACATCCCCCTCTTTTCAAATGCCTAGGCGCGCGCAAAGCGATCGGAGGTGCGAGCGATGACCGTTAGTGACGCCGGCGGGCCGATGGTGATCGTCGGAGGCGGCCTCGCCGGGGGAAACGCCACGGCGACCCTGCGCGAAGAGGGCTTCGGGGGCCGCGTCGTGCTGATCAGCCGCGAGCCGGGGATCCCCTTTGGGCGTCCACCGATGTCGAAGACGTACTTGCGCTCGCAGGAGGACCTCGACGGGTGGTATGTCAGGCCGGCGGGCTGGTATCAGGAGCACGACGTGGAGCGGCTCGGCGACGGGGTTGTCGCCGTGGATGCCGCCCTCCATACCGTGACGCTCGACTCCGGAGGAGAGCTCGAGTACCAGAAGCTGCTGATAGCGACCGGCGGCCGGAATCGGCGGCTTCGTGTTGCTGGCGCTGAGCTGCCCGGTATCCACTATCTGCGGACGGTGGCGGAGTGCGACGCGATCAAGCGGGAGGCCGTTGCGGATCGCCGCGCGGTGATCGTGGGCATGGGATTCATCGGTTGCGAGGTTGCGGCCTCACTGACCCAGCTTGGCGTTCAGGTGACCACCGTCTTTCCTGGGCCAGCGCCGCTCGAAAAGGTCCTGGGCGCGGAGGTTGGCGCAGCGATCGCCGCCATCCACCGCGCGAACGGCGTCGAATTGTGCGCCGAGGAGCAGATCGTCGCGTTTGAGGGGAGCGATCGGGTGCAGGCGGCCGTGACCGCGAGCGGAAAACGCATCGCGTGCGACTTCGCAGTCGCCGGCATCGGGATCGAGCCCGAGCTACCCACCTTCGAAGGGTCGCCGGTCACGCTCACTAACGGCGTGCTCGTGGATGAGCTGTGCCGCGCCAGCGCGCCCGACATCTACGCCGCAGGCGATGTGGCTAACCACCTCCACCCCGTTTTCGGCCGGGTTCGTGTCGAGCACTACAACAACGCCGAGAAGCAGGGGCGCGCGGCGGCGAGATCGATGCTCGGCTCCACTACCCCGTACGACTACATCCACAGCTTCTGGTCTGACCAATACGAGCACAAGCTCGAGTACGTCGGTCACGCCGCGACATGGGACGAATTCGTCGTGCGCGGGAGCCTGCAGGAGCGAAGGCTGATCGGCTTCTACCTGCAAGACGGGCTTATGCGGGCAGCAGTCGGTCTCGACCGTGGCGGTGACCCCGAGGCTGACCTCGACTCCGAGATGGCGGCATGCGCGCGCCTCGTGGCTCAGCGCGCTCGCCCAGCCCCCGGACGGCTCGCCGACGAACACGTGGACCTATGGTCGCTCGCTACCTGAGAGCTCGCCCAGCGGCAAGCGAACGCCCGTAGGCCTAGACCGAAGAGTCCCCGCGGTTACGTACGGGGGCTGGGCCTTCGATGCATTCGGGTCGAGCGCATCGCGTGCACCGTGTGACGGAAGGGCCCTGGTCTTCGGTCTAAACGCGTTGGGCCACCAGATCCTTTGACTGATGCCGCGCGTGGGGCTCGAGCGCTGGCCGCGATGATTCGCCGCGTCTGACCGACGGGGCCTCGATCGAGACTCTGGGGACCAGCCGGGAGAGCCACCGGGGTAGCGCCCACGCGGTGCGACCGAGGAGTTGCAGGACGGCGGGTAGGAGAATCAGTCGGACGATGACGGCATCGAGGAAGACCGCGCCCCCGAGTTGGAGTCCGAACTCCGCGAGGGCGCGCTGGCCGCTGATCGCGAAGGCGCCGAAGACGCAGACCATCACTGCGGCGGCGGCGGTGACGACGCGGGCCGTGCTGGCGAACCCTTTGCTGATGGCGGTGCTCGGGTTGCGGTGACGCTCCCACTCCTCGTGGATGCGAGATACGAGGAACACCTCGTAGTCGGTGGCGAGGCCGAAGATGATCGCGAACGCCAGGACGGGAATAAAGGCGTCGATCGGCCCCTTGGGAACGCCGAGTAGGCTCGCTCCCCAGCCCCGCTCTAGCACGGCCTGCACCAGACCGAGTGACGCCCCGATCGTCAGCAAATTCATGACCACGGCCTTGAGCGGGATGACGAGCGATCGGAAGGCAATCAGCAGCAGTAGCGCTCCGAGCGCGATCACTACCGCGGGGAACAAGGGCAACTTGTTTGAGAGCACGCGGGTGAAGTCGACCTGTGAGGCGGTCGCTCCGCCGACGTAGGCGTGCGCGCCCGTGCTTTGCTCGATCGGGGGCAGCACGCTGGCGCGTAGATGGGTGACCAGATTTGCGGTCTGAACGCTCTGCGGTGAGGTCGTGGGGTAGGCGAGGATCGATGCGGCAGTTCCGGTGGGGTTGATCCGTGCCGAGGCCACGGTGGCGACTCCCGGCGTGGAGGCCACTGCGTCTTTGATCTGGGTGACGGTTGCACCGTCGTGCTTCGTGGGCAGCGCGACTGCGATCTGGAGCGGTCCGTTGAAACCGGGCCCGAAGCCTTTGGCGAGCAAGTCGTAGGCCTGGCGGGTGGTCTGGCTTGTGGCGTCCGTGCCTGCGTCGCTCTGGCCGAGCCGTAGGCCGAGCGCGGGCGCCGCGAAGGGCTACGCAACCGCCAGCGCGCAAGATATATGCAGGTCGAGCAGCTGCTAGCTGACTCGATCGCACACGATCTCGGCGCGCCGCCTGACGACCTCCGCGCGACGATCCTCGCGGCTTCCGCCAGCGCCGCCCTCGTGGCCCTAGGCGAACGCATCCGGCCAGAATCAGGCGAGGCGATCCCCTACGACCAGGCGATCGCGATCCTCGAGCAGATGTTCAATCTCCTCCGCAGCGGACTGGACGACTTTCAGCTAGCTCGATAGGCAACACGCGCTTCCGTCCCCAGCGAAGCAGGCGTGCGCGTACGCTCGCGTCGGGCTTTCGCGTTGGACGGTTTTGGACAGCGGCGACCGAGAACAGGCAAACGCCTGCTTCCGTGACGCCAAGCAGTAGTCGTCACGTCATCGGCGGCGGCGCCCACAGGTCCTCCAATCCAGCAGCGTCCCTTTTGTCCCCGGTGCGCTCGCTCTGTGGCGAGCGAGCGTGCACCGTGGACCGTAGTAGGCCAATACTCAGGCCGATATATCCGGGGCGTTGGCGAGCGCGCGCTTCATGGTTGCCAGAGCATTCCAAGCACAGGGAAAGCCGCCATAGACCGCCACTTGGCGAAGAACCTCCCGGATCTCATCCTCGCTTGCGCCAAGCCGGCGTGCCGAACGCGCATAGACCGCGAGTTGTAGCTGCTGATCCAGGCAGGCGAGCATCGCGACGGTGCAAAGCGCACGCGTCTTCGGATCGAGCACGTCCCCGGAGTAGACCTGGCCGTAGACGAACTCGATGACATAGCGGTGCAGCTCGGGATCGAGAGCCTCGAGAAAGGCTTGACCGCGTTCGACGTTCTCGGCGCCGAGAAAGCGCCCCATCACTTTCTCACCGTTTTCTGCCATCGCCGCCCCCACGCTCGCTGAGGTACGCCTGTGGGTCGAAAGCGACC
>VAWK01000076.1 GCA_005885515.1 Actinomycetota bacterium | reverse complement strand
TAGACGATACGATTCGACGGCTCCCCTGGCAGCACACAGGTGGCGAGCAGCAAGGTGACGGCGGGACTGAGATGCTTCATCGGATGCGAACCTAGCCCCGCGCCCCCACGCACGGGCCAAGCGGTTGGACCGACTCGACAAGTCATTGCGTCGCCGCTCGTTACCGGGAGTCGAGCTGTTGCCGCAGCGGCGCCAGCTGGGTCAGTCGCTCCGCTGTTGCTCCGGCCGCTCGCTCGGCTATCCGTACCGCCGCAGCGGCCGTGCGCCGCGCCCCGAGCGCCAGCGCCCGCTCCGCCACCTCTCGCGCGGCATCGAACGCTTGGTCGTCCTGCTCAGTGGCCAGGAGCCGCGCCCGTAAGAGCCGTGCATCGATCTCGTCGCGGGCGGCGAGAGCCGTGATGTACCGCTCTCGCAGTCTGCGCCGACCCCCCGCCAGAATGCATTCGCTTTCGATCACTGCGGGGAGGAGCTGCCCGTTGAAGGCGTAACGCGCACCGGTGAACACGACGAACCGCTCGCGCTCGAGTCGATCCAGCGCAGCGTCGATCCGCTCGGCGGGGAGTCCCAGGACTTCCGTGATGAGCGTGGGGTCGAGGACTTCGCCCGCCACACTGGCCGCCCGCAGCACGGCGAGGCCGTCTTCATCGAGCCGCGCCACCCGCGCCGTGATCGCGCTGCGGACCACCGCCGAGATCCGGACGGGGAAGGTGGAGTCGTACGTGGCGCCCGGGCGCGGCCACCCCGCCGTCCCGCGGTGCCGGGGAGCCGCCTCGCCCAGGTCGCGCAGCAGCGTCACCGCGAGGAGCGGGTTCCCTCCCGACTCCTGCGCCACGCGTCGCGCCAGGCGCTCGCGGTCGTCCTTGACGGTGCACCACGACGCCATCGCCTCGGTGAGGGCCAGGATCTCGTCGGCCGCCAGCGGCTCGAGATGAACGAGCGCGCCGCGGACCTCCCGTCCCACGCTTCCGGTGAGCGCCTGCAGCTCGGGCGAAGACTCCGCCCCCGGCTCGAGCGTCAGGACGAGCGCGAGCGGAGCGCGTCGCTCCCGGGCCCAGGCTGCGCGCAGCGCCGCGAGGGTCGCCCCGTCCGCCCATTGGGCATCGTCGATCAACACCGCCACCGGCTGCTCATCACCGACGGCGTGGAGGAACGAGGCCAGGGCATCGGATACCTGAGCTACGTCGCGTGCTTCGAGTGGCTGGACCCGGGCGGCGAGCTCCGGGACGAGCCCCGCGAGAATCCGCAGGCCGAGATGATCCGTGGCGGGGATCCCCGGTGCCTCGAGCAGCCCGCCGCGCATCAGCCCGCGCAGCGTACTCCACGGCGCGTCGTGGTCGCTCTCGAGGATCCGCGCCGTCGCCACCGTGGCGCCGGCGAGGGCCAAGCGCTCGGCGCACGCGTCGAGCAGGCGCGTGCGCCCGGAGCCGGGCTCGCCCGCGATCACCAGACACGCCGAGCCGTCGTTGGGCACGCGCTCGAGCTCCGCGAACAGCCGCGCGTGGGCGTCGCGCCGGCCGATGAGGGGCGGCTCGCGGTCGGGGTGCCGCCCGCGGGGTCGTTGCCACCGGTTCTCCCGGATGCGCGCGGCCAACGCGGTCAGCTGGGGGCTGGGCCGGCCGCCGAGGTCACGGTCCAGCCGCTCCGCGAATTCCTGATACAGCGCCACGCCGCTCGCGGGATCGCCGTCGAGCGCGGCGCTGCGCATCGCGAGGGAGAGGGCAGCGTCGCTATAGGGATCGAGCGCGAGGGCGCGCCGGGCCAGTGCCCGGGCTTCGACGTAGCGGTTGACGGCGAGCTGCTCCTCCGCCCGTGCGACGACCAGCCGCCGTGCCGCCTCTCGCAGACGCGACCGCTCCGCCTCCATCCACGCGTCGAAGGCCGGCGCATCGTCGACGTGGAAGCCCTCGAGGAAGTCACCGCGCAGGAGCTCCAGCGCGCGCAGCTGGCCGTTGGCGCAGAGCGACTCGAACTCGCGCAGGTCCAGCTCCAGCCCGTCCGTGCTCAACTGCAGACCGTCCCCTCGGTTCAGCAAGCGCCCTTCGCCCAGCGCGGTGCGCAGGCGGCGGACGGCTTCATTCAGGGAGCGACGGGCTTTGTCGTCCGGGCTTTCGGCCCACAGGAGGCCGACGAGGTGAGCGCGTGCGCGGGTCGTGTCGGGCGAGAGCGCGAGGTAGACGAGGAGGGCCAGGTGCTTGCGCCAGACCACGTCCGGCGGCGCATCATGGCCGTCCACCCGGACCGAGGGCGGGCCGAGACACCGAAGGGCAAGCGGCATGAGGGTTTCGGACATGGCAGAGCCCCCCTCAGCCGGTTTCGCGATTCGCTCCGCCCGAGGCATGGGCGAGCCGCACGACATCGCGCCTCGGGCTTCATAGCATCTGAGTCTGTTTCAATCTGCGCCCGCATGGACCGGTGTCAAGCGCGCCGCCTACGGCACGGACGCCAGTAGATAGATCGCCGCCGCTAGGAGCAGCGGCGCCGAGTACACGCCAGGCATCGCTTTCCGCAGGTAAATCGATCCGACCAGGTGCAGCATGCCGTTGCCCGCCATCACGATCCCGAACGCGTATGCGATCGGGCGCACCCATCCCGCGCCCCGATACGCGAACGGCGTGAGGCTCGCCAGCAC
>VAWK01000042.1 GCA_005885515.1 Actinomycetota bacterium | reverse complement strand
GATCGCCGACTCTATGAGCGTGACGTTGCGCCATCCGTTGGCGGTCACACGCTCGCGCGCCTGGCTCAGCATCTCGGGACTCAGGTCAATGCCAACCAGGCTTCCGTCAGGTCCAATCTGATCCGCAAGCAACGCGAACGTGAGTCCCGTACCGCATGCAACATCGATCACCGTTTGACCCGCGCGCAACTGCAGGCGTCCGACGGCCCGCCGGCGCAAGCGACGAGTCAATGGGGCGAGGCGGTCGTAGCGGCGTGCGCGACGCCGGTACTGCTCAAGCGCGAGCTGGCGGTTGGGTCCGGACACGCTACACCGCGCTGCTCGTGTACCGGGGCGGAGCCGCGGCAAACGCGCCGGCGCACTCCAGCGAGCAGAAGTGGTACTCGACGCCTTCGAAGCTCAATCGTCCAGCGCCGTGCTCGGGATCCACCGCCATCCGGCAGACCGGATCTATTGGCAGACCCCCGGAGTCGCGCTCGCCTTCGCGAACTGCGGCGAACAGCAGCACCGGCTGGCCGACGTTCTTCAACGCCTGGCGCCCACGCTCGTGCAAGTGGACGCTGCTTAGCTCGCCCGCCGCCGCCTTGGTCGCCTCGGTGAGAAGCACCTCGCCGCCGGAGGCAAGTCCCGAAACGCGCGCGGCGATGTTTACCGTCGCGCCGAACCAGTCCCCGTCCCGCTCGAGTGCCTGACCGGTGTTCATGCCAACGCGCACTGCCGGGAATCCGTGCTGCCTGCCGACGTCCTCGACGATGCCGAGCCCTAGCCGAACAGCCGCTGTCGGGTCGCGTCCGCGGATCATCAGAGCGTCCCCGATCGCCTTGACCTCTTCCGCGGCGTGCGATGAAAGCAAGCGGCGGACCGCGGTCGAGAACTCGGCCGCGACGTCGGCCGCCTGCCGGTCGCCGTGGGCCTCTGTCAGCGCTGTGAAACCGGCGAGGTCAGCGAACAGGAAGGTGTGCGGCTCCTCGCCCATCCTTGCAAGCTTCTCAGACCACGCGAGCGTCCTTCATCAGGGAGTCTCCGGGGGAGTTGGTCGCCGAGTTTGAGACCGAGCGCGTTAGTCATCCTGCCGGGTGCCCTTCTGCGTGGGGTTCGGGCATTGGCTTGCTCATCATCCGCAGCATGGCGATACCACCGCCTCTACGGAAGTAGCGCAAGAGGAGCACTGCCGCGAGCATCAGGAAGACGATGTTCAGGATCGTGGTGTAGTTCCAGCTCACGCCCGCGTCGGTGACCTTGGCGTGCCGCGCACCGGTCGGTTCGAGGCTGAGCGCCTTGAAGAGGAGGTCGACGATCAGCCCGGCGGCGGCCATCGCCGAGTAGAACATCGCCAGTAGGAACAGCATCGTGCGGCGGCCGTAGTACTTGCGGTAGATGTTGAGGATCGGGAGGATGATCAGGTCGGCAAAGATGAAGGCGAGCACACCGCCGAAGCTGATGCCGCCGTTCCACAGCACCGCGGCGAGGGGTACGTTGCCGATCGAGCACACGAACGAGAGGATCGCGACCAGCGGCCCGATCAGCGGCCCCCACAGCGTGGTCAGCGCACCATGGTGCTCGAGAAAGAGGCCCCGCCAGAAGGAATTAGGCACCCAGGCCGCCAGTGCGCCGGCAATCAGCAGCCCACCGGCGATGTCCATCCACACGGCGCCCCAGTCCATGACGAAGTAGTTGCTGATCGCGGTGAAGCCCCTGGGAGAGCGCAGTCGCCGCCAGATCGAACCGCCCTCGGTGATGCTCATGTCCATCTCGGCGTGCCCCTCCATCCGCCCGAGCACGCCGCGGTCCGCCTGTCGCCGGGCCTCCTCGACCAGCTCCGGTCTCAGGAAGCGCCGAAACAGCACCACCATCAGCCCGATCATGATCGGCCCGCCGACGAACTCGCCTGCGGTGAACTGCCACCCGATGAGGAGGGCCAGGATGATCCCCAGCTCGACCACAAGGTTGGTGGAGGCGAACTGGAACGCCATCGCGGCGGTGAAGTTTGCGCCCTTGCGAAACAGCGAACGGGCGAGGGCGACGGCTGCGTAGGAACACGACGACGAGGCGGCACCGAGCCCGGTGGCGATCGCCAAGGTGCCCGCTGAGTCGTCGGGAAGCAAGCGGCGCATCTCCCGCTTGGACACCACGGCCTGGACTATCGCCGACAGGCCGAAGCCCAGGATCAGCGCCCACAGGATCTCCCAGAACATCCCGAAGGCGAACGACAGCGCGTCGCCGAGCGAATTCAGGACGGTCATGGCGGAGTTAGAGCCCGAAGCGGGCCGGTTGCTCCAGCAACCGTGCCGGTCATCCGCTTGTCGCTATTCCGGTCCACCGAAGCAAAACCTAGCATACCCCCCGAGGGTATCTGTGTTAACCTCCTCGCCATGAGCAGGGCGAAGACCACAAGCCCGGTCCGCGGCTACATGGCGACCAAGGATCAGCTGCTGACGCGACTTCGCCGCATTGAGGGCCAGGTGCGTGGCATCCAGGGCATGGTTGCGGACGACCGCTACTGCATAGATGTCCTGACACAGGTCGCGGCGATACAGGCCGCCCTCGACAAGGTCGCCCTCGGCCTGCTCGACGGACACGCCCACACCTGCGTGGTCGGAGCCGAGACCGAGCAGAGGGACGAGCGAACCGCGGAGATGATGGCCGCCATCGGGCGCCTCCTGGGCCGGGGCTGACGGGAGGCATGTCAATGAGCGAGCGTGGCATCAAATTGCTGGAGACCGCCGACGGTCAGATCCGCGACCTGATCGATCTCTTCTCGATGAGCGGCGACGCGGCCTTGAGCCTTCCCTGCCCCGGTCGCGAGAAGCTCGGCGACGGCACGGTTGCCGCGTGCGCGTGGCACACCGCCGACAGCTATGACCGGATCGCGGCGTTCATTGGTGGCCGGGGGGAAGGCAGGCACCACAGTGGCTACACAGCGGACCGCGTCGAGCTTCAGGATCTGCTCGACCGACTGGCGGCTGGGTGGGGCGCCCTCGGCCTTCTCACCGACCTAACTGATGAGCAGCTCGACAACGTGCCTCCGGTCAGCCAAATGAAGTTCTGCGACGGGCAGAGAACGCTGGAGCAAGTCGTGACCAAGCTGCTCGACCATCAAAGCCATAATGTTGATGCGCTGAAAGCGGCGGTCTCGTAGGCATCTTCACAAGCTCGGACTCCAACGAGTGACATCGACGGCGTGATGATTACCGAGCACCCCGCGGATCGCTCGGGGGCCCTCGATGTGGAAGCCACGGAAACGCGCTTTTTGAGGGATAAGGAGATGCCGCAGCGGATAGCGCTTGGGACCGTCGGACTCACACTGGCGCTCGCCGTCGCGAGCTGTGGCGATCGCCGCCAAGCAACCAGCCGCACCAGCGTCGGGCCACGGGCCCACGCGCCATTCCATTGCCCCGCGACGATCCCGAACGGCCAAGCGCCGCCCGGCGAAAGCAGGAACCCGTCTGACCTCGGAAATGGGGGGCTGTGGACCCTGGTCCCGGTTGACGGCAAGCTGGTGATCACGATGACCCGCCCACCGCCGCCGGGCACAGTCCTGGGGGAGTTACATCGCGATGGTTCCATCGCGACGAAGTTCCCGTGGTGGGGCTCAGAATCCGTGGGGCGACACCTACGTATCATTGGCAGAAGGCTCGACTCTCACGCGAAACCGCTGCGAGCGAGCGTCGCGCCCGGACTCACCCGTGCGCCGCACTTCTGGGCGAGCACGATCACATTCGCGACTCAAGGCTGCTGGAAGGTGATGGGAACTGCCGGAACTGAGAAGCTCACGTTCGTGGTCCAAGTGATGAGGGGCTGACGGAGCACGAGATCCGCGTCGACGCGGCGCCTGGCCCGCGCTTGCGCTTTGGCGTGAAAGGGGCATCCGAGCAATGGCCGCGCTCACGCTCGCGTTGGACGAGCCGCAGGCGTACCTGCGTAGGATTGCCACACGCTCGCTTACCCAGGCGAAGGCGGCACTGTGCGCTTGGCTGGCCCGCGCGCTCCCGCCTCGTCCAGACCGGTAGCCCTCCGCGCCCCGTCGCGCGCGCCTGCAATTCGCGGCAAAGCAGAAGCGGGCGGCTAGCTCGCCGGCATCGCCAGCTCGCCCGACAGGCGCTCGGCATGGCCGCTCGCGCCGATCTCCGTGAACAGGCGATGCGCCTCGCGGAGCTCTCGCTCGCGCCCGTCCTGATCGCCGCTCTGGCGCGCCAGCTCGGCGAGCTCGACGCGGACCAGCGGCTCGTAGGCCTTCGCGCCCGTCTCGTGCGCCAGCTCGAGTGCCCGTGTGAGCGCCGCCTCGATCTGCGCACGGGCCGCGGGACCGGCAGAGCCGAGCAGGACCCGCGCCAGCGCCAGGCTCGCATGTATCCCGTAGGGAACGTTCCCCTGCTCGCGGGCGACTGCGAGCCCCTCTTCGACCAGGGCGCGCGCGCGCCCCGGATCGCCGAGGCCGAGGTATGACTCCCCGAGCAGCGCGAGGCGCCAAGCTTCCGTCTCGATCGCCGTGCGGCTTTCCCGCGCGATCGCCCGAGAGCGCTCGAGCGCTTCGATCGCCGGCCGCCACTCGCCCCGCATCCGCTCCGCCAGGCCGAGGGCCAACCATGCGACGGCGCGGGCGAGCGCGCC
The DNA here is from genome assembly GCA_005885515.1 of Actinomycetota bacterium. Lineage (GTDB taxonomy): Bacteria > Actinomycetota > Thermoleophilia > Solirubrobacterales > Solirubrobacteraceae > Palsa-744. The sequence continues at coordinate 12,657 of VAWK01000042.1, read as the reverse complement.
CCCGTTTCGCTCGGCGATCTCGAGCGCCTGCTGGGCGTGGGTGAGTGCGGCCTCGGGCTCTCCCTGGAAATATGCGAGCCAGGCGGCGGACCCCATGTGGCTATAGGCGACCGTCTCGATGTCCCCCTGCTCGCGGGCGATCTTCCTCCCCTGCTCGATCAGGCGGCGTGCCTGCTCGAGCTCGCCGAGTTCGCTTAGAAGGAGCCCCTTGAACGCGTGGCAGACGGCATAAGGGCAGCCCATGATGATGCCGCCCCCGAGGGCGGGGTCGTCGTCGGCCAGCTCGATCGCGCGGTCGTAGATCGCCACGGCCTCGCGGTACTCGCCGATGCAGTGGAAGGCATAGGCGTTGGCGGCGAGCGTCAGGTAGAGCGCCGGGTCGCCGGACTCCTCGGCGAGCGCGATCGCCTGGCGGGTGAGCCGGGCATACTCGCGCAGGTCGCCGTCGCCCAAGCCCCTGACGGACCCGTAGCTCCCGAGCAGGAGCGCCCGCGAGCGGACGTCCCCCGCCTCCGACGACGTCCGCTCCGCCTCGTTGAACACTGTCTGCGCGTCATCCTGCGACATCCCGAGTCGCCAGCCGTAGGTGAGCGAGGAGATCCGCGCCTCAAGGCCGAGCGCCGTGGCCTCCGCCGACTCCGGCAGCGCGTCGGCGAGCTCGCGCACCCTGCTCCAGTGGTGCAGCGCCTGGGTGGGGTCGTTGTTCCCCGCCCAGGCCGCCGCGCGCGCGTGCCAGCGCGCCGCCTCGAGCGTCTCCCCGGCCGCCTCCCAGTGCTGGGCCAGGAGCGCCGCGCGCTCCTCCAGGCGCTCGGGGTACTGCTCGACGAGCGCGCGCGCGACCGCGGCGTGAACCGTGCCGCGGCGCTCGCCGAGCTGCGAGCCGTAGGCCACCTCCTGGGTCAGCGGGTGCTTGAAGGCATACAGCGACTCGGGGTAGAGCTCCTGCTCATAGATGAACTCGCCCGCGATGAGGTTTCGAAGCGCGTCTTCGAGGTCCTCAGGCGCCAGGTCGAGGACCCGCTCCAGGACCGGCTGGGGGAACTCCTTGCCGATCACCGCAGCCCCCTGCAGCACGGCCTTCTCGCGTGCTCCGAGCCGGTCGATCCGCGCGGCGAGGACGGCCTGCACGCTGGCAGGCACCGCATCCTCCTTCACCGCCGCCGCGAGCCTGTAGGCGCCGCGCTCGCCCCCGAGGCTCCCGCCCTCGATGAGCGCCTGCACGAGCTCCTCGATGAAGAACGGGTTGCCTCCGGTGCGCTCGCGGATCAGCTCCGCCAGCCCGTCCAGGGAGGGATCGGAGCCGAGCAGGTCCGCCAGCAGCGCCTCGGTCGCCTCGGCGCCGAGCGGGGCGAGGGCGATCTGGCGGTAGTAGGAGCGCGACATCCACGGCGCGCGGTACTCGGGCCGGAAGTTCAGGACGGTGAGGCTGCGCGTCCCCTGCACCGCCTCCACGCGATTGCCGAGGAAGGTCTCGCTCGCCGGGTCAAGCCAGTGCAAATCCTCGACGAGCATGACGACGGGCTCGCGCGCGCTCTGGGCGTGGGTCAGGCGCTTCATCAGCCCCAACAGCTGGCGCTGGCGCGCCTCCGGGTCCATCCGGGGCGCAGGGCGCAGGGGGTCGGGCACGGCGAGGAACTCGAACAGCAGGGGCAGGTCGTCCTCGAATGATTTGTCCAGGAGCAAAAGCCTGCCGGCGATCCGCTCGCGCGCCGCGCGCTCGGAGTCTTGGTCTGTGATCTCGAAGTAGCTACGCAGGAACTGCAGCACGGGCACGAGCGGGACGGACTTGGCGTGCGCCTGGCCGGCGACGTGGTACACCGGTGTGCCTTTCGCCCGCTCGCGCTCGGCGAACTCGTGGCAGAGGCGGCTCTTGCCGACGCCGGGCTCGCCCACGATCCCGATCACCTGCCCCTTGCCGGCGAACGCCCGCTCCAGGGCGCTCTCGAGGATTCGCAGCTCCTCGTCGCGACCGACGAAGCGCGAGAAGCCACGCCCGCGCTGGACGTCGAGCCGTCCACGGGCTGCGCCGACGCCGGTCAGCTCGTGCACGCGCAGCGGACGGCTTGCGCCCCTGACCTGGAACTCGCCCAGATCGGCGAGCGCGAGGTAGCCCTCGACCAGCGACGCGGTGTGCTGGGTGAGGTAGACCCTGTCGGCGGCGGCGAGCTGCTCCATGCGCTGCGCGAGGCCTACCGTGTGCCCGATCGCGGTGTACTCCATGCCGAGGTCCTCGCCGATCGCCCCCACCACCACCTCGCCTGAGTTCAGCCCCATGCGCACGGAGAAGCTGAGCCCCCGCGCGCGGCGCAGTTCCGCCGCGTAGTCGGCGAGCTCGTGCTGGAGGTGCAGGGCCGCGTAACACGCGCGCCGCGCGTGGTCCTCGTGGGCGATCGGCGCCCCGAACAGGGCCATGATCCCATCGCCGGTGAACTTGTCGACCGTGCCCTCGAAGCGGTGGACGCCAGCGCAGAGGATCGAGAAGTAGCGATCCATGATCCGCCGCCACTCCTCGGGGTCGCTTTGCTCGGCTAGCTCCATCGAGCCCATCACGTCGGCGAACAGCACCGTCACCTGCTTGCGCTCGCCCTCCAGTGCGCCGCGGTTGGCACGGATCTTCTCGGCGAGGTGCTCCGGGGTGTGGGCGCGCGGGTCGGGCCCTGCGATCGCCGCAGCGTCGGCTAGCGCGTGGCCGCAGCTGTCGCAATGCCTAGCCGCCGAGGGATTGGCCGTGCCGCAGGACGGGCATGTCACCGTCTGGATCAGCGGCATGGCGCACTCGGCGCAAAACCGCGCGCCCTCACGATTGGGGTGGTCGCAGGAAGGGCAGTCCATTGTCGAGCTCGGGGACAAGTGCCGGTCGAACGAGCGTACTCCCGTTGAGCTTGAGTGGAGGGAGCGCCGAGCGCGGCGTTGCGGGGTGCCGCGCGCCCGCTCCTAGGTACGAGCGAGCGTGTTGGTCGTCCAGCCCGAGACGCCCGCACGGGGCGAGCCGCAGGCGTACCTGCGTAGGATTGCCACACGCTCGCTTACCCAGGCGAAGGCGGCACTGTGCGCTTGGCTGGCCCGCGCGCTCCCGCCTCGTCCGGACCGGGCGTCTGAAGCGAGGCTCGGCGGACGCTCGCAAATCGGGAACTGCGGTAGCGGACAGCTGCCGCGCTCACGGCATAGCCCCGCCCAGTTCCGCGAATCAGTGAGGGGTCAGCACGAACGTGTGGCGCTCGCCGCTGCGCCGCCGATACGTCGCGTGGGCAGGCCACGCTTGAACGAGTCTCGGCCAGTAGCGATCTGCCTCGTCGTCTGTTAGGCGTTTCGCGGAGCAGGTCACGATCTCGGCGCCCACCTGCACCTTCGCGGCCGGGTCAGCGTCCAGGTTCAGGGGCCACCCTGCCGGGTGCCTCTGACCGAAGTTCTCGCTGCTGATCACGAAGTTCCTCTGGTCTCGGATGTACATCACGGGGACCGTGCGCTCGCACCGCGACCGCCGGCCCGTGGTCGTGAGGAGCAGCACGGGAGCCCCGCGCCGGCCCAGCGTCGTGAGCTTGCCGCGGCTGGCGCGGTAGAGCCACCGATCGAACCTGGAGCCGAAGCGCCGGCCAACCGCTGCGAACCAGCGTCTGTGGCCCAGCCACAGGATCCACCGTTTGTAGATGCTCATGTCGGCTGCCGGGTGGCTACAGCAGACGATTGTGATTCGCGTCCGGTTGCGTATTCGAGCGCTTCGGCGACGAGCTGTGTGTCGGGGTAGATGTGATCCTCACGTACCTTGCCCCAGCGGATTCGGGCGTACTGCATGCCGTGGTTAACAAAGCAGCGCCCGTCCGGCGTCGCCACGCGCGCGGTGAATCGGGTTGCGAGTCGTATGTTCCACGGCGATCCGGCGACCACCACGTCGTGAACGTTGAATTCGATCCGAAACAGCTCCCACAGGCGCGCGAACCAGCTGGCGATCTCCGCCTTGGAGCGGTACTCGCCAGCTAACTCGTGGCGACCCCCGTAGAAAAAGCGCGCGTCCTCGGCGAAGAACCTCAGCACCGCTGCGCTGTCACGTCGACTCATCGCCGCGAAGCGGCCGCGAACAACGCGTCCGATCATCCAGGCATACATCAACGGACCCCATCGCACGAGCGCAGCGCCGCTCCTGTAAGCGTCACAGAGGCGGCGTAGGTGAGGAAGCAGAGCGCCGCGGTCGCGGGAGCGATCTCGCCCCGACGACGACCGATCAGGGTCGCCAGAGCGTCGGCGAGATCACAGGCGAGCCCCAGACGCAGCCAGCGACTTCGATCTTCGCCGTCGCTCAGCAACGGTCCGAGCGCCAATGCGACCTCTCGCGCCCCAGCGAGTCGAGCGCTGAGGTGGTCGGGCGCCACGGGCCCGGCCCGGTAGGCGCGGGCGGTCAGGTTCGGGGCGATCCAGAAGCTGGCACCCCCAAACGCCCGGAAGGCGCCGACCGCCTGCATCGCCCGGCTCGCGTCAACGCCTCGCCTCGGCTTGGGATCTGCGTCGAGCGTTCCCATCTTGCAATCCACCTCCTGATTCGATATGAGTTGCTCGATGTATCGAAGCCGAGATATACCGGGATTGCAACAGAATTCATAGGACCGGTCTCAGCGACCTGATTGCATGGCGATAAAGCTCAAGCCCCCGGCCTATCTGATGCTCGGCATGCTTCGCCTTGGGGCGAGCTCGGGATACGCGATCAAGAAGGCCGCCGACGTATCGACGCGCTTCTTCTGGCCGACGTCGCTGGCGCAGGTCTACCCGGAGCTGGCCCGGCTCGAGCGGGAGGGGCTGGTGACGCGCCGCGACGATTCCCATGGCGCCCGGGCGCGGTCGGCGTATCAGGTCACCGACCGTGGGGACGCGGCGCTACTTGCTTGGCTGCGTTCGACCCACGAGGCGCCGCTGCAGTTCCGTGATGAAGGTGTGCTGCGACTCTTCCTCGCCGACGCTCTTCCGCGTGAGGACCAGGTCGCGCTGGTTAGACGACTACGCGGGCGCGCGCACGCGGCCGCGGTCCATATGCACAACGAGATAGTGCCGCTCGCGCAGGCCTTGGAGGAGGGCGGCACGCGCTACCCGGCCGTCGTGGCCAGACTCGGCGCCGACACGTATCAATATGCCGAGAAATGGCTCGCCCGGCTGGAGGCAGAGCTTGACAGGAGCGGCTGAGCGGCTGATCTGTCCGGCCAGCGCGGCTGGCCGGTCGGCTTGTGCTTTCGCGTGACAGCGAGCGGGTGCGCGTATCCGTGCGCGCTATCGCCTTGGACGAGCCTCGAGCGTCGCGCGCGAAGCCGGTGGACTTGCTGCGCCAGGGCCAAGCAGTCGCGTCACCACAGCGACGGCTGCACCACGAGCACGGGCAGCACGGGTGGCGGCTCCGTGTGCCGTCGCCCGCGCTGACGCCCGTCCAGGTCCTTCGCAGACTCAGCTGCCGAGTGCTTCCTTGCCCTTCACGGTGTCGGCGATGTACTCACCGCGAACGACCTTGAAGAGGTGCAGATAACGTGACTCGGTTGATCCGCCTGGGCCGGTCGCGCTTTGAACGCCGCGCACCACCACGTGGTCACCGGCATCGATGTACTCGTCCGGGTCCACGCTGAACTTGCTCCAGTACTTCGGGATCTCCGCGAAGCTCCCGAGGACCGCGTCGCGGCCACGGAAGACGCCGCCGGTCGGCAGCGTGTCGGGCGACTCCCACTCGACGTTGTCTGCGAAATTCTTCCCGACTCCCTCCAAGTCGCCGCTCCTGAAGGCTTCATATGCAGCGCGCACCGCCTCGACGTTCTCGACCGACATGGCCTCTCCTTGATCTCGGGTGTGAGGTGCGAGCCTACTCAATCACTTCGCCCGCGGGATACGCACACGGAGATTTGAGCGCGTCGGCCGACGCCGTCGTCGCTGCTGCTTCGCGAAGAATCCAAGCGTCTCCGCTGCGCCGAGCTCACGCTCGGATCGGACGTGAGCAGCGGTCCGGCTCGTCATGGGCCACACGACTGCTTTCGCATGGATGCGGCGCTCGCGGTCGTAGACCGGATGCGCACGCTGCCGTTGTACACGCGCGCGGATTCGGGTACGGCTCTGGCTCGCTTGCAGCTGCTCACGCCCGCGGCGAACGGTCGCCGGTTGGGCGCCCGCGCCCTGGCATACTGAGCAGCGCGAGGAGCCGCAGCAGCATCTCCCACGCACGAACGCGGGGGGCGTAGCTCAGCTGGTTAGAGCGCTGCCCTGTCACGGCAGAGGTCGCGGGTTCGAGTCCCGTCGCTCCCGCTTTCCGACACTCGGGTCCTGCCCGGCAACGGGGCTACGATTCTGCCTGCGAGCCCGCCCATTCCTGCGGGCGACCGGGCACTCCCACTGTGTCCGGCTCCACCTCGACGATCGCGTCCGCGGGAATTTTGCCTCGGCGAGCTGCGGACATGATCGCGGCCGCGGACGGAGCCTCGTACAGACAGTACGTGCGCCGTCGATCCGCGCTCAGGAAGGAGAACAGCCAGCGGACCCCCTCGTCGGCGTTGATCTCCTCGATCAGCTTCACGTCATCTTCGCTGAGCTCCAGCTGCTCGGCGAACGTTCGCTCGATGATGTACAGGGGCATGCCCGGAGGATCCTAACCCGACCGCCAAGCGTCGGCAAGGGCGTGGCGGTGGGCGTACGAGGCGGCCTCGGTGCGGTTGGCGCAGCCGGTCTTCTGGAGGATGCTGCGGATGTGATTGGCGACCGTGTGCTCGCTGATGAACAGCGTGGCGCCGATCTCACGGTTGCTGCGCCCGCGCGCGACCTCGCGCAGGATCTGTACCTCCCGGGGGGATAGACCGTCCGGAAGCGCATCCGCCAGCACGGGAGCGCCCAGCGCGGTGATGCGGTGCAGCAGGACAGGGAGCCCGATGCTGGAGGCGAGCTCGGCGGCCTCGCGGAGCGCCACCGCCGCGCGTTCGTGCTCGGCTTGGCCCGCTGCGAGCAGCATGCGCGCGTACTCGTAGTGCGTATGCGCCAGCCAGGTGCCGACGTCCATCTGCCGGTTGAGTGCGATCGCGTGCTCGAAGTGTTGCTCGGCGCGCTCCCACTCCTCGAGGGTGGCTGCGAGCATGCCCAGGTAGCGATCGGCGGCGCCGTAGCAGGCGACGAGGTGGCCGATCATCACGTTGGTTCCCGCGAGCGGCTCAAACTCCGGATAGACCATCGCCGCCACCGGTTGGTCGCGGAGCGCGCTGCACGCGTCGGTGAGGTAGGTGAGCGCGGCAAGCCACAGGGACTCGCGGAACTGCTCCAGTCCCTTCTCAGCGACGTGTGCGAGCTCGCGCCTGGCCTCCGCCTCCATGCCAAGCTCGACGAATAGTGACGCGAGCCCCGGGCGCCAAGGTCCCTGCCTGCGCTCGCCCGCGGCGAGGATCCGGATGACTGGCGCCAGCTCCGCGAGCCGGCCCTGCTCACGGCGGAGGCTGAACATCTGGACGCCGTGCGTTCCGGACGCGTCCCGCCCCGTCATAAGGCGGCCCGCCTGCAGCGAGCGCTGTGCGGCCGCTTCGGCCTCGTCCAGGCACCCATCGGCGAGTGCGATCGCCGAGCCGTAATGCTCCGCCACGTGGAGGATGAACGGCTGCGCAGTGATTTCGGCGATTTCGCGTAGCGCCCGAACCTCGCGTCGAGCCGAGGAGATGTCGCCGACGGCGACGAACGCCGGCACGCGCCAGGACATCGCTTCGGCTTGGAGCTCGGTGTCACCGAGCTCCTCGCCAAGCGCCTTGGCCTCACTGAGCATGTCGAGGATCTCCTCGGTTGGCGTCGTACCGCGCGACCAGTAGGCGCGCACGAGCACTTTGGCCAGACCGAGGCGATCGTCAAGCCGACGGGCGAGGGCGATCGCGTTCGTGCGCACGATCGCGCCGCGCTGTTGCTGGCCCTGCATGTCAAGCGCTCGCGCGAGCCCGCTCAGGAGCCCGACCCGCAGCTCAGGGTGGCCTTCGCCAATTGCCGCCGTAGCCTCCTCGAGCAGACCCGCGGCTCCCGGCTCGATCCCCCCCGGGCGCCAGGATGCGTCCTCGTAGCCGATTGCGGCGCGCGCGAGGAGCTCTGGATCGTGCAGCTCCCGCGCGATCTTAGCCGCGGACCCGAACGCCTCCAAGGCGTCCAGCGCCTTGCCGGCGCGATGGCGTGCGGAGCCGAGTTCGAGCAGCACCTCGGCCCGCTTCGCGGGTGCGTCGATACCCAGTTCAAGCGCTGTGTGTAGGCAGGCGGCTGCCTCATCGAACGCGAGCGCGTCGGTGGCCGCGTGGGCCGCGCGCACGTTGTAGTGGACCGCGCGCTCTGCGCCGGCGAGCGGCGCAGCGGCGGCGAAGTGGTGGGCGAGGTCCGCGTAGGCGCGAATCGACTCTCCCTCGGCAGCAAGGCGCGCTTCGCCGATGCACAGGTGGAGCTCGGCGCGTCGCGCGCCCGTCAGACGGTCGTACACCGCGCGCCGAACAAGCTCATGCGTGAACCGGTAGGCCAGCCGGCGGCCCGGAAGCTCCTCGACGATGCCGCTGCGCACGGCCTCGTCCAGAGCCGCGAGGAACTCGCCCTCCTCGAGACCCACGCTGCGGAGGATGATTTCGAGCTCGAACTCGGCGCCGGCCGTCGCCGCGAGCTCGAGCAACTCCGTGGTCGCCGGCGCCAACCGCGTGAGCCGCTGACTGACCACCTCGCGAACGCTTTCCGGCGTTCCGAGCTCAGCAATCGGCCGGGTCAGCCGCACCGCGCCGTCGCTCACCTCGACCGCTTTGGTCTCCACGAGCGCCCGCCACAGCTCACACACCAGAAACGCATTGCCGCCGGTTAGATCGCTGATCGCCTGCGCGATCTCCGTGAGCTCTGCGCCGGCCTGGCCTTGCGAGATCCGAGCCACGAACTCGCTCACCTCCTTATCCGAGAGACCTCCCAGTCGCAGCCGCACCACGTCGTCGGAGCGGCGCAGATCGGCGAGTGTGCCTGAGAGCACCTCAGGGACATCCGCGTCGGTGTCACGAAACGTGGCAAACAGCAGCACGCGGCCTGTCCAACCGGTCTGAGCGAGGTGGCGGAGCAGCAGCAGCGTGGGTGCATCGGCCCAGTGACCGTCCTCGATCACGAGCAGCACGGGTCGCTCGCGGCTCACCCTGTCGAGAAGACCCGTCACCGCGGTGTGCAGGCGGTGCCGCTCCGTGTCCGGATCGGCCCTCGCGGGCGCCGGCAGCTCCCCGAGTTGAGTCGCGAGGTCGGGGAGCAGCCGGGAGAGCTCGCCACCCCCGCTGCCCACGGCGTCGCTCAGCTCGGCTTGATCGATTGCGCGAGCTAGCTGCTCGAGCGCTTGGGCGAACGGTCCATATGCGGTGGGCACGACGGCGTCGCAGGCGCCGTAGAGAACCAGCGCACCGTCGCCCGCGGCATCGCGCGCGAACTCACGCGCAAGCCGGCTCTTGCCCGAACCCGGCTCGCCGCCCAGCAGCACAACCCGCCGGCCCTCGCCCTCGGCTCGCGGCAGCAACGTCCGCAGCGTCTCCAGCTCGGCCGAGCGTCCCACGAACGGGAACGGCGAGGAAAGGCGAAGCGAGGCAGGAAGATCGTGCACGACGCACCCCCGCGAAGACGATAGTCAGATTTGATCATTGCCGCCACCTGAGCGCTGGCGAGCGAATGGATCAGTTTGCGTCATGACACGGCAGCCGGCGCCCCGTACCGTGGACGCGCGAGGACACATCCAGCGAAGTCAAGGGAGGAGCCGTGAGCACCACACCCGCCACCGTCGCGCACGAGAAGCTGTCCGGTTTTCATGGACAGCTGATCGGGCCACGCGACGGGCAATACGAGCAGGCCCGCAGCGTCTACAACGCGATGATCGATAAGCGCCCGGCGCTGATCGCCCGCTGCGCGGATCGCGAGGATGTGGCGCGGGCTGTCGGGTTCGCCCGCGACCACGACCTGCTACTGGCGATCCGCGGCGGCAGCCACAACGGCGCGGGGCTGGGGACTTGTGACGACGGCGTGGTGATCGACCTGTCGCTGCTGAAGGACATCGGGGTGGACCCGGACGCCCTCACCGTGCGCGTCGGCGGCGGCTGCACGTGGGGCGAGGTCGATCGCGCGACCAATCAGCACGGCCTCGCGACGCCCAGCGGAATCATCTCGACCACAGGCGTGGGAGGGCTCACGCTAGGTGGAGGCCTCGGCCACCTCACGCGCCGGTGCGGACTCACTATCGACAACCTGCTCGAGGCCGAGCTGGTGCTGGCGAGCGGCGAGTCGGTGCGCGCCAACCCCTCCGAGCATCCGGACCTGTACTGGGCGATCAGGGGGGGTGGCGGCAACTTCGGAGTCGTGACTTCGTTCCTGTTCCGCCTGCACGACGTCGGCACGGTGATCGGCGGCCCTACCTTCTGGCCGGTCGAGCAAGCCGCCGAGGTGCTCTCCGTGTATCGCGAGTTCCTGCCGGATGCCCCGCGGGAGCTGAACGGGTTCTTCGCTTTCGCCTTCGTGCCGCCGGCGCCGCCGTTCCCGGAGGAGATCCACATGCGCAAGGTGTGCGGCATCGTGTGGTGCTATGTGGGCTCGGAGAGCGGTGCCGAGAAGGCGATGGCCCCCCTCATGACATCGGTGCCGGAGCCGCTGATGCACGGCGTGCAGCCGATGCCGCACCCGATGCTGCAGAGCGCGTTCGATGGGCTCTATCCGAAGGGCGATCAGTGGTACTGGCGTGCGGACTTCGTCAACGAGATCCCGGATGAGGCCGTCGAGATCCACGCGCGCTACGGCGCCGAGCTGCCGACGATGAAGTCGACGATGCACATGTACCCGATCGATGGAGCCGCGCACGACGTGGGTCCCTCCGAGACGGCGTGGAGCTACCGCGATGCGCGTTGGGGCTCGGTGTTCGCGGGTGTCGATCCGGATCCAGCGAACGCGCCGCAAATCCGAAACTGGTCCATCGACTACCACGAAGCGCTGCACCCGTACTCAGCGGGAGGCGCCTACGTGAACATGATGATGGACGAGGGCGACGAGCGCGTCCGCGCGAGCTACCGCGACAACTACGACCGCCTGGCGCGAATCAAGCGGACATACGATCCGCAGAACCTCTTCCGCGTCAACCAGAACATCCGGCCCGCGGCCGGCTGACGCCACGGGTTGCTATCGGGCCATCGGGGGACACCGCGCTCGCCTCGGTGCCGTCCCCGCTTGTGCTGCTCGTAGCGATCGCAGCCGCCGCGGGAGCAGGCCTCGGGACGATCGGGAGCCTGCTTCGTGCCGGGGGCCGGTAGGCCAGGATTTGGCGCTGAGCTCCGGAGTTGAAAAGGTTACGACTTATATAAGAGTATGCTAACTTACTGCCATGGAGGTCTTTGAGGCGGTCGCTCAGCCCAAGCGGCGCGAGATCCTGAGGTTGCTATCGGGGCGGGAGCTGAGCGCCGGCGAGATCGCGTCGCGCTTCGCCGTCACGCAGCCGGCGATCTCGCAGCACCTGAAGGTGCTCAAGGACGTGGGGCTGGTGAGCGAGCGCCGCGAGGGCACGAAGCGGATTTTGAGCGTGCGGGCCGAGGGGCTCGCGCAGCTGCACGACTTTCTCGCCGAGGTCCTGCCGAGCAAGTTGGACCGGCTGAAGGAGGTCGCCGAGAAGGAGGAGCGCGCCGAGCGAGATGGCCGCAGAGCGAAGCGAAACTGAGGGTCTCGTCGAGCACGAGGTCCGCGTGGCGGCGAGCCCGGACAGCGTCTTTGAGTACTTCACCGACCCCGCGAAGATGGTCAGGTGGATGGGCACCGAGGCGACGCTCGACCCTCGTCCCGGCGGGGTCTGCCGGGTCAACCCGTCCGGGCAGGAGGCCATGCTCGGCGAGTTCGTTGAGGTCGATCGACCTCGACGGATTGTCTTCACGTGGGGTTGGGAGACGGCCCTGTTCAAGACCCCGCCCCAGTCGACGCTGGTGGAGGTCTCGCTGACTCCCGACGGCGAGGACACCGTCGTGCGGCTCGCGCACCGGCGCTTGAAGCCCGAGGCCGTCGCCCTGCATCGAGCTGGCTGGCACCACTACCTGCCGAGGCTCGCGCTCGCAGCCTCGGGGGCCGATCCCGGCCGCGATCCGTGGCGAGACCTTCCCTTCGAGGAACTGCGCGCCGCCGGGGTCCTTCCCTGAGCCTGGGCTATTATTCAGTAAGCACTTATATAAGTATCTGCTACAATAGTCTCCTTTCCGAGTGAGCCGGCGCGCGGAACGCGATTAGCAGCGGCGCTGCCCGGCCCACCTGAGTCAGGACCATCGCGCGCCATCTCCGGGCGCGAATGAAAGGAGACAGGACACATGAGACCACGAGCGATCGTCGCCGTCACCGCGATTGCCGCCGCGTCACTGACGGCCGGCGGCTGGGGAGCGGCATCCGCCCAGGCGGCAACAACCTGCACCTGGGGCGGCACGCCCGCCAATCCGACTGGAAAGGTCTGGTACACGGGCCAAGGGGTCACGAACACGCCGTCCACCGAACCGCTGCCGTTCATCGCCACGGGTCCGCTGGCGGGGGGCTGCAGCGGGACACTCACCTACCGTGGCTACCAAGGCACGGGATCAACCTGCGCGTTCGGTCCGTTCGAAGCCAAAGTCATCGGTCTGCCTGGGATCGTGCGGGCTGCAGGCGACAATGCTGTTGGCCTCGTCC
>VAWK01000075.1 GCA_005885515.1 Actinomycetota bacterium | reverse complement strand
ATCCGATCACGCCAAGGAAGTGGTCCGCGTGAAAATGCGTGAAGAAGATCTCTGACAACGCGAAGCTCACCCCGTAGCGCATCATCTGGCGCTGAGTGCCCTCGCCGCACTCGAACAGGAGTGTCTCCCCTTCCCGCACGAGCGCCATCGCGGAGACGTTGCGCTCGACGGTGGGCCTGGCGGCCGAGGTGCCCAAGAAAGTCACGGAAAGCATGGCCGGGAATATAGGGCGGTGGAAGGCGGTGGAAGACGGTGGAGGGCGGTACCGCGCACGCTCCTTGCGTGTATCCCGGCCCATGTTGCTCCCCCGCCATCCCCGTGTCCTCGTCGCCGTGTGCATCGGCTACTTCATGGCCGTGCTCGACTCGACCGTCGTCAACGTCGCCCTGCCCGACATGGCGCGCTCGCTCGGCACGGGCATCGCCGGCATGCAGTGGGTGGTGGACGGCTACGCCCTTTTGTTCGCGAGCCTGCTGCTCACCGCCGGCGCCCTGGGCGATCGCCTCGGCAACCGGGGCACGTTCGTCGCCGGGCTCGCCCTCTTCACGCTCGCCTCGGGCCTGTGCGGCATCGCGCCGAGTCTGGGCGCGCTGGTCGGGTTCCGTGCGCTCCAGGGCGTGGGCGCCGCGGTGCAGGTGCCCGCGTCACTGGCGCTCTTACGGCACGCCTATCACGACCCTGCCGAGCGGGCCCAGGCGATCGGCATCTGGGCCGCCGCCACGGGCGTCGCCGTCGCCGCCGGTCCCGTGGTCGGCGGGATCCTCACGCACGCCTGGAGCTGGCGCAGCGTGTTTCTCGTGAACCTGCCGGTCGGCGTGCTGGGCATTTGGCTCACGCTGCGCCACGTGCCCGCCGCGCCGCGACACGAGGACGGCGAGCTCGATCTCATCGCCCAGGCGCTCGGCATCACGGCACTGGGCGGTCTCACGTTCGGGCTGATTCAGGGCGGCGTGTGGGGCTGGGGCTCCGCCCCGGTGATCCTGGCGCTCCTGGTCGCTGGCGTCGCGGGACTGTTGTTCTACCTGGGCGAGCGGCGTGCCGCGCATCCCATGCTGCCGCCGGCGCTGTTTCGCGACCCCACCTTCTCGGCGGCGAATGCCGTGGGCGCGATCTTGAGCTTCGGGTTCTACGGCGAGCTGTTTCTCATGAGCCTGTTCTTCCAGCAGGTGCAGCATCGCTCGCCACTCGCCGCCGGGCTGGCGCTGTTGCCGCAGACGGCCGTGATCAGCCTGATGAATTTCGTGTCGGGTCAGGTCACCGCGCGCCGCGGCGCCCGCCTCCCGATGGCGCTGGGGCTCGCCATCGGGGGCGCGGGGCTGTTGGGACTGGCGCTGGTGGGCGCGCGCGCTGCGCTGCTGAGCGTGGTGGCACCCATGCTCGCCGTGGGCGTGGGTGCGTCGCTCGCCATGCCCGCCATGACGCACGCCGCGATCGATCACACCCCCAAAGAGCGCGCCGGCATCGGCTCGGCGGTGCTCAATGCCAGCCGACAGGTCGGCGGCGTGGTGGGGATCGCGCTCCTCGGCGCCCTGATCGGGGGCCACTTCATCGTCGGCATGCACCGGGGCATGCTGCTCGCCGGCGCGCTGTTCCTCGTAGGGAGCGGGCTGAGCCTGGTATTCGTCGAACGCTCGAGGCGGCTGTAGGGGTGCGGGCCGCGGGTCTCCCGAAGCGACTGCGTATTTTTGTCGCGGAGGGAGACCCGCGGCCTGCTTCCAGCGACTCTCAACATCCCTCCGTCCGCGCGCGTAGCTTCTCCATCCCCGCCCTCTCCAGGAGATCCGGATGTCCCGCCGTCACCGCGTGCTCGTGCCAGCCATAGCCTGTCTCGCCACCGCTGGTCCGCTCGCGGGCCAGGGATTGCATCGGGGCCTCGACCCCGCCAACCTGGACACCACTTGTGCTCCATGTCAGGACTTCTATCGGTTCGCCAACGGGGGCTGGCTGGCCCGCACCGCGCTCCCACCCGAGTACCCGAGCTACGGCAGCTTCACCGAGCTGGTCGAGCGCAACAACCAGACGCTGCGCGGCATCGTCGATCGCCTCGCAGCGGGCGCGCCCGCTACACCAAAGACGACGGACCAGAAGCTCGGCGCCTTCTATGCGTCGTGCATGGATTCCGCGAGGGCCGAGCGGGCCGGCGCACAACCGCTCAAGAACGAGCTCGACCGCATCGCCGCGATCGCGTCGCCCGCGGACCTCGCGCGCACGCTCGCCCGGGGGCACCACCACGGCTGGGATCCGCTCTTCAATTTGAACGGCACGCCCGACTTCAAGAACAGCACCAGCAGCATCGCCGCGGCTTCGCAGGGCGGCCTCGGCCTCCCCGACCGCGACTACTACCTGCGCTCCGACTCGACCGCCCGCGCATTGCGCGCCGCGTACGTGGAATACGTCTCACGCACGCTCGCGCTCCTGGGCGTTGCGCCCGCCGCAGCCGACTCGGAAGCGCAACGCATCCTGGCGCTCGAGACGGCGCTCGCTCGCGCGTCGCTCACCCGCGTGGAGCGGCGCGACCCGAACGCCAACTACCA
>VAWK01000051.1:1608-33561 GCA_005885515.1 Actinomycetota bacterium | reverse complement strand
GCATAGCGTCGCAGCAGGGCCAGGAAGCGATCCAGGTTGAGGTCGTCGAGCGCCGCCTCGACCTCGTCGAGGATGTAGAACGGACACGGCCGCGCCAGGAACACGGCGAACAGGAACGCGAGCGCCGTCATCGACTTCTCGCCGCCGGACAGCAGCGACAGCCGCTTGGTCGACTTGCCGGCTGGCGTGATCTCGATCTCCACGCCCTGCAGGTCCGGCTCGTCCGCCTCCTGCTCGCGCTCGGCACGGTCATCCTCCTCCTCCTCCTCCTCCTCGCGCCCCGCCTCGGTATCGCCTCGCTCGCCTTCCGACAGCGGCTGGCCCCCGAGCACCGCGCGCGGCGCCTGCTCCTCGCTCACCAGCCGCAGCCGTCCCGAGCCGCCGGGGAACAGCTCCCCCGCGAGCTGGCCGAAGTTCTTGGCTGCCGCCTGGAAGGTTTCCTGAAAGCTGCGCTGGATCTCGCGATCGGTGTCGGCGATCACCGCCCGAAGCTCGCGCATCGCGTTCTCGAGGTCTTCCCGCCGGCTCTCCATCTCCTCGACGTGGGCGACCGCCTCGGCGTACTCCTCCTGGGCCAGTGGATTGACCGGGCCGAGCTGCTCGCGCCGGCGCTCCAGACGCTCGAGCCGCGCGCCGATCGCCTGCAGCTGCTCCTCGTCCAGGCGCTCGCCCGCCGGCGGCTCGCCCGAGCCGGGGTCCGGTCCGGTAACTCCCAGCCGCTGCGCGATCGTACGCAGCTCGAGCTGGGCCTCGTCGGACTGGTCGCGCAGGCGCTGCGCAGCCACCTCGACCTCTGTCACTGCCTCCGACGCTCCGCCAAGGCGCGCCTGGATCTCCGCCTCCTCGGCCGCGCAGGCGCGCAGCTCCGCCGCCATCTTCTCGCCCGCGGCGGCATCGCCGGCGAGCGCGGCCTCGAGCTGGGCCGCCTGCGCCGCCGCCGCCTCGGCGGCCTGCTGCAGCGCGACCGCCAGGCGCTCGGCCAGCGGCAGCAACGCCGCGTCGCGCGCATGGCGCTCACGCAGCTGGCGCACCCGATGCACGCGCGCCTCGCGCTCGTGCGCGAGACGCTCGAGCTGGCGCCGCTCGGCCGCGAGCTCGCCCTCGAGCTGCGCCCGCCGCACCGCCAGCGGCCCCTGCTCGGTGGCCGCCTGGCGCTGATCGATCAGCCACTGCGTGCGGCTCTGCTGCTCGCCCGCCTCGGCGAGCTGGCGCTCTAGCTCGCGCAGTTCGAGCTCGGCTTGCTCGCGCGCCTCCTCGGCCGCGCGAACTCCCTTCAGCGCGTACTCCACCACTCCGCGGGCGACCCGCTCGGCGCGGTCTGCGACCTCGCCCGCCGCCTGCCGGCGCGCGCGCTCATCGGGCTTCACGAGCGCGTGCTCGATGCCCTCCGCGATCACGCGGCGGACCTCCAGCCAGGTCACCGACCACACGCTGCCCTCGCGCGCCTTCTGCACCAGCTCCTCGGCCCGCGCGCGGGCCTCGCGCGCCTGCTGCAGCGTCTGCTTCAGTTGCCGCACGCGCGCCGCCTCGCGCTCGACGGCCTCGCGCAGGCCCCGCAGCTCGCCGTCCAGCTCGTCATGCTGGCGGCTCTCGATGTTCGCTAGCTCGGCCTCGAGCGCCGCGATTCGGTCATCGCCGCCCGCCGGCGGCTGCTCCGGCGGCTGCGCCGCATCGCCAGCGCCCTCGCCCTCGCCCAGCTCGCGAAGCTCCTCCTGCGTGCGCGCCATGCGCCACCGAAGCCCCTGCATGGCCGCGAGCGTCTGCTCGCGCCGCAGCTCGATGCGCTCGCGCCCCGCGCGCGCGCCGTACAGGCTCTGCGCGAGCGCGTCGTGGCGGCGCGCGCGCTCGGCCAGGGTCCGCTCGGCGCGGCCGCGGCGGTCGCTCATCGCTCGCAGGCTGTCCTCCACCTGCGCGCGCGCGCCGCGCGCCTCGCTCACCCGCTGCTCGGCGTCGCGCAGCTCGGCCGCGAGTCCGGCGGCGCGGTCGCGCGCCAGCTCCAGCCGCGCTTCGAGCGTCTGGCGCTCCAGGCGCGCGTGCAGCTCGGCCGCCTCCGCCTGCCGCTTCAGCGGCCGCAACCGCGAGCGAGCCTCGCGCTCCACATCCAGCGCCCGGTCGAGGTTCTGCTGTGTGCGCTCCAGCTTCAGCCGCGCGCGGCGGCGGCGCTTGCGGTGCTTGCCCAGGCCGGCCGCCTCCTCGATCAACATGCGGCGCTCGCGCGGCTTGGAGGTGACGATCTCCTCGACCCGGCCCTGGGATATGACCGAGTGCGTCTCCTTGCCCAGACCGGTGTCGGACAGCGCTTCGATCACGTCGGTGAGCCGGCAGCGCGCGCCGTTGAGCCGGTAGGAGCCCTCGCCCGAGCGCTCCAGGCGCCGCGAGATCGATATCTCGCTCAGCGGCAGGTCGAGCCCCGGGCCGGAGTTCTCGAGCACGATCTCCACCTCGGCCGCACTGCGCGCCTGCACGCCCGGCGCGCCTCCGAAGATCACGTCCTGCATCGAGGAGCCTCGCACCGCCAGCGGAGACTGCTCGCCCATCGCCCACAGGACGGCATCGGTGATGTTGGACTTGCCCGATCCGTTCGGCCCCACGACCACGCTCACCCCGGGACCGAAGTCCAGCTGGGTGCGATCGGGAAACGACTTGAAGCCCTTCAGCGTGAGCGACTTCAGGTGCACGCGCGCTCTACCCCTGCAAGCCTTCGACGGCCACCCGCGCGGCCTCCTGCTCGGCCTGCTTCTTGCTCTTGCCGCGCCCGCTTCCCAGCTCGCGCCCGTCGGCCGTGACCGCGACCGTATAGGTACGGTCGTGCGGGGGGCCCTCCTCGCCGGTGACCGCGTAGCTGACCTCGGCGCCGCGCTGCGCGAGCAGCTCCTGCAGCGAGGACTTGAAGTCGACCGGGTTCTCCAGCGCCTGCTCGATCTCCGGCGCGAAGGCCTGCACCACCGCGTCGGCCGTGCGCTCGTAGCCTGCGTGCAAGTAGCACGCGCCGATCACTGCCTCGATCACCGAGGCCAGCACGCGCTCGGTCCCGGCCAGCGCGGCGACACTGTCTTCGGCACCCGCCGGCGCGGCGGCGCGCAGCCGCTCCGGCAACGCCAGCCGCTCGGCCACCGCACGACAGGAGACGCCCGACACGGCCTGCGCGCGGATCTTCGTCAGCCTGCCGGCGCCGAAGCGCTCGGCTTCCAGCCGCGGGTACAGGTGCGCCGTCACCGCCAGCGCCAGCACGCTGTCGCCCAGGAACGCGAGTCGCGTGTAGGAATCGCTGCGGCGCTCGCTCCAAGAGGCGTGCGTGAAGACCTGCCGCGCCAGCTCCCGTGGCAGCTCCTCGAGCAGGTCGGCTAGCAGCCTCATTAGGCTGCATCGGTGGTCCCGTCGTGGGCCATCACGTAGTCCACCGCCTGCCCCACCGTGAGAATCTGCGCCGCCTGCTCGTCGGTCATCTTCACACCGTAGGTGTCCTCGAGCTCCTGCACGAGCGTGTACAGGTCCAGCGAGTCGGCCTCCAGGTCCTCGCGAAAGCGCGTGCCCTCGCCGATCGCTCCGGGGTCGACGTCGAGTTCGTCGGCCAGGTGCGCGCGGATCAGGGCGAATACCTGTTCGCGCGAGCGGCCACCCATCAGCGGACGGCGGCGCGCCAGCACGCCACCGGCAACGGCCTGCTCGAATGCCACGTCTTCGCGGTCGGCGAAATGCCCCTCATCGTCTGTGGCGCAGGCTAGCGACCTGCACGGACATGGGCGCCTCGCGCAGCGCGCCCGCTCCCTGCAGCGCCTGCTGGGTCTGCCCGACGATGTCCTCGCGCGCCCCGCGCGCGGCGCGCAGGATCGCCTGTGCGAAGCCCGCGCGCGTGAAGCGCCCGTGGGGGACGACCCCCAGGCGGCGCAGCCCCAGCAGGTAGGCGCCGCCCTGACGCTCGGGGTCGACCTCATCGCGGAAGGCCCGCAGGGCTCCTCGCAGCAGCGCGCCGCCGAGTCGCGCGCGCGGGGAGGACATGGCCGCGTCGCGCACCGCCGACAGCGTCCTCTGCGAGACGCCCTCCATCAGCTTGAGCGCGACGTTGCCCGTGAAGCCGTCGGTCACGACCACGTCCGCGACACCGCCCACCAGCCCGTCTCCCTCGAGGTTGCCGATGAACTCGAACGCCGCGAGCGGGGTTCTCGTCCGCTGCGCCAGCTCGGCGTGGACCTCGACCACGAGCGGGCTCCCGCGCGCCGCCTCCTCGCCGTTGGACAGCAGCGCCACGCGCGGCCTGTCCACGCCGAACACCGTGCGCGCTAGCGCCGCGCCCATGAACGCGAACTGCACCAGGTGCTCGCGCCGCGCCTCGACATTGGCCCCCACGTCCAGCAGCGTCACGGGCCGCCCCGGAACCGGCAGCGGGAGCGCCAGCGCCGGGCGATATATGCCCCGCGTGCGCTTGATGTTGAACAGGCCCGCCGCCAGCGCGGCGCCCGTCCCGCCCGCGCACACGAGCGACTGCGCGCGCCCCTCGGCAACCGCCCGCGCGGCCTGCACGATCGACGCTTCCGGACTCGCCCGCACTGCCCGCGCGGGGTCTGAGCTCTTAGCGATCGACAGCGGCGCGTCCACCAGCTCGCAGCCCTCGGCGGCCGCGCGCAGCTCGCGCGCGGGGCCGAACAGGATCGCGCGGGCGCCTTGTCGTGCGGCGATCAGCGCGCCCGCGGCCACCTCGGCGGGTCCGAGGTCGGCGCCGTTGCAGTCCACCGCGACGGCCGCTGGCGCGGCTTCGTCCTGCGCTGACCGCAGCGGGCCGGCGCGCCGCTCGCCGGGCACCTCGCTACTCGGCGTCGTGCTCGTGGTCGTGCGCGCGCTCGGAGGTAATCTCGCGGCCCGCGTAGGTACCGCACACCGGACACACGCGGTGTGGCCTGCGAGGGCTGTGGCAACGAGGACACTCGTTCAGGGCGGGCAGCCCGATCTTGTGCTGGGCGCGCCGCTTCGCGGTGCGGCTGTGGGACTGCTTTTTCTTGGGGACCGCCATCGGCGGCCAAGGCTACCAGCAGGGCTGGTTACTCAAGCTCCAGCTCGCGCAGCTTGGCCCAGCGCGGATCGCGCGCGCGCTCGTGAGCGTGGCCGGGCCCGGCCTCGTTGAGGTCGGCCGCGCACACCGGGCACAGGCCCGCGCAGTCCTCGCGGCAGAGCACCTTGACCGGGGCGCCGAGCGCGAACGCGTCTCTGGCCCAGGCCGCCAGATCGAGCCGCTCGTCGCGCATGTATGGGCTTTCGAGCTCCTCGCCTTCGCCCGGGCGGTCCACCTCTCGCACGTCGACCCGCACGAGCGGGGCGGCGTCCGTCAGGCAGCGCATGCACGGCCCGGCCAGCGCCGCCGTGAAGCGCAGCCGCAGCGCGTAGCCGCCGCCGAGCATGCGCGAGACGTCGAGCCGAACCGGCACGCGCGCGGGCTGCGCCGCGTAGCTCTGGCTACCGAGCAGCAGCGGCTCGAACTTCACCTCGAGCTCGAGCCGGCGCCCCTCCCCGGCGCCTAGCTTCAACCCGGCGAGGTCGAGGTCAAAGGCTCGCGCGCCGGCCATCCGCCCAGGCTAGCGCGGCGCGCGCCGCCCGCTGTGGTCCGCGCGTCTAGGCCGTCTGTAGCTTTCGCTTGAGCACCTTGCCGGTGGCGTTGCGCGGCAGCTCCCGCAGGAACACGACTTCGCGCGGCACCTTGTAGCGGGCGAGGTTGGCCTTCACGTACTCCTTGACCGCCTCCTCGCTCAGCTCGTTGCCGAGCGGCACGACGAAGGCCTTCAGGCGCTGGCCGAACTGCTCATCGCTCACGCCGACCACGGCCGCCTCGCGGATCGAGCCGTGGCGGCACAGCAGGTCCTCGATCTCGCGCGGGAACACGTTCTCCCCGCCGCTGACGATCATCTCGTCGTCGCGCCCCTCGACGAACAGGCGCCCCGCCTCATCGAAACGGCCCATGTCGCCGGTGCTCATCAGGCCGCCGATCATCTCCTTGCCGCCGCCGCCGGTGTACCCCTCGAACATCATCTCGTTGGCGACGAAGATGCGTCCGCGCTCGCCCGGCCCGACCTCGCGCCCGTGCGCGTCGAGCAGCTTCACCACCGTGCCCAGCGGGGGCCGTCCGGCGGTGCCGGGCGCGGCGCGGAGGTCGGCCGGTGTGGCGATCGTCGCCCAGGCCACCTCGGTGGAGCCGTACAGGTTGTAGAGGACGTCGCCGAACACGTCCATCGCGCGCGTCGCCAGCTCGCCCGGCAGGGCGGAGCCGCTGAGGGCGATCACTCTCAGGCTGTGGGTGTCGTAGCGGGCGAGCACCTGCTCGCCCAGCTCGAGCAGCCGCTGCAGCATCACCGGCACGAGCGCGAGCGCGCTCGTGCGCTGCTGTGAGACGGCGCGCAGCGTCTCCTCCGGATCGAACTTGCGCCGCAGCACGAGCGTCGAGGAGAGCGGCAGGGCGAGCGTAAAGTGGGCGAAGCCCCAGGAGTGGAACATCGGCGCGGCGATCATCGTCGTCTCGCGCGCCCTCAGCGGGATCTTCGAGAACAGTGCCGCCGCCGGCTCGAGCGTGTCGGGCTGCGCGCGGGCCGCCCCCTTCGGCTGTCCGGTGGTGCCCGAGGTCAGGATCACCACCCGCCCGGTCTGCGCGGGGGCACGCACGTCGGAGTCTGCGCTGCGCGCGATCAGCTCCTCGAGCACGGGCTCGGCGTGCCTGGCACCGGGCTCGCTCCAGGCGATGAAGCGCATCCTGTTCGCGGCGCCCTCGCGCACGAGCTCGGCGAACTCCTCGTCGTAGATGACCGCCACCGGGTCTTCGCGCGTCAGCACGTCGGCGATCTGCGGGCCGGCAAACGCGGTGTTGAGATACAGGGCGCTCGCGCCGAGCTTCGAGCAGGCAACCGTCGCCTCGATGAAGCCGCGGTGGTTGCGGCACATGATCGCCACGCCGTCCTGTTCGGATATGCCGTGTTCGCCGAGCGCGCGAGCCAGGGCATTGGTGCGCCGCTGCACCTCGCCGAAGGTGAGCGTTCCACGGTCGTCGACCAGCGCCGGCTGGTCCGGGTAGCGGATCGCCGAGCCGGCGTAGGCAGCCGCGGGGGTGGCGCCCCAGCGGTGCAGCGCCGCCAGCGAGCGCAGCGCCTTGTCGGGGCGCACCGGCCGGATCATGCCGGTGTCGAGCAGCGTCCTTGCCACCTGCAGCTTGTACTTCGCTTCCTGCGCGTTCATCGCCTCACACCACCCGGCGCGGCGGCCCGCGTTGCCGCGCTCAGCCTACTTCGGCCGGTTCGTCCTTCCCCGCCAGCCGCTCGCGCCCGCGCTGCACGGCGGCGATGAACTTCGAAAGGTTGACCTCGAGCGTGTTGAGGATCTCATCGGCGTAGTCCTCCGCTCCGAGCCGGATCTCGCGCTCGCGAGCGCGCGCGTCCTCGACGATGTCCTCCGCCGCCCGCTCGGCCTGCTTGGTGACCTCCTCTTCGCCCACCAGCCGATCCTGGCGCTCGCGGGCGTCCCTGATGATCCGCTCGGCCTCTTTCTTGGCCTCCGCGAGCATCTCCTGGCGCTCCTTGACGATCCACCGCGCCTGCTTGATCTCCTCGGGGATCGTGGCGCGCATCTGGTCGAGGATGTCGTAGATCTCCTCCTTGTCTACCCGCACCTGGTCGGTGAGCGGCACCGGCTTGGCGTTGTGCACCAGGTCGTCGAGCTTGTCTATCAGTACTAGGACATCCATTCGTGTCTAAGGCCTCCAACCCGTATCGTCAACGCCTCAGCTCTTCTTGCAGCCGCCTGGCCACTTCGTCGGGCACGAGGTCGTCGATCCTCCCCCCGAACGTCGCGAGCTCCTTGACGCCGCTCGAGGAGAGAAAACTGTACTGCGGGCTCGCCATCAGGTAAACGGACTCTATCTCGGGATCCTGACGACGGTTGAGCTGGTTCATCTCCAGCTCGTACTCGAAATCGGAGATCGCGCGCAACCCCTTGACGATCGCCTTCGCGCCGACGCTGCGCGCGAACTCCACCACGAGCGTCGAGAACGGCTCCGCGCGCACTCGATCGAGGCCCGCGATCGCGTGCTCGATAAAGCGCATGCGCTCGTCGATCGAGAACAGCGCACCGCTCTTGCGGACCGAGCGGTTGACGACCGCCACCACGACCTCGTCGTACAGGCCCGCGGTGCGGCGGATCACGTCCAGGTGCCCGTTGGTGATCGGGTCATACGAGCCCGGGCACACGGCGATCGATTTCTGGGGCTCGGTCATCGGGGCTCAGTCATGGCTGCCGGTGGATCATGATCGAAGTGTCGCCGTAGGTCCGTTCCCGCTCGAGCTGAGCTTGCAGCTGAAGCGGCGCGCGCCGATCGCTCTCGACGACGATGCGCGCTTCGGGCTCAAGCAGCGGGGCCAAGAGCAGCGAGAGCTCGCGCCCCAGGTCGCTCGCGCGGCTGTAGGGAGGATCGATGAAGACGAGATCGTATGTCTCCGCGCGCCCGCGTGCGGTGCGGAGCAGCGCCAGCACGTCGCCGGCGCGGACCTCTGCCCGCGCCGCGCCGAGGCCCAGCGCGCGAACGTTCTCCCTCAGCGCGCGCAGCGCGCGCTGGTCGCGCTCGATGAAAACCGCCCTCGCCGCGCCGCGCGAGAGGGCCTCGATGCCGAGCCCGCCGGCGCCAGCGAACAGGTCGAGCACGCG
Organism: Actinomycetota bacterium; assembly: GCA_005885515.1. GTDB lineage: Bacteria > Actinomycetota > Thermoleophilia > Solirubrobacterales > Solirubrobacteraceae > Palsa-744. The sequence goes on along the minus strand of VAWK01000051.1, from coordinate 24,888 downwards.
CGCGCCGGCGATGTCGCCGAGCAGCGCGAACAGCGCCTCCTTGACGCGATCGGACGTCGGCCGCGTGGTCGTGCCGCGCGGGGCCTTCAGGCGCCGGCCTCCGAGCGTTCCCGCGATCACGCGCACGGTTGCGGCGCCTACGCGGGGATCGGCTCGAGCGCCTCGCCGCCGAACCGCAGCAGCAGCCCGTGCGCGAGCAACGCGTGCTCGGGCGCGCGCAGCGCCGGATCCGCGCCGATGATCGCCTCGGCCCAGGTGCGCGCCCGCTCGAGCAGCGGCGCGTCATCGGGCAGGCTGGCGACGCGGAACTGCCCGAAGCCCGACTGGCGGGTCCCGACCAGCTCGCCCTCCTTGCGCAGAGCGAGGTCGATCTCGGCCAGGCGAAAGCCATCGCTGTGCTCCGCCAGCGCCCGCAGCCGCAGGGACGGTGGTCCCACGAGCAGGCAGACCGAGGCGTGCTCGCCGCGTCCGACCCGCCCGCGCAGCTGATGCAGCTGCGAGATGCCGAAGCGCTCGGCGTTCTCGATCAGCATCACGGTCGCGTTGGGGACGTCGATCCCGACCTCGATCACCGTCGTGGCGACCAGCACGTCGGCCTCGCCAGAGGCAAAGCGAGCCATCGCCTCCTGCTTCTCGCGCGGCCGCATGCCGCCGTGCAGCAGGACGAGATCGAATCCCGCAAGCTCGCCCCCGCGCAGGCGCTGCAGCTCAGCCGTGGCGGCGCGCACGGCTTCCCGCGCGGCGCCGGCCCCCGCGCTCGAGTCGGCGTCGGCATCCTCCTCCTGCTCGATCAGCGGGCACACGACGTATGCCTGCCTGCCCGCCCGCAGCTGCTCGCGCAGCAGCTCATAGGCCTGCGAGCGGCCGCGCTCGCCGGCGACCACCCGCGTGCGTACGCGCAGCCGGCCGGCGGGCAGCTCGTGCAGCTCGCTCGTGTCGAGATCTCCGTACCCGGCCAGGGCGAGCGTGCGCGGGATCGGCGTCGCGGTCATGTGCAGCGTGTGCGGCGTGCCCTTGGCGTCCAGCGCCATGCGCTGGCGCACGCCGAAACGATGCTGCTCGTCGATTACCGCCAGCGCCAGGTCGCGAAAGTGCACGTCTGGCTCGATCAGCGCGTGCGTGCCGACGATCAGCGGCAGCTCGCCGCTCGCTAACTTGCCGAGGATGTCCCGCCGCCTGCGGGCCGGGGTCGCACCCACCAGCAGCGCCACCGCGACCGGCTCGCCGCCCAGTAGGCGCTGCAGGGTCGCGAAGTGCTGCTCGGCGAGCGTTTCCGTGGGCGCCATCAGCGCCGCCTGCGCGCCGTGCTCGACGGCCCGCAGCATCGCGTACAGCGCCACGACGGTCTTGCCGCTGCCCACCTCGCCCATTAGCAGCCGCTGCATCGCCTGCGGCCTGCCGAGATCCTCGCGGATGCGCTCGATCGCGGCGCGCTGATCGCCGGTGAGGGCAAACGGCAGCGCGTGCGCCAGCCAGCGCTCGCTCAGCGACGGTGGCTCGGTCAGCGCGCGTGCGCCGGCTCGCTCTCGCCGCCGCGCGCGACGCAGCAAGAACACCAGCTGCGCCAGCAGCAGCTCCTCGAACGCGAGCCGCTCGCGGCCCTCGCGTGCGTCCTCGGGATCGCGCGGGAAGTGCATCGCAGCCAGCGCGCTGGCGCGATCGGGCAGGCGCTCGCGCGTGCGCAGCGTGGCCGGCAGCGGCTCATCGATGTCGTCGAGCGCGGGCCGCTGCGCCCGCACGAGCGTGAGGATCTGGGTCGAGCTGATGCCCTCCGCAGCGGGGTAGTGAGCGACCGCCGCCGAGCCCTGCTCGGCCCCCTGCAGCTCGCCATCCTCGCCGCCGGCGATCGCGTGGTGCACGACGCGGAAGCCGCCCCGGCCATCGGCCTTGCCGTGCAGCAGCAGGGCGGTTCCGGGCTGGTAGCGCTGCACCAGCCAGGGCTGGTTGAAGAAGGTCGCGCGCATGCTGCCGCTGGCGTCGGCCACGGTGGCCTGCACGAGCGGGCGCATCCCTCGCCGCCGCACGGGCCGGCTGGCGATCGCCCGCACCCGCACCGCGACCGTCGCCTGCTCGCCGGCGCCGAGCGCGGCCACCGTGCGCGCCTGGCGGCTGTCACTGGGCAGATGCTCGAGCAGCTCGCCGACCGTGTGCACGCCGAGCGAGCCCAGCGCCCGCGCCATCCTCGCGGCCGGAAGCTCGAGCGGCCGCTGCAGGCGCGCCGGACGCGGCCAGCGCAGGCGCGCGCCGAGCAGCTCCTGGCGGGTGGGCGCGCGCGCGGAGGCAAACGCGCGCAGCTCGCGGCTGCCGCGCCGGGCGCCAGCGCGGCGTGCCCGTCCCGAGCTCTGCGTGGCGGCAGCCACCATCGGCATCCATGATGATGCGCTTCGCGGTCGTAACCGGCGCGTCTACTCGGCCGCCAGCAGCCACCAGTAGCCCGGCTGGCCGCCGTTGCGCAGCTCGAGCTCGATGCCGGCGTCGGCCATCGCCTGGACCTGGGCCAGATCCAGCGGCGCGCCCTGACCGGCCAGCACGCTGATCAGCTCTGGCGCGGCGCCGTTGCTGGCCCGCGCGAGGTTGCCCACCACGGCCTTCAGCGTGTCGGCCGGATCGCCCCAGGCGAGCACCTGATCCTCGACGAAGCCGACCGCCTGGCCGCGGCGAAAGCGCCCCAGGGCGTCGTCGCGCGAGGCCGGGGCGACGGCGCCAGTGCGCACCCGGGCCAGCGCCTCGGTCAACGCGCGCGCGTTCTCCTCCACGCTGCGATCGGGCATCAGCGCGATCGCCGCCGCCAGACCGGCCTGCTGGCTGGCGGTGGGCGCGACGAGCACCTGCTTGTCCGACATCCGCGCCGCGTGCTCGGCCGTCAGCACGACGTTGGCGCTGTTCGGCAGCACCACCACCTCCTCGGTTGGGACCTCGTGGATCCCCGCCAGCAGGTCATACGTGGACGGGTTCAGCGTCGGTCCGCCGTCGATCGTGTGCACGCCGAGCTCGCGAAACATCTCTGCCAGTCCCGCTCCGTTGACAACCGCCACCGCTGCGCAGCGGGGGCGCCGGACCCCGTTCGCGCTGCTCGCCGGAGCCGGAGCACGCGCGTGCACCGCGGCCGCGCTATCGCCGGCGCCGCCTTCGACCGCGCCCGCGAGGCGCTCGTCGCGCTGCGCCACCTGCAGGCGCATGTCCGCCACGTCCAGGCGCGAGACCTCGCCCACGCTGGCGAACACGGCGGTGGCGCGCTCGGGCTCGTCGGTGTGCACGTGCACCTTGAGCGTTCGCGAGTCGCCGACCACGAGCACCGAGTCGCCCAGCTGCTCCAGCGGGGCGATGAAGCGGGGTGCGCTCAGGTCGCCGCCGGTGACGGCGAAGTTGGTGCAGAAGCGGTACGTGCTGGAGCTGTGCTCGGGGTGGCTGATGCGCGCGGGCGCATGGTGGTCGAGCTCGGGCGGCGCATCGCCTCGCAGGGCGGCGACCACGCCGGCGATCATCAGCGTCAGCCCGTAGCCGCCGGCGTCGACCACGCCCGCTTCGCGCAGGACCGACAGCAGCTCGGGGCCGCGCTTGACCGATTCCTGGCCCGCGTTTACCGCCCGCGCGAGCGTCTCGGCGATCGCGGCGTCCTGCTCGCTGGCGGCGGTGGCTGGCCCCAAGCGCGGGTTCTCGGGGCTGTGCGCGACGTCGGTCATGATCTTGTGCGCCATCTCGCGCACCACCGTGAGGATCGTTCCCTCGGCGGGATCGCGCACGGAGGCGTACGCGCGGTCGGCGGCGTTGGCGAGCGCGGCCCCGATCAACGTCGCGTCGATCAGCTGGCCCGGCCGCGAGACGAGCTCCTCGGCCGCGCCGCGGATCAGCTGCGAGAGGATCACGCCGGAGTTGCCGCGAGCCCCCAGCAGCGCCGCGCGAGCCACCGATTGCACGATCTCCTCGCGACCGATCTCATCGATCGTGCGCGGCTCCCCGGCATCCTGCAGGCGGTCGAGCTCGTCCAGGACGGCGCGCAGCGTGAGCGCCATGTTGTCGCCGGTGTCGCCGTCGGCCACCGGAAACACGTTGAGGTCGTTGACCTCCTGCCGGCGCGCTTCCAGCTGCGCGAGCGCGCCGGCGACGGCGGCCCGGAAGCGGACCAGGTTGGTGTCGGTCACGGCGAAACCTCTATCACCTCCGCGCGATGACCAGCCCTCACGCCCGCGAAGGGCGCGCGCCGGCCGGCCCGGCTCATGGTGCCTTGGTGACCTTGCCCGCTTTCAGGCAGCGGGTGCACACGTGCACGCGGCGCGGGGCCCCGTGCACGAGCACCTTGACCTTCTGCAGGTTGGGGTCAAAGCGCCGCTTCGTCGCCACCATCGAGTGGCTGCGGCTGTGGCCAAAGGACGGACCCTTCCCGCAGCTGTGACACACCTTGGCCATCCGCGCTGAGTCTAGCCGGCTGCCAGGTCGCTGCGCAGGGCCGCCATCTGCAACACGGTCTCGGCGGCGCGACGTCCCTGGTCGCGCACCCCGCCGCCGGTGCGCTCGAGCGCCTGCTCGACGGTCTCGCAGGTGAGCACGCCGAACGCGCACGGCACGCCCGTCTGCAGCTGCACGGTCATCACCCCACGCGCCGTCTCGGCGCACACGAAGTCGTAGTGATCGGTCTCCCCGCGGATCACCGCCCCCAGGCAGGCGACGCCGGCGAAGCGACCGCTGCGCGCTGCGTAGCTCGCCGCCAGCGGCAGCTCGAACGCGCCGGGCACGTACAGCGCCTCGGCCTCGATCCCGGCCTCGGCGAACGCGGCCCGCGCACCCCGCTCGAGCCGCTCGGCCAGCTCCTCGTAGAAGCGGGCGACGGCTATCGCATAGCGGTCGCTCACTGGCGGCGCCGTCTATCGGCGCGCGCTCGGCGGCGGCTGGCGGGACCCGGCTCGCGGTCGCGCTCCGCGGCGGCGCGGTCCTGCTCACGCTCGGCGTGCAGCAGTTCTTCGTCGAGGTTCAGGCCCTGGTGGTGCAGCGTGTGGCCCATGCGCTTGGCCTTGGTGCGCAGGTATGCCTCGTTGTGGGCGTTGGGCGCGTGCTCGATCGGGATCTGCGCGCTCACCGACAGGCCGTACCCCTCCAGCCCCTTGATCTTCTTCGGGTTGTTGGTGAGGATGCGGATCGAGCTGAGGCCGAGGTCGGCCAGGATCTGGGCGCCGATGCCGTAGTCGCGCAGGTCCGCGGGCAGCCCCAGGCGCTCGTTGGCCTCGACCGTGTCGAGCCCGTCCTCCTGCAGGCGGTATGCGCGCAGCTTGTTCAGCAGGCCGATCCCGCGGCCCTCCTGAGACAGGTACAGCAGCACCCCCTCGCCCTCGCGCTCGATCATCGATAGCGCCGAGGCCAGCTGCTCGCCGCAGTCGCAGCGCAGCGAGTGGAACACGTCCCCGGTGAGACACTCCGAGTGCACCCGCACGAGTACCTCCGGGCGTCCGGCGACCTCGCCCTTCACGAGCGCCACGTGGTGCTTGTCGTCGACCAGCGAGCGGTAGCCCACGGCCTCGAACTCGCCGAAGGCGGTCGGCAGACGCGTCGATACGACCCGCTCGATCAGCTTGTCGTGCTGGCGCCGGTAGGCGATCAGGTCGGCCACCGTGACCATCACCAGCCCGTGGCGCGCGCAGTACTCGACCAGTTCGGGAACGCGCGCCATCGTGCCGTCGTCGTTCATCACCTCGCAGATCACGCCCGCCGGGTTCAGGCCGGCGAGGCGCGCGAGGTCGACGGCCGCCTCGGTCTGACCGGCGCGCTCGAGCACGCCGCCGGCCTTGCTCTTCAGCGGGAACACGTGCCCCGGCTGCACGAGGTCGTGCGGCCTTGACTCGGGATCGATCGCGACCTGGATCGTGTGTGCTCGATCGTGGGCGGAGATGCCCGTGGTGACGCCTTCGCGCGCCTCGATCGACACCGTGAAGGGGGTCTCGAACGAGGATTCGTTCTTCGCGGCCATCAGGTCGAGCCCGAGCTCGTCGCAGCGCTCGGGCGTGAGCGACAGGCAGATCAGCCCCCGGCCCTCCTTGGCCATGAAGTTGATCGCCTCCGAGGTCACGAACTGGGCCGCGATCGTGAGGTCGCCCTCGTTCTCGCGATCGGTGTCATCGCATACGACCACCATCTTGCCCTGGCGGATCTCGTCGATCGCACGCTCGATCGTGGCGAACGGCGTGGCAATGCCCGGCGCGCTCATGGCGCTACCGCCTCGTCGGCGCGGCGCGCCTGAAGCAGGCGCTCCACGTGCTTGGCGAGGATGTCGACCTCGAGGTTCACGACGGCGCCCTCGCCGAGGTCGCCGAGGTTCGTGCGCCGCAGCGTCTCCGGGATCAATGACACCGAGAAGCCATGCTCGCCCACCGAGGAGACGGTGAGGCTGACCCCGTCCACGGCGACCGAGCCCTTCTCCACCATGTATCGCGCAAGACCCGGGCCGGCGTCGATCTCGAGCACGCGCGCGAACCCGTCGGCGCGCGCGCCGAGCACCGTGCCGGTTCCGTCGACGTGTCCCTGCACCACGTGGCCGCCGAGGCGATCCGACGCGCGCAGCGGCAGCTCGAGGTTCACGCGCGCGCCGACCCGCACCGTTGCCAGCGACGAGCGCGCGAACGTCTCGCTCATGACCTGCGCCGCGAACTGCTCGCCGCCGACCTCGCAGGCGGTCAGGCAAACGCCGTTGACGGCGATCGAGTCGCCGGCCTCAAGCTCACGCGCCAGGGGCGTTTCGATCCGCACCGTCGCCCCCGCCTCGCCGAGCTCGAAGGCGACGACCGTGCCGAGGTCGGTGATCAGTCCCGTGAACACTGCCGCGCCTTGTCGCCGGCCGTCACCACTCGCGCAGGCGCGCGGAGATCAACAGGTCATCGCCGATGCGCTCGCACTCCAGCGTGAGCGCCCGCAGCGCCTCCGAGATGTGCTCGACCCCCTTGCCCTCCAGCGGATCGCGCGCGGAACCGCCCAGCAGCAGCGGTGCGAGGAACAGCCGCAGCTCGTCGATCTCGCCCGCATCCAGAAACGCCCCCGCCAGGCGCGGACCACCCTCCAGCACCGCGCCCGCGATCCCCATCGCGCCGAGCTGATCGAGCGCCGAGCGCACACGCGCCGGCTCGTTCTCGCCGGTGGCCACGAGCACCTGCGCGCCGGCCGCTTCCAGCGCGTCGGTGTCGGCGTGCGCGGCGGCGCGCGACACCACCACGGTGAGCGGCACCTCGCCGGCCGCGGCCACCAGCTGCGAGCTGGGCGGCAGCCGTGCGAGCGTGTCGAACACCACCCGGCGCGGCTGGCGCGCTAGCTCCGTCGGCGCGCCCTGCGGCCTGGCGGTCAGCTGCGGATCGTCGGCCAGCGCGGTGCCGATGCCGACGATCACCGCGTCGGCCGACGCGCGCCAGCGATGCGCCAGCGCGCGGCTGTCCTCGCCGCTGATCCACTTCGAGTCGCCGGTGCGCGTGGCGACCTTGCCGTCGAGCGTCATCGCCGACTTGAACAGCACCCACGGGCGCCCCACGCGCGCGTGCTTGCGGAACGGCTGGTTGAGCAGGCGGGCCATGGCGGCCAGCTCGCCATCGGCGACCACCACCTCCACGCCCTCGTCGCGCAGGATCCCGAGGCCCCGGCCGGAGGCCTTCTCGGACGGATCGTCGGAGGCCACCACCACGCGCCGCACGCCCGCCTGCAGGATCGCGTCGGTGCATGGCGGCGTGTGGCCCTCATGACAGCAGGGCTCGAGTGACACGTACAGCGTGGCGCCGTCGAGGTCGGCGAGCCCGCACGCCTCGATCGCGTTTACCTCGGCGTGCGCGGCCCCGAATCGCTCGTGCCAGCCCTCGCCGAGCACCTCCCCCTCGCGCGCCACCACCGCCCCCACCCGCGGATTGGGCCTGACTGCGCCCGCGCCGCGGCCGGCCAGCTCTATCGCGCGCGCCAGGTGCGCCCTGTCGGTGTCCGTGCAGGTGGACATGTGAAAGTGAGGATAACCTCGCTCAGCCGCCGCACCGGCCCGCGCGCAGCCGGTACACGGTCATCACCGGGCCGGGCCTGTAGTAGGCGAGCGGGTAGTAGTTGAAGCTCCAGTCAAAGCCGAACGCGACCGGGCGGGCGCCGCGCCTGAAGGGAGAGATGCGGTAGGCCACCTCACCCCGGCGCGCGAGCGCGTGGTAGTAGGCGACCGCCGCGGGCACCGCGGCCGGATCGGCGAACGCGCGCCCAGACTGCGTCGAGCCGCTGACCACCCAGCAATAGCCGTTGCGCTCGTAGAAGTCGATCAGCGCCGGGCTGAGCGTGCGCTCGTAGTTCTCGATCGTCACCAGCTTCAGGCCGTACGGCCGCAGCGCGCCCGTGGGCGTGATCCGCGACTCGAGCGACGGGTACTTCCTCCAGCGATAGGGGTTGCCCGAGGTCGCCGTCCCGGGCCTGGTTTCGCGCGCCCATTCGTCCGGCGAGACGGGCTCGGCCACGATCGGCGTGCCGGCGGGCACGTGCGCCACCAGCCACGCCCGCGTGAGGTTGCGGGTGTCGGCGCGCGAGAGCACGGCGCCCGCGTGGATGCCGTGGATCAATCCCTGCGCCAGGAGCGCCGCCGCCAACGCGGCCGTCGCGGCGGCGAGCGCGTACCGCGGCCGCGCCCGGCGCTCGCGCGCAGCGCCGGCCTCGCCCGGGTCGCCGCCGCCGCGCAGGCCGCCGGCCCACACCCGCGCCAGCCCCACCACGCGCGCCACGCGGGGCGCCGCCTGCAGCGCGAACAGCGCCGCCAGCAGGCACACGATCGGCATGATCGGCATCAGCCAGCGCCCGAAGTAGCGCCCCTGCGCGCCCATGAAGGCCAGGAACAGCAGCGGCGCCGGCACCAGCAGCCAGCCGAGCGCGGGCTCGCGCCGCCACACCGTCACGGCGCCGGCGAGCGCCGCCAGCGCCGGCGCCCAACCGAGCCCCCAGGTCAGCGACCAGAGGTAGTAGGCCAGTCCGCCGTGCCGCGGCGCGCCCAGCTTGCCCTGCGATTCGGCCGACAGGGTCGACTGGTGGATGACCCCCTGGTGAAAGCTCGCGTAGTCGAGCACCGAGTAGGGGTTGGCCAGCACGAACGCCCCCAGCGACGCGGCCGCGGCGACGGCGATGTTCCTGACCGCGCGCCGGGCAGCGTCCACTTCGCCTGAGAGGTAGCGCGCGGCGATCGCCGCGATCAACGGGGCCAGCGCGATCCCGGCCGTGTACTTGCTCGCGCAGGCGACGCCCAGGCCGGCGCCCGCGAGCAGGCAATCGCGCGTGCGGCCTTTGCGCAGCACGCCCGCGGTCCCCACCAGCGACAACGTCAGCGGCGCGAGCGTGGGGACGTCGTTGACGGCGACGTGCGAGTAGTACACGGGCAGGAAGGCGACCGCCTCGATCGCCGCCGCCAGCAAGCCGCCGGCGCGCCCGAGCAGGCGCGCGCCCGCGAGGTAGGTGAGCCACAGGGCCAGGGCGCCGAGCGCCGCCGCGGTCGCGCGCGCGAACGTGTACACGCTCGCCGGGTGCAGCGCAAAGGTGCTCAGCACGCCGTGCTTGCCGCCGTAGGCGATCGACAGCAGGAAGTGCAGCAGGTAGGTGTAGGCGGGCGGGTTGGCGAAGTAGTGCGGGTTCAGCCCGTGCGCGAACATGTCCACCGCGCGCGGCACGAAGTGGTCGGCCTCGTCGGCGTTGTAGGCGTACGGCAGCCCCTGGCGGATGCCCCACAGGCGCAGCAGAAGGCCCACCGCCAGCACGCCGCCCAGCAGCGGCCACGCCCAGCGGCGTGGCGCCTCAGCAGTTGGCATAGATCGCGTAGTAGCGGCTGGTGTAGATCTGCTTGAAGCCGGCCAGTGGCACCTGGTCGCGGGGGTCGTCGCCGACATCCACGATCGCCTCGAAGAACACGGCTGCACCAAGCGGGTAAACAGCGACGCTGCCGCGGCGGATGCGATTCTCGAGGCCGTGCGCGCGCCTCGCCAAGTTGGCGCGCGCCTGGCTGCGGGCGACGATGTTGCGCTGTCCGACGCTGTCGAGGATCCAGCGCGCGTCGGGGATCAGCTTGTTGTTCGGCAGCGAAAGCAGCGGGCAGCGCCGCAGCGCGGTCTTCACCGCGGGGGTGGCGAGTGCCGAGGCGAGACCCTTGTGGAAGTCCTCGTGATAGGCAAGCGTGTTGCGCAGACTCGTCAGGTTCACCGTGGTGGCGGCCGAGGAGACTCCGTATGCGAGCAGCGCAGCGGCCGCGAGCATCCAGCCCCAGCGCCGCACCGAGCCCCGTTCGAGCATCGCCCAGCCCCCGAGCGAGACGGCGCAGAACAGCAGCAGCACGGTCGAGGCGCCCAACATGTAGCGGTCGATCACCGACGCGCCCGCGATCCCCTCGGCGACGAACACGGCCAGCAGCAGCAGCAGCGCGGCCAGCGGCGGACCCACGCGCTTCGGTGCGAGCCAGATCGCGAGCGCCACTCCGGCCAGACCGCCGAGCACGACCGGCAGCTTGTCGATGCGCACCGCAAACGTCGCCATCGAAGACACCACGCCGGACAGCCCCTGGCTGCGCCCGAGCGCGTGCGCGAGCCCGGCGGTGGAGTTGAGCGAGTACAGCGGCTTGCCGGTCACGACCGTATCGAGCAGCACCCAGATCAGCGGCGCGCTGGCGGCGAGCGCGAGATAGCCCAGGCTCGTGCGCCTCGCCCGCGGCGCAGGTGACGCTCCCAGCGCGGTTGACGCGGCGCTCCGCACGCGTGCCCCGTGCCTGCACCACAGCCAGTAGGCGCCGCTCAGCAGCCAGGCGTCGGGTCGCAGCAGGCCGGCGGCGGCGAGCAGCAGCAGCACGGGCGCGCCGCGTCGCGGTCGCTGCACCTCGAGCACGATTGCCCACACGATCAGCGCCACGTATGAGACGTCCAGGTAGCCCTGCGCGGCCAGGTTCTCGAAGAAGAAGCGGCTGAGCACGAGCAGGCCGGCCAGCACTCCGACCAGCGGTCCGAAGCACATGCGGCCGAGGCGGTACAGGCCGGCGACGATCGCGACGAAGGAGCCGATCGAGCCCAGCACCATCAGCCGCGCGCCGCCCTGACCGAATAGCGAGCACAGCATGCCGAAGGCGATCGCCAGCGGATGCTCGGTGGGGCCGCGGTAGACGCGGAAGTCGGGCAGGTGAAAGTGCAGCAGATCCCGACCCCACAGCAGCGCGTAGAACGAGTCGTAGGTCGGGTAGGTGGGGAACGCGAAGTAGCCGATCAGGGCCGCCACGCACATCACGGCAAGGCCGATCGGCGCCCACCCCGCGGGGCGCCCGGAGCGAAGCCGCGCCAACCGGATCGTGCCCGGTGAAGTCCGGGTGAGCGTCGCGCTTTCCATCTAGTCTCGGCCGTGGAGGGCCGCAACCGGCGCCGCCCGCGCGCTCCTCGCCCAGACCCTGCGCTTTGGGATACTGCCGGAAGCCAAGTCTAGGCAATCGAGTCGGATGAAGCTCATCATCCAGATCCCGTGCTTCAACGAGGCGCAGCAGCTGCCACAGACGCTGGCAGAGCTGCCGCACGCGGTGGAGGGGTTCGACGTGGTGGAGTGGCTGATCATCGACGACGGCTCCACCGATGACACGGTCGCGGTGGCGCGCGCGCACGGCGTCGATCACCTCGTGCGCCTGACCAGCCACAAGGGGCTCGCGACCGGCTTCCAGGCCGGGATCGACGCCGCCCTGAAGCTCGGCGCCGACGTGATCGTGAACACCGACGCCGACAATCAGTACTACGGCCCCGACGTCGCCCGGCTCGTAGGCCCGATCCTTGAGGGGCGCGCCGACATGGTGATCGGCGATCGCGAGGTGACGGGCGTGGAGCACTTCTCGACGCTGAAGAAGGCGCTGCAGCAGCTCGGCTCGTGGGTGGTGCGGCGCGCGTCCGCGACGTCGGTGCCGGACACCACCTCGGGCTTCCGCGCCTACAACCGCGAGGCGGCGCTGCAGATGCTGGTGGTATCCACGTTCACCTACACGCTGGAGACGATCATCCAGGCGGGCAAGCTGCTGGTGGCGGTCGACCACGTCCCGATCCGCACCAACCCGACCACGCGCGAGTCGCGCCTGTTTCCCTCGATGGGAGCGTATGTGCGGCGCAACGCGGTGTCGATCTTTCGCATCTACGCCCAGTACGAGCCGCTGCGGATCTTCTGGAGCCTGGCCGCGCTGATCGGCCTCGCGTCGCTGGGCGTGTGGATCCGCTTCACGGTCGCCTACGCCGAAGGCAACGGCAAGGGTCACGTGCAGTCGCTGATCCTCGGCGCCGTGCTGTTCATCGCCGCCGTCGTGCTGTGGGCGCTGGGCGTGATCGGCGACCTGCTGGCCGCGCAGCGGGTGATGACGCAGAAGACCTTCGAGCGCGTGCGCCGGATCGAGCTCGAGCTCGGAGTGGCGCCATCCCACTACGAGCCGGGTGAAGCCGGCCAGCCGCAGCCCGCGGCCGGCGCCGCGCGCGGCCGGGCGGCAGACGCGGCCGCCGCAGTGACGGCGCGGAGTGACCCGGCGCGCGGGCCGAGCGAGCAGGAGCCAGTGCAGCTGTGACTGATCTCACCGTCTCGGCGGACGGGATCGTCACCGGCAACACCTACGACAAGTACGGCTCGCAGAACCCGCTCGTGCGACGCATGATGGGCGCCTTCGAGCGCTCGCTCGACGAGCTGCTGGACCGCGCCGAGCCCGCGTCGCTGCTCGACGTCGGCTGCGGCGAGGGGGTGCTCGCGCAGCGCTTTGCGCGCCGCCTCGGCTCGGGGCGCGTGGTGGGCGTGGACGTGCAGGAGGCCTCGCTGCAGGCAGCCTGGTCACAGCACCGGGCGGCCAACCTGGAATATCGCACGCTCGCCGGCGCCGAGCTCCCGTTCGCGGCGGGCGAGTTCGACATGGTGAGCGCGATCGAGCTGCTGGAGCACGTGCCGGACGCGCAGCTCACGCTGGGAGAAATGGTGCGCTGCGCGCAGCGCCACCTGCTCGTGTCGGTTCCGCGCGAGCCGCTGTGGCGCGTGCTCAACGTGGCGCGCGGGGCGTACTGGTCGCAGCTGGGAAACACCCCCGGCCACCTCAACCACTGGTCACGGCGATCGTTCATCCAGCTGCTGCGCGACCACGGCGAGATCGTGGAGGTCCGCTCGCCGTTTCCGTGGACGATGCTGCTCGTCCGCGTATAGCCGCTCGGTGAACGCCCGCGCCGCCGAGAACGAGCGCCGCTCCTACGCGAGCGGGGCACGGATCCTGTCGATCGGGATCGCCTCCACGGGAGTGCTCACGTTCGCCTACTTCGCGCTCGCCAGCCACGTGCTGGACCGGTTTCAGGCGAAGCGCATCGACGTCCTGTGGACGGTCATGTTCGTGATCATCTCGGTGATCTACCGGCCGGTGGAACAGCTGCTCTCGCGCACGATCGCCGACCGCCGAGCACGAGGAAAAACGGCGCAGTCGCTGCGCGGCGCTATCGCCATCCAGGCCGGCTTCGCGCTCGCCTTCCTGGTGGCCGCGCTGTTGCTGCGCGGACAGCTGGTCAGGCACGTGTTCGACGGCTACGGGGCGCTGTATGACGTGATGGTCATCGGCACGGTGGCCTACGCCGCCAGCTACTTCGCCCGCGGCTGGCTCGCCGGGCACGAGTACTTCGCGCTGTACGGCGGGCTCGTGCTGATGGAGGCGCTGTCGCGCCTGTGCTTCGCGCTGGCGGTCGCGGTCGGGCTCGCCAGCGGCCAGCTCGCGGTGGCCCTAGGCATCGCGGCCGCGCCGCTGCTGTCGCTGGTCGTGGTGCCGGCCGCATTTGCCCGCCACGGCGAGCGGGCGGGCGCACAGGCGATCGAGGAGGTCGACGCTGCGCTTGCCGGCCCGGGCGCCGAGGGCGTGCAGGAGGCCGTCGCCGCGCACGAGCTGACGCCGCAGCGCGGGTGGGACTTCGCGCTCGTCGTCTCGGGCATCATGCTCGCCGAGCAGACGCTGCTGAACGCCGCGGTGCTGACCGTCGATGCCACCTCGGGCAACCGCGCGCTCGCCGGGCCGGTGTTCAACGTGCTGCTGATCGCACGCGCGCCGCTGCAGCTGTTCCAGGCGATCCAGACCTCGCTGCTGCCGCACCTCACGGGCCTGGAGGCCACCGAAGGGCATGCCGCGTTCAGCAGGGCGATCCGCGTGACGGTGCTGGCAATCGCCGCGTTCGCGTTGACTGTGGCCCTCGCGCTGCTGGCGATCGGACCGTTCACCATGCGACACGTGTTCGGACAGCACTTCAGCTACAACCGCTTCGGCCTCGCCGCGATCGGCCTGGGGATGGGCTTTCACCTCATCGCCGGCGCGCTCAACCAGTCAGCCCTGGCCCGCGGGCGGGCGCGCGCCGCCGCCGCCTGCTGGCTGTCGGCCGCAGCGCTGTTCGTCGCGTGGATGTTCACCCACGCCGTCGCCGGGCAGCTGCTGCGCGCGGAGATCGGCTACGCCGGTGCCACGGCGCTGCTGGCGCTCGCGCTAGCGGTGCTCTACCGCCGCGGCAGCGCGGCACGAGTGGCCGAGGCATAGCTCTCCCGGGCGCCCAGCGCGCTGTCACTCGGTGCCCAGCGCGCGGTCACTCGGCGCCCACGGCGCGCGCGATTTCGCGATAGGCCTCGCCCGGCTGCGGCGCGTCGAAGATCGCCGATCCCGCCACGAACACGTTGGCGCCCGCGCGCTGACTGCGCGCTGCGGTGTCGGGCTCGATGCCGCCGTCGACCTCCACGGCCACGCCATCGCCGACGATCGCGCGCACGCGCGCGATCTTCTCGATCGAGTGCTCGATGAAGGCCTGCCCTGCCCAGCCCGGGTTGACGGTCATGCACAGCGCGAGGTCGAGAGCGCTGGCGATCTCGCCCAGCGCGGCGGCGGGAGTGGCGGGGTTGATCGCCACGCCGACGCAGGCGCCGTCGCCGCGGATCAGATCGGCGGCATACGCCAGGTGGGGAGTTGCCTCCGCGTGAAAGGTCACCGAGTGGGCGCCCGCCCTGACGAACTCCGCGACCTGGCGCTCGGGACGCTCGATCATGAGGTGGACGTCGATCATCGCGCCCGCCTGGCGGACCTGCTCGGCGAGCCCGGCGACGATCAGCGGACCGACCGTGATCGGAGGGACGAAGTGACCATCCATCACATCGACGTGGATCACGCGCGCGCCCGCCTGTAGCACCTCTCCCACCTGCTCGTGCAGGCGCCCGAAGTCGGCGGACAGTATCGATGGCGCCACCCGCATCCCCCGCAGCAACTCGCGGGGCGAGGCGCTCATATCGGTTGCAGCATCGAGTCGCCGCAGCTGTTGCAGCGCAGGATCGCGGTCGAGGACATCCGCACGATCGTCGAGTGCTCACCGCAGTTGGGGCACACGGAGGCCAGCTCGAAGCGATGCAGGCAGTAGACGCAGCGGTAGCGCCCCGGCAGGTTGGTCGGGCGCAGCCACGGTTCGCCGCAATCGGGGCACTGCGGACCGAGATCTACCGCCGCGCGGGCGGACGTCGCGCGCTCGCCATCCATGGCTCAGCCCCGTCGCAGCCTGGCGATGAAGAAGCCGGCCGTGCGGTCGCGATGCGGCAGCGTAAGCAGAAAGCCGCTCCCCCGGCGCCCGGCTGAGGTGATCAGTCCGGTTGCCGCGGGAGTCGGCGCGGCGGCGAGATCATCGAGGCTGAAGTCAGGATGGGAATCGAGGAAGGCGGCGATCACCTGCTCGTTCTCGGTTGGAGAGATGGTGCAACTAGAGTAGACAAGCACGCCGCCCGGACGGAGAGCGCCGGCGCCCGCCGCGAGGATCTGCGCTTGCGCGCGGGCCATCTGCGCGACGGCCTCGGGCGTTGTCCGCCAGCGCAGGTCCGGGCGCGACTGCAGCGTGCCGAGCCCCGAGCACGGCGGGTCCACGAGCACACGGTCAAACACGCCGCGCTCACCTCTACCGATGCGGGCATCGGAGACCTCCACGCGCACGCTGCTGGCGCGCAGCCGCCTGGCGGTGAGCTCGAGCCGCCTCGCTCGCCGGGCGTTGCGCTCGACCGCCACCACCTCGCCCCCGCCGGCCATCAGCGCGGCCAGATGCGTGGCCTTTCCGCCCGGCGCGGCACACAGGTCGAGCACCCGCTCGCCCGCCCGCGGGGCGAGCGCGCGTGCCACGAGCATTGCCGCGCGCGACTGCGCCAGCACCGCCCCCTGCTGCCAGAGCTCGGAGGCGTGCAGGTCGAAGGGGCCCTCGAGCACCAGCGCCTCGGGCAGCGCGGGGTCGAAGTGCGTTGGCACCGGCAGCGCCGCCGCCAGCGCACGCGCATCGGTGACGAGCGTGTTGGCCCGCAGCGCGACCTCCGCGGGCTCGTTGTCGCACGCCATCAGCGCGCGCGCGTCGGCGGCGCCGAGCTGCTCCCACCACAGCCGCGCGATCCACTGCGGATGCGAGTGCATGACGGCCGCCTGCTCGGGAGTGGCGTCGGAGAGGCTCCCCAGAAGCTCGCCCGCGCCCTCGCGCGCGGCGCGGCGCAGAACCGCGTTGACCAGGCCATGCCCGCCATGGTCTCCCGTCTTGGCCAGCTCGACCGCGTCGGCCACGACCGCACGGTCGGGCGCGCCGGCGAGGTAGAGCAGCTCGTACAGTCCCAGTCGCAGGGCGGCGAGCACGCGCGCATCCAGGCGCCGCACAGGCCGCTCGGCGAGGCGCTCGATGAAGTGGTCGAGCGTGCCCTTGCGCTGCACGGCGCCATTTGCCAGGCGCATCGCCAGGGCCCGGTCGCGCGTGTCGAGGCCGCGCGCCTCGGCTCGCAGCGCGCGGTCGGTGTAGGCGCGATGCTCGAACGTGCGACGCAGCACCACGAAGGCACAGCGCCGCGCGGGGGCGATCGTGGCGCTCGCTTTGTTGACCATGTACTCATGATGGCCATGCCGGGCGAGGGGCCGGAGCGCTGAGCCGCAGCGACGAGCTGGAACGAGACCGGCTGGTGCGCGGTGAGCCGACGCGCGCTAGCCGGAGCGCGTTGAGCCGGCGACATCGAGAAGCTCGGCCAGATCGTCGGCCAAGCGGTCGCACTCCGCATCGCCGAGCGTGGCGATCGTGATGCGGATCGCCGGCGCGCTGCCGGGCAGCCGGTACGCTGCGCCAGGCGCGACGACCCAGCCGCGCCCCAGCAGCGCGCCCGCGGTCGCGGCTTCGTCGAAGACCGGGATCCACACGTTCAAGCCCGAGGCGCCGCTGGCGCGAATGCCCCGCGCCGCCAGGCGGCGCAGGAAGCGCTCCCGCCGTCTGGCATAGGTCGCGCCGGCGCGCTCGACCACGGCAGTGACTGCGGGGTCGCTCCACAGGTCCAGCACGAGCCGCTGCAAGATGTGGCTCACCCATCCAGGCCCGCACTGCTGACGGCCTTGCACGCGGGCCACGGTGAGCGGGTCGCCGACGAGGATCGCCAGCCGCAAATCTGGCCCCAGCGCCTTTGCGACCGAGCGCGTGGCGGCCCAGCGTCGACGGCCGGACACGGTGGTGTGCAGCGGCTCCGGGGCAAGCGCCCCGAGATGGTCATCCTCGATCACGAGGGTCTCTGGCGCGCGTGCCAGGATCGCGCGCAGCTCCCTCGCACGGGTGCGGTCGAGCGCCGCACCGGTCGGGTTCTGGCCGCGAGGCGTGACGATTGCCGCGCGCGCCCCGCTGGCCAGCGCGGCCTGCAGCTCGGGCGGGCGCATCCCGTGCTCGTCCACGGTCACGCCGAGCAGCGCCAAGCCGTGAGCCCGCAGCAGATCGAACAGCGCGGCGTAGCCGGGGTTCTCGACCGCGACCGCGTCGCCCGGGCGCAGATGCGCTTGGATCACCCGCTCGATCCCGTCGAGCGCCCCGCTGACAACACACAGCGAATCCGCGCCGATGCGATCGGCGCGCAGCTTGCCGGCGGCGAGCGCCGCCAGCTCGGGGAGGGTCTGGGGCTCGCCGTAGAGGCGAGCCGGCGCGCTGGCCCGCGCGAGCGCGGAGCGGATCTCGGGAAGCAGCGCGGGATCGGGATTGCCGCGAGAGAGGTCGCGGGCCCCGCTGGGCACCGGCATGGCCGCCCGCGTGGAGGAGATCGGTGGCGCCTGCGTGATGCGCGTGGCGCGGCGCTGCTCGCTCAGGACGATGCCGCGCCGGCGCAACTCGGCCATGCCGGCCGCGACCGTGCCCGGACTGAGACCGACCTGCGCCGCGAGCCTCCGCACGGACGGCAGCTGCTGGCCCGGGCGCAGCGCGCCGCTGGCAACGCCCGCTTCGACGCTGCTGGCGAGCTCCTCCGCGCTCGACGCCTGGATCGTGTACTGTTCCATATCAGATATCTAACTGTACTAGAACAAACTCCTGGAAGAAGACGCGATGACAGCCGCCCCCAGCCCGCGAGACCGATCGCAGGCATCTGGCGCCTCCGCGCACACAGCGGCTGCCGGCCCCGAGGGGCAGACGCGGACCGCGGCGCCGTCGGACCGCGTGCGGCTGCGGCGCAAGCGCGAGCGGGGCAGCTACGACCGCACCGTGATCGACGCGATCCTGGACGAGGCCCTGGTCGCACACCTCGGCATCGTCGAGCCTGACGGACAGCCGCTCGTGATCCCGACGCTGCACGCGCGCTGCGGCGACGTCGTCTACCTGCACGGATCAGCAGCGAGCCGCACCCTGCGCGTGCTCGCCAGCGGCGTGCGCGTGTGCCTGACGGTGTCGATCGTGGACGGGCTCGTGCTGGCTCGCTCCGCGATGCACCATTCCGCCAACTACCGCTCGGCGGTGCTGCTGGGCACGGCCTGGAGCGTGGAGGAGCCGGCACAGAAGCTGGCGGCCTTCAGAGCGATCGTCGAACACGTCGTGTCCGGGCGCTGGCCAGATGTCCGCCCGCCCAGCGAGCGCGAGCTCAAGGCGACGGCGGTGCTGGCGATGCCGATCGACGAGGCCTCCGCGAAGGTGCGCACGGGGCCGCCGTTGGACGACGAGGACGACTACGCGCTGCGTGCCTGGGCCGGGGTGATCCCGCTCAGCATCGCGGCCGGCGCGCCGCAAGCCGACCCGCGCCTGCCGGCGGGGATCGCCGCCCCGGCGTATGCGCACGGCTACGAGCGCCCGTGCGCCGACCGGCCGCAGTCTGCCGCTGCTGCGGACACGGCGGCGTGAACGCGCTCTACAGGCGCGACGTCGGATGACCGCGGAGATAGGCGGCCGCGTCCATCGCGCGCCCGCCCGGCGGCTGCACGACGAGCAGCTCCAGCACACCCGCACGGCAGTCCATCAGCAGGCGATCGCCCGAGGCGCGCAGGCGGGGCGCCGCTGTCGCAGATGGCCCCTGATCATGTGCCGGTCCGGCGTGATCGGGTCGCTCGGCCGCCGCAGGAGCCCCCTCGGCCACCGCCGCGAGGTGCACACCGAGAAGCGACCCGCCCGTCAGCATCACGTGCGCTCCGATGTGCGGGCGCAGAGCGCGCACGCGGCGCTCTAGCTCGGGCGCCGTGTAGGCGGGGTCGAGCAGCCGGTCCTCGGGCCCGATCTTCTCCGCATAGGTCGCTGCCGCGTCGTCCTGCTCGGCGAACGGCAGCGGCCGGCCCTGTGCTTTGCGATCGAGGACTTCGATCAGCAGCGTCGCGGCGAGCGGCTGCAGCCGCAAGGAGAGGGTGCCGTAGGTGTCCTGCGGCCCGATCGGCTCACGCCCGGCCCGGCAGACGGGCCCGCTGTCCAGGCCGGCAGTGAGGCGCATGATCGACACCCCCGTCTCGGCGTCGCCGGCCATGATCGCGCGCTCGACCGGCGCCGCACCCCGCCAACGCGGCAGCAGCGAGGGATGCACGTTGAGCAGCTCGTGCTCGGATAGCAGCGGCTCCTTGATGAGCGCGCCGAAAGCGCACACGACGACCGTCTGCCGGCGGGCGCCGATCAGCGCAGTCACGGCGGGATCGTTGACACGCTGGGGCTGCTCGAGCGGAATCCCGAGCGCGCGCGCTTGCTCGGCAACGGGCGGCGAGCCCAGCTTCCGACCGCGCCCGCGCGGGCGATCGGGACGCGTGATGACGAGCGCGGGCCGGTGGGTCTGGCTCGCGGACACGCGCTCGAGCACCGCCGCGGCAAACTCGGAGGTGCCGAGAAAGACGATGCTCAAAGCCTAGAGCCGGCGTGCGTCGCGCTAGCCCGAACCGGCCGGCCCGGCCTTGGCGGAGCTGACCGCGGGCTGCGCCTCGTGCTCGGCCTGCGCGCCGTTCGCCCCGCCGTCGGGCTCGCCGCCCGAGGGTCGTCGCCCGCCCTCGGCCGCCTCGCGCATCGCCCGCATGGCCTCCTTGCGCGCCTCGCGAGATATGCGGTCGAGGATGAGGACCCCGTCAAGGTGGTCCATCTCGTGCTGGATGATCCGCGCGGGGAGCCCCTCGGCCTCGATCTGTCGCTCCTGCCCGGTCTCCTCCTGCGCGCGCACTCGCACGCCGGCGAAGCGCTCCACCTCGACGTGGACCCCGGGCAGGCTCAAGCACCCCTCTTCGCCGGTCTCGGTCTCCTCGCTCGTCCACTCCAGCACGGGATTGACCAAAGCCGTCACCGGATCTTCCGGATAGGCGCGGTACACGAGCACCCGGTGCAGGATCCCGAGCTGGGTGGCGGCAAGGCCCACCCCGAGGGCGTCGTGCATGAGCTCGGTCATCATCTCGATCTCGCGCTTCAACGCGGCGTCGAACCGATCGATGGGCACGGCGCTCGCCCGCAGCGCGGGGTCGCCGAACTTGCGCACGTGGCGCAGCGCGGCCTCGCGGCGGGCGCGCGTCTCGGCGTCGAGTTCCTCGATCGCCGGCGCGCCCTGCTCGCGCTCGACCTCGACATCGGCGTCATCAGAGGGCGCAGCGACGATCTCGTCGGCCGCCTCGCGCAGTGTCTGCTCGTCGGGCATCGCCCGATGAGTTTATGAGGGCACCGGGCGCGCGGCTAGCCCCTCTTCAGCCTCACCAGCAGCGATTGCGCGTGCGAGGTGGGGTCGCCGGCGGCGGACGCCTGGAAGCTGAACACCGCGAGCACCGGCAGGCCCCTCCTCTGCTTCAGGGCACGTCTGAGCGCCTTCAGCGCCGAGGGGGTGGGCTTGAGCGTGAAGCTCACGGTGCCAGCCGACCGGACGGCCTGACTGCCGCGCGAGAACACGATTCTCGCCGGGCGGCACCTCCCCCGCAGCCTGATGAAGCCGTTGGCGCACGGGGCTTTGCGCGAGGCGATCACGCCGAACCCGAACACGCCGAACCTCCCGTTCCGGAACGTGAGCCGCCAGCTGAAGGAGCCCGCGCTGGCGAGCGACCCCACAACGGTGATCGCACCGGTCTTCCGATTCACGGTCGCGCTCAGCAGGCGGAAACTGCTGTCCGCCGCCGGTGAGATGAGCGGCCCCGGCGGCGGCGGTGGCGTGATGCTTGCCGTGGAAGCCGCCGCTGTGGCCCCCACCGCAAACGACTGCTGCGCTTGTGGCGCCGGGTTGAATGCGCCGTTACCGGCCTGGTCGGCGTCGATCGTGCACGTGCCGGTGCCGATGAAGCTGACGGTCGAGCCCGACACGGCGCATACCGACGGCGTCGCCGTTGAGAAGCTCGGCGGCAGTCCCGAGGAGGCCGTGGCCGCCACGGCATAGGAGGGACCGCCGACGATCGCGTTGCTCGGCGCCGTGGTGGTAAACGTGATCGCCTGCGAGCTCTTGCCGACGGACACGGAGTGCGAGAGGCTCGCCGTCTGACCGCTACTGTCGGTGACCGTGAGCGTCACGGTGTACGTGCCCGCCGCGGTGTACGTGTGCGCGGGCTTTTGGACTGTCGCGGCCGCCGAACCGTCACCGAAGTTCCAGCGGTAGCTTGTGATCGAGCCGTCTGGATCGCTCGAGCCCGAGCCGTCAAGTTTCACCGTTTCGCCGAGCACGGGCGAGATCGGGCTGATCGAGAAGGCCGCCGACGGGCCCTCATCGCCAACGACGATCGTGCGGGCCGTGCCGATGCTCGTGCCGTCGGCCGTGAGCACCGTCAGTGCCACGACGAAGCTTTCTCCGACGACGGGGAATTTGTGGTTGACCGTGACCGCCGGCGATGTCGTCTCGACGGGCGTGCTGGGCAAGTGCGCGCTGTCGTTGAACTGCCAGTTGTAGCGGACCCCCGGGCCAGCGGTCGAGCCGGTTGCGTTGAATTTCATTTCGGCGCCTTTGACCGGTTCGCTCGTGAACGTCGCGATCGGCGCTTCGCCGCTGAGCGTGAAGCGTTGCAGGCAGTGATGGCCCTGGTTGCTCCACTCCTGCTGATACCAGTAGAGATGACCATTGATCACCTGGTTGTACTTGGCGCCGTTTGGCGCTGTGCCCAGCGGCGTGCCGAATTCGGTGCTTTCGTTGAACGTCCGGCATTTGTCTCCGTTCTCTTCACCTTCGCTGGTGCCGAAGTCGGCCCAGGCGCTGTTGGGCTCGGGGTCGGTTATCGACTCGTTGTGCTCGTGGCTGAGCCCGCCGATGAGAACGCTGTCGGACGTCCCGTTTGGGTGGTTTGCAGGGTCATCGCAGTTTTTGCCGTTGACGAACGGATTATTCGAGTAAACGATCTCGCCTCCGCCTGCGAGCGCAATGCTGCTGTGGTAGGCGCAGTAGGCCTGAAATTCTTCTTCTGTAACGTTCGCCGAGCACTGGCTTCCAGACGCTTCGAAGCAATCCTCGACGCCTTCAGGAGTCAGGAGAAAGTACTCGTGGTTGAGGTCCGTGGGTAGTCCATGTCCGGTCACGAATTTTTTTAGCTCCGCTTGAATCTGCGCGTCAGTCAGGCAGATCGGCGCTCTGTGGCAGCCGTTGACGGGGTACGGATCTGTATCGGCCAGGGCGCCGCCGAAATGGGAGTTGTAGATGGCGAAGTCGCCCAACGAGTCGTTGTACTGGGTCGCGACCGAATCGACGTTTTCGTGCCCGCCG
The DNA here is from genome assembly GCA_005885515.1 of Actinomycetota bacterium. GTDB lineage: Bacteria > Actinomycetota > Thermoleophilia > Solirubrobacterales > Solirubrobacteraceae > Palsa-744. Next base: position 1,989 of record VAWK01000051.1, on the reverse strand, counting down.
CTGTCGTGGGCCAGGTCTTCGAAAAATCGGTTCAGCCCAGGCCGGTAATCGGCGGGATACGCCGGGGCTCCTTCCGGGTCCCAGTACACCGCGTAGTTGGTGTTGGACGGCATCACCGGGCCGCCGTTGTAGTCCAGATTCGCGAAGAATTTGTCGAACGGCTGGCTGGCGCGCGCGCCGGGGCCGACACCGCCGCGCGCATGTGGGGCGGGCTGAAAGCTGATGCTTTTGCCATTCTTGAGACGGACGAGCCGCGCCGACGCCGTCGACGCGCCCGCCACGAGCGCGAGCAGAGCGACCGCCGCCACGGCGGTCGCTCGCATCGCCCACGCAGAATCGATCAGCCGCGCGCCAGCGCGCCTCGGCGAGCCGCGATCGGCC
>VAWK01000051.1:1007-1469 GCA_005885515.1 Actinomycetota bacterium | reverse complement strand
CGGACCGTGGACGGATGTTGGGGCGGGCTAACAGAGCTTGCTAGTCGCCGCTCGTCGACGGGCTAGCGCCGCCCTTTGACGATCAGGGACTGCATGCGGGATACCGGCCGGCCGCCCCGCAGGGACTGGTATGTGATAACGGCCGTGACGGGAAGGCCCTTGTTCTTCTTGAACGCCTTCTTTAGGGCCTTCACGCCAGCGCGCGTGGGTTTTACGGTGAACGTGACGCTTCCGGGGTTGGACACCGTCTCGCTGCCCTTGGCGAAAAGCACCCGAGCGGGACGGCACTTGCCCTTCAGTCTGATCAAGCCGGCCTTGCATTTCTTTCCGCGGGCCGCGAAGACCCCATACTTTCCGTTTTCAAACGTCGTCACCCAGCTGAACGTGCCCGGATCAACGACCGACTCGACAAACGTGATCGCATATGTCGCCAAGCTCAAGCTCGCGCCCATGACTTTGAAG
>VAWK01000051.1:0-962 GCA_005885515.1 Actinomycetota bacterium | reverse complement strand
TGGGCAGGACCGGTTCCGCTGGCGTTTTGGACTCGGCGTCCGCGCCCTTGCTCGGGCCGCCAGCGCTCGCGGCCGAGATGCGGAAGTGGTAGGTGGTGTTAGGCGAGAGTCCCGTGATAGCCGCCGACACCGCCACAGGGTTCGAGGCCGAACCGGGTGCGGGGGTGCACGAGGCCGTTTTGCCGTAGCCGGTGCTGGTGCCATATTCGAAGCTGCATTCGCTGACTTCTGAGTCGTTTGGGTTCACTCGGGCGTTCAGGGTCGCCGACGTCTGCGTGACCGAGGAGGCCGCCTTCGCTTCGACCGTCGGGCGGTTGGGCAGCGTTTTGGACAGTTCATCTCGAACGAGCGGCACAGATGCCGGCGATGCACCCACGGCCGGCGCCATCAGAGCCACGGCTCCAACGACCCCTATTCGGAGCGCAAACCTCGGCTCGATCAGTCGCGCCCGGATGCGCCGGCGCGATCTGCGACCGACGCAGATGACAAGCGCGCCCTGAAACCGGCGCGACGTCGTGGCCACCGGCTCTCGTGTGCCGCTCCGTCCCAACATGTCTCCGTATCGATCGCCGCCGCCCCAGCGCGACGCGCGAGCAACCTAGCGTGCAGCTCGGACGCCCTACGGGGGAGCGTTGACGATTTCCCGGCGTGCCCGCGGTGCTTGTTAGGCCGCGGCCTGTCAGGCAGCTAGCGCCGCCCTTTGACGATCAACGATTGCACGCGCGATATGGGCTTCCCGCCGCGCAACGACTGGTACGTGACGGTAGCCACGACGGGAAGGCCCTTGTTCTTCTTGAATGCCTTCTTGAGCGCCTTCACTCCCGCGCGCGTCGGTCGAACGGTGAACGTGACGCTGCCGGCGGTGGCAACGGTCTGGCGACCCCTCGCAAACAGCACTCGGGCTGGGCGGCACTTGCCTTTCAGCCTGATCGAGCCGGATCTGCATTTCTTTACGCGCGCCG
>VAWK01000050.1 GCA_005885515.1 Actinomycetota bacterium | reverse complement strand
TCCTGGGTGCTATCCACCGACTCTGCACACTGATTTCGTGTCAAAAGTGCCTGAGTCGCAGATAATCGCCGATAATCCACGTGCATCCGCGCCGAGGGCTGGGATTTGGGCCATTCACAAACCCCCGCTAATCGGCACCTTTTGACACGAAATCAGTGTGCAGAGTCGGTGGATCGCACCCAGGAGGTCGCCGGTTCGAGTCCGGCTAGCTCCATTACCGACGGTCCCTGCAAACCCGCTGAATCGCTTAATCGTCGAGAAGGCTCTGCTGGTCAGAGCGGCTGTAGGGTGCGTGCGCCGGACAGAAAGATCATCCGCGAGCGGACCAAAGCTGAGGGTCTCGCGCTTGGCGCTGTGTGGGTCCGGCAGGGCGGCTCGCGCCCGCGCGGCCCATCGGACCCCGCTACGGCCCGGTGAAGCTGCCCGAGTAGCAGGGACCGCCGTTGCAGCTGTCGCCCACCTGAACGGCGCCTTCGAAGAAGTCCGAGACGAGCTGCTGCTCGGCGGGAGTGGCGCGCGGCAGGCCGTGCGGGTCTGCGCCCGAGCGGTTGGGCAGGTTTTCGAACGGGGGCGGTTCGGTGCCCATGAACTGGCCCGAGCCGGGCGCGCTTTCACGGATCGGCCCGCCGTCCCAGTAGTAGATCGCCGACCCTGTGTAGGGATACGTGACGATCCCGTCCACGCTCCACAGCGGCAACCCGCTCGGCCAGCGCCCTTCATACAGGACCGGGCGATGCGCTCTCGCGCCGACCGTGCGCGCCTCCACGTCGGCCTGGTAGTCGGTCACCTGGTGATCGCCGAAGGCCACGTCCAGCAGCACCTGGTGGGACGGGGTGTCGGGCAGCGGGTTCGAGGTCATCCGCTGTGCGTAGCCGTCAGGCTCGCCGCGGTCCCACAGCAGCTGGATGATGTCGAAGATCAGCGGCCGTGATTCTTCGTCGGGGTAGGCCGGGTACAGAAGTTCGGCGAACTGGTCGAAGTCCACCGACCGCGGCAGCAGCACCGAGTAGTTCATCGCCGGCACGCCTAGCGACGCACGCCTGAAGTCGGGCGATACTGCCGTAAGCGCGCCGCCCATGATGCCGCCCTGGCTGTTGCCGTTGTAGTAGAGGTGGCTGATGTTCAGCACGGACGGCGTGGAGAGCGTGCCGTCCTGGTGGAAGGCGGCGTTGGTTGTGAAGCCGCTCGGGCTGATCAGCGCGCGGCCGAGGTAGAGCTCGTCGAGCAGCCCCTGCTGCAGGCGATCGGGGATCCTGTCGAACAGCGACAGGTTCTGAGTGGCGGCCACCGCCGACGGGATGTCCGACTCGGCCATGCCGATCTCATCGGTCGCGCACTGAACGGTGTCGTGCGCCTGGGAGAGGCTTCGCTGCGGGCCGGAGGCGACCTCGCCGGCGTTTCCGAAGAGGCCGTGCCCGTAGAGCGACGGGCGCGCCGACTCTCCGGGACCGGTGGTGGCCACGGCGGGGATGATGCAGTCGAAGTTGGCGCTCCAGATGCCGTTCTGGACCGGCGCGCCTCCGGCGCCCAGCACCATCGTGCCGCCGGGCCCGCAGCTCGGGAACAGGAAGCAAGGCACGACGATTTCGCCCTTGACCCGCCGCGCGATTTCACCGGGGTCAGGTTCGTTTTCGACGCTCGTGACAGTGAACGTGGGCGAGCTTCCCTGCACGATGCCGTCGGCGAGGTTGGTGTCGCCGAGCTGCGCGAACGCGGCGTTGCGCACCGCGAGCTCCCGGCCGGTGTTGTTCTGGTCGCTGGCGACCGTGAAGTCCCATGCGAGGTAGAGGCTCGAGCGCGCGATGCCGGCGGCTTTGAGCTTGGAGAATAGTTCGGCGAAGTGTGCACGGCGTGCGTTGACCTTTTCTTCGGAGGAGGGGAGGTTGTCGCGGTAGAAGCGGAACCCTTCGGGCGCTTCGAGGTGCTGTTTGTTTGCGTTTCTCAGGTTCCGCAGGGCGACGATGTAGCGGTGGCCCGAGGTGAAGTTGACCGCGGGATGGATCTCGACGTTTGCCTTGTCCGGTTTGACCGTCGAGTCGATCTCGACCCAGATCGGCCAGCGCTGCCCGCTGCTCGCATCGATCACCAAGATCGGCGCGCCCGACGCGGTGTAGCGGCCGATTCCGTTGATCGGCACGGTACGCATCGCCGCCACGTCGGCGGCCGTTTCGATCCCGGGGATCTTCACCGTGATCACCGAGCCCGGGCTGAAGCCGTCGCCTACGTTGTACGGAGCGACTTCGATTGGCACACCGGCGGCGTTCGTGGGCATGCCCAGTTCGCGGAAGTCGATACGCCGCCCCGTGGGGCTCGTCGGATCGGCCTTGGTGTAGTAGTCGTCGGGAAACGGCAGCATGCACTTGCTGCTGCCGGGGCTGGCGATGAACTCGCATTTCGGTTCGGTCGGCAGTTCCGCCGCCGCACCCGGTAGCGCGCCGGCGACGGAGGCGAGCAGCGCCAGCGCAAGGAGTATCCAAGCCCGCAGTGTGCTCATCTCAGCCGCGGCAGCTCGCGGTCACATAGCACTTCAGCGGCGGTTCGCTTTTGCTGCGCGGGTAGGTGGCGAACACTTCGCTGATTTCCTGGTCGTATTTGGCGTCGTCCTGGGCGAACGTGCTCGGGTCGACGCCGGGCTGGAACGGTTCCGCGCAGACGGTGGCGGCGATGCGGGACGCCTGCGCGGGCCCCGCGTGCGTGACGGCGTCGATCGCGAGCGCGTAGCCGACAGGGTCGTAGCTGCCCATCGCCAGGTGATCGGCCACGTGGCCCGGGCAGACTTCCTGCACGGCGATGTTGGCGATTTCGCCGGCGCCGCTGTGCACGGAGGAGCTCCCTTGTTCGTTCAGGTTGGGGACCACGATCTCGTCGTTCTGCGAGTAGACCTCGGTGTAGGAGATCGCCGGGAATGTTTCGGCGTACGAGTTCAGCGCTGCGGTGAACGCGGAGTTGTCGCGCTGCTGCCACACCGCCGGCGCGCACGCTTCAAGGCACGCGGCCTCCGCGGTGACGGTGCCGTGGTTGGACGCGTCCAGTCCCACGTCGTCGTCGACGAGCTTGCGCGTGTCGGGCCAGAAGCGAAGCGCCCACCGCGGGACCATGCCGCCCTGGCTGTAGCCGATGACCTGGACCTTGCGGGCACCGTTCTTGCCTTCGAAGCTGGACATCCTGCGCAGGGCGTACACGACGTATTCCGCCGCGACCTGGATATCGGACATGGCATGGTTTGGCAGCTCCACCGTACAGTAAGGCAGCCCCAGCGCTGTGAGCGCGCGCTCGTAGTTCCACGAGAAGTTGGCTTCCGGCGTGAGCGTGGTACCGGGGATGAGCAGGATCGGCTCGCGCGGGTCGCTGGCCACCTCGGGCGTGCAGCGGAGCGCGGCTCGCAGCAGCCGGCCCGACACTTCGAGCTTGGGCCCGGGCTGGTTCAGCGGGGCGTATCCGGCCCGCGCGACCCCCACCATTGCGAGCAGCACCCCAGTCAGCACGATGACCCCGCCCGTTACGGCGACGGCTCGCAGCCAACCCCGAATGCTCGCGTCACGCACCGCCTCTCTCCCCTTCGCTCCCTTGCTCGCAGCTCGACCGGGGCAGTACTTCCCCGCTCCCTGGCTTTCTAAACACCGCGGCGCGCGTCTTTCCGGCCTCGCGCTTGGGATCGAGAATGTTCTCCAGGAGCCACGCAGGCCCGTCAAACGCGTCCCGGTGCTCTTCCCAGTATTCCCGTGCTTCCCGACTCTCGGACTCCGGGACCAGTTTCACCGACGCAAACACGCGGGCGACTGTGGTCATGAGCCACCGACGATATTGCCGACCGACAAGGACGGTGGCCACGCGACGCGCCGGGCTGCGCTGGGGTTCTGGCGGCGCGCTTCCTGGGGGCGTCCTGGGAGCGCGCGTGTCGTCCTAGCGAGTCGTCACAGGGCACTCGGCGCGCGGCCACCGCGGACGTTTCGGCACCGCGGCCCCGACAAGACGGCCGGCGAAGAATGGTAAGGAAGGGGTCTCCGCGGTCGATGAGCCCTTCGAGTTTGGTCGCGGTCTGCCTGCCGCGAGTATCGCTCGCCGACCTACTTCCCGCCCGCCCCCGAAGGCAGCTCGGGTGGTGGGTTACGCGGCGGGACGCTTCCCGAGCCAGAGCGGTCTGGCTTTCGTTGGCACACCGATGGATGACCACCGAGCATCTCCGCGTCCGCTCGACAGACGCTCGCTTAGCCCGGCGAAGCAGTCGTCTGGCCGCCCTCAGTCGACTTCGCCGGACAGATGCGGAAGCTGACAGCACGCCCGTCAGAACTGCTCGTCAACGGCGGGCACTTGGCCCCGCGAGCGGAGGGCCCTCGCTCGGTATGGAAGCGAGAATCTGCACTTCACGGGCGAATCCGCTACGGCGATGGGCTTTGCCCTTCGCCAGAGCTAGAGTCGGACCGTGGATCTCGACGAGGCGCGCGCGTTCGTGCAGAAACACCATCGCGGCGTGCTCGCCACCCGCCGGGCCGACGGCAGGATCCAGCAGAGCCCAGTACTCGTGAACGTCGACGGCGAGGGGCGGGCGATGATCTCGAGCAGGGAGACCGCCTACAAGGTGCGCAACCTCCGTCGCGATCCCTGGGCGCAGGCCTGCATCTTCACCAACGGGTTCTTCGGGCAGTGGCTCTTCTTCGAGGGCACTGCGCAGGTGGTCTCGCTGCCGGAGGCGATGGACCCCCTGATCGACTACTACAAGCGTTTCCCGGACGAGAACCCCGACTGGGACGATTACCGGGAGCGGATGGAACGCGAACGTCGCGTGTTGATCCGGATCGAGCTCGAACGCGCAGGTCCTGACCGCCAGGGGTGAACCCCCAAGAGCCGCGCGGCTGGAACTGGGCGCACCGATTGCTAAGGACTCGTTCGCGCCGGCCTGCCCGATGCGCTGCTGCTCCTCGCGCAACGTGCCCTAGCGGGACAATCGAGCCATCCGGACCGATGCTCATCAGACTGGCGCAAAGGTCGAGGAGCACGAGCTCCTCTATCGACCGGCGCCCGCTTCGCCACACGGATGCGGAGGAGCTGGGTCCCTGCTTCGTGCATCCCGGGCTACTTCGCACCACTTGTGGCGTGAGGAGCCCCTTGCGCGGAAGGCAGCACGGTAGGGTCGGCACGAGGGTGCTCGCATTCGCGGAACAGCAGTAGTCCGGCGACCCCAATGCGAGTGCGTCGGCGCGATCGGTAGGCGCACGCAGCGAGCAGGAGGAGTCCAGCGGCCGTGATCCCGTCCGGGCCTCGCGGCCCGCACGAGCCGCAGGTACGCCGGACCGGAACGCTTCAAGCCGTCGCAGTGGCCGTTGGAGCGGCGGCGGGCGGTTGCACGGACACGACGACCCGAGTCCCGCGGCGGGGCGCGAGCGTGACGTTGCGACGCGCGATTCGCTCGGGCCGTGCGTCGGCGGCGCGGATCTCGCAGCTGCGCAGCACCTCGCGCAGCACGACGCGCATCTCGAGCTCTGCGAAGCTCGCCCCGAGGCACCGTCGCGAGCCGCCGCCGAAGGGTATCCACGAGTAGGTCGCGGGAGCGTCCTCGAGGAAGCGCTCGGGTCGGAAGGCGAGCGGCTCTGGGTAGATATCTGCGCGCGTGTGGGTGAGCCAGATCGACGGCGCGACGTCGGTGCCGGCCGGCAGCGTGTAGCCGTTTACCAGCAGCTCGGACCCGAGCCGCCGTCCCGCGATCGGTACGACCGGGCGCAAGCGGAGCGACTCGGCGACGACGGCGCGGATATAGGTGTCCTCAGCGCCCCGCTCGACCTCGGTGCGCAGGCGCGCCAGCTGCGCGGGATGACGAAGAAGCAGGTCGAACGTCCAGGCGAGCGCGGTCGCTGTCGTCTCGTGTCCGGCGAGCAGCAGCGTCACCAGCTGATCGCGCAGCTCGCTGTCGCTCATCCGTCCGCCGTCCTCGAAGGTCGCCGCCATCAGTTGCGCGAGGATGTCATCGCGCTCGGTGCTCGCCGGATCGGCCCGGTGCTCGGCGATCTCGGCGGCCAGCAGCTCGTCGACGTCCATCGTCAGGCCGTCGAGCCCGGCGGGCGGGCCAGCGCGGCGGAGGCGCCGCGCGACCAGCACGCTGAGTTGGAGGCGGGAAGATGCCGTGTCGTCGAGCAGCGAGCGCAGCCCGACACGCAGCTGCGAGAGCCGTTCGCGATCGGTGACCCCGAACACCGCCCGCATGATCACCTCGAGAGTGACTGCCTGCATCCGAGGATGCATCGGGAACGCCCGCTCGCGCGGCCAAGTCGCGATCTCGCCTGCGGCGACCTCCCGAATCACGTCCTCGTAGGCCCGCATCCGCTCGCCGTGGAACGGCGGCAGCATCAGCTTGCGGCGCGCCAGATGCTCCTGTCCCTCGAGCAACAGGATCGACCGAGGGCCCATCACGGGCCGCAGCCCGAGCGTGCGGCCCGGCGGCAGCCCGCTGTCTCGCGCGGTATACAGGGCCCTGACCGCCTCCGGGTCCGACAGCATCACCATCGGCGTCTGGAAGCCGATGAAGCGCACGCTGAACGTGTCGCCGAGCCGGCGCCGGCACGACTCCAGGAAGTCGATCGGCGAGCGGATCCAGCGCATCGTCTGAACCACCGGAGGCTCCGAGGGCTCAGGCGGAAGCAGGTCGGGCGGCCGCGCGGGCCGGCTCGTTTGCATGAGCAGAAGGTTTGCAGGTCGGCATAAAGCCCGGCTCCGACGCGGTCGGCCAAGGTGTCGTGACGCTGACTGGTCCGCGCGAAGCTTGCGCGCGGACTTCTGGTTGAGGACCATCACGACTGCCGTGCGCCCAACGCCGCGCCGACCCCACCGAAGGCTCGGTTGAGCGTCTCGGCGTCCTGCCTGAAGGCTTACTCCCGGCTTGTCGACTCCGGAAGCATGGCGATTGCTATGTCGACTGGACCGCCGCGTGGCAACACGACCTCGGCGGCATCGGCAGGTGTGTGGTCCGGATAGAGCACCCGGAGAGCGAGGACCGCCGCCGCCCCGCCGACCAGCTGAGCGAGCACGAAGCCGGGTACCGACGCCGGCGCGATGCCCGCAAACGTGTTCGAGTACATCCGTCCGACGGTGATCGCGGGGTTGGCGAAGCTGGCGGAGCTGGTGAAGAAGTAGGCAGCGCCGATGTAGGCGCCCACGGCCGCGGGCGCCATATGACTGCGCCGCGTACGCGCGAGGGTGAAGATCACGAGTACGAGGCCCGCAGTGGCGATCACCTCGCCAAAGAGGTGGGCGGACGAGGCGCGATGGTGCGTTGAGAGGCTGATGGCCGCCTTGGTGAACATGCCGTTGGCGGCGATGGCGCCGAGCGTGCAGCCGGCCACCTGGGCGGGCACGTATGTGAGCGCGTCGCGCCAGCTGATGCCGCCGTAGCTCGCGTCGACGACCGAGACCACCGGGTTGAAGTGGCCGGCGGAGACGGGGCCGAACATGAGGATGATCGTGAACAGGCCAGCCGCGGTGGCAGCGGCATTCTCGAACAGCTGCAGGCCCACGTTCCCGGGGGAGAGTTCCTGCGCAGCGATGCCCGAGCCGATCACGAGCGCCGCGAGGAACGCCGATCCGAGGAGCTCGGCGAGCGCTCTGCGGGGGAGCGGAGGAGTGCTAGTTCCGCTCACGCCCGGTCTCCGATCGCGTCGCATGGCACCTCAGCCGCTTCGCTGCCCGCTGGCTCGGCGCGTAACGCCCGGGCGGCCGAGCCGTTCGAAGAAGGTCAGCGCCATCTGCGAGCGCCTGGCGTCGTGGGTTAAAGACGAAAAGCACGTACCTCAAACGCTCCGTTCAGGCGGCCAAGAGCAGCTTCTCGGCGTACTCGCCCGGCAGCCCGGCGCTCCGAACCTGTGCCGCGACCGCGCCGGCGTCGTAGTCGGCGCGCTCGATCGTCACCTGCACCTTCTCGCGCGCGGGGTGCAGGATCGCGAAGGCCGCGCGCGGGTCACCATCCTTGGGCTTGCCCACCGAGCCGCAGTTGATGAACAGCACGCCGCCGAATTCTCGCGCCCACGGTTTGTGGGTATGGCCGAATGCCAATACCGGATCGCTCTCGGCCGCAGCGAGCCGCTCATAGAGGCTCGCCGGCTTGTCCACGAAGAGGTACTCGTTGACTTTTCTCGGCGAGCCGTGGACGAGGTGGACGTTAACCGCCCCGACCGGGAAGCGCAGGTCGAACGACAAGCCGCGCATGAAGTCCTTGGCCGCCTGCTCGGTATGGGTGAGCGTCCACTCGACCGAGAGCTGCCCGAGCTCGCGCTCGTGAGGAGTGACGTAGGCGCAGCCGCAGTCGTGTTCATCGCGCGCGATCGCGTAGTCGTAGTTGCCGTAGATCGTCGGTATCTGGCGCTCGGCGATCAACGTGCACACCTCGTTAGGGTGCGGCCCGTACCCCACCAGGTCACCGCCGCAGTAGACGTGGTCGATGCCCAGATCGTCGATGCGCCTGAGCGCGGCCTGCAACGCGGGGAGGTTGGCGTGAACGTCAGTGATCACCGCTGCGGCGTCGGTCACGATCCAAAACCCTATCCATTGACAGATGTCGGTTCAATCGATATATGTACATAGATGGCTGTCGATCTGGAACTTGCCCCCAAGCAGAAGCGCCCTGCGGGCGAGCGCTGCTGCGAGCCCGTCGTCTACCCAGACGTGCAGCGTGAGGCGGCGAGCCGCATGGCCGTGGTCGCCAAGGCGCTCGGCGACCCCGTGCGCCTTCAGCTCGTCGACGTGCTGCGCAGGCACGCCGGCAAGGTGTGCGTGTGTGAGCTCGTGCCCCTGTTCGAGATCTCCCAGCCCACGCTTTCGCATCACTTGAAGAAGCTTCGCGACGCGGGCATTGTGGACTCCGAGCGCCGCGGGCTGTGGGCCTACTACTACGTCATCCCGGAGGCTCTGGAGGAGCTGTCCGCATGGCTGAGCTGAGGACCGGCTACGACTGTGCCCCGGGCGCGCAGGCCGAGTGCTGCCTGCAGGCTGGCGGACCTTGAGTACGGACGGGCCGCTCGCCGAAGACGAACGTGTTCGGCGGATTTCCGCGTCGCCGACTAGATGGCCTCCAGAGCGCGGTCGAGTTCGCCGCGAGCGTGCCGGCGGCGCGGCGCCGCGGTGGAGGTGCGCCCGCCGCTCAGCACGTCCCCTGAGCGGCTCCCCGTTCGTCTTGGTGGCGACAATAAGTCTCTTTGCAGGAGGTTCGAGATGAAGTACGCACTGCTGATCTACTCAGCGCCGGGTTCACATGAGGCGCTGCCGAAGGACGAGTACGAGAAGGCGTTGGGCGAGTACATGGCGCTGACTGCCGATTCGCGCTGTGTGGGCAGCGGCCAGCTGCAGCCCGTTGAGACGGCCACAACGGTTCGCGTGCAAGACGGCCGCGCACTGACGACCGACGGTCCGTTCGCCGACACCAAGGAGGTGTTTGGCGGCTACTACGTGTTCGAGGCTCAGAACATGGATGAGGCGATCGAGCTGGCGGCGAGGGTGCCCGCGGCTCGGTTCGGTGGCGGGGTCGAGATCAGGCCGCTGGTGGAGCGCTAGCGCTGCTCGATCAGGTCTTCCGCGATGAATGGGGGCGGGTGCTTGCCTCGCTGATCGGCTTCCTTGGCGACTTCGACCTCGCCGAGGAGGCCGCTCAGGAGGCGTTCGCGGTCGCGGCCGAGCGTTGGCGGCACGACGGCATCCCCGCAAACCCGGGTGCATGGCTGGTCGTCACGGCGCGTAACCGGGCGATCGACCGGATTCGCCGGGAGCGAACGCTCGCCGAGAAGACCCGCTTGCTGGAGGTGCCACAGGCGACCATGGACGAGATCGACGACACGACGATCGAGGACGAGCGCCTCGAGCTGATCTTCACCTGCTGTCACCCGGCGCTGGCGCTCGAGGCGCAGGTCGCGCTCACTCTGCGCGCGCTAGGCGGCCTGACCACGGAGGAGATCGCGCACGCGTTCATCGTCTCCGAGGAGACGATGAAGCGCAGGCTCTCGCGCGCCAAGGCAAAGATCAAGCAGGCCGGCATCCCGTTTGCTGTCCCCGCCGAGCATCTGCTCCCGGATCGGCTGGAGGCGGTGCTGGCGGTGGTCTATTTGATCTACAACGAGGGATACTCGGGCCGCGTCGACCTCGCAGCCGAGGCGATCAGGCTGGGCAGGCTGCTCGCTGTGCTGATGCCCGACGAGCCGGAGGTGCACGGGCTGCTGGCGCTGATGATGATCCATCACGCGCGGCGCGAGGCGAGGTTCGCCGGCGATGAGCTGGTGCTGCTCAAGGAGCAGGACCGCTCACTATGGGACGCGGCCGAGCTCGCGGCCGGCCGGGGGGCGCTAGAGCGGGCGATCGCGCTGCGCGGGCGCGGCCCGTACGTGCTCCAGGCCGCGATCGCCTCGCTTCAGACCGGCGAGCAGATCGACTGGAGCGAGATCGCGGCGCTGTACGAGCAGCTTGCGGAGATCACGCATTCGCCGGTCGTGGAGCTCAACCGCGCGGTCGCGGTCGCGCAGGCCGGCTCGGTGGGGCCGGCACTTGAGATCGTCAACCGTCTCGAGCTGGGCGACTACCAGTACCTGCACTCCACGCGGGGGGAGCTGCTGCGCCGCCTGGGGCGCACCGACGAGGCCCGGGAAGCGTTCGAGCGTGCGCTAGAGCTCGCGCGCTCAGAGCGCGAGCGGCGCTTTCTGGAGCGGCGGATCGCGGAGCTGTAGCCGCGGTCTCGTCGCCGCACGGGGGGCCCGCCATCGGCCACTGCGGCGCTGTCCCCGACGCACACGTGGCGGGCGCGGCATCGCCACCAGCAGAGCGAGCGCCGGGCAGCGTGCTGGGATGTGCTGCACTGTTGATAAGTCGAGGTTGTCGCGGTGCACCCAACCCTCGGGCACCGCGCTCGTGAGAGGACTCGCCGGCGCAGCTACCTTTGAGCTGCGCGGGATCTCTTGGCGGCGCGGATCATGGACAATCGATGCGCAGCGTTTCAGATGCAGGTGCTCCCCGGATCGGAAGCGTGCTGTCAGGCGGCGGCGCTCGCGGCGCCTACGAGGCCGGCGCGATCTCGATCCTCTCGCCCGCGCTCGATGCGCGTAATCAGCGACCGACGCTGTTTGTGGGCACAAGCGTCGGCGCGATCAATGCCGGCTACATGGGAGCTAGCGCGCACCTAGACGCCGAGGAGCAGGCAGCCGGCCTGCTCGACCGCTGGCGGCAGGCCACGAAGGGCAGCGTGATCCGGCCAATCCTGCTCCAACAGCTGCCGTTGACGGCACTGCGATATGCCGGCGAGCTGCTGTCGGTGCCCGGCGTTCGTCTGCCGAGCCTGCTCGATCCCAAGCCGCTGGAGCACAGCCTGAAGCGTTGGATGTCGTGGGGTGATCTTCACCGCAACGTGGGGCAGGGACTCCTCGATGCTGTGGCGGTCGTCGCGACCGCTGCGGGCAGGGGCCGCACGGTGGCGTTCGTCGAGAGCCACAATGAGCTACCAGCGCACAATTCGCACGCGATCGAATACGTCCCGACCGCGCTCTCCGATGAACATGTCCGGGCCTCGGCGGCGATTCCGATCCTCTTCCCGCCGGTCCGGGTCGAGACACCGGCCGAGGCGCGCGGCTGGTACGTGGACGGTGGCACGCGGCTCAACACCCCGATCAAGCCGGCTCTCGATCTCGGTGCCGAGCGCCTCGTCGTCATCGGAACCGAAGCGATCACCGAGCCGCCATCGGAGCCCGGGCGCCATGACAGCGAGCCGCCCGACTTTGGCGACGGCGCATTGCACGCCCTGCACGGCACGCTCGTGGATCCGCTGGGCGAGGACATGCGCATGCTCGGAAACATCAACGAGTTCTTCGCCAACGGTGGGGTCGCACCGGCGGCAATGCGCTACCGAGAGGCCCGCGTGCCTTACATCTTTATCGCGCCAGCACGGCGTGGCGTCATCGGCGACATCGCCTCGGATGTGTTTCGGACTCGCTACGGCGGTCTAAAGGGGCTCCGGTCCCCCGACTTCCCGCTGCTCAATCGTCTGCTGGGGGGCGACAGCCCGGCGCACGGCGAGCTGCTCAGCTACCTGCTGTTCGACCAGGAGTTCATCGAGGCGCTCATCGATCTCGGTCGAGCCGACGCCGCGCGTTGGCTGAACGCTCCACCGGGAGCGGATGAGCCGTGGCAGCTGGAGCCACTCGATGTGTTCGTCGAATCCGCGCGAGGTGACGATGCCGCGCGCCCGCCTCGATGAACCAGGCTGCGGGCAAGGCGGGCTGACATGGTGTGTCTCTCCTCGGCGCATTGGGCGCCGGACCGCTACCGTCGCCCGGCACCCGCCGCGTCGATGCTGGCTAGAAGTTCAGGCTCTCGAAGTCATTCCAGAAGATCTCGGCCTGGTTGGTCACGCCTTCCCAGTTGGGGACGTTCAGCGTTCGCACTCCTCCGCCGCCGCGTGAGTTCAGCTGGTAGGAAACGGTGGCATTGGGTGGTTCGCTGCCGGGGACATACACCTGCGCGGCCTGGATGAAAGGCAGCTTGCTCAGAACCGGGTCTTCATTGAGGGTCGTTTCTGGCCTGCCTTCCCAGTTGAACGCAAAGAACGCGTTCACCTCCTTTTCCCAGGGGCACAGGGCTGCCGTGCAAACGTTCAGGCCGTTGACGAGCAGTTCGTCGTTCTGGCCTGGTTCGTTGCCCCAGTACTCCTTGTACCTGATCATCACCGCCCCTGAGCTGAGGGGGCTCTTTCCGGTGTATGCCTCGATCGGAATCGACCCGAGCAGGCGGATGGCGTAGTCGCTTCTCACGAACGGCTCCATGTACACGTGGACCGTCTTGCCGTCCGGTTTCAAGATCGTGAATTCATAGCGCTGCCCCGCCTTCGCCGATACCGGTCCCCAGGCACCGCCGGCGGTCGAACCGTCGGTGATCGCGATCGACGCGATCGGCTTCGGGGTAGTCCGCGCCCCTTCGAAGTTGAGCGGCCAGATCTGCACGGTGTCCCCGGCCAGACCCGAGTTCTGCGGGAATTCGAGTGCCTTACCGGCGAGCTGGATCTTGTCCTTCTGCGGGACGATGTCGTGCCCCGGCAGCGTCCCCCTGAAGAACTTGTAGATCTGTTGGAAGCTCTGGGACGAGGTGGACGTCTGCACGTGCGTCTGGTTGGGGATCGTGACGTTTTCGGCGCCTTCCATGTGCCGTTCGGGGTTGCTGCACGTGATGTCGCCGCAGCGCCCTGCCCAAAGCGCGAGCGTCGGCACGCCCGGATTTTCTTCCTGGCCGTCGACGTTGACGTAGCGCGCCACGCTCGCCTTGTGTTCGGCGGCTTTTGCGCTTTCCGCGAGGTAGTGGTACATCACCGATGTTCCCTCCGAGTGCCCAATCACGTCGACCTGGGACTTGCCGGTCCGCTTCTTGAGGGCCGCGATCGCTTCTTCGATCTGTTTTTCGACTTCGCTCTGGTCACTCGTCGCCCGCGTCGAGTTGTAGTCGAGCTCGTCGACCCAGCTGGGCGGGTAGCCGTTGCTTTCAAAGCGCATCGCCTGGGAGGCGAAGTTCGAGCCGGCGCTCTCGAAGCCGTGGACGAACAGGACCGGGCGGCGTTCGAACGTCGAGGCGTGCGCCACCGGTGCCGCGGCCAACAGCAACGCGCCGGCCGCCATCGCGGCGACGAGCAAACGCGCGGCCCCCTGGTCAGCATGGCGTTTCCAAGGACGGATCCTGCTCATCTTTCTCCTCCTGCCCGCGCCGGGTAGTACAGTTGGCGGGAACGTATCAAAACAAAACAGTTTGATGTAACAAAAACTTGGGATTGTTTCATGTCATGACGGAGACCTCGATCCAATCGGCAGTACCTACCCAGTCGCGCGGCCGGCCGCCAGCCGCCAGCCGCGGGGACGTGCTTGCCCTGGCGATGCACCGCTACCTCCGCGGACGGCGCATCGACGTGCACGCGATCGCAGGCGAGCTCGGGCTCGGTCGCACGACGATCTACCGCTGGTTCGGCTCACGCGACGAGCTCATCGGCGAGGTTCTCGTGCGCGCCGCCGAACCGCTGCTCGAGCAGGCACGGGTAGGCGCCCGCGGGACGGGCGCACTCGCCCTGCTCGACACCCTCGATCGCTTCAACCGCAGTCTTGCCGACGCTCCGGCGCTGCGCCAGTTCGTCGAAAACGAGCGCGACGCGGCGCTGCGCGTCATCATCTCGGGCGCTGGCAAGGTGCAGCCCCGGATCGTCGAGATGGTAACCGCGTTGATCAGGCAGGAGGTGCAGGCGGGCCGGTATCGGCCGGCCATCGAGCCTTCAACGCTGGGCTACGCGATCGTGCGCCTCGGCGAGGCCTTCCTCTTCAATGACGCTGTCGCGGGCATGCGCGGCGACGTCGACCGGCTCAGGGATGTTCAGGCGGCGATGTTCGCCGCGGAACGTCCCAGCGACGACGGGAGCTCGCGATCGCGCTCGGGCGGTCGCCGGTTTGCGTCGGACTAGCTGCATCCGGAACCGCTGTACGTCAGCGGCTTGCGGTCCTTTCGATCAGCTAAACAACCCAAGGAGGCTCCGATGGCCGAATTCCCGGCACCGAAGGACGGGATCGTGCTTACGCATTTCATCGTCTCCGACGACGTCGAACGCTCGCGCCGCTTCTACACAGACGTACTCGGCGGCGAGCTTGTGCGGGAGGGCGAACCGTCGATCGTCGCGCTCGCGAACAGCTGGATCATCATCAACGTCGGCGGAGAAGCCGACGGTCACGCTCGAGCCGCCCCGTGACCCGAACCGGGTGAGCAACTTTCTCAACATCCGCGTCGCGGACATGGCGGCGACCTACGCAGATTGAAGCGGACGCGGCGCCGAGTTCCTCACCCCGCCAAAGGATCATGGACGCGAGATCCGGTGCTACATCCGCGACCCTGACGGACACCTGATAGAGGTCGGCCAAGCGACGGGGATTCTCCCGGACAGATGAGCGACCAGGAGCCGCGGCGCGTGGCTAGCCCGGCGCGGGCTGCTCGGCCGGCGTGGCCCCCAGTTCCACGTGCGCACGACTGTCGCGGTTGCGAATCAGCGAGACGGTCGCGAGCAGGCCGAGTCCTCCTTCGAGCGCGAAGATTCCGGCCGCGGTCCAGCGGCCTCTTCCTTTGCGACCCGCTGCGGGCGACTGCTATCGTGCGCTGTCCAGTCGGGTCGTGATCCCGACCCTGTGCCCGCGCTCGTTGCCTTTGCTCGCGCAATCTCCGCGTCCGCAGCACTTACCAATGGACGGAGGTAGAGCGATGGCTCCAGGAACAGCCAAGTGGTTCAACCAGTGCGGCCAGCCACGTGGAGGGCGCCGATGATCGATACGCACCTCAGGCTACTGCGACTGATCGCGCAGCGGACGCGTCGCGTGCTCGAGGAGCACGATCGAGACGAGTACGTCTCCGACGCGATAACGCTCGACCGCCGCAGACGGCTCGAGCGCATGGCCACGCGAGCCGCGCGGCAAGTGGCGCAGGCCGAAGCGCGACGACTCAATCGTCTAAGAGCGCAACGCTCCTGACGGCGGGCGCCCGCTGTCGGGGCCCGATAGGTGCAGATCATGCTTCTGGGCCTCGTACTGGCGCTAGCGTGCGCCTTGGTCACCAACGCGGGCTTCCTGGTTCGCCACCGCGGGGCTGTCGAAGCGCCGCCGGTCCGGCGTTGACGCTCGGGCCGCGCCGCGGATAGTCGCGGCGCTCAGCCGGCTTGCCTGAAGGCGGGGCCAGACAGCCGAGAAGCTCCCGGCCCTGATCAGGAGCACGCGTGAGCACCTCATTCCAGCAGAGCGAGTTGGGCTCGTTGACGAGGTCGGCGCCGGTGAAGCTCTTCGGTTGCCAGGCGCCGAACACGGCACCGGTGGGATCGGCGAAGAACGCCATCCGTCCGATGTCCATCACATCCATCGGCTCGAGCACCACGGTGCCGCCGGCCGCCCTGACCTTGGCCGCGGTCTCGTCGGCGTTGGCGACGCTCACATACGTCGCCCATGCGGTGGGCTGACCCTCCCGCATGTGGCCCATCAGTCCGGCGACGTTCTTGCCGTCCTGCTGGAACATGCGGTACCCGCCGGTCTGGGCCCCTCCCGGCTCCGTCGCGCGCCAGCCCATGAGCTCGCCGTAGAAGCCCGCGGCGGCATCGGTGTCCGGTGAGGAAAGTTCGACCCAGGACGGGGTTCCGGGCGCGTACTCGGGCATGGTTTCTCCTTTCACGAACGGGGGCGGCAGCGATCCTGGCAGATCGCAGCGTGGAGCGCCTTGCGCGCCAGCGCCGTCGGGCCGGCCTGCTGTCGCATGGCGGTAGCACCGATGCATCCGAGGGGCGCAGCGACTATCCCAACCCGGACTGTCGCTCGTGCAAATCGAAGTCACGGCGCGCTGCTGCTTCACTGCGCAGCGTCGCGGTAGTCCTCGCGGACCGGTTGGAAGACGTCCAGCACGAGTGCTCCCTGTGACCCCGCCTGCGCTTGGTGCTCGACGTCTCCCGGCAGCGCGTAGGCGTCCATCTCTGCGAGAACGTGTTCATGACCCGCGACGACAAATTTCAGCTGCCCGCAAAGCACCACGCCGAGCTGCTCGTGCGGATGGCTGTGCGGGGGGATGAGCGCGTCCGGCATGAGCTCGACCAGGTTGAGCATCGCCCCCTCGCCGAACAGCGCCTGGGCGCTCACCCCCTCCCCGAGAGCGAAGCGGCGCAGCTCAGATAGCGACGTGAACTGTGGCTCCACGAGCGAGGAGTATCCCAGCACGCGCCTGGACAGCGAGCGCCTGATCAAGCGATGAGACCGGCGAGCTGCGCGGCAGCACCCGGGCCCGTCGCGCAACCGCATCCCGCATCGTGGTAAATACGGCAGCCGATGAGCGATCCGAGCTTCGAGCGCGACATCCTGCCCCTGTTTCGAGCCGAGGACGTCGACGCGATGGCGTTTGCATTCGATTTGTCGTCATACGACGAGTTGTGCGAGAACGCCGAGGAGGTCCATACGCGTCTGGCCGATGGGACGATGCCCTGCGATGCGCCGTGGCCCGCGGAGGACGTCGGCCTGTTCCGGGACTGGATAGACGCCGGTATGCCGCGCTGAGACGGGCGGAAATGCGCCCACCCGAGCCGAGCTCGGCGATATCGGCAGGGTTATCGGGCCGTGGCGCGGGCCCCGTCGGCACGATCAGGCTGCAAACCAGCGCTCTCGACGGGTCGCGCCGAACGCTTTCTTCTCTGCAGCGAGCTCTTTGGAGGGCTCGATCAGCCGCGCCGTCGGGTGCGGCCCGCCGAGGAAGTTCGCCTCGACCTTCCCGACCAGCCCGCCACCGAACTCGACATAGCAGTTGCCCGCGCCCTCGTACGGCGGCGGAGGCTCGCGGCCGGCGAGGCGCGCGGCGATGTCGTCTGCCACGACTACGGCGGCAGCCTCGGCGAACACCCCTGCCTTTGAGATCGGCAAGCCGGCGACGTCGCCCAACGCATAGACATCCGGATAGCGGGTCGCGAGGTTGGCGCGATCGACGGGCACCCAGCCATCTACTGCGAGCCCCGAGCTCGTCACCACTTGCGGCACCCGATGGACGGGTATGCCGACGAATAGGTCGTAGGGGACGCTCTCGCCGCTCGTGAGCTGTGCCTTGTGCGCGTTCACGTCGAGGCTGGCTACAAGCTGTTTGGGCGCGTACTCGATCCCTCGCTCATCGAGAGCTCGAAGGAACATCCGCGAGACCTCCTCGGTCACCGGAACCGGCGCGGCCATCGGGAAGGTCATCCGGATCCGAACGGCCTCCCTGATCCCGCGCTCCACAAACTGATGGTGGAGCAGGAACGCCCCCTCGAACGGGGCGGGTGGGCACTTGAACGGATGACCGAGGACCGCCACGTGGATCGTGCCCGAGTCGAAGCCGGCGAGAACCTCGCGCAAGCGGTCGGCCCCTGCGAGCGAGTAATACTCGAAGCCGCCTTCCTCGAAGCCTGGGGTGGCCGCGAAGTCGTACTCTGCCCCAAGCGCAACGACGAGGACGTCGGCGTCATACGAGCCCTTGTCGGTAGTCACTCGTCGCCGCTCCGGATCGATCGCGGTGATGCTCTCCTGACGAAACTCGACGCCCTCCTTGGCGATGTCGCGGTAGTGCAAGCGTACGTCTGATGGGAATCGCCGGCCCAACAGGACATCCAGCTTCGAGAAGCCGAAGTGGAACGAGTCGTTCTTGTCAAGGAGCGTGACCTGGACCGCGTCCGCGACCGAATCGGAGAGCCGCGCCGCCAACTCCAAGCCCGCGAAACCAGCCCCGAGGATTAGGACTTGCTTCTTAGCCAAGGGGACAGAAGATACCCCGATCATCCGCTCGCGGATCCCGCGACGCGCCTGGCGCGGACGAGTAAGACGCGTCCCCGGCCCGAGGAGGGGCGGACCGGGGACGTTTGCACCTCGATCCTTGAGGAGTCGCCGATCCTAGAATCAGGCGCGCTGGGGTTGGCGCACCCGTCCTGAAAGATTCCGCACGTTACGCGGAGAAGAATGTGCGCTAACCGGCTTCGGCGGCTCTCCAGCGGCGAGCCTGCTCGTGGCTGCGGCGCTCACCTCTTGAGCCCAGCGGTCGGCCGCCGCCCGCCGGCACCGCGGCGGCGACGATGGAGCGCCTTGCGACCCGCGGTCCGCGCTGGAGCGACCGATGGCAGCGGTCCGATCGCGGGCAGCAGCAGCGGGCGTCGCGGCGCCTGGCTGAAGTCGAAGTCGCTGGACAGGTTGCCGAGCTGAGGCACCGTTTCGCGCACGTCGGGCCGTGGGTCGGGGCGCCCGTCGGTGCTGGGATCGAGGCGCTGAGCGGCCAGGAAGTCGTCCTCGATGAACTTCGCGTAGGCGTCGAAGCTGAGCGTCTGGTGGTCGACGTAGCCGCGCCTGGCGTAGGGGCTGATCAGAAGCCCTGGAACGCGCAAGCCGTAGCCGTTCCGGTCGACGCGTGGTGGCCGAACGTGGTCGTAAAAGCCGCCCCAGTCGTCCCACGCGAGAAAGATCGCCGTGCTCGGCCAATCGGGCCCGCTCATGACAGCGTTGATCAGGCTCGTCACGTAGGCCTGTCCGGCGCGCACTGACGCCGGCGGATGTTCGCTGAACCGCTGGCTCGGCGCGACCCATGAGACGGCCGGGAGCGACCCGTCGAGGGCGTCCCGGTAGAAGCGCGCCAACGGCTGGACGTTCGCGAGCTGCTTGTCCTGATGGACGGTCTCGAAGTACGGAAGCGGGTTCCAGATCCCGGGCGTAGAGGCGCTCTGGCGCACGGGAGCGCAGGCGAACTCGTCGTCTGCGCAGTCGGGCTGCCCGCCGCCGGCCACGAAATAGCCCCAACTGATGCCGCTGCGGTGCAGCAGGTAGGTGAGGTCGGTCCAAGCGTAGTCGGGCGGCGGATAGGCGCCAAGCCCGCGCGCGCGTCGCACACGCACACCGAAGTCGGGTGGGAGACTCGGCACCTGCAGGGCGTTGGCGCAGCTGCTGGGGTTGCTGTTCGCGCAGCGCGCCGACCACTCCGAGACGAGGAACAGATGAGCCGGGAGGCTCCACGAGGCGTTGGGCTCGAACATGTGGTCCTGCAGCACGAAGTTGCGGGCATAGGCCCAGTAGTTCGGCAGCTCGCGCTCATCGTGGTAGCCCATCGCGTCCGGGGGCCCGCTGCGTACGGCGCTGCAGGCAGGCGAGTTGACGTTCCTGCACGACGTCCGCCGACCCCGGCGCTGCTCGGCGATGAACCCTTCCATGCGCCCGCCATCGATATCGGCGGTGGCGGCAGGAGCACCGTGTGGGCCACCCGCGTTGACGTCAGCCGAATCGTGAAACGGCCTGACACACTTGCCCGTCGCCGGGTCCGGAAGACACACCGCCGGTGTGCCGTGCTTCATCGGGATTCCGTCGGCGCCCGGATAGGTGCCGAAGTACGTGTCGAACGAGCGGTTCTCCTGCATGATCACGACGACGTGGCGGATCTTGTGGATGCCGCTCGGGATCGCCGATGCAAGCCTCGAACCGTTCGCGGCCACCGTCGCCTGGCCCTGCGCACCGGCGGCTGGCTTCTCCGCGCCGGCGCCCCCGCCGCATCCGCCCAGCGGGGCCGCAGAGGCGATCGCGACCACCGCCGCCGCGCACGAGCGCCGATATCCAGAGGGCGGCAGCAGCATCGCTCCGGGGCATCCTAGAAGAGCGCCCTCCAGCGCGGTGACCCGCTCGCGCTTGTCCTCGGTCAGGTCAGGCCACGTTATCGCTGACGGCTGGGGGCACGGGCCGGCTCGCTGTGAGCGAGGCGTCTGCGGCATGACCCCGCGCCACCTGCGCGAGCCCGAGAGGCGACGGCGCTAGCGTAGGCGCCGGTGCGGGTCGCCACCTGGAACGTCAACTCGGTCAAGCAGCGACTGCCGCGGCTGCTGCCCTGGCTGGATGAGCGCCAACCCGATGTCTTCTGCCTGCAGGAGACCAAGCTGGCCGACGGCGCGTTCGAACGACTGCTCGGTCAAGAGCTCGCCCGTCGCGGCTATGCGATCGCCCTGCACGGCGAAGCGCAATGGAATGGGGTGGCGATCCTCTCGCGGGAGGGGCTGGAGGACGTCGTCGCCGGAATCCACGACGCGCCTGGCTTCCCGCGACCCGAGGCGCGTGCCGTGGCGGCGACGTGTGGCGGCGTTCGGGTGCATTGCGTATACGTGCCCAACGGGCGCGTGCCCGATTCCGAGCACTACCGCTACAAGCTCGCGTGGCTGGCTGCGCTGCGAGAGCTACTGCGCACCGCGCCGGAGGCGACGATCGTGTGCGGTGACATGAACATCGCCCCGACCGACGCCGACGTGTTCGATCCGGACGCCTACACCGGCCATACCCACGTCACGCCGCCCGAGCGAGCGGCGCTCGCCAAGCTGCAGGAGCTGGGCCTTCGCGACGTCGTGCGCGATCGCTGGCCGACCGAGCGCGTGTTCACCTACTGGGACTATCGGGCAGGGATGTTCCATCAGGACCTGGGCATGCGCATCGACCTCGCGCTGGCGACCGCCGCGGTCGCCAGCCGGGTGCGCGCCGCGTGGGTCGACCGGCAGGCGCGCAAGGGCCGAGGCCCGAGCGATCACGCCCCTGTGATCGTCGATCTGGACGAGGCGCCGGACGGCGACATCGGGCCGGTCGTGCCGCCGCCCTCGGCTCCCGTGCTGAAGCGCGACTCGGTCAAGCTCCCCCAGTCGCCGTAGCCGGATCCGATTTCTTATATTGCTCGCGTGGCCACCTTCATCACCCGGATGCACAGTGAGGGCGCGGGGGTGCGGTTGGCCGTCAAGGACATCATCGACGTGGAGGGCGTGCCCACGACCGCCGGCTCGCGAGCGCTCGAGCGCAGGGCCGCCCCGGCCGAGCGTGACGCCGCCTGCCTGGCCGGCGCGCGCAGCGCGGGCGCAAGGCTGGTCGGCAAGGCCAACCTGCACGAGTTCGCGATGCTCCCGATCGGGACCAACCCGTGGTTCGGCACGCCGACCAACCCGCTGGACTCGACGCTGATCCCCGGCGGCTCCTCGAGCGGGTCGGCGGTGGCGGTGGCCACCGACGAGGCCGACGTCGCGCTCGGCTCCGACACCGGGGGCTCGGTGAGGGTTCCCGCCGCGTGCTGCGGCGTGGCGGGCCTGAAGACCACCCACGGGCGCGTGTCGCTCGCCGGCGTGTGGCCGCTGGCGCCGAGCCTCGACACGATCGGCCCGCTGGCGAGCAACGTGGCGGGGCTCGTGCTCGGCATGCAGCTGCTCGAGCCTGGGTTCGCGCCAAGCGCGGTGCCGGCCCGGACGGTGGGTCGCCTTCCCACGTCCGCTCACCCCGCGCTCGAGGCGGCGATCGACGATGCCCTGCGTATCGCCGAACTCGAGGTGGTGCCGCTCGACTGGAGCGACTTCGAGACCGGCACCACCTGCTTTAGCACGATCTACTTCAACGAGATCCCCGATGCCGACCGCGAGCTCGCGCAGGCCGATCCGGAGAACGTCGGCGCCGACGTCATCCAGACGCTCGGCATGGTCGATGCCTTCCGTCCCGGCCTGGAGGACGCGCGAGGCAAACTGGCCGGCTGGCGATCGGCGCTGCTCGCGCTGTTCGAGGAGATCGAGCTGCTTGCGCTGCCCACGCTGCCGATCTTCCCGCCCCGCCTGGAGGACGTGCTCGGCGACGCGACGCTCCCGGCCGCGATCGAGCTGACCCGCCACGTATCGCTGTTCAACGCCGCCGGGGTGCCCTGCACGGCACAGCCCGTGTCGGTGGCGAGCTCGAAGCTTCCGGGGAGCATCCAGCTCGTGGGGCCGCCCGGCGGAGAGGAGCTGCTGCTGGCCACCGCTGCGCGTCTGGAGGCGGCCAACGCGTCGGCGACTCCGTCCGGCTAAGCCATCCGCAGCAACGCAGCCTCGGCGTTCGTCGCCTGGCTGCGCCGCCCGGGTCCGCCTTTCCCCCGCGCCCGGGAGCTTCGTTGGCAATACTGAAGCGCATGTCGGGACCGGAGCTGGCGCTGGTCGTGTCGGTCTTCCTCGCATGCGCCGTGGAGGCCGTCGAGGCCCTGACGATCGTGCTTGCGGTCGGCACGACGCGAGGCTGGCACTCCGCGTTGTATGGGTGCGGTTCGGCAACCCTCGCGCTGGCGGCGCTCATCGCAGCCTCGGGTCCCGCGCTGACTCGCCTGCCAGTGAACTCGTTGCGCCTCGTCGTGGGTGGGTTGCTGCTCGTGTTTGGATTGCAGTGGCTGCGCAAGGCGATCCTTCGGGCCGCGGGCGTGCAGGCGATGCACGACGAGGCCGCGACGTTTGCCAGCAGCAGCGCAGCGGCGCGCGCCGCCGGCGAGCGCGCCGGCGCGAGGATCGACGCCTACGGCTTCGTCGTCTCGTTCAAGGGCGTGTTGCTGGAGGGACTCGAGGTGGCGGTGATCGTGCTGACGTTCGGCGCCAACCAGCATCGGATCCCTCTCGCGGCAGCGGCCGCGATCGCGGCGATCGCGGCCGTGGCGCTGGCCGGGCTGGCGGTCAGGGCGCCGCTGGCCCGCGTTCCCGAGAACACGATGAAGTTCGCGGTTGGCGTGATGCTGACCTCCTTCGGCACGTTTTGGGGAACGCAAGGCGCCGGCGCTTCATGGCCCGGTGACGACGCGGCATTGCTGGCGATCATTCCCGTCGTGGCGCTGGCCTCGCTGGTGATGGTGCTGTGGCTCCGTCGCGCGCCCGTCGCCGCCACCACGGCCGGCGGGCCGGCATGAGCCGGGTTCTCGCCATCTGCCGCTCGGTCTGGCGGTTCATCGTCGGCGACGATTGGATCACCGCCGTCGGCATCGTCGCGGCGCTCGCGCTGACAGCCCTGATCGCCCAGACGGGCACGGGCGCGTGGTGGGTCATGCCGCCCGCTGTCCTCGCGCTGCTCGCGCTGTCGCTGCGCCGGGCTGCGCGCTGAGCGGCGCAGTCCGCGTTCAGCCGAGCCGGCGGCTCACTCGTATTCCGGTCGGCTCATCGGCGAACAAGATCGTCGGATGGGTGACCAGAGCGCGCGCGACCGCCACGCGCTGCTGCTCGCCCCCGGACAGCTCCGCTGGGCGGTGCGAGCGGCGCTTGGCCAAGCCCGTCCGCAGGAGTAGCTCCTCGAGCCACGCCCCGTCCGGGTGCTCGCCGGCAATCGTCAACGGCAGCACGATGTTCTCTTGCGCGTTGAGCATGGGCAGCAGGTTGAAGAATTGGAACACGAAGCCGATGTGCTCGCGCCGCAGCTGCGTGAGCTTCGCGTCGTCCATGCCAGTGATCTCGATGCCCGCGATCTGCACGCTGCCGCTGGTCGGCTTGTCAAGACCGGCCAGCGCATGCATCAGCGTCGACTTGCCCGACCCCGACGGTCCCATCACCGCCACGAGCTCGCCGGCGCACACATCGAGCGAGACGCCACGCAGCGCATCGACCAGGGTGGCATCCGCGCCATAGCGGCGCGTCACGTCGTGTGCGGCGACGACGCTGGCGCCGTCTTGGCCATCTTGTCGAGCCGGCATCGGAGGCGCCACATGATCGCAGCGATCCCGTGGCCGCCGCGTGGCACGCACGCGCTCCGCGATCCCCTTGGCCCTGTGCCTCAGCTCCAACCGAGCCCGGGAGCGTCCCCGGCCGCGGGAAGCTGCTCCTGAAGCTGGTCATCTGCGGACTCGCTTCTGGCGCGAGCCTCGCTCGCCGGATGCTCGACCAGCGCCAGCACGCGACTGGCCATGAACCTCGCCCTGCGTACGGGCTCGCCGCTGCGGGTCACCTCGGCGACCTCCACCACACCCCGCGCCGTTGTGGTCTCCACCCGGCGGCCCGCGCGCGTGGCGGTGATCTCGTACGCGCGCGAGCCGTCGTCTGCGGCGATCACGATCTCCACCCGATCGCCCTTCATGCGTTGCAGCCTAGCGCGACGTCAGCTGCGCCCGCCCGCGCTGCGCACGCACGCGCGGGCTCCGCCGAGCCCCGTTGCGCCGCGTGCTGCTGCTGCGCGCGCTGGTGCTGCTGCGCGCGCTGGTGCGGCGCGGCGTGCTGTGCGCCGCGGCGCCGCGCCGGCCTTTGGCTTTGCGCGATGCTCCACCGGCCGCGCCGTCGCGCTGCCGCGCGGGGATCTCGGCGCGAGCGACCGCGGTCGTCAGCCGCGGGATCTCGCGTGCGAGAAACGCGAACATGCGACGCTCGTCGCGCAGGATCTCGCGCGCGAGCTGCGCGGTCTCTTTGTCGGCGACCGCCACCGCCAGGGCCTCGATTGCCGAGTACATCCCGATCTCCTGCGCCTCCTCGGCGTACTCGGTCTTCGCGTTCTTGAGCTGCCGCTCGGCCTCACCGGTTCCACGCAGCGCGTGCAGGGGACCCTGCGCGAGCGCTGTGGCCTTGTGCGCGCGGCCGACCACGGCGCCCGCCGCATCCACCAGCGGCGCCGGTATCGGATCCGACGGGCCGCCGAGCTGCTTGATGCGTCGTTTCAGGTTGGTCGCGTGACGCTTGGTTTCAGCCAGGTGCTGGCTCAGGCGCCGCTTGTAGGGAGCCCGGGTGGTCATCCCGATGTGCGCTTGCAGCGCGGTCTCCAGACGCTTCTCGTTGCCCAACGCCTCGCCGAGGTATTGGACGAGCTTCGCATCGCGTGTGGGCGTCTCGGTAGTGCTCATGCCGCTGCTCCTTCACTTGAAAATCGGGCAGTTCAGAGACCTCCCTACCCGAGCGAGCGGGCTTCAAGCAAGCTGCGGCAAAAACGCCGTCGCCAGCCGCCGCAGGGCGCGCGCGCCAGGCGCGCTTCCGGCATGGCTAAGCTGGGCTGATGCGTGTCGAGCTGCTGTTCTGGGCGGGCTGCCCCTCACACCCGGCCGCGCTCAGCGACCTGCGAGCGGTGCTCGCCGAGACCGGGCTTGACCCGGACGCCGTGATCGTGCGCGAGGTCCGGACCGAGGGCGATGCCCAGGCGGAGGGCTTTGTCGGCTCGCCTACCATTCGCATCGACGGGCGTGACGTGCAGCCGCCGGCGGGCGAGCCGGTCGGCCTCACCTGTCGTGTCTACAGACGGCGCGACGGGC
The DNA here is from genome assembly GCA_005885515.1 of Actinomycetota bacterium. Classification (GTDB taxonomy): domain Bacteria; phylum Actinomycetota; class Thermoleophilia; order Solirubrobacterales; family Solirubrobacteraceae; genus Palsa-744. The sequence continues at coordinate 62,259 of VAWK01000050.1, read as the reverse complement.
GCTACTCGCCCACGCCCGATCCCGCCGACGTCCGCGACGCGGTGCGCGCGGCGGCAAAGGCCGCGCACGCGACGCACGAGGGCAGCTACGCGTGACCGCGGTCGGCGAGCGAGCGCCGTCATTTTCGCTGCCCGACACGAGCGGCAACACACACGCGCTCGACGGGGCGGGGCCGACGGTGGTGTGCTTCACGTGCAACCACTGCCCGTATGCCCTCGCTTGGCACGAGCGCATCATCGCCGTGGCGAGGGACTACGCGCCGCGCGAGGTGCGCGTCCTGGCGATCAACCCCAACGACGCCGAGCGCTACCCGCGCGACTCGCTCGAGGCGATGCGCGCGCGCGTGCGCGACGGAGAGTTCGGCGGCGTGCCCTACCTGCGCGACGAGTCACAGGCGGTCGCGCGAGCCTACGACGCCAAGACCACCCCCGACGTGTTCGTCGTCGACTCGGGTGGAATCGTGCGCTACCGCGGCGCACCGGACCAAGACCACGACGATCCCGCGCAGAACGCCGCCTGGCTGCGCGCGGCGCTCGACGCGGTGCTCGCGGGCAACTCTCCCGATCGCGCCGAAACGCCGCCGGTCGGCTGCACGATCAAGTGGAGGCAGTGAGGCCAAGGTCGGGTTGCGAGTCGCACGCTCGCCCACCGGCCAACCTGTAGGCGTATCTCCGTTAGAGTGCCGCGGGCTGGCGCCCGCGCCACGCCGACGGAACCAGGGTCATGGCGGCGGCGCACGCAGTTGCCAGCGCACAGCCGGCGACTACACAACGAGCCCAAGGGAGCAGCGATGAAGCTCATAGGAGCGGGCATGCCGCGCACGGGCACGCTCACGCAGAAGGTGGCGTTGGAGATGCTCGGAGTGGGGCCCTGTTACCACATGGTCGACGTGCTCGCCGATCTCGATCAGGCGCAGCTGTGGGAGCGGGCGCTCGACGGCGAGCAGCCGTGGACGGAGATCTTCGATGGCTTCAACTCGACCGTCGACTGGCCGGGTGGCTACTTCTACCGCGAGTTGATGGACTTCTACCCGGAGGCCAAGGTCCTGCTCAGCGTGCGCGATCCGCAGGGCTGGGAGCGCAGCATGCGCCAGACCGTGTGGGCGGTGCGTCATGGCGAGTCGCTGATCCGTCTGCTGTCAAGCGCCCAAGCACACGTGGACCCTCGCTGGAGGGGGTTCTTGAAAATGATCGACCGCCTCGTGTGGGAGGAGCAGGGCACGTTCTCCGCCGGACACGACGAGCCCGATCAGCTGATCGACACGATGCACCGCCACAACGAGGAGGTCCAGCGGACCGTCCCCGCCGAGCGCCTGCTGGTGTGGCGCGTGGAGGAAGGCTGGGAGCCGCTGTGCGACTTCCTCGAGCTGGCCGTTCCGGATGCTCCGTTCCCGCACGTGAACGATCGCACCGAGTTCCTCAACCGCATCATCGACGGATCGCTCGAGGTGCTCCGAGAGTGGCGCGCGCGCGAGTCATTGGTCGAGCCGTCCTTCGCCGCTGGCAGCTGACGCCCAGCGGGCACGCGCCGCGCCGGGAGCCGTGCAACCGAGCGCTGTTCCCTAGCCGCGCGGTGACTGCGATTCGAGCGCCAGCCGCGGGTTGGGCAGCGGCGTGAGCGTGCTCTCCAAGCGGTCGCGCAGCGGCTCCAGGCGCGGCGGCAACGACAGGTGCTCCCCCAGGTGAGCCTCGTCCTCGTCGACCGCGAAGCCGGGGCCGATCGTCGCGATCTCGAACAGCACGCCGCTCGGCTCGCGAAAGTAGATCGAGCGGAAGTAGAAGCGGTCGATCACCTCCGTCGGGCGCGCGCCGGCGGCGGCCACGCGCGCCCGCCACTCCGCCTGCTCCTCGGGCCGGCAGGCGAACGCGACGTGGTGCACGCTGCCCGCGCCCTGGATCGCCTCGGTGCCGGGCGGCGCGTCGTATGCGTAGAAGCTTCCGCGTTCAGCGCCCCGCACCTCCCAGCGCCCGCTCGCATCGCCGCCACTGAAACCGAGCGTGTCGCGGAGCAGGCCGGCGCTGCGGGCGGGATCGCCGTCGTAGGCGCGCACGCCCTCAAAGCCCATCAGCGCGTTCTCGCCGTCGATCTGCGGCGTCCTCGCGCGCAGTGGCGGATCCGCGCTTGAGGAGATCAGCAGCTCGTGCTCGAGACCCTCCGGGTCCGCGAACAGAAGGCTGTCATTCGCCCGCCGTGCCGGCGTTCCCGCCGCCAGCAGGCGCTCCTGCCAGAAGTCCAGCGCCTCTCCTGACGCCACCCTCCACACGATCCGATGGACCATCCCGGCGCCCGCCCGCCCGCGGGCGATCGCGGGATACTCGAAGAACGTCAGATCGGCGCCCGGCGAGCCCTCCTCGTCGCCATAGAACAGGTGGTAGACGCTCGGGTCGTCCTGGTTGACGCTCTTCTTCACCAGCCGCAGGCCCAACACGCCCGCGTAGAACTCGACGTTGCCGGGCGCGTCGGCGGTGATCGCCGTGATGTGGTGGATGCCCTCGAGCTTCATCTGCGTCTCGGATGGCGCGTGCGAGCCGTCTTCAGGCCGAGCATAGCGGCCTCGACCTCGCGCAGGCGATCGACGTCGCCGCGAATGCCGACGGCGGCGTCGTTGTACAGGAATGCCTCCGCGAGTCGCACGATCGCGTAGGCGAGCGTTGCCGGCTCCAGCGGCGGCTCGTACGCGCCGGCACTCACCTCTGCGGCGATGAGCGCCGTGATCATGGCCACGATTCGCGGCTGCACCTGTCCGCCCGAAGAGGTGATCACCCGCAGCGCGGCCTCGCGCTCGCGCTCGATGAACCGCCGCAGCGCCGTGCTCGCGGCGATGCTGCGGTTGAAGCGGTCGAACGTGTCAAGCAGCGCCTCGGCGCCCTCGCCGCGCGCGCCGCTGCGTGCTTCCGCGAGCACCGGTTCGGCCGCCCGGACGACCACCTCGCCTATCAGCTCCTCGCGCGAGCCGAACCAGCGGTAGATGGTCGTGCGGCCGAGCCCCAGCTCGGCGGCGATCGCCTGCACGTCCACGCGCAGCCCGCGCAGGTAGCGGTGCATGACCAGCGCCAGCACATCCTCGCGCGTGGCTGCCGCGCGCCGGCCACGGCGCGAGGCAGCGGCGCTCGGTGAGGGAAGCCCGCCGGTGGCGGCGGGATCCCTGGCAGGGGTCGGAGCCTCGGGCATGGCAACCAAAATATCTGCGCCGCAGCCGCGGGCGGCGTCCGGCGCGCGATCGCGGCCGCGCGTTCCGGTCGTGCGCCATCGCTTCCCCGCGGGTGCCAGTCGATGTTCTTGCGATCATCGGCACGTGCAGGACGGCGATCATCGGCGCGTGCAGGACGGATCGCTCATCGCGCGCTTCGGCCGCGCGCGGCACGATGGCTCGCTGGCGGTGCTCGAGGGGCTTCACGCTCTCAAGCACGCGCTGCGCTTCGGCGCGCGCGTTCTCGAGGTCGTCTGCAGCGACGCCGAGCAGCTCGACCGGCTCACCGCGGAGCTCGCCGCGGACGTGCAGCCGCGTGTGCGCGCGCTCGCCCGCGCGGTCGATCCGGCCGTCTTCGCGCAGCTCGCGCCATGGGCACCGTCGACCGGCGTCATCAGCCTGGCCCAGCGCCCCGCGCTCGAGCTCGCACCGGTGCTCGCCGACCCGCGCCCCGCGCCGCTCGTCCTGCTCGAGGACCCGCGCGATCTGGGCAACATCGGCGCCTGCGTCCGCGTCGCCGCCGCCGTCGACGCCGCTGGCGTGCTGACGGGCGGCGGTCATGATCCCTGGCACGCCGACGCGCTGCGGGGCTCCGCCGGCCTGCACTACGCCTTGCCGGTGCTTCGCGTCGACATCCGGCGCGCGCTCGCATCGGGCGCTCGCCCGTTGCTCGCGGTCGATCCCGGCGGAGACCCGATCGCGCCGGACGCGCTGCCGCCGCGCGCGCTGTTGGCCTTCGGCGGCGAGCGCTACGGGCTCAGCGACGAGCTCAGCTCGCGCGCCGACGCGCGCATATCGATCCCCATGCGCGCGGGCGTGTCGAGCCTCAACCTCGCCACCTCCGTCGCCGCCGTGCTGTTCGCCTGGCGCCTGTGTCGTGAGACCGCGCGCGCTGCAAGCCCCCCCAGCGCGAGCTCCCGAAAAGGCTGATCGCAGCTGCCGCCAGGCGCGCGGAGCGGTGCGGTCTAACCGTCCCCGACGAGCGCCGACGCGCCCCGATCGGTCGCCTCCACGCCGTCGAGCAGGCGCCAGTTGCCCCGCAGCGCCCGGCGCGCGCGGCGGACCATTCGTGACGTCGCCAGCCCGCCATCGGTAGCCCGCTCGATCAGCTGCCCGATCAGCGCCCGCGCGAGTCTGGCGTGGTCGTGGTCGCGCACGGCGTGGACGCGGAAGTACTCGACCGCTGGCCCTTCAACGGCATAGCCGTAGTGCTGCACCAGCCCTTCGAGCTTCGTCCGCGACACCGCGGGCTGGCTGGCCTCGATCGCATACAGCACCGCCAGGCGCTCGAGCTGATCCTCGCCCGCCGTCCACGAGCGTGCGCACTCGCGCGTCTCGGCGGCCGCGGCCGCGCGAACGCGCAGCGGCCGCAAAGCGGCAGCCCGCGCGAATCGGTCCCACAGCTCGACGTGTGAAGCCTCCTCGACCGCATGAGCGCGTAAGGCGTCCGCGTGGTCGGCGTCGGCGTGCCGGGCTGCCTGCCCCGACGCTTGCGCGAGGGCGATCACCGCGTGGCCGTACTGGTGCGCGTAGCTCGAGAGCTCCTGAGGGCGCAGCTCGCCATTGCGCCAGCGCCGGTAAAAGGGATGCTCGAGCACGTCGATCTCGGCCCGCGCCTGATCGAGTGAGGTAATTACGTCCATTCGCCGTCTCGCATCTACGCCGGGTGGCTGTGCGCCCAGGCGACGATCTCGCGTGAGCCGTCGATCACGGCGCCGTCATCTAGCACCAGCGTAGGCACCCAGCGGTTGCCGGTGAGCTGCTCCACCTCGCGGCGCCCGCGCGTCTGGTTGAGGAACGCGGGCAGGGGCGCAAACCCGTAGGACCTGATCACCTCGGGCTCGTGGCCGGCATCCCTCAAGGCGTGGTAGGCGTTGGCGCACGGGTGCCCGCCCGGCCTCGGGGAGGGAAAGGTGCCCCAGCAGACGTACAGCTTCATGTGACGTTCAGGGTGCCTTCCATCCCCGCCTGGCGATGCCCGGGGACGGAGCAGTAGAAGGTATAGCTTCCCGGCTTGAGCTTCAGCCGCAGCGTCCGCGAGCCGCTCGCGAAGGTCGGCGTGGCGCCCAGCACCTTGCTTCCTGCGGCGATCGTGACGTTGTGTTCGAGCTGCGAGGCGTTGGTGAACGTGAGCGTCACCGCCCCAGGCTTGGCGTTGAGCTTCCTGGTGTCAAAGCTCAGCAGCCCGCCAGGATCGGCCGCCAGCGAGACAGCGCTCGTCGCGGCCTTGCTCGATGCGGGTGCCGCGCCTGCCTTGGCCGGCGGCGGCGGCGTCTTCACCGCCAAGCCCTTCTCGGGCGAGCTCGAGGTCACTACGGCCGTCGAGATGGCGCCGGCAACGAGCACGCCGCTGATCGCGAGCACCACCCGCTGCCCCGTGAGGTTGCCCGGGAAGTCGGCTTTGCGCAGGCCCAACAGCACCGACACGATGACCGCCCACGTCGCCAGCACCCCGCCCGCTATGTAGAAGGGCACTTTGCTCTTCTCCGCTGCCAGCATCGGGGAGAGCAGTGTCGCCGCGCCGTGCACCGCGCGAGCCTAGCCGATGCGCTCCGGGGTATGCTCCGCCCGCGCGATGAGCGAGGCCGTGCGAACTCCCGAACAGGCGCTGGAGGGTCTGCCGGACTTTCCCTTCAGGGTCTGCTATCGCGACGTCGACGGGCTGCGCCTGGCTCACCGCGACGAGGGCGAAGGCGCGCCGGTGATCTTCTTGCATGGCGAGCCCACGTGGTCTTTTCTGTGGCGAAAGGTGATCCCGCCCGTGCGCGACGCCGGCTTTCGCTGCGTGGCGCCCGACCTGGTCGGCTTCGGCGCCTCGGACAAGCCGGTGGACATCGGCTGGTATTCCTACGACCGCCACACGGCCATGGCCGGGACGCTGCTCGAGGACCTCGACCTGCGCGACGCAACCATGGTGGTGCACGACTGGGGAGGGCCGATCGGCCTGCGACTGGCGGTCGAGAACCCCGAGCGCGTGGCCCGGCTGGTGATCCTCGACACCGGCCTGTTCACCGGACACCAGCGCATGACCGATGCGTGGATCGCGTTCCGCGACTTCGTCCTGCGCACCGAGGATCTACCGGTCGGCTTTCTCGTGCGCGGTGCGTGCAAGCGCGATCCGGGGGACGAGGTGATCGCCGCGTACGACGCGCCGTTTCCCGATGTCGCCTCGAAGGCCGGCGCGCGTGCGTTTCCCCTGCTGATCCCGCAGAGCCCCGATGCGCCCGGCGCGGCGGCCGGGCAGCGAGTCCAGGCGGCGCTGAAAGCTGACCGCAGGCCGACGCTGATGCTGTGGGCCGATTCCGACCCGGTGCTGCCGCTGTCGGTTGCCGAGCGCTTTGCAGCCGCGATCGGGCGCCCCTCGCCCCGTCCGATCGAGGACGCCAGCCACTTCCTGCAGGAGGACCAGGGACCGCTGATCGGCTCGCTGATCGCGCAGTGGCTGCTGGCGCGCTGAGTCCGCATTCGCCGCCGCCATGCCGCAGCTCGCCGATCGCCGGGCCGTTGCGAGCGGGGGGCGCGATCAGTCGCCGGATGCGGGCGTCAGCCGCGCCGGCTCCTCGGCCGGCTCGAGCCCGGGATCAGAGCGTGCGGCGCGCAGCTCATATCCGCGACGCAGACCTGCGTCGGCGTCGGTCAGGACGCGGTCTGCCTTCAGCGCGCGCCCCATCGCTTCCGATAGGCGGCGTGGCAGCACGGTGACGATCTGGTTGGTGCGGCGCGAGCGCTTGGGCACCCACACTTCCACCGTGCCGTAGCGAAGCGCCTCCACGATCGCATCCGCCACGTCGCCTGGCTCGAGCTCGCTCAGCCCGCGCGCCTGACCCAGCCCGGAGCCGAGCTCCGTCTTGACCACGTACGGCATCACGTAGCTGAGCTGGATCTCCGCGCCCATCAGCCGCATCTCGCCGCGTACCGCCTCCGTTAGCCCGACAACGGCGTGCTTGGTCGCCGAGTAGGTGGCTCCCCCGGGAGTGCCGAACTTGCCGGCCTGCGAGGCCACGTTGACGATGTGCCCGCGCCCGCGCGGGAGCATGCGCTCGAGCGCCAGCTTGGTGCCGAGGATCACGCCGTTGAGGTTGATGTCGATCATCCGTCGCGCCGTGAGGTCGTCCTCTTCGATGAAGCGCCCGATCTGCATGATGCCGGCGTTGTTCACGAGCACGTCGATCGGCGCGAGCTGCCGCTCGGCCTCGTCCAGGAAGGAGGAAAACGAGGCGCGGTCGGTGACGTCGAGCGGCAGCGCCACCGTGCTCGGCCCGAGCTCGGCGGCTGTCCGCTGCGCCGTCTGGAGATCCACGTCGCCGATCGCCACCCTCATCCCCTGGCGCACAAGCGCCTCGGCCGTCGCCCGTCCGATCCCGCGCGCCGCCCCGGTGATGGCTGCGGTCTCTCCGGCGAGAATGCGGGGTTGCTTGGCCATGGATGTCCTCCCGATCGTGGCTGGCGGAATCGTGCGCGCAGAAAACCTACCGGGCCGCCGAACGCAGCGTCTCCAGGAGCCGCCATGTAGGGTTCGCGTGCCGATGTCCTCGTTCCGGTTCCAGGGCCAGCGCATCGCCTACTCGGAGTTCGGCGGGGGTCCCGCTGCGGTGACGCCGGTGGGCGGCCGCGGGCGCACGGCGAAGAGCGCTCCAGCCGGGGCGCGGCCGGTGATCCTCGTGCATGGCCTGCTGCTCTCGCAGCGCATGCATTGGCCGCTGGCCGAAGACCTGGCCGCGTTCGGCAACCGGGTGCTCACGATCGATCTGCTCGGGCACGGGGAGTCCGACCGCCCGCGCGACATGGGGCGATACTCGATGACGATCTTCGCCGAGCAGGTCGTGGGGTTGATGGACCACCTGCAGATCGAGCAGGCGGTGGTGATGGGCACCTCGCTGGGAGCCAACGCCGCGCTCGAGGTGGCTCTCGCCCATCCCGAGCGCCTGCGGGGGATGGTGATCGAGATGCCCGTGCTCGACAACGCGCTGCTGTGGAGCGCGCTCGCGTTCACGCCGCTGCTGGTCGCGCTCACATTCGGCGAGCGCGGGATGCAGGTGCTCGCGACGGGCGCCCGCGCGGTGCCGCGGTCGATCCTGCCCGACTACGGCAACGTGCTGCTCGACGTCGTCCGCCAGGATCCGGGACCCGGCGGAGCCGTGCTGCAAGGCCTTTTCTTTGGCCGCGTCGCGCCCCACCGGAACGAGCGGCGAACCTTCCAGACGCCTGCGCTCGTGCTTGGACACCGCCGCGATCCCGTCCACCCGTTCTCCGACGCCGGCCAGCTTGTCGAGGAGCTGCCCAACGGGCGCCTGCTGGAGGCCGACTCGCTTCTGGAGCTGCGCTTCAGTCCCGAGCGGCTGACGGCCGAGATCGCCGCCTTCCTGGATGAGGTGTGGGCGCCGCGCGGCGCCGGCGCCAAGCGCGGCAGCCGGCAGCGGGCGCGCGCGCGCTCGCGCTAGCGCGCCGGGAACAGTTCGAGTTCGTTGACGCTCACGTGACGCGCGGACGGCGGCGCGGCGCTGATCCACAGCGCCACGAAGCGAAACGCGCGCTTGGAGTCCGCCAGCGGGAGGCGCAGCGAGCGCTTTTTGTCGACGCGCACCCCGCTCAGGCGCACCCAGCCGGGGTCGGTGATCGAGGACGGTGCGGCGTGGCTGGCCGACCCGTACACCTGGACGGTCATGCCCGGCGTGGAGGTCGTGAGCACCAGCGCCGACAGCCGCTGCGCGGTCTTCAGGTCGATCAGCAGCCCCTCGGCCATCTTGGGAGCCACGGTCGGATCGACCCTGGCGTTCCAGCTGGTCGAGGTTTCGCCGTCGATCGCCAGGCTGGGGTCGCCGAAGCTGCTCGCGGGATAGCTGTAGGGGTTGTACGTGGAGGCGGCGTTCGTGTCCAGCACGATCGCCGCGGGGTGCGTTTCGGTGGTCGAGCCGGCGCCGGTTGAGGTTTTCGTGCTCGCGCTAGGCGTCGTGGTGGTCGGAGAAGCGGCGGGCGTGGTCGTGGCCGGCGACGTCGCGGCCGGCGGTTTCGTCACCGCGCCGGCGAGCGGGATGTTCGGTTTTTTCACCAGCGGAAGGCGCGGTTTTGCCGGAACGCCGAGCTTTGGCGTCGTTGGCGTAGGCACCGCGGGCGTCGTCGGGGGAAGCGGCGCCGCCGCACCCGGCGCGCGCGCGGGCGTCTAGACGAGCCGTGCGACGGGCGCGCGCGGTTTGCCGGTGGATTTGCTGAGAGCGGCATACGCGGCCGCGGCGGCTCCGGCCACCAGCAGGGCCGCCGCGGCGAGGAGCGCCGCGGCGGAGCGCCATCGCGGTGAGCCCGCGTGCAGGCTGCCCGGCGCTGCCGCGCCACATTGAAGGCACCAATCCTGCTCGGCGCACATCGGCGCATCGGCGCGCCGCAGTTCGAACAGCTCCGCTGCAGCCCTGGGTCAGGCGCGCCCGCGGGCGGTGTCCCGGCCGGCGATGGAGGCTGCTGCTGGCCGCCTGGCCTGGCAGGCGGGTCGGCAAGCAAGGTGGCCACGGCCCGATTCTACCGGTGCCGCGCTCGGCGCACCGAGCCTAGCGCGGAGGCGGCGGACCGCCGGGCACGACGTCACGGCCCGTCGGCGACAGCCGCTCGTCGAGCTCCAGCTGCCAGTAGTAGCGGGTGAACGTCGTCCCCTCGCGGAACTCGCCCACGTGCGGCTCGACCGTCTCGCCGGAGGCCATCGCCACGATCAGCTCGGGGTAGGTGCGGCCCGGCAGGGCGGCGTATGTGGGTGCCGGGAAGGCGCCGCCAAAACGCGTGTTCACGTCCGTGATCCTCAGGCCGAGCTCCGGATCGCGGAATACCTGGATCGTCGCCGGCCCGGTCACCGCGAGCGCCTCCATCGTGCTCCGCCCGAGTTCGATCAGCTCCTCGTCGCGTACGACTGCGCCCTTGATCGACTCGCCGCCGCGCGACTCGAGCATCGTCCTCGGGATCGCGTTGATGCAGCGCCCGTCCAGATCGCCGAGGCAGTCGATGGACAGCTCGGGCCCCGCCATCGCCTGCTGGAGCATCACCGGCTCGGCTATGTAGTCGGCGAAGAAGCGCGCCTGTGCGGCATCGTGGGCGAGATGGATCGAGCGCGCGCCCGAACCGCGCCGGGGCTTGACCATCACCGGGTAGCTCAGCCCGTCGTCATCGTCCTCCGGCAACGCTGTCGGAGGCGACGGGAGCGACAACCGTCCCAGCAGCAGGTGGGCTTCGTACTTGTCATACGTCGCCCGCGCGACCGCGGGCGAGGGCACGAATGCCGGCAGGCGGCCATGCGCGCGGGCCTCGGCGAGCACGACGATGTCCAGGTCGGTCAGCGGCAGCACCGCCCCGACGCGGTGCTGCTCGCACAGGCGCTCGAGCGCGGGCACGTAGCCCGGGTCGCCGATCAGCGGGACCTCGCAGCGCACCTGCGCGGCGTACTGGGCCGGCGCCAGCGGCGAGGGATCGGCGGCGAGCGTGTTGGTCAGGCGGGCAAAGCACGAGACGATGTCATAGCGCTTGCCGACTCCCGTCAGCAGCACCGCCGCGCGGCTCACAGCCGGCCCTCCCAGCCGCCCGCCTGTCCCTTGTACACACCGCTCCCGCCGAGCACCATCGCCGGGGTGCGCGCGAGGATCTTCAAGTCGAGCGCCAGCGAGCGGTGCTCGATGTAGTACAGGTCGAGCTCGATCCTCTCGGCCCAGCGCAGCGACGCGCGACCGTTGACCTGTGCCCATCCGGTGATGCCGGGCTTGATCTCCAGGCGCCGGCGCTGGCGCCCGGTGTACTGCGCGACCTGCACCGGCAGCGTGGGTCGCGGGCCGATCAGCGACATCTCGCCGCGCAGCACGTTGAGCAGGTTGGGCAGCTCATCCAGCGAGGTGCGGCGCAGCAGGGCGCCCACGCGGGTGATGCGCGAGTCGTTCGCGTTGACCGCCAGTCCGGCGCCGACGTGCTCGGCGCCGTCGACCATCGTGCGCAGCTTGTACACGTCGAAGGGCACCCCATCCTTGCCCGCCCGCCGCTGCCGGTAGATCGCGCGGCCGCGTGACTCGATGCGTATCGCCAGCACCGCCACCAGCAGCAGCGGTGCGCTCAGCGACAGGGCCGCGGCCGAGACCGCGATGTCGACCAGCCGGCGGATCACCGCGTTCCCTCGGCGGCGTCCCACCAGGCGGCGGTGCCGTGGCGCAGCCAGTCCCAAAGGCCGGCGGCCGGGGAGGCGGTGGTGAGCACGTAGTAGCGCGCGAGCAGCAGCGGCGCCAGGCGCACGGAGCCGCCCAGCAGCGCCGCGAGCGCAAGCGCCAGCTGCAGCGCGAGCGTCAGCCAGTACAGCGCTCCCGCGCCGGCCGCGAGGAGCGCGATGTTGGCGCCCAGCGCCAGCGCGTGCAGCCAAGGCGTGCAGTAGCGCAGCACGCGGTGCGACAGGATCATGAGCGCATAGCCCGGCGGGTAGCCGCGCGGAGAGAGCATGCCCCCGCGCAGCACGATCGGCCAGGTGTGGCTCATCATGCGCCGCTTGCGCGCGAACTCGCCGGCGAGCGAGGGCACCATCCGCTCGCTGGCCTGCGCTTGTGGCACATACACCGCGCGCAGGCCGCGCTTGACCATCTTGAACGGCAGCGCCAGGTCGTGGCCCATGATCGGGTCGACCACCATGTAGGCGCTGCGCCGGGTCGCATAGATCGCGCCGTTGCCAGCTGTGACCGAGCACAGCCGCGACTCCAGCTCGCGCACGGCCAGCTCGTAGCGCCAGTAGATCCCCTCCTGGTTTGGCGCCCCCGAGCCGGCTGGCGCCGCGCGGGTGAAGCGCACCTGCCCGCATGCGTAGCCCACGCGCGGGTCGGCGAACGCCCCCACCAGCTCGCGCGCCGCGTCGGGCCGCCACTGCGCGTTGGCGTCGGAGAACGCCACGATCTCTCCGCGCGCGCGCGCCACGGCTGCATCCTGGGCGCGGATCTTGCCGCCGCGCTCCAGCTCGAGCACGATGTCAGCGCCGGCCTCGCGCGCGCGGGCGGCGGTCGCATCTGAGCACCCGTCGCAGGCCACGATCACCTCCACCAGAGTGTCCGCGTAGTCGAGGGCTCGGGCGTTGCGCACCTTCTGCGCGATCACCGCCTCCTCATCGTGGGCGGCGATGATGAGCGACAGCGACGGAAGCACCGACGCGCGGGCGTCCTGGCGAGGCATGCGCGCGGGGCGTGCAAACGCGCGCGCGAGCAGGGCCAGCGCGGCGCCATAGCCCAGGTGAGTCCAGGCGATCAGGCCCGCGCTGGCCCAGAAGCAGACCTCGAGCGCGGTTCTCATCGCGCGCCATTCTCGCCCACGAGCGCCGCGTACAAGGTCAGCGTGCGCGCGGCGATGTCCTGCCAGGCAAAGCACTCGCGAGCCGCGCTGCGGGCGCGCTCGGCGAGCAGCTCCCGCGTTGTGCGCTCGGCGAGCAGCTGCTGGAGCGCAGCGCGCAGGGCGCGCGCATCGCCCGCCGGAAACGCGCGTACGGCGCCGGTGGCTGCGAGCTCGGCGAACCCGCCGACATCGCTCACCAGCAGCGGCTTGCCGAACGCCAGCGCCGTGAACAGCACGCCGGACTGCTCCGCCGCGCGATAGGGCAGGACCACCAGGTCGGCGCGGCGGAAGTAGCCGCGCAGCTCGGCGTCGGAGATGAAGCGCGCATCGAAGCGCACGTTCGCCGGCGCGACCGCGCGCAGCGGGGAGATATCCATCCGCGGCATCCCCACGATCCAGAGCTCGGCCCGCTCGATTCCGCGCCACGCATCGAGCAGCAGCTCGAGGCCCTTGTAGGGGCGCAGCAGGCCGAAGCACAGGACCACCGGCAGCTCGCTCTGCAGACGCGGCGCGATCTGCTCGGCGCCCTCGGCCAGGTGAGTGAAGGCGCCGTGAGGTATCACGTGCACTCGCGCGGAGTCCACGCCGAGCTCCTCCACGAGCCGCTCGCGCCCGTGCCGGGAGTGCACGATGATCGCATCGAAGCGCCCGTACACGCGTCGCTGCGCTGCCCGCTGGCCCAGATGCGGCTCGCGCGGCAGGACGTCGTGTGCGGTGAGCACGAGCGGCCGCCCGCCCGGGAGCAGCCGGCCATCGAGCTGCTGGACGGCGAGCCACTGGAAGTGCACGACCTCCGCGGCGCGGGCGGCGCGACGGTAGCGCAGCATGTCGGGCACGTGCTCGGCGAGCTTCACCAGGCGGCGCGTCGCGCGCGGCAAACCGGCAGAGGCGCGGCGATAGAAGAACTCGCGCCGCTCGTAGCCATCGGGGTCGGGAGTCGAGGCGTAAGGGAACCGGCTCGTGTACAGCTCCACCTCGGCGCCGGCCGCGCCCAGCGCGCGACACAGCGCGTGATCGTACGGGGGCGTGTAGGCCGAGGGGTCGACGACGTGTACGCGCACGTGCACGGACAATAGGCAGGTGGATGAGCTGGAGCTCAGCTACTGCGTAGTCAACACCGCCAAGCGGGAGCTTCTGCTGCGCGCGCTCGACTCGATCGCGCGCGAGCGTGAGCGGCTGCCATTCGAGTGCGAGGTGCTGGTGCTGGACAACTGCTCGGGCGACGGCTCGGAGCTGGCGGCACGCGCCCACCGGGCCGTGGACGAGACGATCGCGCTTCGGCGACGGCGGGGCAAGGCGCTGAACGACTCCGAGCTGCTGCGCCGGGCGCGCGGCCGCTACGCGCTGCTCATGAACGAGGACACCGAGCTGCGACCCGGCGCCACGATGGCCCTGCACGAGGCGCTCGAGGAGCGCGAGCGAGCGGCGCTGGCCGGCGCCAGGCTGGTGCGCCCGGACGGCTCGCCGCAGGCCTGCGCGTGGCGCTTCCCGACCCCGCTCGCGGCCGCGGCGGGGGTGCTGCTGCTGCACCGCCTGCTCACGGTCCAGAGCCGAGGATCGCGCACGCGCGAGGTGGACTGGTGCCAGTCCTCGGCGCTGCTCGTTCGGCGCGCCGCCGCCGCCGCGGTGGATTACCTGGATCCCGACTTCTTCGTGTACTCCGACGAGGTCGATTTCGCGCGGCGGCTGAGCGACGCTGGCTGGCGCAGCGTGTACGTTCCGGCCGCCGCGGCCGTCCACCACGAGCAGCTCTCGACCGGGGCGCTCGCGGAGCGGCGCATCGTGGAACTGTCGCGCAACCGCGACCTGTACATGCGCAAGCACCACTCGCGCGCGGCGGCCCGCGCCGTGCGCTGGCTGACCGCGCTCGCGTACGCCGAGCGCGCGCTGGCCGCCGTCGCGCTCCCCGGGCAGCGCCCCGGACGCTACTGGCGCCACGTGGCGGCGACGCTCAGGCCGGACCGCGGAGAGGGGCTCCGCGAGGCGGCCGATGCCTACAACCGCAGCCTGCCGCCGGCGCTCTGAGCACGGCCCGACGCCCACCGGCGGCGCACGCGCTCACAGGTCGCGCAGCGGATCCTCCGCGTAGGCCTCAACGTCACCGTGACGCGCGCGGAAGGCGGCCACACGCCGCTGCGCGTCCGCCAGGAGCGCCCGCGCCTGGGCGCGCTCGTGAGCGTGGAAGAAGCGCGTGACCAGCAGCAGCGCCGGGATCAGCGCGAGCCAAAGCGTGCGCAGCGCAAGCCCGCCGGAGCCGCTTCGCGGGAGCAAGAGCTCCCCGGACACCGCTACCGCCGCGAGCAATGCGCTCAGCTGCGCGAGCCGCCGCCATTCGAAGCGGACCGGGAACAGGCGCCGGGTGAGCACATACATCGCCGCGAGCATCGACAGGTATGCCCCGCACAGGGCGATCCCCGCCCCGGCGATGCCCAGCCCGGCGCCGGTGCGGGGAACGAGGATGAGCAGCAGCGCGATGTTCACGGCCAGCCCAGCGGCGGCCGCCGGGAGGTTGCGGGCGGTCGCGCGGGTGCGTCCCGTGATCACGATCATCACCTGGTAGAGGCCGTAGAGGCTCCACGCGAGCGCCAGCCACGGCAATGCGCCGTGCGCGCCGAAGAACTGATGCGCCGCCAGCAGGCGCACGATCCAGCGTCCGAGCAGCGCCACGGCGGCAACCACCGCGCCGCTGGCGAGCGCGAAGTAGGTGGTGACGAGCGAGTACAGCCGCGCCGCCTCGGCGTCCGAGTCGATCGAGTACGCCAACGGCGGCCACGCATACTGGAACCCGCGCACGAGCACGAACACGACAGTGGCAAACTGCAGCGCGACCGAGTAGTCACCGGCTGCGGCGTGGGAGTAGCCGCGGTAGAGGTAGAAGCGATCGGCGACCTGCAACGCGTACACGCTGGCGTCGGCGGGCACCGTGGGCAGGCCGAAGCGCAGCATCGCGCGAAGGTCGCTTGCCTGGGCGCGCCCGACGGGCGGGCGCAGGCTGACGCGCCCGCGCAGGATCCACCAAAGGCCGAGCACGACCAGCGCGGAGGCGCCGAAGTTGCCCAGCAGCAGCCCGCGTGCTCCCTGATGGGCGAACACGACCAGGGCGACCGTGAAGCCCACCGTCATCGTCACGTTGGCGCCGGTCGCAAACACGTACGCGCGGGTGCGTTCGTCGACCCGCAGCTGCGCGTATGCCATCTCCAGATTGGTGAACGCCCACAGCCCGACGGTCGCGCAGTCGATCAGCAGGGGGTCGTGGAAGCCGAGCAGCGCACGCGAGAGCGGCCCCGCGAACGCCAGCGCCAGCAGCGAGGCGATGGTCGTGGTCCACGCCACGGTGGCGGTCGCGCTGCGCGCGATGCGCTCGCGGCGAGCGGCGTCGGTGTCATCGAAGTAGAAGCGGATGAACGCCTCGCCGACGCCCACGCGCAGGAAGATGCTCGCCAGGATCACCGACGTGAGCAGCGAGTTCGCCGCACCGTAGCCGGCGCGCGGTACGTACCTGGTGTAGAGCGGGATCGTGAGGAGCGCGATCGCCTTGGCGAGGATGTCGCCAAACTGGTACGCGGCGCCGGTGGTCAGGAGCCGCTTGAGGTAGCCAAGCACCGTTCACCCCCTCTGGCGCGGGCGAGCGCCGCGCCGATGCCCAGCAGCGTCCAGGTGAGCGGGTCCTCGAGGAAGTCGGCGTATGTCCACGTGTGCAGCACGAGCGCGGCGAAGCACGCGGCGATCGCGACGCGCGGCGGCGAGCGACCGGCGCCGCTGAAGAGCACCGTGAAGGCTGCGACGAGCAGCGCCGCATAGAGCGCTAGACCGAGCAGTCCCTGCTCGGCCGCGACCGTGACCGGAATCGTGTGCGATGCCGAGGTCGCGTTCTGGGCGCCGGAGGCGAGGTGGTGCGCCTTGTAGGAGCGCTCGAACGAGCCCGACCCATGGCCCTGGAGCGGCCGTTCGGCAAACAGTTCCAGGCCGCCGGCGATCAGCTTCGTGCGCCCGCTGGTCGCGTTGCTCGCCGACCCGCCGGAGCCCTTGAGTCCGAAATGCAGGCTGCTCGGCGCAGCCAGCACGATGACCACGGCGAGCGCCACGAGCGCACCGGCCGCATAGAGCGTCGCGCGCAGCTCCCAGCGCCACGCGGCGAGCACCGCGAGCCCGAGCAGCAGCGCGGCGATGCTGCTCTGCGAGAAGCTCGTCACGAGCCCGGCAAGCAGCCAGGCCAGCACGGCCACGCACGCGATCACGTCGCGGCGACGAGAGCGCCACAGCACGAAGGCGGTGAGAGCGATCATCACGAGCGCCAGGAAGCGGCCGTACACGTTGGGGTCGAAGAACAGCGAGTTGACGCGGAAGTAGTTGTCGTACTGGTTTGCGGCCACCACCCTGGGGTTCAAGAACAGCGTCTTGCGGCCGTACTCGATGAAGCCGATCCCGGCGAATATGACGGCGAGCGCGACCACGACGGCGAGGCAGGCCAGCAGCAGCTGGCGCGTCCAGCGGACGTCGCGCAGCAGCAGGAACAGCAGCGTGAACGGCAGATAGAAGAAGGCGACGTTCTCACCCGCCTTGGCGATGTCCGGCGAGTACAGCGCCTGGACGGCATACAGGGCGACCGACCCCATCAGCAGCCACTGCAGCCCGCGCGGCGTGAGCAGCGCGCGCAGGCGCCGCTGCCAACGGTCGGCTCCGCCGTACCGAGATCCTGCCGGGCAGGTCGCGGCGGGGGCCGGCGCGGCGCTGCCGGCGTGGTGTGAGCGCTGCCGCGCGAGCGCTTGCTGCGCGCGCGGCAGGAGGTGCGCGAGCGTGCCGGCGGACACGACGATGTACAGGGGAATGAGCAGGTTGACGGTACGGCCGTCCGCCGACACGGGCAGCCGGAAGGGGAGCGCAAACAGCGCGAGCAGGGGAAAGGCCCGCGGGTCGCGGCGCATCAGCAGCACCAGCGGCGCCAGCAGGAGCGCCGCTGCCACCGCGGCCAGCACGAGACCGGAGCCGAGCGTGGTCGCTCCGGGCAGCCGCGGCGCCGCCGTGCTCAACGCCTCACCAGCGTGAAGCTGCGCGGGGAGAGGACCGCGCGCCGCTGCCCGCGCAAACTCACGCGCACGCGGTATTCGCCCGCGGGGGCCAGCGGGCCGTGGTTGGACGGCAGCAGCACCGAGCGCCCAGCGGCGGTGCCGACGAACGTGAAGCCGTGCGCCACGCCAAGTCGGCCGTTCCAGCGCAGGGAGAACTGTTTGTAGCGGGTCACGAAGCGATCGCGCAGGAGCGTCGCCACGTCGCTGCCGGTGGAGTCGACGATCGTCACCGTGACCTCGTCGGCGTGCGCGAGCTTGAACGAGATCGCCTCGCGCTTAACGTGGCCCGCGGGCGTCGGCGAGAAGAACGGGGTCAGCTCGAAGCGCTGCACGAGCGTGGGCGTGTGCTTCAGGCGCTGCGTAACGAAGAAGGCTGCGAAACAGGCGGCCACCAGCAGGGCGAAGACCGCGCCGGCCGCCCTGTCGGCGCCCGCGAGAGCCCTATCCGGGCTGGTCAATCGTCGCCCGATCCACGATCCCCCAGGGCGAACCGATCGACGGTGTCCGCCCGCAGGCCAAGCCGCAGGGTCTCGAGCGAGAGGACATCCTGTGGCGCGATGTTGCCCAGGTTGCACTCCGTGCCGAAGCGCTTGAGCAGCCACACCTGCTGCTCGCGCCGTGGCGCCTCGAAGATCAGGCGGTCGGGGTCGACCGCGTGCGCGATCTCGTCGATCAGACCGGTTCGCACCTCGCCGGTGGCACGGTAGATGCCGGCTGTGCCCGACTCGCGCGCCTCGGCGATCACCTTCCACGCGCCGGCGTCGAGGTCGCGTTGGATCTGCTCCACCCACACGTACGGAGCCATGATGAAGTCGACGTCCTTGCTGCCGACCTCGGCCAGCACCGTGAACTCCTGCGCCAGCCGCTGGATCAGATCGCGCTTGAACTCAGGGTCGATCGCGATCGTGCCGTCCGAGACCTCGACGTGGCGCAGGCCGAGCTCGCGCAGCCACCCGATCAGGCCCTCGATGCGACCCTGCCGGATGGCGAGCTCGGTGAGCGTGCCTCCGAGCACCACCGGAACCTCGTGCGTGGCGTACCGCTCGAGCTTCTGCTTCAGGTTGGCGCTCACGAGCGCCGTGCCCCAGCCAAGCTTGACGACGTCCACGCACTCCCCCGCGACCTCGAGCAGGTTGTCGATCTCGGCGACCGACAGCCCGCGGTCGATCACGTGCGTGAGGCCGCGCACGCGCGGCTTGGAGGAGCGCTCGGGAATGTCGAGGAAGTCGGCTATCGGATGGTCGCCGGCGTCGGCTAGGGCCCTGCCGCAGCCTTGTCGAGGCCCACGATCACCACCACGCTCGCCGAGCTCGCCAGCGACGACACCGTGGCTTCCATCGGTTCTGTCCGCGAGACCCCGAGTGCGCGCGCAATGCCTTCGGCATCGCTCTTGTGCCCGCTCGCGTACTCCACCACGGTGGACTGGTTGGCGCCGGGCGGGCGCCCGCTCAGGGCCGCCGCCCGCGCGTAGCCCTGCTGGTGCAGCTGGCCCGAGACGCGGTGGGCGAGCCCGCTCGTTTCCGTGCCGTTGAGCACAGCGACGCTCGTGGCCGCCGCCCTCGAGGAGGCGGCGGAAGCGTGTCTTGCCCTGGGCGATCTCACTTGCTTGGCGCGCGCGTGGTGCGTCGGCGCGGAGCCCGAAGCGCTCTTGCGGGCAGCCGAGCCCCCGCCGAGCGCGAGCACGCCGATCACCACCGCTGCCGCTCCCGCGAGCAAGGCTCCGGCGATCACCGCCGCTCTTTTGGATGAGCCCCTCGGCTCCCGCGCGCGCCGGCGGCGGGCAGCCCGCACAGCTGCCTGCTCTGGCGTCAGCGGCGAGGGGGCTGCGCCGGGCGCGATCGGATCGGCCGCCAGCTCCGCGCCTGCGGGCACGCGGCGCCGGGGCGGCTCGGAAGGCGGGGGCGGCAGCGGCGGGCGCGCGCTGGCGCCCGTGACTGCGCTCGCGGCAGCGGTCGCGGGGGCGCGGGAGGGCGCGTCGGCGCTGCCATCCGCGACCGTCCCGCGCGCGTGCGCAGCGGGAACGGGGCCGTTCGACGCCGGCACGGCGGCGGCCGGCTGGCTCGCGACCGAGCGCGGCGGGTTAGCAGTGGCCTCATCACCGGCTGCGGCACCCTGGGGCGCGCCGGGGGCGGAGGCCGGTGGGCTCGAGCCGGACAGGATCGCGCCAGGGGTTGAGGCCGGTGGGGTGCTCGCCGCTGGCGCGGGCGGCGACACCGGCGCCCGCGCCGTCGAGGCCGAGGCGGCCGAGGCTGCGGTCACGGCGACCGTCGCTGCCGATCGCCTGGCGGCCTGGCCCTCGCCTGCGGCCGCGAGCGGTGCGCTCGTCGCGGCTCCGCCGGCGTGCGGCGCGGACTGCGCCGAGTGGTTGCCCGGCCGGGCAGGGTCGGCGCCGACGGCTGGCGAAGCGTCCACCGAGCCGGGCGGAACTGCCGTTGCCGGCGGTGCGGCCGAGGCGGGCGCGGCCGCCGAGGCGATGCCCGCGGCCGTGGCCGGAGCGGCCGCTGGGCCCGCCGATGCAGCCGTGGCGGGAGAGCCGGCGATCGCGGGAGCGCCCGCCGTGGCGGGTTGCGCGGCCATCGCCGCTGTGGCGGGAGAGGCATCGGCGCCCGGGACCTGACTCGCGCCGGGCGGGCGGGCGCCCGGGACTGGATGCTGCGGCGCCCGCGCCTGTGGCGCCGGCGCATCTGTCCGCTGGACGCGGGCTGCGGAAATCGCGCCCACCCTCTGCTCGAGCTCGGCCGCGCGCTCGGGCGCCCGGCCCGCCCACTCGCGCAGGCGCTTGAGCTCGCGTGCCTGCGAGAACGACAGCAGCGACAAGACCGCGATGCCCACCAGTGCCACGAAGGCGGCGACCGCTCCGACCTTTGCGAAGGAGTTCGAGAGCGAAAATGCCAGCAGCGAGGGGGTCATGCGTGCGGTCCGTCCCTCATGAGTCCCGAGAGTGTATGAGGGGCGCAGGCGCGTCGTGCGAGCCCCCCGGCCGGCCGAGACGGCGGTCACCCGTCCTGCGCGCGGGCACCCAGTCCGCCTCGGTCTGGGTCTCGAGATGGTCGGCCGACAGCTGCGATACCTTCGCCGCCAGGCCCGCCGCGTCGCCTTCGAGCACGAGCAAGCCAATCTCCGCGAACATCGCCTCCACCTGCTCGCCGCCCAGCGGCTCGCGTTCGGCCAGCAGGATCTTCTCCGCCGCCGTGGGCTGCGGCCGCTCGTAGCTGTTGAACAGCTCCTCGTGCAGCTTCTCTCCCGGCCGCCGGCCGACGATCTCGATCTCGATATCGCGGCCCGGGTCCAGGCCCGACAGTCCAATCATCTCGCGCGCCAGTTCGAGGATCGACACCGGCTCGCCCATGTCAAGCACGTAGATGTCGGCCCCCGCGGGCGACGCCAGGGGTTCGCGGCTGTCGCTGCTGCGGCCGTCGCGCCCGCGTCCATCGCGCCCGTGGCCGTCCAGCGAGATGCGCGCTGGCGCCGGTCTCGGCGCACAGGCGAGCGCACCGCTGCGGATGATCAGCTGCACGGCCTCGGGGATCGTCATGAAGTACCGCGTCATGCGCTCATCGGTCACCGTCACGGGCCCGCCTCGCTCGATCTGGCGCCGGAAGATCGGCACCACGCTGCCCGAGGAGCCGAGCACGTTGCCAAAGCGCACAGCCGCGTAGCGGGTCGCAGGGAAGCGCGCGGTGGCGGCTTCCAGCGCGAACTCCGCCAGCGCCTTCGACGCCCCCATCACCGTCGCGGGCGCCACCGCCTTGTCGGTGGACACCAGCACGAAGCACTCCACGCCCAGCTCGCCCGCCACGTGCGCGACCACCCTCGTTGCGATCGCGTTGTTGCGCACGGCCTCCACCGGGTTGACCTCCATCAGCCCCACGTGCTTGTAGGCGGCCGCGTGGAACACCACCGTGGGCCGATGCGCGGTGAACACCTCGCGCATGCGCTCCTCCTCCTTGCAGTCCGCGAGCACGGCCGAGAGCATCGACGGCGACACGTGGCGTTCGTCCTCCAGCTCACGCTGGATCGCAAACAGGTTGTCCTCGGCGTGGTCCAGCAGCACGATCCGGTGCGGCTCCACGCGCGCGATCTGACGGCACAGCTCCGCGCCGATCGAGCCTCCTGCTCCCGTCACCAGCACCGTCTGGCCGCCCAGATACTCGCCCACGCGCGCGAGCTCCATCTGCACCGGCTCGCGGCCGAGCACATCCTCCACGCGCACCTCGCGCATCTGGCGGGCGAGCGGTCGCGTCGTCTGCAGCAGCTCGAACACGGTCGGCAGCGTGCGCACCGGGATCCCGCGCACCCGGCACTCGCGCACGATGCGCGCGCGCGTGGAGCCGGGGGCCGAGGGGATCGCGATGATCACTTCGTCCGGCTCGACGTCGTCGAGCACACGCGGCAGATCGCCTTCGGTGTTGCCGCGCACGCGCACGCCGTCGATGCGCAACCTGCGCTTGGCGGGATCGTCGTCGAGGAACCCCACAGGCGCCAGCCCCAGGCCGCGGTTGCGCACGATCTCGCGCACCACCAGCCGGCCGCCTTCGCCCGCGCCCGCGATCAACACGCTGCGCTCGCCCTTGCGACCGCCGCGGAACGCCGCCAGCGGGCGGCGCTCGTACACGCTGCGCGTGAGCGCTCGCACGCCCACCAGGAACACCAGGGCGAGCAGGCCAAACAGCACGATCACGCCGTTCGGCAGCCCGATCGCCGCGGTGCCGTGGCGCGTCGCGTGCTCCACCGGACGCACCACCGCCACCGCCACGACCGTGAGCACCACGATCGCCAGCACCCCGCGCAGCACCGCCTCGTAGTCGCGCTGACCCGAGAAGCGCCACCGCCGCTGGTACACACGGGCGGACAGCAGCACCGGGAACGTCCCCGCGAGCACCCACCAGATCGTGCGGTCGCGCAGGTGCGCGTAGTAGCCGCTGGGGCCATTGGTGAAGCGAAGCTGAAAGGCGAGCCAGTATGCGAGCGCGACCAGCGCCCCGTCGACCGCTAGCTGTGGCAGAGCGTGGCGGTGCAGGGGGAAGGCCGCCGCGCGGATCCGTCGGGGCATCCTGCGGATTGTAAGGCGGTCAGGGGATGAGAGGAGATAAGAGCAGCCGCACCAGCACGCCCGGGTCGCGCTTGACGCGAGCCTGGGAGCGCGGCTTCGCGCCGAAGCCCAGGTCGAGCTGGTCGGCGTCGAGCAGCCTGTGCAGGCGCCCTTCGCCGATCAGCCGCTCGTCCACCGCGCCCAGACGTCCTGCGAAGGTGCTGAACACGGGCACGCCCAGCGCCACCGCCTCGCGGTTCATCGTGCCGCCCGCCGAGATCACCAGATCCGCGTAGGAGATCAGCGACTGCGCGTCGATCGCCTTCTCCGGCACCATCAGGCCCGGCTCGCGCGCCAGCCGCTCCCGCTGGGAGTCCACGCGCGCCAACACCACCGGCTGCACCCCCCGTTCGGCGGCCGCCAGGCGCAGGCGGGCGAGCACCCGCTCGAACAGCTCGCTTCCGAAGCGGTGATACAGAGACACCTCGGGGGGCGTGCGCACGACCACGATCGGGCGCCCCCGATCGAGCCCCAGCTCGCCCGCCACCGCCGCGTCGGGCTCGAAGTCGGCGAGGTAATACTCCTCCTTCAGGCCCTCGTAGCGGCGCAGCTTGCCCCGAGCTCCGAAGCGCTCGAGCCGCTCGGGCGGGATCGCCTCGGGCACCACCACCGCCCGCGCCAGGCGACAGTTGAGGTTGTGCTGAACGGTCGCCCACTCATAGTCGAACATCGTGGCGCTCGGCACGCGCAACGCCGCCGCCGCCACGCAGACGTCGTTTGAGCCGTGGCCCAGAGCGATGTCAAAGCGGCCGTGCGCGCGCGCCTCGCGGCGAGCCCATCGCACCAGCGCGAGCGAGCGCGAGACCAGGCCCGAGGCCTTGGCCGCCAAGCGCTCCCCGCGGTGACGGCCGATCGGCGTGTGCGCGATGCCCAGCCGCTCGCACAGCGCGATCGTCTGCGCGTAGTCCCGCGAGGTCACCTGCACCTCATGACCGGCCGCGCGCAAGCGCTCGATCACCGGCCGCATCACGAGCACGTGCGGGCTGTTCGTCAGGTCGATCCACACGCGCATGCGCACGCAAGGTAACGCGCGCAGCGGGGCCATCCGCGTTCAGGCACCGCTATCGTGGCCCGCTGTGCTCGTGCTGGCGTCGGTCTCCGAGTCGCTCGTCAACATCGCTTGGCACTTCGTGCGCGACGCGGGGCTGCCGGCCGTGTTCGCGCTGATGGTCGCCGAGAGCGCCTGCCTGCCCATCCCCTCCGAGGCCACGATGCTGTTCGCCGGCTTCGCCGTGGCCGATCCCGGCTCCAGCAGCGCCCATCACCATCTCACGCTCCCCGGCATCGTCGCAGCCGGCGTGGCAGGCAACCTGCTCGGCTCATGGCTCGCCTACGGCGTCGGCCGCGCCGGGCGACTGGAGCTCGTCGAACGGCATGGCCGCTGGCTGCACATCCAGCCGCGACAGCTCGCGTGGGCCGACCGCTGGTTCGCCCGCTACGGCGCCGCCGCGGTCTTCTTCAGCCGCATGCTCCCCATCGTCCGCACGTTCATCTCGCTGCCTGCCGGCGTGGCGAAGATGCCGTTCGTGCGCTTCACCGTGTTCACACTCGCGGGGTGCGTGCCCTGGGTGCTGGGCCTCGGCCTCGCGGGCGAAGCCGTGGGCGCCGAATGGAAGAGCGTGCGCAAAGGCTTTGACTACGTCGACTACGCGGTGGTCGCGCTCGTCGTCCTCGCGCTCATCTACCTGATCATCCGCCGCCGCCGCCGAGGCGCCGACACGGGCGATCCCGCGCCCGATGCCGCCGCATAGGCACACCCTCGCAGTACGCCACGCGATCGTGCTGGGCCTGCTCGAGGGTCCCACAGAGCTGCTGCCTGTGTCCTCCTCCGCGCACACCATCCTGGTCCCGCTGCTCGCCGGCTGGCCCTACGACGAGCTCGATGCGGAAGTGCGCAAGTCCTTCGAGGTGAGTCTGCACGCCGGCGCCGCGCTGGCGCTGGCGCTGCGGATGCGCCGCCAGCTGGGGGCTGTGGCCGCGAGGCTCGACCGGCGCTCGCTCGCCGCGCTCGCGCTCTCCTCGGCGCCCCCCGCCGGCGCGGGGCTGCTCCTGCAGCGGCCGATCGAGCGCCGGCTCGGTGGTCCGCGCGCGACCGCCGCCGCGTTGGCGCTCGGCGCGATCGCGATGCTGCTCGCCGACGCCCGCCCCGAAACGCGACGCGTACGCGACGCCGGCCCGCGGGATGCGCTCGCCATCGGCGTGGCCCAGGCGCTGGCGCTGGTCCCGGGCATCTCGCGCAGCGGAGCCGCGCTTACGGCCGCGCGGGCCCGCCGCTTTCGGCGCTGCGACGCCCACGTCCTGTCGTGGCGCGCGGCGCTGCCGGTGATGCTCGGGGCGAGCCTGCCACGCGGCGCCCGCGCCGCCGCGCGTCGCCTGCCGCCGGGCGCCGCCACGATGCTTGCGGCGGGCAGCGCCAGCGCGCTGTGCTCCACGCTTGCGAGCGCTCGTATGCTGTGCCGGCGCGGCGGCCACCAGCGCTCGCCGCTGCCGTTCTCGCTGTACCGACTGGCGCTCGCGGCGCTCGTAGCCGGGCGGCTGCGAGGGCGAGCCGCAGGCCCTGGCGAACCTCTCAAATAAACATCAACAGCCCCCGACGGGCAGCGCGGACGTGTGTGCGCGCCGCCCGCGTTGCGCGCACAATACGGGCCCATGGCTGTGATCGGGACCCTGCTCGGCGGACGCTACCGGCTGGACGCCCCGATCGGTCGCGGGGGGATGTCGACCGTGTACCGCGCGTTTGACACCGTGCTCGAGCGGCCCGTGGCGATCAAGCTGATGCACGCCGAGATCGCCTCCGACTCCGATCACCTGGAGCGCTTCCGCCGCGAGGCGCGCGCGGTCGCGCAGCTCAGCCACCCGCACATCGTCACGGTCATCGACGCCGGCGAGGAGATAGCCGGCGACGGCCGCGCCAGCGCCCCCTACATCGTGCTCGAGTACGTGCCCGGCGAGACGCTGAAGGACGTCATCCGGCGCGAAGGGATGCTGGACATCCCGCAGGCGATCGCATACGCGATCGAGATCGCCCGCGCCCTCGGCGCAGCGCACGAGCGCATGATCGTGCACCGCGACGTCAAGCCCCAGAACGTGCTGATCGGCGTCGAAGGCGGGGCCAAGATCACCGACTTCGGCATCGCCCGCTCGCTCACCGAGGAAGGCCTCACGATCGCCGGTCGCGTGCTCGGCACGACCGACTACGTGTCTCCCGAGCAGGCGCTCGGCGAGGCAGTCACCGGGCAGTCGGACCTGTACTCGCTGGGCATCGTCCTGTACGAGATGCTCACCGGCGAGGTCCCGTTCAGGGGCGAGACGCCGGTGGCCGTCGCCATGCGGCACGTACGCGAGCAGGTTCCCGACGTGCAGGACCGGCGCCCGGCGGTGTCGGCTGCCGCCGCTTCGGTCGTCGATCGCGCCGTCGCCAAGGACCTGCGTCAGCGCTATGCGGATGCCGCCAGCATGGTCGCCGACCTCGAGGACGTGCTGGCGATCGAGGCCTCCCGCACGGGGCAGGCCACCGGCGAGGTCACGAGCGTGCTGCAGACGCTGCCCGGCAGCGCGTGGCGGCGGCTGCCCTGGCGGATGCGCCATCCCGCGCGGTGGGCGGCCTCGCTCGCGCTGCTGGTGGCGATCGTGGCCATCGTCCTGTATCTCGCCGCCGGCCAGACCCATCGCGGCACCGGCGTGGCGCCGGGGGTGGGCTCCGGCGCCGGCCTGGTGCCCGTGCCCCTCAGCCAGACCGCCGCCCACGGCTACAACCCGTTCGGCACCGGACCGGAAAACCAGAACCGTATCCAGAACGTGATCGACAGCGATCCCAACACGTCCTGGAGCACCCAGCAGTACTACGAAGGCACGCTCACCAAGGCCGGCGGAGTGGGCACGGGCGTGTACCTCGACGCCGCCCCCGGCGTCACCGCCACCGCGATCGAGATTCAGACCCCCACGCCCGGGTTCGCGGTGCAGGTCTATGCCGCCAACAGCATCCGGCTCGCCTTGCCGTACGGCAACGCCACGCCGCTGCCCGCGCGCGGCTGGCAGGGCCCGCTCGGCTCGAGCCCCGCCGTCGTCAACCGCCAGCGCATCCGGCTGGCGGTCTCGCGGCCCTATCGCTACTACCTCGTCTGGCTGACCACGCTGCCGCCGGGCATGCAGTCGGCCTCGGTCAACGAACTCACGCTGTTCAGGTAGGCCGCATGCGCGGGCCGCGCCGGTGGCCGCGGGTGTGCCGTCCTTCGCGCTCGCCCGGCGGCCGACTCAGTGGCGGTGCGCGCGGGACCGCTCGCGGCGCTCGAGCGCCAGGCGGCAGAGGCGGTCGACGAGCTCCGCGTAGGAGAACCCCGAGCGCTGCATCAGCTTGGCGTACACGCTCGTCGGCGTGAACCCCGGCATCGTGTTGAGCTCGTTCACGAGCACCTGCTCGCCGTCCACGAAGAAGTCCACCCGCGCCAGGCCGTCGCAGCCGGCGTGGTTGAACGCCGCCACCGCCAGCTCCCGCACGCGCTGCGCTGCCGTGGCGGAGATGCGCGCTGGCAGCCGCAACTCCATCCCTCCCGGCGCGTACTTGGCGTTGAAGTCATACCAGCCGCCCGCCAGCACGATCTCCCCGGGCTCGGACGCCAGCGCCTGCTCAGCCGTGTCGGCTTCGCTCCGCAGCCGCCCCAGCACGCCGCACTCGACCTCGAGCCCCGGCGCCATCGCCTCGACGATCACCACCGCGTCGTGCGCGAACGCGTCCTGGAGCGCGTCCGCGACGTGCTCGGAGTCGGCGACCTTCACGATCCCCAGGGAGGAACCCAGGTGCGCCGGCTTGACAAAAACCGGCATGCCCAGGCGCGCGATCTGCGCGAGCACCTCCGAGCCGCGCGCGGCCCAGTGTTCCTCGCGCACCCCCACGAAGTGCACCTGCGGCACCCCGCCGACGGCACGCATCAGCTGCTTGAAGAGGACCTTGTTCAAGCACACCGCCGAGGCCGCCACCCCCGACCCCACGTAGGCGACGTCCAGGCTCTCGAGCAGGCCCTGCACCGTCCCGTCCTCGCCGAATGGCCCGTGCAGCGCCGGAAACACCACGTCGGCACCCAGCAGTCCCTCCCCCGGGCAGACGCGCAGCCGCCTGCCCTCGTGACGCCACGCCCCGTCCTCGCCGATCTGCACCCACGCGACCTCGTGGCCGCCGGCAAGCAGGCCGTCGCGCACCGACGCGGCCGACGACAGCGACACGTCGTGCTCGGAGGAGCGCCCGCCGGCGAGCACCGCCACGGTCAGCGTGCTGACCGACGGAAGGCTCATTTGGCGGGCAGTGCGCTGGCCGGCGGCGGCGTCGTGGTGCTCGTCGTGGTTGGCGTGGTCGGCGTCGTTGTGGTGGGCGTGGTGGGCGTGGTCTGGGTCTGCGGGCCGAGTGTTCCCACCGTCAGCGTGACCGTCGCACCCTTGCGCGCGCGGTGCCCGGCCGCGGGCGACTGCTTCAGCACCAGCCCCACCCGCGACGGCTCGCTGGTCTTCGCCGAGACGATCTTCGGCGTCAGCCCGGCGGCGCCCAGCGCCGCCGCGGCCTTCGCCTCGTCCTCGCCGACCACACCGGGGACCGCCACCTGACTCGGCGCCTGCGCGATCGTCAGGCCCACCTTGCTCCCGCTGGGCAGCGACACGCCGCCGTGCGGCGACTGCGCCAGCACGCTGCCCGGGGTCTGCCCGGACACGCGCGATGAGATCGTGCCCACCTCAAGGCCCGCGCCTGTGAGCGCCGCTTCGGCCGCTGTCTGCGACTCCCCGAGCACGTCCGGGACGCGCACCTGCGCCGGCCCGCTCGAGACGAGCAGCGTCACCGCGCTGCCTACCAGCGCGACCGTTCCCGCCGGCGGGTCGGTCCCGATCACCAGGCCCTTTGCGATCGAGGCACTGGGTTGAGACTTCGTCGCCGGCTTGAAGCCCGACGCGCGCAAGCGCGCCATCGCCCGCGCGACGCTCAGGCCTTCCACGTTCTCCACCGCCGCGCTGCTCGGGCCGCTCGAGACCGTGATCGCCACGCGCGTGCCTCTGGCCACCCTGCTGCCGCGGTGCGGGCTCTCCGAGATCACCAGCCCGCTCGCCACCGTCGAGCTTGCCGCCAGCGATGCAGCGGGGGCGAGCCCGGCGCGCCTCAGGGTCGCGACCGCCGCCTGTTCGGTCTGTCCAGTCACGTCGGGCACGGTCACCTTCGCCGCCGTTCCCGACAGCAGCAGCGCCAGCACCACAGCCGCCACGAGCACGGCTGCGGCCAGCGCCAGCAGCAGCCGGCGCCGGCGCCCGGGGGCTCCACCGGAGGGGAGCGGCCGCTCGTCGCGCACACCCGCCGCGGGCAGCAGCAGCGCGCCGCCGGTGTGACGCGCCGCCGATGCTCCAACCGGCCCCGGCGGCGGCGGCGGACCACCCACGAGCACCGCCGCCGCGGCCGCCGCCGGGACGGGTGCGGGCAGCGCCGCGCGCTCGCGCGCCAGCGCCGCCCGGAACTCGTCCGCGTCAGAGAAGCGGCGATCCGGGTCCTTGGCCAAGGCGCGCAGCACGATCGCATCCAGGCCGCCCGACACGGCCGGATTGAGCGCGCTCGGAGGTCGCGGCTCGGCTGCCACCTGCTTGAAGGCGATCGCCACCGCGGTCTCGCCCTCGAACGGCACCACACCGGTGAGCAGCTCGTACAGGATCACCCCCACCGAGTACAGGTCGGAGGTCGCGCCCACCGCATGGCCCTGCGCCTGCTCGGGCGAGAGGTATTGCGCGGTGCCCATGATCGACCCGGTCAGCGTCATGTCCGACGCACCCGCCCGCGCGATCCCGAAATCGGTAACGCGCGCCCGGCCCTCGTCGTCGAGCAGCACGTTGTGCGGCTTGAGATCGCGGTGAATGACCCCGTGCCGGTGCGCGAAGCGGGCCGCATGGAGGATCTGCGACACGATGTCGATCGCCAGCGCCGGATCAAGCGCGCCCTGTTCGCGCACGATCGTCTTCAGCGATCGGCCGGCCACGTACTCCATCGCGATGTAGTACGTCCCCTGCCACTGGCCGCGGTCGAAGATGGCGACGATGTTCGCGTGCGAAAGCGCCGCCGCGCTTGACGCCTCGCGCCGGAAGCGCTCCACGAACTCCTGGTCCTCGGCGAAGTGATGGTGCAGCAGCTTGACCGCCACCTGCCTGCCCAGCAGTCCGTCTTCGGCCAGGTACACGTCGGCCATCCCGCCCGAGCCAACGCGCGAGAGCACCCGGTAGCGGCCGTCGATGGTCGTGCCGGGGTCAAGCATGCAGCAGCCTTTCGATCACCTGCCGGGCGACCGGCGCCGCGAACGCCGCGCCCTGGCCCGGCACGCCGCGCAGCGTCACCGCGATCGCCACGCGCGGAGCCGACGCGGGCGCGAAGGCGATGAACCACACGTTGTTGATCGCCGTGCCGATCTGCGTCTCCGCCGTCCCGGTCTTGCCCGCCACCTGCACGCCCGGGATCTGCGCGGATGTGCCTGTGCCTTCGTTGACCACGGCCTCCATCATGGCGGTGACCGCGTCGGCGGTTGAGGACTTCATCACCACCGTCTGCAGCCGCGGGGCGACGCGCTGCACGGTACGCCCGTCGGGATCGACGATCCTGTCGGTCAGGTGTGGCACCATAAGCTTGCCGTGGTTGGCCACCGCTGCCGCCACCTCGGCCATCTGCAGCGGCGTGACCTCGAGTTTGTCCTGCCCGATGCCCAGCCGTCCCACGTCCACCAGCCGGCTCGTGGGCGCAAGCAGCCGCGCGCGCTCGTACTCGCCGCTGGCCGACATCTCTTCGCCCGGATAGTCCAGCTTGGGCTTGCGGTCGAAGCCGAAGCGGGTCATGTAGCGGGCGAGCGTCTGCCGGCCCAGCCGTTCGGCCACCTGCGCCCACACCGTGTTGACCGACTTCGCGAGGCCCTCCGTGAGCGTGATCGCGCCGAAGCTCTCGTTGTTGTCGTTCTGCAGCGGCACGCCCGAAATCGGCACGTTGTCGCGCCCGCTCACCGTCGATTCGGGCGTGAACGCGCCCGTGTCGATCGCCGCCGTGGCCGTCACCACCTTGAAGCTCGACCCAGGCGCGTACCCGAACTGGGTCGCGCGGTTCACGAGCGGGCGGCCGGGCGCGACCAGCGCGCGCCGGCGGTAGCTGCGCTGCGAGCGCAGCGCGTTCGGGTCATAGCTCGGCTGCGAGGCCATCACCTCCACCGCGCCGCTGCGCGGGTCGAGCGCCACCACCGCGCCTTCGTGGCCGGCCAGCGCGGTGTTGGCCACCTGCTGGGCTTGCGGGTCGAGCGTGGTGATCACCTCGTCCCCGCGCGACCTCGCGCCCTGCAACTGATCGAGGATCGACTGCAGGCCCGTTTCCCGCTGGCCGTTCAGCGCGCTGTTGCGGAAGCTCTCCACGCCGGTGCGGCCGAGATCGATGTACGAGTAGCCGATCGGGTGCGCGAACTGTTCGCCGCTCGGATAGGAGCGTTCGAATGTGACTTCCGAGCCGCTGGAGCGCGGCGCGCGCACGCTGCGCGCGAGCACGGCGCCGTTGGCGGCGAGGATGCGGCCACGTTCGATGCGCTGCTGCTGCAGCAGCGCCCGCGCGTTGAGCGGGTTGTCGCGCAGCGACGACGCCTCGAAGACCGTCCACCGCGAGGTGAACGCCACGAGCAGCGCGAACATCAGCACCACAAAGCCGAACAGGCGCAGGATCGGCTGGTTCACGCCGCGCTCCTCATTCGAGCTGGCCCAGTTCCAGGCTCCGGATCAACGCCGCCGCGTTGCCTTCCGAGCGCAGCGAGTGGTCGAGCAGCCCACGGCGGCGGGCGGGCGGCAGCGTCGAGGCGCTGACCCCGGAGACGAAGTCGCTGCTGTACAGGGCCACGTTTCCCGGGAGCTTGAACGGAACTCCGCGATAGATCGTGATCAGCCCGCGCCCGTTGGTGCCGATGAAGTACACCGACTGCAGCGCCTCGTACACGCCTGCGCCGAGCAGCCCGAGCACCACGAGCACGGCGCCGATCGTGCCGGCGCGCCGCACGCGCGCGCGCAAGGCGGCCTTCGGCGCGCCGCGCTGCAGCGGGCGGCGCGGGCGGCGCCGGATCACCGGCGCGGGCACCGCGGGAGCGCCGATCACGGTCGCGTCGAGCGCGTCTGGCGCGGCGTCCCCGGGCGGGGAGGCCGTCGCGTCGGGCGCGGGGGGCTGCGTGCCGGCCCCAACCTCCTCAAGGCGCACGAGCACCACCGTGATGTTGTCCCGGCCCCCGGCCTCGTTGGCGGCCGCGATCAGGGCCTCGCCCGCGTCGCGCAGGTGGGGGTGCTCGCGCAGCAGCCCCGCCAGCTCCTCCTCGGAGACCATCGTCGTGAGACCGTCGCTGCACAGCAGGTACACGTCGCCCGCGCGTGCGCGAAACGAGCGGGTGTCCACGTCCACCGTGCCCTCCGGGCCCAGCGCGCGCGTGATCACCGAGCGCTGCGGGTGCTCCTCGGCCTCCTCGGGCGTGAGCCGCCCCTGGCGCATCAGCTCGTCCACGAGCGAGTGGTCGTCGGTCAGCCGCATCAGCTCCGCGCCGCGCAAGCAGTAGGCGCGACTGTCGCCCACGTGCGCGATCGACACGTCCTCCGCCCCCACGTACATGGCCGTGAGGGTGGTGCCCATGCCGGCCTGCTCGGTGTGGCTATGCGACAGCTCGTGGATGCGCGTGTTCGCCGCCCGCGTGAGCTCCGCCAGCGCGGTCTCGGGCTCGGCCGAGTCCTGCAGACCGCGCTTGAAGGCCTCCACCGCGATCTGCGAAGCCACCTCGCCGGCCTGCGCTCCGCCCATCCCATCGGCCACCACGAACAGCGGAGCGCGCGACAGCAGCGCGTCCTCGTTGGCGCGCCGCTGGCGCCCGGTGTCGGTCGCGGCGTACTGCTCGGCGACGCGCAGCATCAGTCCACCTCAAACGCGAATTCGCTGTCGCCGATGCGCACGCGGTCGCCTGGGTGCAGCGGACGGGCGGTCTCCAGCAGCTCCTCGTTGAGGTAGGTGCCGTTGGTCGAGCCGAGGTCCTCGATCACCACGATGTTTCCCTGCTCGTACACGCGCGCGTGGCGCGCCGAGGCGAATGGGTCCTCGAGCCTGATCTCGGCACGATCGCCGCGCCCGAGCACGAGATCCGCGTCGAGGTCATAGATCATGCCCGGCTCGTGCCCCGGCGCGCGCTCGACCACCAGCCGCGGGGCGCGGCGCGCGAGGTCGATCGGGCCGAGCGCCGAGGCCGAGTACATGCCGGTGGCGTCGGGGGGCATCGCGCCTGCTTGCGGCGGCTGCTCGCGCGCGGCCTCGCCGCGCCCGCGCAGGTCCTTGCGCGCGCTGCGCGCGACCCACAGCGCGAACAGATACATGACCGCCAAGAAGCCAAACTTCAACGCAACCGACACGGGCGCCAGGGTTGTCATCGAAGTTCGAAGATGATCTCCGTGGAGCCGAGCTCGATGCGGTCGCCGGGCCGCAGGGCGTGCCGGCTGCCCAGCGCCCGGCCGTTGAGCAGCACGCCGTTGGTGGAGCCGAGGTCGGCGATCGTCCAGCCGCCTGCCGCGGGACGGATCTCGGCATGCCGGCGGGAGACGCCGGCGTCATCGAGCACGATGTCGCAGTCTCGACTGCGCCCGACCGTGCCGCCCGCGGGCGGCAGCAGCAGGCGCCGCGCTCCCAGCGCCAGCATCGCGCGCGGCACCGGGCGGCGCTCCTGGGCCTCCTCGATCGGCCCACGCAGGCGCGCGGAGGCGCTGTAGATCATCGTTTCACCCGCGCCCTCCGGTGACGCCGCGCGCGCCGGTGCGGCGCCGGCCGCCGGTGCGGCCCCCGCGCCGCGCACACCCGCCGGCGGGCGCTCGCGTTGCTCGTCGTGGCGCACGAGCTGTGCCTGAATGCCGAATTCGCCCAGCGTCAGGCGCTCGTCGGTGTGAAAGGCGATGTGGGGTGGCGAGGCCAGGATCAAGCCCTCGCGGCGGGCGTGCTCGAGCAGGTACGCGCACAGCTCGTCGATCACCTCGTGCTCCACTCCCTCGTACCGCGTGCGGTCGCGCGGCGAGAGCCATACCGAGAACTCATTTGGCGCGTACACGCGCGACAGCGACTCGGTGCGGTGCTCGTCCATCTCGCGCGCGAGCTTGCGCGCCAGCTCCACCGGGCGCACCTCGGAGCGGAAGATCCGTCCGAAGGCGCCCTCCAGGAGGTTGGCGATCGTGGTCTCGACGCTCTTCAGCACATTCATCGCGGACGGGCCCCTGACAGCTGGACCGTGAGCCATGCTACGTCAGACCGGACCGCGCAGAGCGCGCGCGGCGACGGCCAACACCCCGCCGATCACCGCCCCCAGCACGGCTCCGCGCGGGCTCCCGTGCGCGGCGGTGGCGGAGAGGCCGTGGTCGACCAGCGGCGCGGCGGCGGCCAGCGCCGCCGACCAAACGGTGACCGCCACCACGTCGAACGCCGCTCTGCGCCCCCGCACCATCCACGGCAGGCAGACCGCGGCCGCGCCCCACAGCGCAGCCCCGAACAGCACGCCGAAGCTCAGCACCGGGCCCAGCACGTGTACCGCTGCGCTACTCACGGATCCCTCCCACGCCGCCCGCGGCGGCGTTCCCGGCGCCGGGCCAAGCCACAGTCTCCGGGCCAGCAGAGGCTCGCCGAGCGTGAGCCACCAGTAGCCCAGGGCGCCCAGGGCGGCGCGCGTGCGCCAGCGCGAGGCCTGGCCGGCGATCGCCGGGAACGCGCCCGCGAGGCTCGCCAGCCCGAGGATCGGCGCCAGCGCTCCTGCCAGCAGGTTGCGGCCGGCGATCGTCGCGCTCTGTTGCTCGGTGTCCGATCGCCGCGGCGATGACAGCGCAACCAGGGGCGCGATCGCCGCAAGCATCAGCAGCGCCACCCCCACGCGTCCGCTCCATGCCTCCCACGCCATGGTCGCGACCGCACACCCGATCCACAGCGCGCGCGCCAGCGCCGCGTGCGTGCGGCGGCCGCCGGAGGCTTCGGCGCGCGCAGGACCGGACGCAGCGGGGCGGCGCTCCTGCGGCGGCCGTGGCTCGTACGCCGGTCGGGGCTCGTGCCGCGGGCGCGACGTGGCCCGCGCGCGGGCCGGGGAGGCGCGTGGGGCCGTCTGCTGGGAGAGGGGCGCCTGCCAGGCGCGCAGCGCGGGGGCGGCCTCCCATCCCTCCGCGCTCGCCGGCGCCGCGGCCCACGTGCTCACCTCGGCGCGCGGCCGGCCTGCCCGCGTACGTTCTGCGGCGAGGCGCACGCGAGCAAGCGGTCGCCCCCGCGCGGGGCCGCCCTCGGCGCCCAGCGCGAGCGCCTGCGCGAGGGCCGCGCGCAGCTGCTCGAGCGTGCCGCGATCAGCGGGGCGCGCAGCCAGCGCTCGATCGAGGGCGCACGTGAGCGGGGCCGGCAGGTCGCCCCGCGAGCGCGCGAGCGGCTCGAGCGGACGTCCGATGCGCCGCGCGGTGGCCGCGGCTGTCGGACCGCGCACCGGATTGACGCCGGAGAACGCCTCGTACAGGATCAGCGCCAGCGAGTACAGGTCGGCCGCCTCGCCGACCTCGCCGCCGTCGCTCTGCTCGGGGGCCATGTAGGCGAGCGTGCCGAGCACGTCGCCGGTGCGCGTCAGCACATCATCGCCCGCGAGGCTGGCGCCACCGAAGTCGGTGAGCTTCGCCACCGCCGGCAAGCCGCGTGGCGCCGGCGCGACAGCCTGCGAGTCGGACGGCACGAGCACGTTCTGCGGCTTGACGTCGCGGTGGATCACGCCCCGCGCGTGCGCATGGGCGAGCGCATCGGCGAGCGCGATGCCGATTCCCAGCACGCGCTCGTCGTCGAGCGCCCGCGTCGCGATCAGCCCCGCGAGGGTCTCCCCGCGCACCAGCTCGGATACCAGATAGAAGGCATCGCTCGCCGCGCACGCCTCGTACAGCGCCACGATCGCCGGATGCGCCAGACGCGCCGCGGCGAGCGCCTCGCGGCTTGCCCGCTCGCTGTCGCCGTCGGGCAGCGAGATGCGCTTGAGCGCAACTTCGCGACCCAGGAGCTCGTCACGGGCACGCCAAACGACGCCGAAGCCGCCCGCACCCAGGCGCTCGCACAGGCTATAGCGGCCCAGCA
This sequence comes from Actinomycetota bacterium, assembly GCA_005885515.1. Taxonomy (GTDB): domain Bacteria; phylum Actinomycetota; class Thermoleophilia; order Solirubrobacterales; family Solirubrobacteraceae; genus Palsa-744. The sequence continues at coordinate 26,449 of VAWK01000050.1, read as the reverse complement.
CCAGCTCACCGGGACCGCCGCGAGCCTGCGACTGGGCGTCGAGGCCTGTTGCATCGGCGCGCTCGCCCCCGCGCGCGATAGGGCTCGCGCCGCGAGCGACCGGCGCGCGCAGCCGAGGCGACTCGACCAGGTCCGCCCGCCCGGCCGTCCCTGGGGTGTGGACGAGGGTGTGCGTGGAGTGCACCGGGTACGTTTTTCGCCATCCGCAGGCGCAGACCCTGCCTGCGATCGCAGGGAGGCAGACGCTGACGCTGAACTTGCAGGCTCGTCACCGGGGTGGCCGGCAGTCATGCCGGTAGTCATACTGACTGCCTTCGGAATCCCTGCAAGGAGCAGCATTTGTCGTTTTTCGACGATGGCGAGGAGACAGACCCTCGGCCGTCAAGCACAGCAGCCCGGCCGCGACCGGGCGCAGATGGCACCGTGACGCCCGATCGTCCGCGCCCGCGGCGCCCTGCGCACGGCGCCCTGGCGCTGGACCAGCACACCGTGACGGTGCGCCGCCGCGTGGCGGCTGGGATCGGGGTGGTGCTGCTGATCGTGATCATCCTGATCATCAACGGCTGCCTGAACAGCGAAAAAAAGCAGGCGCTGAAGAACTACAACCGCAGCGTCGGGCAGATCGCGCACGAATCCGACGCTAGCGTCGCCGGCCCGCTGTTCTCGGCGCTGACCGGCGCGGGCGGCAAGTCCGCGCTCAACGTCGAGGTCCAGATCGATCAGCTGCGCATCCAGGCGCAAACGCTGGCCACGCGCGCAAAGAACCTGAGCGTGCCCGCGGAGATGGCGGGAGCGCAGCGCAACCTGCTGCTGGCGCTGGACATGCGCTCGGAAGCGCTGACGAAGATCGCGGCCCTGGTTCCGACCGCGCTGGGCGGGCAGGGCAAGCAGGCGATCACGCAGATCGCGGGCGACATAGAGATATTTCTCGCGTCCGATGTCATCTACTCGCAGCGGGTCGCGCCCCTGATCCAGCAGGCGCTCAGCTCCGCGGGCGTGCACGGGCTCAGCACGTCCCAATCGCGCGCGCTCCCCAACGTCGGCTGGCTGGACCCAAACACCGTGCAGGCGCGCATCTCGGGCCGGTCGAGCAGCTCCTCGAGCACCCCGGTGCAGCCCGGCAATCACGGCAGCGCGCTGACGGGCGTGAGCGTGGCCACCAACAAGCTGGAACCCGAACCGACCCTCAACCACATCAAAGGCGGCGGCAACCCGACGTTCACGGCGACGGTCGAAAACTCGGGCGAATTCAACGAGACAAACGTCAAGGCGGACGTGACCGTCACGGCCAGCGGCAAGCAGTTCAAGGCGTCGCACGTGATCGAAAAGTCCGAACCGGGCAAAACGGTGAGCGTCGACATTCCAGTGATCGGAGTGCCGCTCGGCGTGGCAGCCAAGGTAGAAGTGTTCGTCGAGGGGGTGCCGGGCGAGAACGACCTGGAAAACAACAAGGCCGTGTTCCTGGCGATCTTCGAAAAATAGGCCGCCCGCGCGGCGTCTGGCTCGCCCGGCGCGGACGGTGGGGCGCGCCGCGTGCCGGCAGGCGCGACTAGCGAACGTCGCGCCACGGCGAGCGGCTAACTTGTGGCGATGGCCACCACGCTCACGGACACGCGCGGCATCATCGCGATCGCCGCCGCCGGCGTCGCTCTGCTGGCGCTGCTGGCGTGCGTGGGACTGTTGCTGAAGACGCGCCGGCTGCAGCGCAGGCAGCGCGTGGTGCTCGGCGAGCACGGCGAGCGCGACCTGGTGGCGCACGCGGCGGACGTGCACGACGCGTTCGAAGCCCTGCGCGCGTACGTGGACGAGGTGGCGATGCGCCTGGACGCGCGCCTCGGCGGCGCCGAGGCTGCGCTGCGCGGAACGTTCGCGCACCGCGCGCTGGTGCGCTATGACGCCTACAACGAGCTCTCCGGCAAGCAGTCGGTATCGATCGCGTTGCTGGACGACCAGCGCTCGGGGATCGTGCTGTCGTGCATCCATCACCGCGATCAGGCGCGCGTGTACGCCAAGGCCGTCAACGGCGGCCAGGGCGAACTGGAGCTGTCTCCCGAGGAGCTCGAGGCCGTCCGCATCGCGCTGTCCTCAGCCGAGGGACCCGGTACGGCAGCCGAGCATCCCGCCTGAGATGGCATCAACCGCACGGCCGCGTGCCGGCTATCTGGGCCCTGAGGGGACCTTCAGCGAGGAGGCGCTGCTGGCCAGCGCCATCCCCGGTGCCGTCCAGCCGGTGCCGCTGACGAGCATCTACGAGGTCGTCATGCAGCTGCGCGCAGGCGAGCTGGAGTGGGCGATCGTGCCGATCGAGAACTCGCTCGACGGGTCGGTCAGCGTCACGCTCGATCTGCTCGCCGAGGAGGCCGACCAGCTGCAGATCGTGGCCGAGGCGCTGCTCAGGGTAAGGCACTCGCTGATCGCCTCGGCGCCCGTCGAGCTGGGCGAGATCGACACGGTGCTGTCGCACCCGCAGGTTCCCGGGCAGTGCGAGCGCTTCCTGCGCCACGAGCTGGCGCACGCCCGCATCCTCCCCGCCGCATCGACCGCCGAGGCCGTACGCACGGTCACGAGCCAGGCGCGGCGGGGGCAGGCGGCGCTGGGGACGCTGCTGGCGGCAGACATCTATCGGGGCACGGTCATCCGCGAGGGCGTGCAGGACAGCGAGGACAACGAAACCCGGTTTGTGTGGCTGGCGCGCGCGCACGACGAGGTCGCGCCGCCGCTGAACGCGGCGGTCGCGTGGGACTGGAAGACCTCGCTGGTGTTCTGGGGGCCCGGCGCCGAGCGCCCTGGCTGGCTGGTGCGCTGCCTGGACGAGTTCGCCCGCCGCGACATCAACCTGACGAAGATCGAGTCTCGGCCGCGCCGCCGGCGCCTTGGCAGCTACATGTTCTTCGCCGACCTCAGCGGCAACGCGCACGAGCGCCCAGTCGCCGAGGCGATCGCCGGACTGCGCGCGCTGTGCGAGGAGGTGAGGGTGCTCGGCTCCTACCTGCCCGCACGCGACGCGGACGGCGGCGCGCCGGCGGCGTGGCGGGCCCCTTGATTGACCGGGAAATGGCAGCGCCCCGCTAGACTCCGGCGCTGAGATGGAAAGCAGAGTCCCACCCGCGCCGGTGGGGTCCGTGACGCCTACTGGGCACCCGCGCCACGGACCTGAAGCCTCATCGCCCACGACGGCGATGGGTGGTCGGGTGCTCGTCCTGAACGCGACGTACGAGCCGATCAACGTCTGCACCGTGCGACGCGCGGTGGTGCTGCTGCTGAAGGAGAAGGCCGAGGTGATCGAGCGCGGGCGCCTGCAGCTGCACTCCGAGAACACCACCCTGGCGCGGCCGGTGGTGATCCGGCTGATCACCTACGTCAAGGTGCCGCGCGACGCTCACCGGCGCAAGATCACCCGCCGCGCGGTGTTCGCTCGCGACAGCTGGACGTGCCAGTACTGCGGATCGCGCTCCAACCTGACCGTCGATCATGTGATCCCGCGCTCCAAAGGCGGGGAATCCAGCTGGGAGAACATCGTCGCCTCGTGCGCCCCCTGCAACCGGCGCAAGGGCGACCGCCTGCCCCGTCAGGCCGGCATGCATCCCCGCCGCGCGCCGCGGACCCCGCGCGCGGAGATCTTTATCGCGGTCGCAAGCCCCACTATCCCTTCAGCCTGGCTTCAGTACCTGCCCCAGGCCGCCTGAGCCTGACCGCCAGCGCCTGACCCTAATCGCTGGCGCGAGCAGGCCCGCGCGAGAGCGTCAACGCGCAGGGGGCGCATCGACATACGCCCCCCGCGGTACAGCCGTGACTGGAAGACCGAGACAGCAGGTGCGACAGCCGGGGGGACCAGGTCCGGCGCAGTCTCGGGGTGTCCCGGGTTGGATTCCGCCAAGCGGTCCAGCCTGCCGGCCTAGCGGCCGGTCACCTCCAGGGTCCCGCAAGAACTGTCACTCAACGTTAGGACCACCTCCTTTCTCTGGTGTGGCCAGAGTAGCGAACGCGCGCGACGCGGGGTAGGGTCTGCCGCGCGCCCGTTCTCGCCGCCAGCGTCCTCGCGCTCCCTCCCACCGCGACCCGTGGGCGCGCGGGCGCGAGCTAGTAGGTGACGACGCCGAACTCCTGCGCGTAGGTCGCGCCGGAGGCGCCGTCTGCGAGAGCCGCGGGTACCTGCGGCTCGATCGCGATCCCCGTATCGCGATACTGGCTTTCGAGGATGTTGGCGAGGTGTCCCGGCGAGGCCATCCAGGCCGACACGATCGCCTGCGGGGTGGACAGCGAGAGGGTGCCCCAGGCCAGGTTCTCGCCGATCGCGTATCCCACCTGGGAATTCGGTACGTAGCCGGCTTCCCGCACGCGATCGACGGGCGTGCTGCCGCTGGGCGAGATGTGCTCGAAGTAGTCGGCGCCGATCATGTCTCCGACGTGGGCTTCGGCGGCGGCCTCGAGCCGTGTGTCGAGCCCGAGCGGCTGCTCGCCATTCTGGGCGCGCTCCCGGTTGATGAGGCACAGCACGGCCGCGCGGACCAGCGGCAGGTTGCCGGGTTCGGGCGTCAGCTGAGCGTCCTGGCAGGGCGTCGCGAGGACCCTGGCGAGGATCGCCGCCCGCGTCAGGCCCGCGCCGCTCGGCAGGCTGAGGACGCGACGAGCGCGACGCGCGCTGCCTCTCCCGCCATGCCGGGTGCGAGCGCGCGTTGGCAGGTGCCGGGCCGGGCGGGCGCCAGTGCGACGCGCCGACGGCGAGGACGCCCGCGCAGTGTCCGGCTGAGCGCCCGGGCCGAGCGCCGCGCCGGCGAGCGCCGCCAGCGCTATGAAAACCCCCGCGCGGGTCACCCTGTGCCTCTCGGCCGACCCGCGCCGCGATCTGAGCGCGGGGGCGAAAACCTGGACACATCTGGACAGCCCGTGGGCAGGCGCGCCAAGCCGGGGTGGCCTGCCTACCGTGGCCGGCCGCTGCGCAGTCGAGATGCGGCGCGCGCGCTGGCCGGAAGCTAGCGGGCCGCGCTACGGCTTCGGCCGGGCGCCGCGCCTCCCGTCCTTGCCGGCGCGTCCGTCCTTGCCGGTGGGGGCACCCTTGGCGGTCCGGCCATCCGTCGCCTCCCGGTCGGCTGCGCCTGTGGGGGCGTCGGCGCCTGCGTCATGGCCGTCCGTCTCGGGATCCTGCTCACCAGGCTGCGGAGCGTCGTCATCGCCGGCGTCCACCACCAGCGCCACGGCGCTGACGAGGTCGTCGTCCTTGAGGTTCATGACCCGCACGCCGGTCGCCGAGCGGCCCTGCTGGGAGATGCCGCCGGCGGCGGTGCGCTGGACCATGCCGCCGACGCTGATGAACACGAGCTCCTGGTGCTCGCGCACGACGAGCGCTCCGGCGAGCGCTCCCTTGCGCTCTGTCAGGCCGACCGTCTTGACGCCTTTGGCGCCGCGGTGAGTCTTCCGGTACTGGCTGATCTGGGTGCGCTTGCCGAAGCCGTTCTCGGTCACCACGAGCAGGTCCATGTCATCGCGCGCGATGTCCATCGCGATCACGCTCCCGTGGCTGCCCACCTCCATGCCGCGCACGCCGGTCGTGTCGCGGCCCATCGCCCGCACGTCGGACTCCCTGAAGCGGACGGTGAGACCGGCGCGCGAGACCATGATCACCTCGTCTTCGGGATCCACCGCCCGGACCGCGAGCAGCTCGTCGTCGTCGCGGATGTTGATCGCGATGATCCCGTCGGCCTTGATGGGGGTGTTGTAGGCGGCCAGCTCGGTCTTCTTGACCGTGCCGCCGCGCGTGGCGAACACGAGGTACCTTGCCTCGCTGAAGTCCCGCGTGGAGACGACGGCCTGGATGCGCTCGCCGTCGCGCAGCGGAAGGATGTTGACAAGCGCCCGCCCCTTGGCCGTGCGCGAGGCCTCGGGAAGTTCGTACACCTTGGAGCGGTACACCTTGCCGCGGTTGGAGAAGAACAGCAGGAAATCGTGCGAGGAGCACACGAACAGGTGCTCGATGAAGTCGCCGTCCTTCATGTCCATTCCGGTCACGCCGCGGCCGCCGCGCTGCTGCTGGCGATAAGTGGCTAGCGGCAGCGACTTCACGTAGCCGCTCTGCGTGATCGTGATGACCATCTGCTGGTCGGCGATCAGGTCCTCGATGTCGATCTCATCCTCGGCGTGGCTGATCTCGGTGCGCCGCTCATCGCCGAAGCGCTCAGAGATCTCGGTGAGCTCGTCCTTGATCACCTCGAGCACGCGCGCCTCATCGCCGAGGATCGCCCGTAGCTCGGCGATGCGCTCGACCACGTCGGCGTGCTCCTGCTTGATCGAGTCCGCCTCGAGTGCCGTGAGCTGGGACAGGCGCAGGTCGAGGATCGCGGTGGCCTGGATGGCGGTCAACTCGAAACGCTCTACCAGCTGCTCGCGCGCGGCTTCGCGGTCGCGAGAGGCACGGATCAGCTCGATGATCGCGTCGAGGTTGTCCAGCGCGATCAGCAGGCCTTCGAGGATGTGTGCGCGCGCCTCCTTCTCAGCCAGCTCGTGCTTGGCGCGCCGCACCACCACCTCGCGCTGGTGGGTGACGTAGTTGTGGATCATCGAGCGCAGGTTCAGCGTGCGTGGCACGTTGTCCACCAGCGCCACCATGTTCACGCCGAACGTGGTCTGCATCGGCGTGTGCTTGTACAGCTTGTTGAGCACCACCTTGGGGATCGCGTCGCGCTTGAGCTCGATCACGAAGCGCATACCGCGCTTGTCGGTGTGGTCGTACATGTCGGCGACCTCAGGCAGGCGACCCTCTTTGACGAGCTCCTTGATCTTGCCCGCCAGCCCCGGCTCGCAGTTCTTCTTGACCATGAACGGGAGCTCGGTGACGACGATCCGGGCGGCGGGATGTTCGTCGCCATGCCGACGGCGATGCCGGAGGAGCCATTGACGAGCAGGTTGGGAAAGCGTGCCGGCAAGACGAGCGGTTCCTGACGCGAGCCGTCGTAGTTGGGCACGAAATCGACCGTGTCCATGTCGAGGTCGCGCAGCATCTCGGTCGCGATCCTGGCGAGACGGGCCTCCGTGTAGCGCATCGCGGCTGCCGGATCGTCGTCGACTGAGCCGAAGTTTCCCTGGCCGTCAACGAGCTCGTTGCGCATCGAGAAGTCCTGCGCCAAGCGCACGAGGGTGTCGTAGATCGCGGTGTCGCCGTGCGGGTGATAGTTGCCCATCACCTCGCCGACGATCTTGGCGCACTTGGAGTAGGGGCGGGTCGGGCCGAGGCCGAGCTCGTTCATCGCGTAGAGCACGCGCCTGTGCACGGGCTTCAGGCCGTCGCGCACGTCCGGCAGGGCCCGCCCGACGATCACCGACATGGCGTAGTCGAGGTACGCCGTGCGCATCTCCTCCTCGAGCGCGCGCGGCTCGATGTTGCCGCCGCTGATCACATCAGCCGATGCCATCGCTCACCTCACGCTACACATCGAGGTTCGCCACGGCGCGCGCGTTGTCCTCGATGAAGTCGCGGCGCGGCTCGACCTGGTCGCCCATGAGCATGGAGAAGATGCGGTCCGCAACAGCGGCATCCTCCAGCGTCACCTGGGCGAGCGTGCGCGTGGACGGGGACATCGTGGTTTCACCCAGCTGATCGGCGTTCATCTCGCCAAGGCCCTTGAAGCGCTGCAGCTTGACGCCTTTCTGGGCCACTCTCATCACCGCGTCTCGCAGCGCCTCGAAGGTGGCTGCGGTCTCCGTTGCATCGCCCAGGCGGACCTCGAAGGAGGGGGCTCCGGCAAGCTCGATCAGCTGGCGGTGCACGCGCACGAGCGCCCTGTACTCCTGCGAGTCAAAAAGCGACGGCTTGATGCGGTGCGTACGCGCGAAGCCCGTCTTGGCCTCGACCGCGCGTACTCGGATCTCGCCGTTGTCGCGGCTGAGCAGCTCGGTGGCATGGGTCTCGCCCTCTAGGCCGGAGCGCCCGAGCAGCTCCACGGCGGCCTCGGTGCCCATCACCTGCTCGCCGAGCAGCGAGGACTCCTCGAGGAACTGCACCATGTCGTGCCCGTGGGCGGCGCGCAGCGAGGACGCCCAGCCCTCGTATTGCTTGAGCAGCCGCGAGAAGCGCTGCCAGCGCGCTTCGGTGAGCTTGAACTGGCTGCCGTGCCGGTCGAAGACCGCGAGCTTCTCCCACTTGTCGGACAGCAGGATCTCCTCGAGCTCGGACTCCTTCTCGATGTAGCGCTCGCGCGATCCTTGCTTGAGCTTGTACAGCGGCGGCTTGGCGATGTACACGTAGCCGGCCTCGATCAGCTCCTGCATCTCGCGGAACAGCAGCGTGAGCGCGAGCGTCCTGATGTGAGCGCCGTCGACGTCAGCATCGGTGTTGCTGGATGTGAGTCCGCCCATACCCGCGACGAAGTTCTCGTCGCCCCACACCGAGAAGTCATACACACGACCGTTGCTCGCCGGCACGCTCCTGACCGAACGCACGGGCAAGCCAATCAGGTCATCGCCGATCGGTACGTGCTGCCGCCGCGGCGGCGCCGGCTGGACGCCTGCAAGCCTCGCCTCGATCGTCGTTGACCCTGGGTGATCGCGCCAGACGTGGCGCAGCCGCTCAAGATCCGCTCGCGCCGCGACCGTCAGCGTCCAGCTCGGATTCGTCGTCTCGTAGGAGGCGCCGTTCAGCTGAACGTGCTGCCCGGCTGCCCGTTCGCTAATCGAGGGCGTGGTCCCGAGCGAGGCGAGCAGGTGGTACACACCGGTCACGATGTGGCGCGATGAGGAGCAGAAGACTGCGCGGCCGCCCGTCGCCGTGCCGTCGCCGAGGAAGAACCCGCGCAGGAACTCCAGGCGCAGGCTCTCGCTCACGTTGAACGCGAGGCCCGGTAGGCGCTTGTGGACGGCGGTGCGTTCGCCGAAGCCGAACACGTACTTGAAGGCGAGCGCTGCGACACGATGCACGATCTTGAGGTCGACGAGCGGGCCGTGGCCGGCATATGCGATCGGAGCCGCCCCGAAGATCTGCTCGAGCGAGCGCGCCATCTCGGCGGCGTAGCGGGAGTTGCCGTTGCCGATCGCCAGGCGCACGCCGCCTCGCTCGGTGCACGACCCCTCGGCCAGGAAGAACCCGAGCACCCGCATCAGCTTCTCGTCCACCGGCACGTAGCGGCCGATCGGCTGGTGGGCGTAATGCTCGGGCGTGAGCGCCACGTCCTCGCGCCCGTCGAAGAACTCGAGGTCGCGCTCGTCCAGGTCCGACAGCCGCACCTCGCCGCGCAGCCGGTTGCGCCGGGCCGCGCGATACTGCCTCCGCCAAGTGCGATCGAGCGCGCTGTCGCACACGCGCACGCGCGTGCGCATCGTCTTCAGATCGCCACCGACCGCGTTCACGTAGGCCTCGAAGTGAGACAGGATCGGGCGCGAGGTTCCCTTCTCCCAGGCGTAGAACGTGACCGGCTGGCGGATGCCGACGGCCTGGCAGAGGGCGCGCTGTGAGACGCGATTGCGCCTGCGCAGCGCGGCGAGTTCGGCGCGCACGTCCGCTGGTACCTCCACGCGCGCCTCGGTGAGCTGGGCGTTGTCGGTGTGCTCGAGCACGATCTTCTGCCTGCTCCACTCCGCGACGGCCGGACCGCGCAGCCACACCTGGCGAGCGGCCTCGGGATGCCTGTGCAGCTCGCGCAGGAGGTCGATCCGATCCGGCGCAGAGTCGGGCAGCGGAACCCGGCGCGGCGCCACCACAACGTCACCCGCCCGCAACTCGTCGCCGCGCTTCTTGCGCAGCTGCCCGTCCTCGTGGACGTAGATCGAATGGCTCGCGGTGACCCGCACCTTGCGGCCGTAGAGCGTCGTGACCTCATACAGCGGCTCGTCCACCTCGTGGCGTACCACGCCCTTGATCTCTCCGAAGCGAGGTCGGCGGCCCGCAAGATCGACCGACAGCACCTCGCCGAAGTCCCGGTAGACCGAGCGCACGAGCCCCTGCGGACCCTCGACCGGTCGCCCCTCCAGATGGGGGTCGACGAACTCGCCGATGGTGGTCATGCGTACGCCGTGCCGATCGCGCACGAGCACGTACTCCTCGGCGTCGACGCTCATCAGGATCACCTTGTGGTAGCGCGCGTTCTGCAGGTTGAACTCGTCGCGCACACCTGTGCCTATGGCGGTGATCAGAGCCTGGATCTCGACGTTCTGAAGCACCTTGTCGATGCGCGACTTCTCGACGTTGAGGATCTTGCCGCGCAGCGGCAGCACGGCCTGGGTGTTGCGGTCGCGCCCCTGCTTTGCCGAGCCGCCGGCGGAGTCGCCCTCGACGACGAACAGCTCGGCGAGTGACGGGTCCTTGACCGAGCAGTCGGCGAGCTTGCCGGGAAGCGTGGAGTTCTCGAGCGCCGACTTGCGTCTGGTGAGATCGCGCGCCTTGCGCGCCGCCTCGCGGGCGCGCTGCGCCTGTACCGCCTTCGTGATCACCGCACGCGCCTCGCTGGGGTGCTCCTCCAGGAAGTCGCCCAGCCCCGAGTTGACGATCGACTCGACGAAACCTGCCATACCCGGGTTGCCGAGCTTCGTCTTGGTCTGCCCCTCGAACTGCGGGTCGCGCAGCTTGACCGACACCACGGCAGTCAGCCCCTCGCGCACGTCCTCGCCCGAGAGGTTCTCCTCTTTCTCCTTCAGCAGGCCGTGGTCGCGCGCGTACTTGTTCAGCGTACGCGTGAGTGCCGAGCGGAAGCCGCTCAGGTGCGAGCCGCCCTCGCGCGTGTTGATGTTGTTGGCGAACGAGTGCACCGACTCCTGGTAGGAGGAGTTCCACTGCATCGCTATCTCCACCGCTCCCTCCTTGCTGTCGCCGGTGAAGAAGATGACCTTGCGATGCACGGTGTCCTTGTTCTCGTTCAGGTAGGAGACGAAGTCCTCGATGCCGCCCTCGTAGCGGAACGAGGCGGAGTGCCCCTCGCCGCGCTCGTCGACGATCGAGATCTCCAGACCGCGGGTGAGGAAGGCGGTCTCGCGCAGGCGCTCTTCCAGCGTGCGGAAGTCCAGCTCGAGCGTCTCGAACACGTCGGCGTCAGGCAGGAACGTCACTGTCGTGCCGGTGGAGGTGCCGGCCGGCAGCTTCTCCCCCTTTCGCAGCTCGCCCTGTGGAACCCCGCGCGAGTATTCCTGCGTAAAACAGTGGCCATCGCGTCGGATCTCGACGTGCAGGCGCTCTGACAGCGCGTTTACCACCGAGACGCCGACCCCATGCAGGCCGCCCGAGACCTTGTAGCCGCCGCCCTCGCCGAACTTGCCGCCAGAGTGCAGCACGGTGAGCACGACTTCGACCGCGGGCTGTTTCTCCTTCTCCATCGTCGCCACCGGAATGCCGCGGCCGTTGTCGGCGACCGTGACCGAGTTGTCGGGATGGATCGTCAGCTCGACCTTGGTGCAGAAGCCCGCCAGCGCCTCATCGACGGAGTTGTCGACGACCTCGTAGACGAGGTGGTGCAGGCCGAGCGGACCGGTCGAGCCGATGTACATGCCCGGGCGCTTGCGTACCGCCTCGAGGCCCTCCAGGACGGTGATGTCCTTGGCGTCGTAGCCGGAGGCGCGCGACGTGCGCTGTCGGGGCGCGCCGTCGTCTTTCGCGCGCTTGCTCTGCGCGGAGCTATCGCTGCCGGGCCTGCCGGCGCCATCTCGAGAGTTGTCCTTGCGCGTGGCCAACGGCCCTCCGGTGACGTGAGAACGCCCCGGAATCCGGGGCGCGAATACCACCCTCAGGGGCGGGGTGATCGTGTGTACATAACAATAGCACGGCGAGGCGTCGAAAACCCCGTAAATCCCTGCAAATTGGCCCTAAAATGAGGCTATCAGCGGCGATCCTGCGGCGAAGCTGGCGCGCATTTGCTCGCCGAGGGGATCAGCCGGTCCGGCAGCGCAGCTCGCGGATGCTGTCGCTCGCCAGCGCCGCGTTCAGGCGCGCGATCAGCTCGGTCGCCATCAGGTCGAGCTCCTGCGCCCACACGGCTGCCTGGCAGGTCACCGTGAGCACGCCGTCGCGCTCGGCGGTTGGCACGGCGGCGGCGGCGATCGCGGGGCCCGCAGCGTGCTCCCAGACCTGCTGCGCGCGAGCCAGGGTGCTGGCGGGGGCAAGCGCTGCCGTGAGCTCGCGCACGATCGCCGAAAGCGGGCGGGGGGCCGGCCTGCTCACGCCGCGATCGCCTCGCGCAGAATCGTGCCCGCGCCCACGCGCAGGCGTGCCACCGCTTCCTCCGAGGCGCCGGGCACGTGTGCCAGGTCGGTCGTCGCGATCACGCTCTGGCCGCCGGCGCGCAGCTCGCCGGCGAGCAGCTCGCGGCGATCGCCGTCGAGCTCGCTCATCACGTCGTCCAGCAGCATCAGCGGAACGCGATCGCGTTCGCGCGCCAGCAGCGCGCGCTCGGCCAGCAGCAGAGCCAGCAGCGCCAGGCGCTGCTCGCCCTGCGAGCCATAGGAGCGCAGCTCGCGCTCCTCGCGAACGATCGCCAGCTCGTCCCGGTGCGGGCCGTAGCCGGTGTAGCCGCGCTCGAGGTCGGCGGACAGCCGCGAGCTCAGCTCGGCCACGAACTCCTGCTCGTCGTGCGCGCCTGCGCCCGGCCGGTACCGCAGACTGACCGGGACACCGGACCCCAGCCGCGCCGCGCGATCGGCGAACGGCTCCGCCAGCAGCTTCACCGCCGCCGCGCGGTTGGCGCCCACCGCCAGGCCCTTCTGGGCCAACTCGTGGTCCCACGCCCCGAGCGTCGCCGACGAGGCGCGGCCGGTGCGGATGCGCCCGATCAGGGCGTTGCGCTGAGCGAGCACGCGGCCATAGGCGCTGCGGTCCACGGACCGCAGCGGCCAGATCGCCGCCACCAGCTGATCCAGGTGGGCGCGGCGCAGCGCGGGGGGCCCCTTGATCAACTCGAGCCTGTCGGGGGCGAACACGCTCACGAGCGGTCGGTGCTCGACGTCGAGCAGGCGCTCCACCGGCGCGCCATCGCAGGTCATGCGCTTGACCGCGCGGGCGCCGCCCCAGCCATAGCCCACGCTGAGCTCGTGCGGACGCGTGCCGTCGTGGAGGCGCACGACCACGCGGGTCGCTCCGGCACCGAAGCGGATCACCTCGCGCTCGTTGCGGGTGCGCGGCGAGCGGCCGGTGCAGCCGTAGTAGATGGCCTCGAGCAAGTTCGACTTGCCGGCGCCATTCGGCCCGTGCACGACCGTCAAGCCGGCACCCAGGCTCGCCTCGGCACGCGCGTAGGTGCGGAAGTCGCGCATCTGCACGCTGACCACCTGCACGCTGCCGCGCTCACACGTTCAGCCTGATGGGCATGATGAGGTACACGAACTCGTCGCCCTCCGGCGCTTCGATCAGGCCAGGTCGCAGCGGGCTGATCAGCTTCAGCACGAGCTCCTCGGACTCCACGCTCTCCAGCCCGTCACGGAGGAACTCAGGATTGAAGCCGATCTCGAACGTGTCGCCGTGGAAGGGCACGGGGATCGCCTCGCTGGCCTCACCGATGTCGGGCGTGCGCGCGGAGACGGTGAGCGTGCCCTCGCTGAAGCTCAGGCGCAGGGGAGCGTTCTTCTGCGCCAGCAGGCTGATGCGACGGACGACCTCGCTGAGCTCGGCGGTCGTCAGACGCAGCTCGTGCTCCACCGACTCGGGCAGCAGCTGGCGGTAGTTCGGAAACTGCCCGTCGATCAGGCGCGAGGACAGCACCACATCGCCGAGCTCGAACACGACCTGGTTCTGTCCGACGCTCACCGCCAGCGACTCGAGCGGAGACTGCTGGGCGATCCGCACTAGCTCCTGTAGGGCGCGCGCGGGCACGTTCGCCCCGAGGCTTCCCTCCAATGGCGTATCGAGCGCGGTCTGCTTGACGCTGAGGCGATACGAGTCGGTCGCCACCATGCGCAGCTCCTGTCCGGAAGCGGAGATGAGGATGCCGGTCAGCACGGGCCGTGTCTCATCGCGCGAAGCAGACCGCACCACGCGCGACACGGTCTCGGTCAGGGCCTCCGCCGGCAGCATCACGCGCGTGTCCGCAGATGGCTGTGGGAGCGTCGGGAAGTCCTCGGCGCGGAGCGTGCGCAGGTGAAACGTGGCGGCGGCGCTCTTCAACTCGACGTCCTGCTGCGCACTGCGCAACGCAAGCGTCAGCTCCGACGCGGGCAGCGAGCGCACCACATCGAGCAGCAATCGCGCGGGCAGGACCACTGCGCCTGGCGTATCCACGTGGGCCTGAAGCGGGACGCGCAGGCCGATCTCCATGTCGGTGGCCAACAGCTGAACCGGAGAGTCCGGTCGCGCCGAGATCATGACTCCCGCCAGCGCGTGGACGGCGCTGCGCGTTGATGCGACACGGCTGATGGTCTGCAGCTGCGCCAACAGGTCGGCGGTGCTGGTACTGAGCTTCAAGTTTTGCTCCTTAGAAGGAGAGATAGATAGTTAGAGGGACTGTGGAGATGTGCATAGCGAGCGGTTTGGTGCTAGCAGGAGCGTGCAGTGGCTGTGGAGGCAGCTGTGGATGATGGCGTCTGGCAGTGTTTCAGGCAGAGCGGTCGGGCGGGAGGCGCGAGCGTGTTGGGGGAGAGCCGAGTTGCTCACACAGCTTCTGCACCGCCGCGCGAGCGCTTCCGTCGGCCGCGATGCGTGCGCAGGTGCGGCGCCACGCATAGAGGACGGTCGTGTGATCGCGGCCGCCAAAGCAGCGGCCAATCGAGGGCAGCGACTCGCTGGTGAGCTCGCGCGAGAGATACATGGCGACCTGTCGCGGCCAGGCGACATGTGCGCCGCGAGCAGGCGATATGAGTTGCTCCAGCGAGACGCCAAAGTGGGCGCACGCGGCTTCCTGAATCTCTGCGATCGAGCGCGCTCCTCCGGCGCCGTTGCGGCTGTCGCCCGGGAAGAGCTTGTCGAGGACCTCCGCGGTCAGCTCCGGGGTCAGCGGGCGTCCGGTGAGCGAGCCGTAGGCGACGACGCGGATCAGCGCTCCCTCGAGCGCGCGGATGTTGTGCTGTACGCGCTCCGCGAGCACGTCGAGCGCGCGCTCGTCGCCAATGGCGAGTCCGTCGTGCTGCACCCGCTTGCGCAGGATCGCGAGCCTGGTGGCGGGCTCCGGTGGAGCGATGTCGGCCACGAGCCCAGCTTGGAAGCGCTCGCGCAGGCGGTCCTCGAGTGCCTTCAGGTCGCGCGGCGGGCGATCGGAGGTGAGCACGATCTGCCGGCCGCAGTC
Organism: Actinomycetota bacterium; assembly: GCA_005885515.1. GTDB lineage: Bacteria > Actinomycetota > Thermoleophilia > Solirubrobacterales > Solirubrobacteraceae > Palsa-744. The sequence continues at coordinate 11,267 of VAWK01000050.1, read as the reverse complement.
GTGCAGCGCGTTGAACGTGTGAAAGAACTCCTCCTCGGTCCTGGTCTTGCGCTCGAGGAACTGGACGTCGTCCATCAGCAGCATGTCGACGTTGCGAAAGCGGGCCTTGAAGGACTCGATGTTTCCGTCGGCGAGCGCGCCCACGAACTCGTTGGTGAACGCCTCTCCCGTCGTCGAGCGAATGGCGAGCGTCGGAGTATGGGAGACGGCGAGGCTCGCGATGGCGCCAAGCAGATGCGTCTTGCCAAGACCGGGTGGGGCGCAAATGAAGAGCGGGTTGTATGCCTGCGCGGGCATCTCGGCGACGGTCAGGGCAGCAGCATGGGCGAGCCGGTTGCAGTCGCCGATCACGAACTGCTCGAACGTGAGCTTGGGGTTGGCCAGTCCCCCGGCGCGCCCAGAGGGAGCGCCGGTCGAGTCTTGCTCGATGCTCGCACGCGGCGGGGACAGGCGGCCGCGACGCGCTGTCGCAGAGGCGGCGTCCCGGGCGGGAGGCGACGCGTCCACGCGAGCCGCTCCGCCCGCACGCGAGTCGTGGCGTGCGACGAATTCGATCGGCGTGTCGACGCCCAGCACGAGCGTGGCGCTCGCCTGCAGCAAGCGCCCGAAGCGATCGCAGATCCACCCGCACGCGTCGGCCGGAGCTTCGACGAGCAAGCATCCGCCGCTCAGCTCTCGCGGTTGCAGCGGCTGCAGCCAGATGCGATATGTGGACTCCTCGACGCTGCGCGCGAGCTCCGCCTGGACCCGCGACCATATGTGCTCGAGCTCGTCGTTCACGGTAGCGCCGATCCGCTCCTCTCCAGAGAGCTGCCCTGCTTTCATTCGCAGAGGGCCCGAGGGCCCGGTCGGGCGACTATATGTCAAAGCCCTACGCGACAGTCCGGGGGTGCACGCAATTGGCGAGAAAAACCGCCGACGCTCGTGCTGGCGGTCGCGCGGGGCGAGCGCAAGCACGTGGCGCGGCGAGCGCAAGCACGTGGCGCGCCGAGCGCCGAGCGCCGTGCCGCCCGCCCGGGTGGGGCCCGTGCGTGCACACCTATACTTGAGCGCCGAGGCGCCTGCCCCCGGGGCTTCCTGACGAGGGCGGAGCTTGGGCGAGCGCCCGCGACCGCAAGATGAAGCGCACCTACCAGCCAAAGAAGCGCAAGCGCGCCCGCGTTCACGGGTTCCGCGCGCGGATGCGCTCGAGAGCTGGCCGCATGACGCTCAAGCGTCGACGGGCCAAGGGCAGGAAGCGCCTGTCGGCCTAGCGGTGGCGGACAGGGCATGACAGCGCGCCCAGCAGGCCGAGGCCGCCTCTCGCGGAGCTCGGAGTTCGAGCGCGTCTACCGCCAGGGGCGCTCAGCGGCCAATCGCCATCTGGTGCTTTATGCGTTTCCCAATCGCGCCACGCGCGGGTGCCGCCTGGGGCTATCGGTGTCGCGCAAGGTCGGTGGGGCGGTGCAGCGCAACCGCGTGAAGCGCTTGTTGCGTGAGGCCTTCACGCGCGCCGCGGGCGAGCTCGTCCAAGGGCACGATGTTGTTGTCGTCGCGCGGCCCGGCGCTGGCGAACTTGCCGAGCGCCAGGGCTTGACGGGGATGGAGGCATCTCTCAGCGAGCTGATCAGGAAGGTGAACCTTTCGCCCCCCAGCGAGCCGCGCGGCGTCGAGGAGCGCGAGCCTGCCGGGCCACCAACGGGCGCGTCGCACGCCGACGCGGGACGGGCGCGATGAGCGGGCAGGCAGCCGCGCGGGCACAACACGCGTTGCCGGAGCGGATGGCGTCGCTTGCCCGCACGGCTGCGCTGACGCCGATCGTCATCTACCGGCGCCTCATCTCACCGGCGATTCCGAGGCGCTGCAAGTACGAGCCCACCTGCTCGCGCTACGCGGTCGAAGCGATCAGGCGGCAAGGGGTGCTGCGCGGCCTGGTGCTGGCGGCATGGCGCCTGCTCAGATGCAATCCCTGGAGCCACGGGGGATACGATCCGGTGGAGGCCCAGCAGGTGTTCGGGCGCCGCCACCGCAACGACCGTTGAGCGCGCGCTGGCCCCATCCCCCCGCAGCCGACCGCGACGCGGCCGTCGAGTCCACCAGCTACACGCCAGCCCAACACACGCGCTAAACAGCCCGCATGCCAGTCCTCGCGACCAACGCAATCGAAGACGCCTTCTCGCCGCTGATAAGCGCGTTCGAATCGATCATGGTCTTCATCCACGACCACGTGGTGGGTGGCAGCTGGGGGCTTGCGATCGTCGGGCTGACCGTCGTCATCAGGGCCGTGCTGGTGCCGCTGACGTTCAGGCAGCTGAAGTCGATGCAGGAGATGCAGCGCTTGGCGCCGCAGATCCAGGCATTGAAAGAGAAGTACAAGGACGACAAGCAGCGCCAGCAGCAGGAGATCATGAAGTTCTACCGCGAGAACAAGATCAACCCGCTGTCCTCCTGTCTGCCGCTGCTGCTGCAGCTGCCGGTGTTCATCTCGCTGTTCTACATGCTGCGCACCGACCTCAAGAAGCACATCTGCGGTCACAGCCTGACGGCGCACTATCCGCAATACCTCGCGCATCACGGGCACGTGACGCTGAACGACTACATCGGCAAAACTAGCTGCGACAGCGTCGCGCCGCACTCGGCGAAGTTCCTGTTTTTGCCCGATATCACCAACAAGGCGACCGGCGTGGCGCTGGCGGTGCTGATCGTGCTGTACGTCGTCTCCCAGGTCTTCTCCACCCTGGTGGCGACCGCCACCGCCGACCCGAACCAGCGCCGGCTGATGCTGCTGCTGCCGGTCGTGTTCGTGGTCATCCTCTACCGCTACCCGGCCGGCCTGCTCGTGTACTGGATCACCACGAACCTGTGGACGATCGGCCAGCAGCTGTTGATCCGCCGCTACATGGGCGCGCCACAGCCGCCGCCCGGGAAGAGCGCCGCGCCCGGTGCGGGGCCGTCACCCGACGGCAAGCCGCCGTCTCCGCGCGGCGGAGGGCCGAAGGGAGAGCCGGCGCTGGCCGGCGTCGGCGCGCGCCCGCGCGGCTCCGCGCCGCCTCCGCGGCCCCCACGCAAGAAGAAGAAACGCTCAGGAAGGCGCCGATGAGCGGCGTACGAGAGCGAGCGTATCCCGAGGGCGAGCCGGACGAGGAGCTGGATCCCCGCGACGCGCTCCGGGAGCTGCTGGAGGAAATCGTCGGCGCGCTCGGCATCGACGTTGAGGTCGAGGTTGAGGAACGTCCGGGCGTGCTGAGCGGACGCGTATACGGGGGCGACGTGGGTCTGTTCATCGGCAGGCGCGGACAGACGATCGATGCGGTGCAGCATCTGGCGCAGCGCATCGTGTTTCCCGACGGTCCCGGCGATGCGCGCATCGTGATCGACGCCGACGGCTATCGCGAGCGCCGGGCAGAGCTGCTGCGCGATGACGCCGACGATGCTGCCGAGGAGGCGGTGCGCACCGGCAGGGCCGTCGAGTTCGATCCCCTGCCCTCGTGGGAGCGCCGGGTGGTCCACGAATACCTGCGGGATCGCGCTGAAGTACAGACGCACAGCGAGGGCGACGAGCCGGAACGGTACGTGGTCGTGTCCCCGGTCGAGGATTAGCGCCGGCACCAACCCAGCGGCTCCCGGCCGCCGGATGTTTCACGTTTTACATGACGGTGAAACACAACTTGCCCCTTTGCGCGTCTACGGCCACCGCTCGTCCGCTCTCCGGGGTCGATCGCGCGGATGTTTCACGTTTTACATGACGGTGAAACACCTCCGCCCCCGATGAGACAATCGCGGCCATGGAGGCCGGACGGCAGTTGAACGAGGTCGAGCGGGGGCTCGTGGCCGGGATCCTGATCGGAGAGGGGCACTTCGGGGGCGACGGGAGAAATCCACACATCACGCTGCGAATGCACGTGCGCCACGAGTCGCTGTTCCGCTGGCTACACGCACGCTTCCCGCGCACGCGCCTGTACGGGCCCTACCACCACGGCGGGCGCCACTACTACCAGTGGATGGCCCGAGGCGCGGCGCTCGCCGAGGACGTGCTTCCGCTCGTCGAGCCGGTACTCACGGAGGAGGTCGACGCGTACGTGGCGGAGCGGGTGCGGGCGATGCGAGAGCGGTACGCCTCGTTCTTCGCGCGGTATGAGCGCTGAGCGTGCGGAGCTGCGGTTGGAGGAGCTGGCCGAGCGCTACGGCCTGAGCGGTAGCCAGCTAACGCGACTCGAGGGGCTGCTCTGGCTGCTGGCCAGCGACCGACACGCGCCGACGAGCGTACGCTCCCCGCCGCTCGCAACCGACGCCCACATCGCCGACTCTCTGGTTGCGCTAGAGCTTGAGCCCGTGCGCGCGGCGGGGGCGATCGCCGACGTGGGATCAGGTGCGGGTTTCCCCGGCCTGCCGCTCGCGGTGGCGCTGCCCGCTAGCGTCGTGCACCTGGTGGAGAGCCAGGCGCGGAAGTGCCTCTATCTGGAGCGCACGATCGCCGAGCTCGGCCTCGAGAACGTGCGGATCGTGTGCCAGCGGGCAGAGCAGTGGGGCGCGGGGAAAGGCGCAAGCGACGTGGTGGTCGGCCGGGCAGTCGGGCCGCAGCCGGTCGTGGTGGAGTACGCGGCGCCGCTGCTGCGCCGTGGCGGCGTGCTCGTGGACTGGCGCGGCCGCCGGGATCGCGGCGCCGAGCAGCAGGCCGCGAGCGCGGCCGAGCAGCTGGGGATGCGCATGACGGAGATCCGCCGAGTCGCGCCATTTCCCGGCGCGCGCGATCAGCATCTTCACCTCTACCTGAAGGTCAGAGAGACGCCGCCGGGGTTCCCGCGCAGGCCCGGCGTGGCGCGCCGGAGGCCACTCGGCGGCGGAGGCGAGGTCGAGGCCGCCGCGGCTCGCGCGTCTGAGCCGGGGTCAACGCAAAGTCGAGCGTCGCGTGCGCCGGGGCGGCCCGTCTGACCGCGAGCGGCGCTAGCTTGCAGTGCGATGGGCACCGTGTACGCGATCGCCAATCAGAAGGGCGGCGTGGGCAAGACGACGACGGCGGTCAACGTGGGCGCGTGCATCGCGGAGGCCGGCTATGCCACGCTGCTGGTGGACGTCGATCCGCAGGCCAACGCGACGGTCGGGCTCGGCATCCCGCGCGATCAGCGCCCCGGACTTTATGAAGTGCTGTCGGGAGAGGCGAGCAGCGCGGAGGCGATCAGGCAGGGCAGCGTGCCGACGCTGCAGGTCCTGCCTGCTGGTGAGGGGTTGGCGGGGGCCAACCTGGAGCTGCCGCGCATCGAGGGCTTCGAGCGTCTGCTGCGCGAACGGTTGGCCCCGGTGAGGGACCGCTTTGAGTACGTGCTGCTCGACTGCCCGCCCTCGCTCGGGCCGCTCACGGTCAGCGCGCTCGTGGCCGCCGACAGGGTGATCGTGCCCGTGCAGACCGAGTACTTCGCGCTTGAGGGGCTGGCGGGCCTGCTCGATACGCTCGCGCTCGTGCAGCGCGAGCTCAACCCGCGGCTGACCGTGTCGGGGATGCTGCTGACCATGCACGACGGCCGCACGCGGCTGGGACAGGACGTCGAGCGCGAGGTCAGGGCACACTTTTCGGACCTGGTGTTTGCGACCGTGATTCCGCGCAACGTGAGGATCGGCGAGGCGCCGAGTCATGGGCTGCCGGTGACCCACCACGATCCGAACAGCGCCGGGGCCGAGGCGTACTTCGAGTTGGCCAAGGAGGTGGCAGCACGTGACTAAGCCAGAGCCCGGCATCGGACGGGGCTTGCAGGCGATCCTGTCAGTGTCGAGCAACGAGGCGGGCACGCGCGCGGAGGAGCTGCGCGAGCTGCCGCTGGAGCTGATCGCGCCCAACCCCAAGCAGCCGCGCCGGCGCTTTGACGAGGAGTCGCTGCAGGGGCTCGCGCTATCGGTGCGCGAGCGAGGCGTGCTCCAGCCGGTGCTCGTGCGCCCGAAGGCCGCCGCCGGCTATGAGCTCGTCGCGGGCGAGCGCCGCTGGCACGCCGCGCGGCTGGCCGGTCTGGACACGATCCCGGCGATCGTGCACGAGCGCGCCGACGCCGAGGCGCTCGAGCTGGCGCTGATCGAGAACATGGCCCGCGAGGATCTCAGCCCGATCGAGGCGGCGCGCGCGTGCGCGGCGCTCGTCGACGAGCTGGGCCTCACGCGTGAGGAGCTGGGCAGGCGCGTGGGCCGCAGCCGCGTGTCGGTCAGCAACCTGCTGCGCCTGCTGGAGCTTCCCGAGGAGGCGATCGAGCTGCTGCACCAGGGCACGCTCAGCGAGGGTCACGGGCGCGCGCTGCTGATCGCCGACGACCACGGCGCGCGCAGGACTCTGGCCCGCCGCGCGGCAGCGGAGGCGTGGTCGGTGCGCACGGCCGAAGCACGAGCCCGCGCGAGCAACGCGGCATCGGCCGAAAACGGCTCCGCGCCCCGGCGGCGAATTTCGACGCGGGCTCACGCCGACCAGGAGCACGCGGTGCAGCAGATAGCGGAGGCGCTCGGCCAAGCGCTGGGAGCCGACGTGCACGTGAAGGCGATGCGCGACGGCGCCTACCGCGCAGAGCTCACGTTCGATAATGCCGAGGAGGCGCTGGAGCTGGCGCAGCGGCTGCGCGCGCTCGCTTTGGCGCGGGCGGGGTGAATGATGAGCATCGCCGAGGCGTTCTTCGCCCGCTTCTACGACAGGATGACCGCCGGCGCCGAGAAGGCGGGATTGCGCGCCCACCGTCAGGCGCTGCTCACAAAAGCGAGCGGGAAGGTGCTCGAGATCGGCGGCGGCACGGGCGCCAACCTGCCCTTCTATGGATCGGGCGTTGCGTCGCTGAGTATCACCGAGCCCTCCGAGCCGATGGCGCGACGGCTCGAGCGGCGGCTGGAGCAGCACGAGGTTCCGGCCGAGGTGGTGCGGGCGCCCGCCGAGGAGCTGCCGTTTGAGAGCGGCAGCTTCGACGCCGCCGTGTCCACGCTCGTCCTGTGCACCGTCGGCGATCAGGCGCGCGCACTCTCCGAGCTGCGCCGTGTGCTGAGGCCCGGCGGACGGCTGCTGTTCATCGAGCACGTGCGCTCCCAGGCACCCCGGCTCGCGCGCTGGCAGGAGCGGCTCAACCCCCTCCAGCGGGTGATCGGCTGCGGCTGCAACTGCAACCGCGCCACGCTCGACAGCGCACAGGCGGCCGGGTTCACGATCACGGAGGTGGCGCGCGACGAGCTGCACAAGGTGCCGCCGTGGGTCCGCCCTCTCGTCGTCGGCGTGGCCGAGTCATAGCCCGAGCCCGCCTCAGGAGGCGCGCGAGATAGCGATGAGGCGCGAGCATTGAGTGACCGGCTGGCCCCGATGCGCGCCAACATGCGCGCGTTCTATCGGCTGCTCGGGGAGCGTTCTCCGGGCGGCGAGGTGGTCGAGTGCCAGGGTATGGTGGCAGCGATCGTGCCGTCCTGCCCGGGCCGCTCGATCGTGAACGCGGTCGTGTATGAGCGTCCCGAGGAGCTGGCGGCGGAGCGCGAGGAGCTCGCGCGGAGGTATCGGCGGGCCGGCGTGCGTGCCTGGACGGTGTGGGTCCCAGAGGCCGACCGCGCCTCGGCAGAGCTGCTGGCTCGCACGGGGCACCGGCTCGATGGCAGCCCGCGCGCGATGACGCTCGAGCTGGCCGGGATGCAGCTGGCGGGCGCGGGCGAGGTCGAGTGGGCCCGCACGCGGGACGCGCACGCGCTGGCCGCGATCAACGAGGCCGCCTACGGGCTGCCGGCGGGTGAGTTCACGGCGGCGATGAGCGCATTCTCCGATGACCCCACGCTGCTGTACCTCGCGCGCGTGGACGGCCGCCCAGCGGCGTGTCTGGCGGCCCTCGACGATGACGGCGATTGCGGCATCTATCTGGTCGCCACGATCCCCTCCGCGCGGGGACGAGGACTCGCGTCCGCGCTGCTGCAACAGGCCCTTGCCGAGGCGTGCGAGCGTGGCTGCGCGACCAGCTCGCTGCAGGCCACGGCAGCAGGCTTTCCCGTCTATCAGCGCTGCGGCTACCGGGATCTGTGCGCGATCGAGATGTGGGAGCACCGGCAGGCGTGAGGCCCGCTCGGCGATCGTCCGGTGAGCGTTCCCGCGCTCGTCAGGCGCGCCCGGGACGTCGCTAGAATCGGCGCCGCGCGGGGCGATTAGCTCAGTCGGTTAGAGCGCTTCTCTGATAAGGAAGAGGTCCCTGGTTCGAGTCCAGGATCGCCCATCGGAACAGCCTGCAATAAGGCCTTATTTGGTAAGCGTTCAGTCGGTTGGGGGACATAACCCCGGCGCGTCGAACCCCTATGCGTGGACCGCGCCGAGGCGGAGGCCATCTACGACGCAGGGCGTGAGGTCGTTGTCGAGGTGCTGCTGCGCATGGACGAGGAGATCCGGCGCCTCGAGGAGCGCGTCGCACGCCAGGATGAGCGCATCGCCGAGCTCGAGCACAAGCTTAATCGCAACTCGCGCAACTCCTCCGCTCGCGTGTTTGCAGGGATAACGGGCCAGATTGTCGGCCGGGCAGTCCTTTCTGGTAAGGAAGAGGCCCCAGGTTCGAGTCCTGATCGCCCACTGGGGAATGCTCGGTTAACGGGGCCGTTCTCCGTCAAGAGTGCCGACAGCGCTGGCGCTTCAGGCGCTCGGATGGAAGCTTCGCGGAAGCCTTCATCCACCCAGGTAGCGCCTAGACGCGGGCGCCGGATGAGGCTGTCGATCGCTGTCCGGAGCGTCGCCGGGGCGACGGCGTTGTGAACTCCGGGCGCCGCCGTCGCCGGGCGCTTGGCCCGTGGCAGCAGGGTCCAGTGGGACCGCCTGCAAGGCTCCGTGCTAACGCCGAAAGCCGGTCGATTTGGCCGATACGGATGCGAGTGGCGAACCCACCGATTGCGGGCCTGCTGCGCGGACCACGGCCATGGGACGACCGCGACATCACCTAGTTCGGCGCACGCCGCCAGTGAGGGGCCGCGGCCTGCGGGCGTGGCGGGCCGTGATGTCCGCTCTCGCGGCGAGCGCGATCACCACGATTGGCCTCGGGCCACTCTCGGACGGAGCTCTCGGTGTCGGTGGGCCGGCGGGCCCGCCGACGTCGACGGAAGGCTCCCCGACACCGGTGACGACGTCGACCTCAGGCACGGGCGCCCAGAATACGGGCGCTGGAGCGCGAGAAGGGTGGGTGGGCCAGCCGTCGACAACCACATCGACTACGTCTTCGCCGTCGAATCTCCCGACGGGCCCGCCGGCGAGCGCCCCGTCGCCGGCCAGCCCTGTCACCGCGCCCAGCGTCGCCGCCCACCCCCTCGCTAGCCCTACCGTCGTGTCGCAGCGCAGTCAGAGGACCACCGCCGGTCGGAGGGTGAGCCGCCATGTCACCGTACAGCGTGCTCAGCCGTCCGAGGGCGACGCAAAAACGTGGAAGACCGGCGCTCCCTCCGCCGGCAACAACGTCGCTCCCGCGGCTCGGCTGCTGGCCGCACAGCCCGCGGCGCTCGCCGCGGAATTCGCCGGACCCACGGCATCGGCGCAGGCGCTCGCCTACTACCGCATTCCCCTGTTCCTATTACCCATCTACAAATCCGCCGCCGCGCAGTATGGAGTGCCCTGGCAGATCCTGGCCGCGATCAACGAAATCGAGACCGACTACGGCAGCGATCTGTCGGTATCAACGGCCGGTGCCGTGGGCTGGATGCAGTTCATGCCCGCGACGTGGACCCAATATGGGGTGGATGCCCTGAATGCGGGCTATGCCGACCCTTACAACCCGGTCGATGCAATCTTCGCCGCCGCGCGCTACCTGCGCGCCGCCGGCGCCTCGAGCAATCTTCATGCGGCGATCCTCGCCTACAACCACTCCACCGAATACGTCAACTCGGTGCTGCTGCGCGCGAGGCTGATCTCCAGCTATCCCAAAGCCGTGATCGAGACGCTCACCGGCCTCAGCGACGGCTGCCTGCCGGTGCGCGACGGCCAGGTCGCGTGGGGCTCGCGCGCCCACCTGATCTCGCCATGGGGCGCCATTGCGCGGGGGACCGCGGCGGGCGGCGGCAGAGCACTCGCGGCCGCTGGAGTCCTCGGCGGCGCCGAGGAAGCCGCCGCGCGGACCGTGCTGCGAACCGCACCCGCTCCCGCGACCGCGGCTCGCGACGGCCAGGCAGCGGCGCAGCCGCTGCGACTGATCGACCTCATGACAGGGCGCGGGGCGATGGTGGTCGCCGTGCAGGACGGCCGCGTCGTCAAGGTAGGCCGCTCGCGTGCGCTCGGCAAGTACGTGCTCCTGCGCGACGTGTATGGCGACATGTACACGTATGCCGGACTCGGCAGAATCGCCTCGAGCTACCGCCTGCCCACGCCGCCGCGCGTGGCGGGCCCGTCCGCGGGCGCGCTGGCAGCCAACCATGAGGCGCCACGGCAGGTTCCCGGCGCGGGCGCTCAGCTACCGATCACCTTGCACGTCAACGCCCGCCCTCGCACAGGTAGTCGAGGCGCGGGCCGCGCTTGGCATCCCGTTAGCCGCGGCGCCTCCACCGCCGTCCCGCGCACAGGCAAGCTGCGCCTGTTCGCCCACCCCGGCAATCCTGACGCGCTTGCGCTAACGATGCGGGGTAGCGCTCGCGTGGGCGCCGCGGCGCACGCACCCGGAGACGCGCTGCCGCTGCGCGCCGGTGCGATCGTCGCCAAGGGTACGGTGCTCGGCCGCGTGCGCACCGCTCAGGGGGCGCGTGATGGCCACCTGCGCTTCGCGATCCAACCCGCGGGAGACCTCGGCACCGTCGATCCGAGACCGATCCTGCGTAGCTGGTCGCAGCTGGCCGCCGCCCTGCATCCGCAAGGCTCGCGCGGGGAAGCGGACCTGCTGGGGGCGACCGCGAGTGGCGTGTTCCCTCTTTCCAAGGGCGACCTGGAGCGCGATGTGCTCTCGGATCCCGGTATAAGCGTTCGCGCCTGCGATCGCCAGGAGATCGCCTTCGGCGCAATCGACAAGCGGGTTCTCGCGCTGCTGGCCTTCCTCTCGCGCAGCGGCCTGAAGCCGACCGTCAGTGAGCTGCGCTGCGGCCACCGGCAATCCGCTGCCTCGGCGGTGCCGTCTCAGTACTACTCCGGAGACGCGGTCGACATCTCTGCGATCGATGGCATCCCGATCGCCGGCCACCAGGGCCCCGCAACGGTCACCAGTGTCGCAATACGCACGCTGCTGACGCTGCGCGGCGAATTCGTTCCCCGCCAGATCATTAGCCTCATGCGGTTTCCGGGTGCTTCGAACACGCTGGCTATGCCCGAACACTGGAACCACATTCACGTTGGCTTCCGTCCG
>VAWK01000071.1 GCA_005885515.1 Actinomycetota bacterium | reverse complement strand
GACGGGAACCGTTTGACGTTCGAGCGGATCGCCGCCGGCGCGGCGGCCGAGCCGGCGCGTGCGTAACGCCGGGAGGCGGGAGGCGGGAAGCGGGAAGCGGCCCCGCCCTGGGTCCCCGGCAGACGAAGCAGGCATCGCGGCGGCGCTCGAGGAAGCTCGTAAGGCGGCGTCCATCGGAGAAGTTCCGGTGGGCGCCGTCGTGTTTCGGGACGGCGTAGTCGTTGTCCGTGCGCACAACGAGAGCGTCACGCGCCGCGATCCGACGGCCCACGCCGAGCTGCTCGCCCTGCAACAGGCGCTCTCCCTGCTGCGGACCGATCGACTGAACGACTGCACCCTATACGTGACGCTCGAGCCGTGCGCCCAGTGCGCGGGGGCGATTGTGCTCGCGAAGGTCGGGCGAGTGGTCTTCGGCGCGTACGACCCGAAGGCGGGGATGGGAGGCAGCGTGGGGGACGTGCTGCGCCACCCCCAGCTGAACCATCGACCGGAGGTGGTGGCGGGCATGCGCGAGGAGGAGTGCGGTGACCTGCTGGCGGAGTTCTTCAGGGCGAGGCGCTGATCAGCTCCGGGTGCACGGTCAGAATCAGGGTGCCGCGCGGATCCTGGCCGACGTTCCCGAGGACCGCCGTCTTCCCGGCAGGGATTCCGACGCGCGTCTTGAACTCGACCGCTCGGCCGCGCAAATGCACCACCAGCTCCATCGTGGCGCTGTCCGCCCTCCCGGCCACCCGTAGGATCTGGGCCGTTATGACAGCACCGCCCATTGCCTGGGAGACTTCACCGCCCTCCGCCGCGCTGAAGATGCCTTCGGCGACGAGTCGGTAGCCCCGGAAGCGGAACAACTTCCGCAGCGTAGCTTCGACGTCGGCGATCGCCTGGTCCGTCGTCGCCGCGCCGTCCGCCTGGATGAGGTGGAAGGTGAGCCGTACCAGGGGCCGGGGCCGGTCGTACTGCGCGAGGACGCGCGCAATCTTGTCCAGGTTGTCCCGCGTTTCTCGTACCGTGATGGTTTTCTCCCCGACGCCAAACACGCCCTTTGCGTCACGCCGGTCGCCGTACACGTAGGGGCCGATGAGCTCTGCCGCCTCTTCGCCGCGCAGGTACTTGAGGTCGAAGGTCTGCGTGTCGAGCACTGGGCCGGCGCGGCAGGCCAGCAGGGCGACGGCAGTCAGGATGACGGGAACGGGGACACGCATGGCTGCTCCTCCTCAAAAGAACCAGAAGACCACGACATCGGGGTTGTCGGTCGTCATGACGAGCACGTTGCGCCCGGCCGGGGCCGTGATGACGAGGTCGGGCGGGCGCGCGGCCGGCTGCAGCGGCACGCCGGGGACGCTCGGCCGGAGCCGCCACAGCGCGATTCCCACGAGAGCGGCGGCCGCCGCGGCGAGCGGTGGCAGCAAGCGCCAGGCCCTCCGCCTCCGCACGTGCCGCCGGCGCGCGAGCTCCACTGCGTCGTCGGCAGATCGCACCGGCGCGGTCGCGGCGAGGCGCCGCCGCAGAACCCCCTCGGCCTCGAGAATCCGGGCGGCGGACGTGCGGCACGTCGCGCAGTCGCGCAGGTGCCGGCTCAGCTCGGAGTCCGTCGTCCGCGCGAGCTCGTGCGGCTCCGCCTCGAGCAGGAGCTCCAGCGCCTCGGTGCAGGTCATGGCGTGCGTCCCTCCGTCAACTCCGGATGCCGTTCCAAGAGGCGGGCTCGCAACGCGCGCCGCGCGCGCAGCAGATGCGCCCGCACGGTGACTGGATTCATCCCCAGCCGCTCCGCGATCTCGACGGGCGCGAAGCCCTCGAGATCGGCCAGGTAGAAGATCTCGCGCTGCCGCCGCGGCAGCTCGCGAAACAGCGTCATCACGACCTGCGCGACCTGCGATTCGTGCACCTGCTCGAGCGGGTCGCGCGCGCCGCTCGGCTCCGGTGGTCGCGCCGCGACCGCGCGCGCGACGTGGAGCCGGCTGGCGATCCGGCGGCGGAGTCCCAGAGCGGCGTGTCGGGTCACCTGGTACAGCCAAGTTGTGAACCGCGATCGCCCTGCGTAGCGGTCGAGGGAGCGATACACGATGACCAGCACTTCCTGCGCAACGTCCTCGGCATCGTCGGTATCCCCCGTGTGCACCATCGCCCAGCGGTACACGGTTGCGTGGCAGCGGCGCAGCAACTCGTCGCGCGCAGCAGCCTCGCCGGCCTGGGCGCGGCGTACGAGAGGCCCGAGGATATCGTCCAACTGGCTGATATGGCTCAACCGCGCTCCGGAGCGCCGCGCTGTATCTGAGACGCTCGGCACGCGCTGCCCGTTTACGTCCCAGGATCGAGACTTAGGGAAGGTCTAGCGCGCCCCCAGCCCTCTGATCACGCTCCCCAACGCTTGCATAGCGTCCCGGAGCTGCGCGTCGGACAAATACGGGGC
>VAWK01000072.1 GCA_005885515.1 Actinomycetota bacterium | reverse complement strand
CGGCTACCGCCCGCGGCCCTGGGAGACGCGGGTTGGGGAGATCGAGCTGCTGATCCCCAGAAAGCGCCAGGGCCCGGCCTACTTCCCGAGCTTCCTTGAACCACGACGGCGCTCAGAGCAGGCGATCGTCGCCGTTGTGCTCGAGGCATACGTCAACGGCGTCTCCACGCGCAAGGTCGACCGCCTCATCGAGCAGCTGGGCATCGCCGGCATGACCAAGGACCGTGTCTCGGCGCTGTGCCGGGCGCTCGACGAGCACGTCGCCATCTTTCCGCGAGCGCCCGCTGGAGGGTTCCTATCCGTATCTGTGGTTGGACGCCAAGCACGTCAAGGTGCGCTCGGGCGCCCACGTGCGCTCCAAGGCGCTTGTGATCGCCTATGCCGTGCACGAGACCGGCGTGCGCGAGGTGATCGGCCTGGACCTCGGCGAGATCGGGTCCGAGGCCTTCTGGGTCGAGTTCCTCAGATCGCTGAGGGCTCGTGGCCTGCAAGGCGTGCGCCTGGCGGTCTCAGACCAGCACGAGGGCCTGAAGCACGCGATCGAGCGCGTCCTGGCCTGCCCCTGGCAGCGCTGCACCGTGCACTTCGTGCGCAACATGCACCAGCACTGCCGCCCCTCCCAGCGGGGATTGGTCGCGGCAGCCCTGCGCGAGCTCTTCCAGGCCGAGAGCGGGGCGCAGGCGCGCGAGCGCATGGGCCAGGTGATCGAGCGCTTGGAGCCGACGGTGGGAAAGGTCTGCCGTTTGCTCGAGGAGGCCGAGGAGGACCTGCTGGCGTTCTACGCTTTCCCGCCGGCGCACTGGCCGAAGCTCCGCTCAACGAATCCGCTCGAGCGCGTCAACCGCGAGATCGGTCGTCGCAGCGACGTCGTCGGCATCTTCCCCAACGACGCTTCGGTGATCCGCCTCGCTGGAGCGCTCTTGATCGAGCAGAACGACGAGTGGCTGGTCTGTCGCCGCTACCTATCCGCGGAGAGCATGGCCCTCCTCGACGCTGCGAACGGTCGGGACGACGAGACAGAGAACAACGAAAGAGAGGAGGTAATGGAGCTCAACGCCGCATGAGCCGCGAACCTCACCGACGAGCTGGCGTTACACCACTACCTACGGCTTGACTCGGTCGTGCCACAATCCGGGGCTATTCAGGGCGACTCGGAGCGATAGTGTTTGGCTCTACCATGCGGAAAACGGCTCCACCACGCGGCCCCTCAGCGATCATGTTCATCCGCCCGGGAGATGCGGTCTGAGGCGGACGGGCGCGGACCGATCGTCACCCGCTCGCTTGACTCGTTTCGCCACCGGCACCGCAGGCTGCGGCGACGCTTCGGTGGGCGCGCACCGGCCGCAACGATGAGCTGACGCGCAGCCGCGCAGCGCGGATCGTGCCGGTGGGATCGGCCTGGGCGCGCTGGCGGCGCCACACGAGCTGGCGGTGCTCGGCCAGCGCACGGCCGAGGTCACACTGCTCCTCGCCCAGCAGGCTGCTCTGCAGCTGACGCACGAGGATGCCGAGCTCCCGCTCGGTGGCGCTTCGCGCCCGCCGGCCAGCGCGCGCGAAGCGGTCCCAAGCGCGCGCGAACGAGAGGAAGTTGGTGCGCGCTCCCCTGCGGTGCGCCGCAAGCATCGGGCACACGCCGCCGTGGCCGTCCACGTAGGCGCCGGCGATGATCCGCGCGTTTGCCTGTACGCCCTCGAGCATCGCCCGGCGTGTGGACGTTGGCAGGCAGTCGATCGCGCGACGGAGATCGTCGACTGGTCCGGTGCGGATGTGTGCACGCTTTGGCATACGCTTGTGCGGCGTCGCGTCTGCCACCGGCATGCGACGCACATCGGATGGTCGGCCGGCGCCAAGGGTTCCACAGGTGGGGGCCCCGAGGCAAACGGCGAGGGCGCCGCTGAAAGGAAACTTGCGAGATGAAGCTTGGCGTGCACATCGGCTACTGGGGGCTGGGCCTGAGCTCGGATGATCAGCTGAAGATCGTCCGGGAGGCAGAGCGCCTGGGCTATGACTCGGTCTGGACGGCAGAGGCCTACGGCTCGGACGCGGCGACCGTGCTGGGGTGGCTTGCCGGGCAGACCAGTCGCATCCGGCTGGGCTCGGGGATCTTCCAGATGCCCGCCCGCTCCGCGGCGATGACCGCGATGACCGCCGCCACGATCGATCAGCTGTCGGGCGGGCGCATGATGCTCGGCATCGGCTCCTCCGGCCCTCAGGTCGCCGAGGGTTGGCACGGGCAGCGATTCGCCAGGCAGCTGCAGCGCACGCGCGACTACGTGGCGGTAGTGCGCATGGCGCTGGCGCGCGAACGCGTCGAGTTTCACGGCCCGACGCTCGAGCTGCCGCTGCCCGATGGCCCCGGCAAGGCGCTCAAGCTGACGATCTCGCCGGTCCAGGCGCAGATCCCGATCTACCTGGCGGCAATCGGCCCGAGGAACACCGCCCTGGCGGGCGAGATCGCCGACGGCTGGATACCCACGCTGCTGTCCCCCGAGCACCTCTCGGAGCTGCGCCCGCTGCTGCAGGAGGGCGCCGCTCGCTCCGGGCGTTCGCTGGACGGCTTTGACATAGCTCCCACCGTCAACGTGTTCGTGACCGACGACCTCGCGCGCGCCCGCGATGCCATGCGCCCGTTCATCGCCTTGTATGTGGGCGGCATGGGCTCGCGCGAGCAGAACTTCTACAACCAGCTCGTCAGCCGCTACGGCTTCGAGGCCGAAGCCAGGCAGATTCAGGACCTGTACCTGGAGGGCAAGCGCGATGAGGCGATGGCAGCGATCCCCGAGAAGCTCATCGACACGGTCTCGCTGTGCG
>VAWK01000015.1 GCA_005885515.1 Actinomycetota bacterium | reverse complement strand
CCCCCGCCTGCAAGAAGAACAGAGCGAGCGTTCCAAGCCCGGCGCCGGAGCCGGTCAGAGTCAGCCCTTTGACGGTGGCGAGCAGGTTGAGGGGTCCGACGCCCGTCACGGAGCGTCGCCTGGATATCCCACCGCCGTACACGATCGCTCCGAAGATGCCAGCGGCGAGAAACAGCCAAACGATCTCCGCCCCGGCGATGACCGTCACGGTGCAGACGCCGGCGGCGATCGCCCACAGCAGAGGATCGCGCTTGTTGGTGGTGCGCGCCAGCTTCACGGACGCGATGGCGACGATTGCGACGATCGCGGGGCCGACTCCACGGAATAGCGCGTGGACGACCGACGAACCCTGGTTTTCGACGTAGATCACGGCCGCGGCTGTGACGAGCAGGAACGGCGGCGCGACAAACGCCACGGCCACCGCCGCCGAACCGACGACGCCTCTCGTCAGGAAGCCCATCCACATCGCCAACTGGGCGGCCAACGGACCGGGCATCGTCTGCGCGAGCGCGAGGCCCTGGCGGTACTCGTCATCGCTGAACCAGCCTCGCTGCTCGACCAGGTCCCGATGCATATAGCCGACGAGTGCGATCGGTCCGCCGAAGCCTAAGCTGCCGAGCTTCAGGAAGTAGCGAACAAGCCGGCCCAACGACCGGCGCGGGCCAGCCTCAGCGGACTCCTCTACCGAAGAGATCGATGACGCGGTCGGGGCCAAGGGCGTGATGATGACCGCTCACCGCCAGCAAGCGCACGCGCGGCTGGAAACCTTGAAGGAGTTTCCTGGCCTGGGCGTAGCACGCCTCCAAGAGCGGGGGGGAACCGCAGGCGCGGCCCCTTCCTAGTCAGGTGGGCGTGACCGAGATTCACCGCTCAGGAAGTCGCGGGACGGGCGGCTATTAGAATCCGGTCCGCGGAGTCAGCGACGTTCAGTCGAAGGAGGAACAAATGGCGGCACCAGAGCGCAAGTCACTTGATACGCCGGACGAGACTCGCCCGATCCAGAAGGGCACGGTCGAGGTTGTCGCGCTAGGCGGCGGAAAGGTCATGCGCACGACGTTCGAGCCTGGTTGGCGCTGGTCGGAGTGCGTGAAGCCCATCGTCGGCACCGATAGCTGCCAGACGCACCACTTCGGCTACTGCATCTCCGGTCGCATGCACGTCGTCATGGACACCGGAGAGGAGATCGACGTCGCGCCCGGTGACGCGGTCAACATCCCGCCGGGACACGACGCCTGGGTTGTGGGCGAGCAGAGTTACGTGGGCGTTGACGTCACCGGTGGCGAGACGTACGCGCAGGCCAGTTAGCGCGCGGACCCTGCGGAACAAGAAGACCTGGTTTCCGCAGCAGCTCGTCGCCGACCCCAGGAGCAAGAGATGAGTACGCGACATCCGCGACCAGTTGCACGCCGCGGTCCTTCCCGTGGTCCCTAAGTGCGCAAATCTCAGGTGATCTCCGAGCATCTCACGGCCGGTCGCGCGCCGCAGAACACCTCGCATCACCCCGATTCCCCAGTTCGAGAGGAGTAATGGGCGCTACCCAGAATCGGGCGCTGGGGGCCTCCTCGGGCTGCGCTCGGGACACCCGCGACCGTCCTCGCTACGGAGAGCCCACGGGGGGGAGGCAGACTCTCCTACCCATCCTCCTCCTCGTCACGGAGGGGCTCATCCAGCATAGCCGCAGGTGACGGTGACCGCAGAGGGTGCGGATTCCGCGCTGATGGGGCCGATCGCGGGAGTGCTCGCTTACGCCCGAAAAGCGCAAGTGAGCGAAGCGTCCGGACGACCACTCGAGGTTGACGCTTCGATCGACCAGGAGCACTCCCGGCGAGACTCCCATCCGCGCTCATGACCGGGGACTGATGAGTCGCTCGGCGCAGTGCACCAGTCGCAGGCGATCCCCCGACGACCCGACCGCGAGGGCCGGGCCGCCGAGGTATGGGAGCGCTAAACGCTTCGGTAAGGAACCGATCAGGAGGGCTGACACGACGGGTTGCCGAGCCGCCAGGTTGTCATTGATGGGGCGACTGGACCGACGCTCGCTCCGACGCGGGGTCGGCGACAAGCCGACGCAACCGCTGGCACCCGCGTCCTGCGAGGACCCCATCTCCGATTACGACCGGCTCGTGAAGAGCTCGACGGTGTCGCTCCAGAACGCTTCGGTGAGTCCCTGTGGCGTGTTACAGGACATGTACGCCGGATCGCTCATGTTGGCGGCGCTGGTCAGGAACTGCGCTTGCTCTGAGCCGACCACGTTGCCATGGGCGTCATACAGCAGCACCGGCTGACTGCCGGCCACGCCCGCCTGGCCCACGGCCCGTCGGATGGGCGGAAACCCGGACGCGTTGGCCGTGAACGGCGCGTTTACGGCGCACGTGTTCCCGGGTTCGACGTAGCCCTTGAACGTGAGCGTCCCGGTGCAACCCGCGCCGCCGCCGAGCGGACCGGTGGCCACGAAGTACGTCGGCACCGTCGAGGGCGTGTTCGTTACCCCGGGGCTGAACGTGGCCACCCCGGTGGGCGCCGCCGGCGTGCCGCCCCAGCTGCAGAACGTGTCTCCCTGGCCCGCTGTCGCACTGCCTGTCGTTGCCAAGAGTCCGACGGCAGTCGCGGCGATTACTAGCGCCACCGCTCGGGATCTCATCGTCAGCTGCTCTCGTAGATGGGGAAGGTTCATGTCCCTGCTCCTTTCGGTTGCTACCTGATCTGGGGCTATTGTAAGCATAGACTTTCGTAAGTGTCAAATTTCGCAGGTGCTATACTCGCGCTCGTGCAGGCGACCCTTCACGCGATCGCGGAGCCACGTCGACGCGAGATCCTCGGCCTGGTCCGCCACCGCGAGATGACGGCGGGGAGCATCGCCTCGCACTTCGACGTCACTCGTCCGGCGATCTCCCAGCATCTGCGGGTGCTCCACGGCGCCGGGCTGGTGAGCGAACGGCGACAGGGCACTCGGCGCATCTACCGCGCCCGCCCGGAAGGGCTGCTCGAGCTGCGCAAGTTCCTCGACGAGTTCTGGGACGATCGCCTCGACGCCCTCAAGCGCGAGGTGGAGGCGGAGCAGGAGAATGGCGATGCCGGCGAAGGCCCTCGCCGCTGAGGCGGTTCAGCGCGAGGTCCGGATCGACGCGCCGCCGTCGGCCGTCTTCGGCTTCCTGACCCAGCCCGAGAAGATGGTGCGCTGGATGGGTGTCGAAGCGACGCTCGATCCCCGCCCGGGGGGCATCTACCGCGTCGACCTGACCGGGGACGAGCGTGTCAGCGGGCGTGTCAGCGGCGAGGTGTTGGAGGTGGTCCCGGACCGCAAGCTCGTGTTCACATGGGGATGGGAGAACGGGATTCTGCCGGTCCCACCGGGAGCGAGCACAGTCGAGATCGTGCTCGAGCCGGACGGAGAAGGGACGCTCGTCCGGCTCACCCACCGCGACCTGCCCGAGGAAATGCGCTCCTACCACACGCGGGGGTGGGACCACTCGCTCGCCCGCCTGGCGGTCGTGGCGGCAGGCGGGGATCCGGGACCGGATCCGCTCCGGTCCATCGTCCGCAGCACGCGCATCTTCGCCCGCACGCTGCCGGCGCGGTACCTCTACCTGTTCGCGTCCAGGCGCCTGCGGGCAGGCAGGCAACGCCGCGAGGCCAGACAGCCCGACTGAACTCCCAGAACCCCTGGTCGCGTTTAGGACTGCTAGTGACGGAGTCGAGATACCGGCCGACGCGGAGGCCTGGGGGCGTGTCTTAGTGAGACCAAATACCGACTGACCCATCGGTATGTACAGGCTCTATGTGATCCCGGGTTCGCATGCCTGCCGCGCGGCGATGCTCATGCTCGAGCACCAGCAGGTGCCCTACCGGCGCGTCGACGTGGTCACCCTCCTGCACCCGATCGTCGTGCGCCTGCACGGATTCGACGCGGGCGGGCAAACGCGCACTGCGGGCGCGCGCCGTACCGTCGGGCTGCGGATGGGCGATCGCCTGGGAACCGTGCCCGCGCTCGCCGCCGATGGTCATCGGGTCTCGACCAACCACCGGATCGCGCGCTTCTTGGACGAACGCCACCCCGAGCTGCCTCTGTTCCCGGCCGATCCCGAGCGACGCTCAGCGGTCGAGGAGTGCCGAGCGGTGGGCGAACGACACGCTTCAGATGGTCGCCCGGCGGATCGTGTTGCCGGCGATGGCGCGCGACCGGCGGGGTTCAGCCGCTCGACCGGAGACGGCCGGCTGGGATACCTCCTCTACCGGCGAGCGCTAACGCGGCGCGTGATCATCCCGAGGATCCGTGGGGTCTTTGCCGCCAGCTCACGGGCCAACTGCGAGCTCTTGGCCGATCTCCCCGCGACGCTCGACCGAATCGACGCCTGGATCGCCAGCGGGGTTGTCGGCGGAGCGCAGCTGAACGCCGCGGATTTCATGGTCGTGCCGAGCCTCGCGTTGATCCTCTACCGGTCCGATCTCCTGCCCCTGTTCGAGGGCCGACCCACTCTCGAGCTTGTCGACCGACTCCTGCCCGAGCCGGCATAGACGCGCGCGACCCACCGTCCACCCGGCTAACTGTGGCGGCGGCGCGGCAGTATCACCCATCTGCGTGGACGCGCCGGCGTCACTGCTCAGTTGGTGGGAATCCGGCACCGAGAGGCTCACTGATGCTCACGCCCGGGAGCGGAAGCGAGCGCGTCCCTCGTCTTAGCCCAACTTTTCATCACGCGCGATGGCCCGGCGAGCGCTGGGGCTACGAGCTCAGCAGCGGGTATCACAGAAGGCCTCGCCACGCCAGGCCTCACGTCCCTCCTCTCTTCAGAAAGATCGCCGGCCACTCGTCCCGCTCCCAGCCGTGCTCGGTCTTGTCCGGGTGAACGCCGGTGACGATGTCGTGATCGATGGCGCGGACCACCCCCACGGAGACACCGTTTGCGCTCGAGGATCGCTATCGACCGCACGGCCAAGCCGCGCGTGTTGGATGCGGCGGACGAGCGCTTGAGTGTGCAGTTGATGCACAGCGCACGCGGGTCGCTGAAGTCCCAGGGCGGCGCTCGCACAGCTCCGCTTGTCTGGCGTCCAACTCGGTCATGTCGGCAATCATCTCCCCGTGTGCGGACCCGTAGTGGGATAAATGGGAGCGGACGCAGGAGCGTCCGCTCCCAGAGAGGCCGGCTGCTGCTGTTTCTAGGTCACGACGATGCCGAAGGGCGCAGAGCCCGTCGGGAGCGGAGTGGGCGAGGAGGACAGCTCGGCCAGGCTGGCACCGTCGACGGCGAAGCCGCCCACGGCGTGCGCGCCGCCCTCGACGACCCACAGCGTGTCGCCATCGGGGTCGAGGCGAGCGTCCAGGGGTCCGGAGCCGGCGTTCTTGGAGGCGGTGCTCCCAACCAGTTCAAGCGACCCATCGTCCGCGATCGCGTAGCGCGAGATGCTGCTGCTGGCGGTGTTGATCGTGAACAGGAAGCGACCGTCTTGGCTGATCTCGACCCAGCACGGCGCGGTTTCTTTGTCGGCGAACGGCGAGGCGCCGATCGACTGCAGAACCCCCTCGTCGCTCACGCTGAAGGCCGACACGCTGCCGGCACCCGGTCCGCCGTGGGCGTTTGACACGAACAGTTGAGACGGATCGGTGGGCCGGAACTCGCTGCCGAACGGCCCGGGGCCCTGCGCGGCGAAGGGCGAGCCCGGCGCGGCGGTCAGTCGCCCGTGCTCGCCGACGGTGAAGCTGTCGATGAGCGACGTATTGACGCGCGCCCCGACGAGGTTGGCGCCCGTGCGGTTGAACAGCACGTCACTGGGTTCCGAGCCTTCGGGCAGCGTGACCGTGGAGCCGGCGAGCGCGTGCAGGTGGCCGCCGGAACGGAGCTCAAAGCCCGTGTAGTTGTTGGCGCCGGTGCCGCCGTTGGCCACATACACGAGGTCATCGTGGACGGCGATGCTCACGGGCTCGGGGCCCCCGGATGAGACCGGTCCGCCGCTGACCGGACTGAGCGTGCCCTTATGCCCGATGCGCAGCACGGAGATCTGCCCGCTGCCGGCGTCGACGGCGAGCAGGTAGCGCCCGTTGTCGCTCTGCTGGAGGGCCCCCTGCGAGCCGATCCCTTTTCCCGTGCCCGCACCGCCGGCCGGGAAGGGCGAGCCGGGGATGGGCGTGAGCGTGCCGTCGGCGTGGCGGTCGAAGCCGGCGATCGTGTTTTCGCCTGCGGTGTTGTCGTTGACATAAAGGTGGCCGACGACGCCGGACCCGTGATGAGACTCGCCCGACGCGGTGCCTGCCGGGACGATTGCTCCCGCCAGCGCCATTCCGAGCAGCGTTGCGAAGCGAGGCAGCTTCATGATCGAACCTCCTTGGTCTTGCGGGGCCCATTCCCCGAGCGCGAGCACGATGCCAACGGCTTCTGACGCGCCCGTTGCGCGCAGATGAACATCATCTGAACGCGCCGCAGGCCCCGGCCGCCGCGCTCGAGGACCACGGCCCGGCGCTGGGCGATAGAAACAGGAAATGCGCCGGGCGCCCCGCGACACGACCGCGTCCAGGCGCTCTGCGTCTGGTAGGCGTGGAATGCGCTTGCGGCGCCGCTACACGACCGCGGCCGGGCGCCGCGCGATGGGAAGCGTGAACGCGAAGCGGGCGCCTCCCTCCGCCCGGTTCTCCGCCCAGATGCGACCGCCCTGCGCCTCGATGAAGCCCTGTGCGATGGCGAGACCCAGGCCCGCTCCGCCACCGGCGCGCGTGCGCGCCGCGTCGCCCCGCCAGAAGCGCTCGAACATCCGCTGCTGCGCCTCGCCGGTCAGCCCGACACCGCTGTCCTCGACCGATACCTCGAGCTCGGACGCGCGCCGCTGCGCCCTCACGACGACGGAGCCGTCGGAGGGCGTGTACCGCAGCGCGTTGGTGAGCAGGTTGAAGAGCACCCGCTGAACGTGCTCGGGCGCGCAGCGCACCTCGGGCAGCGCGTCCTCCAGGTGGCTCTCGAGACGCACCTGCCGCGCCCGCGCCTCCGCCTCGAGGCCGCTCACGCAGGCGGACACGAGCACCGGCACCTGCGCGTCTTGCAGCTCGAGCTTGAGCGCGCCGGCGTCGATGCGCGCGAGCTCGAACAGGTCGTCCACGAGCATCGCGAGCGTACGCGTCTGCTGGCGCAGAGCCGGCAGGTACTCCTCGGTGGAGGCGAGACCGTCCTGCATCGCTTCGAGCATCGCCTGGATGGACGCCACGGGCGTGCGCAGGTCGTGGCTGGCCCAGGCGACGAGCTGGCGCCGCGCGTCGAACAGCTCCTCGAGGTTGGCTGCCATCGTGTTGAAGGTCTCGGCGAGGTGCGCGAGCTCGCGGGGCGGGTTCGTGGGCGCGCGCACCTCGAGGGCGCCGGACGAGAGCTGCTCGGCCGCGCTCTCGAGGCCGCGGATGCGGTGCGCGATGCGCGAGCCGGTCAGCAGCGCGGCGGCGAGCGCGGTCGACGCGGACGCAGCGGCTACGGCGAGGACCTTGACGTCCTCGTGCATGTGGAACATCACCAAGCCGCCGAGGATCACCGCGGCGAGCGGCAGTCCGACCGCTAGCAGCGCGAGCCCCACCAGCTGCAGGCGCACGGTGGGCAGGCGCCGGAGCGCCAGCGCGAGCACGACGCCTGCGGCGAGCGTCGAGAGCGACGTGATCAGCGCGAATTCGATCACGGCGTGAACCGGTAGCCCGCCCCGAACACGGTCTCGAGATGCCTTGGACGCGAGGCGTCGTCCTCGATCTTCTTGCGCAGGCGGCGGATGTGCACGGTCACCGTGCCGGTGTCGAGCGCGCTCTGGTAGCCCCACACGCGGTCCATCAGCTGATCGCGCGAGAACACCTGCCGCGGATTAGTGGCGAGGAACAGGAGCAGGTCGAACTCCTTGAGCGTGAGCGTGAGCGGGTTGCCGCCCTTTCGCGCCTCGCGCGCCGCGGGGTCGATGACCACGTCGCCGAAGGCGACGGCGTGCGAGTCGCCGGCGGCCGGGCGCGAGGCGCGACGCATCAGGTTGCGAACCCGCACCGCGAGCTCGCGCGGCGAGAACGGCTTGGTGAGATAGTCATCGGCCCCCAGCTCCAGTCCGACGATGCGGTCGGTCTCCTCGCCGAGGGCGGTCAGCATCACGATCGGCGTCTCCGAGCGCGAGCGGATCCAGCGGCACAGCTCTAGGCCGCTGACGCCGGGCAGCATCACGTCGAGCACGACCAACGACGGATGGTCGCGCTCGAGCAGGCGCCGCGCCTCGTTGCCGTCGCCGGCCTCGAGCGTGCGGTAGCCGTCGCGCTCGAGGTAGCGCACGACGACGTTGCGCACGATCGGCTCATCATCGACCACGAGGATCGTAGGCACGGCCTGATTGTGGGCGCCGGAGATTGCCTAGACCTTAAATCGTGCGCCGTCCCTGCGCCCCGTAGATCGAGCGGACGAGGTGCGGGTTCGATGCCATGAGCCTGACACTCGGTTTTTCGCGAGAGCAGCATCGCTCCGCAACATGTCGGGTTCCCACCCGAGCAACAACGAGCTACGAGGTCGCCGGGCCAGCCTCCGACATGAGCCCGAGACCCGCGAGCGCGCGCTCTAGTGATGGCCCAGGTGCTCGGCGTCCGGCCAGATGCCATCGCCGGGCATGTCGAGCTTGTCGGTCATCGGCCGACGCCATTCCGGAGTGTCAGTGGGCTCGCCCCAGTAATCCGTCACACGCGCCGCCTTGCCGTTTTGCAGCTCACCGATCGTGACGTTCCGATACAGCCGTCCGTCCCCGTAGTTGGCGGTCCACTCGACCACCACGACATCATTCAGTTGTAAGCGCCTGCCCACCTCCAGCGTGAGCCCCGGAAAGTTGCCCTCGACGTCGGCGATGAGCCTGCGCGTGCGGACGATCTCGCCCATCTGCGGCCATTGGCGTACGACATTGTCAGCGAGGGGCACCCCAAGGATGTATGCGAGGCGGGTCTCGCCACTGGACTCCTGTTGCGTCGCGTTCGTTGCTATCACGTCCTTTCCCCCGAGCGGCAGATACCGCCGTGAACGTGGGTCAGCCTAGCCGATGGACTGTGTCGCGCTCGGCCGAGAGCCCGACGTCGATGAGCTGCGATCGACACGGAAGCACCACGCGGCGGCGGTGTGATGAGTTCCCACCACAGGCGAACAGAGCGTCTGCATCGCTCCTGGCTCGCGCGACGGGTCGCCAGCGCCAGCCGAACCTCCGGGGCACAGGTCACCCGGTTGCGCCGGACTCGCCAGCGGGATGCCAGCCGAGCTGCTCGCGGGTGCGCTTCGGGAGCGCGCTGACGACGAGGTCGTAGGAGTCCTCGATCAGGTCACGCACGAGCCGGTCTGGGAGGCTCCCGTCCAGCGTAATCGTGTTCCAGTGGCGCTTGTTCAAGTGGTAGCCGGGACGGATCGCGGCGTAGCTCGCACGCAGGTCGACCGCGATCTCCGGCTCGCACTTGACGCTGAGTTCCAGCGGCGTGCGGTCAAGAGCGCTAAGGGCGAACATCTTCCCGGCCACCTTGAACACCGAGTGCTCAGGGCCGAACGGGAAGTCCTCAAACGCCCCAACCTGCGCGAGACAGCAAGCCCGCAACTCCGTCGCGTTCACGCGTCGAATCGTCGCACCTCCGGTCAAGGCGGCCTGACCCCGTCCGACCGGGCGTTGCTTGCGTTTTGCGCGAGGAGCAGTCGACCGACGAGACCACGGCACATCGATCCGCGCGGATCTCAATCTGAGTACATGCTGCCGCATGCAATTCCAACAAGCGACAGCCAGCAGCTGCGGATATCGTGCGAGCGGATCGCGTATGGAATGCTGGCGCACTTCTTAGTCTCAGGTGCCTCATCGACTCTTCCAGTCGCGGAAGACCTCGAGCAACTCGTCGCGCGCCTGAGGGGCCAGATCGTCCTCGCTCAGCACGCCCGCCAGGCGGACCGTCTCGCGCATCTGCTCGACGTAGGTGGTGCAGCCGTCGCAGTCGCGAAGGTGTCGCTCGAAGCGACGCCTGTCGCGCCTGGATAGGCCGCCCTCGAGGTAGTCGGTGATCAGCCGCACGAGCTCTCGACAGGTCATCTGTGGGGTGGTCGTGATCCGCATCAGTGGTCGAAGTACTCCTCGAGCGCACGCCTCACACGTGAGCGCGCCCGATGCAGTAGCACGCGCTCGTTGCCGGCGCTGATGTCGAGCGTCGCGACGACCTCCTCTGCGCTGAGGCCTTCCACGTCGCGCAGGCCGATGACGGCCTGCCGCCGGTGACGAGAATGTTCTTGCCCTTGAGCCCTCGCATGCTTTCCGAGGGAGTTGTGGCTGTGGCACTGGCTGGCATGGGCTCCTCCTGGGATCGGTTGCGCGACATCACTTGTCGCATGTGGGTATGTCTCCAGGCCCGGCGCGCCGTTACACGGTTTCCCGACCGTAACAAGCCGCCGGCGGGCCGGACTGAACGGTGAGGAAGAGATCAGCGGTCGACAGAAGGAGCCGTCAATGAGTTGTAAGGCACAGGCAGCCGCGGCCGCGCCACGGGAGATCGAGAAGAGCGAGGCCGAGTGGCGCGAGGAGCTGACCCCGCAGCAGTACGACATCCTCCGCCGAGCCGGCACCGAGCCGCCGTTCGCAGGCGAGTACGTTTTCAACAAGGCCGACGGCACCTACCGTTGCGCGGCCTGTGGCACCGCCCTATTCGACTCGGACGCGAAGTTCGAGTCCGGCACCGGCTGGCCGAGCTTCACCGAGCCGGCCGTCGCCGCTGGCGTGGAGCTGCGTCCGGACAACAGCCTCTTCATGCGCCGCACGGAGGTCCTGTGCCGGACGTGCGGCGGGCACCTCGGGCACGTGTTCGACGACGGCCCCGGCCCGGAGGGTCAGCGTTACTGCATCAACTCGGCGGCGCTCAACTTCCAGCCCGAGAAGGCCGGCGACGACGGGTGTGAGTAGCGGCGCTCACAAGGATCTCGACATCGACGGTTACCGAAGACCAAGACCAAAGGAGAGCACCCAAATGTCAGAGCGCCCAACAGCACAGCAGCCAGCCGCGGCCGGCTTGCCGGTTACAGCGGCGACCTTCGCCCACGAGGTCATCGACAGCGCCGAGCGAGTGCTCGTGGACTTCTGGGCTCCATGGTGCCACTACTGTCGAGCACTCGCACCCGTGCTCGAGCAGATCGCGACCGATCAGCGTCTCAAGCTGGTGACGGTCAATCAGGATGCCGAGCCGGAGATCGCGGCGCACTACGGGATACAGGCGGTCCCGAACATGATCCTGTTCGAAAATGGCCGGCCGACGGCGCAGGTCATTGGTGCCCGGCCGAAGGTGGCGCTCGAGCAGGCCCTCGGGTTGGTCGCGTGAAACAGTCAGCAAAGCCGTAACCTGGCGGCGCGAGCTGGCCGGTGGAGCGCCAGCCATCGAAGGCTCGCCATTTGCGGATGGTTCGGTCTTGTCCTGTTGATGTTCGCGGTCGGGAATGCCGCACGCACCTTGACGCAGGAAGGCGCTGAAAGCGGCGTCGGCGAGTCGGGGTGGGCCTCCTCGGCGATTCATAGCGGATTCCCGAAACATGTCAGTGAGGAAGTGCTCATCCACAGCACAACCGAGCGCGCGACAGCTCCGACTTTCCGCGCCGTCGTCGACGACGTGCGGCGCCGACTGGCAGCGGTCCCCTATTCGAAGGCGTTCGAAAGTCCCTACGCAGCCGGGAACGAGGCTCGGATCTCGCCCGACGGGCTCGACACTGATCGCAGACGAGGGTGAGCACGCGCTCGGGGCGATCCACTTGACCGACGCGCGCCCAGCGTGGTGAGGGGCAAGCAATCGCGGCGCGAGCTCAGCTTTCCGGGCTGTTCGTCGACCCGTCGCGGTGGGGTGCGGGGATCGGGCAGCTGTCTGCACGATGCGGTGTTGGCGGAGGCACGCAAGCGCGGCTACGGAGGCATCGAGTTG
>VAWK01000014.1 GCA_005885515.1 Actinomycetota bacterium | reverse complement strand
CGGGGCGGGGAAGTCCGGGCGTTGTCGTACGCGCGCAGGCGTCGTATTCGCTCGCTTACGGGAGGATGCGTCGAGAATAGCGTCGTGAACTGTCTGCCGGCAAGCGGGTTGACGATGTACATCGGGGCCATCAGCGGGCTGACTGCGAGCGCGGGGGCACGGCGTTGGTCGATCGTCTGTAGAGCGTCGGCTAGCGGCGACCCCCGGCCGAGTAGACGCGCAGCGGTGGCGTCGGCGAGATACTCGCGCTGGCGTGATACTCCGAGCTGCAGCAGCATCGCGGCGAGGGGCGCGAGGGTCAACGCGACTAGCGATCCCAATAGGCCGAGGGGATTGTCCTCGGGATCGTCGCCGAACAGGAACGAGAGCTGCAGGATGTTCGCTATCGCCGAGATCGCACCGGCGATCGTCGCGGCGACCGAGGAGACCAGGATGTCTCGGTTTCGTATGTGCGCGAGCTCGTGCGCGAGCACGCCGGAGACGTGCTCGTGCGGAAGGCTCGCCAGCAAGCCCTCGGTGATCGCGAGCGCCGCGTGTTGCGGGTTGCGGCCTGTAGCGAAGGCGTTGGGTTGCTCGCCGGGGGTTACGTACAGCCGCGGTATTGGGATGCCCGCCCGGGCCGCGAGCTCGCGCACCGTCGCGTGCACTCGCGGGGAGTCTGCCTCCAGCAGCGGCTGCGCGCGACTTAGGCGTAGCGCGATGCGATCTGAGTAGAAGTACCCGCCGACGTTCGCGAGCACAGCGAGCGCGGCGAACAGCCACAAAAACGTGTTGCCGAGCAACGCGCCGAACGTGATCATGAGCGCAGTGAGGGCCGCGACGAGTGCCCAGGTTCGCATGCGGCTCGTCAGCTGCGCGGAGGTGACAGCCATGCTCTTCTCCTTTCGCTGCCGTTATGAAACTGCTTTCAGGATCACCGCCTCACGCTCGGTGCGCAATGGGGTCGAGGCTGTATCCGCTCAGCGTCGCGCAGCTCTTCTGGAGCGTGAGATGGGGGCCGCCCCCCATACTGCGAGCACCGCCACGGTGGGATCGTGAGGCCATGTCCGCATTTCCCACGTCACACGCGAGCAGCTCACGGCAACGTGCCACCCGCCCACGTCACGCGTCGCACGATGCGACCGCCTCGGCCGACCGCAATACGCTCCGTCCCGCGCCGGCAACTTCGATTCAAGGGCTCCTCGTTTCGGTCTTCGCGAGTGAGGCGGGTTACGCACTAGCGCTGGCGGTGGCCGTCCCATATGGAACCGGCGCGGTAGCGATCGCCATAGTCGTCATGTGTCTACTCGCGATACTGATCAAGACGAGAATATCTCGCGGACGCTGAAGGCAAGTTCGCGGTCCGACGGCAAGGCGCACGGCGAGCACCACCTGATGCGAAGCGCGATCGATGTCGATCCAGCGCCGCTCTCAGGCCGCGCGTGATCCTGTTGCCCCGTCTCGCGTGGTTCCACGGTCGACCCGGTCGCAGATCATGGCAAGTGGGATGTCCCGACACATGTGTCCGGGATGTCCTGACACATCACACCCCCGCCAAGCGGACCCGTTCGCTTGTAGCATTCCCGGCGCCAGCGTCCCGCCTTCATGTCCGACTCCGTCGCCGCCGAGCCCGAGCTAATAGATCTGCTGCATCTCGGGCGCCCGCGCGTGATCGGCGCTTGGCGGGTCGGCGACGTGATCGTCGACCCCGGGCCGAGCAGCTGCCTGCCCGCGCTGCTCCCGGTGCTCGAAGCGCACCCGCCTCGAGCACTGGCCCTGACGCACGTACATCTCGATCACGCGGGCGCCAGCGGCTCACTGCTCAAGCGCTTCCCGACCGCAGAGGTTTGGGTGCACGAGCGCGGTGCCCCACATGTGGCCGATCCTTCCAAGCTGCTGCGGAGCGCCGCGCGGCTGTACGGCGAGGACATGGAGCGACTGTGGGGCGAGGTGCTCCCCGTGCCGGCCGAGCGGCTCAGGGTGCTCCGTGGCGGCGAGGTTCTTGGACGCTTCCGGGTGGCCTATACGCCCGGTCATGCCTCCCACCACGTCTCCTACCTGCACGAGCCGACCGGGGTGGCTTTCACCGGCGATGTCACTGGAGTTCGCATCCACGACGGGTGCATCCTGGCTCCCACGCCGCCGCCTGATATCGACTTGCAGGCGTGGCGCGCCTCGTTGGATGTGATCGAGACATGGCGTCCGCGCGGCTTGGCCATCACCCACTTCGGGACTCATGAGGACGTAGAGCGCCATCTGGCCGCGCTACGCGAGCAGCTCGAGCGGGTAGCCGCGATGGCTCACGACCTCGATGAGGCAAGCTTTGCGTCCGCCATCAGAGCGACCGTGGCCGACTCGACTGACCAAGTCACAGCCGCCGCGTATGAGCAGGCCCTTCCTCCGGCGCAGAGCTTTCACGGTCTCGTGCGCTACTGTCGCTCGTCCACGGCCGAAGGGAGCCAGCTGTGAGCCAGCCTGTGACTCAGAACGCGCCGCGCCAGCCGGATGAGCTCTCCTACGACCTCGCGGTGGCCGAGCACCGTTGGACGGTGCCCGAGCGCTTCAACATCGCGGCGGATGTGTGTGACAGACATCCTCGCGAGAAGCTCGCGATGGTCCACGAGCACTTCTCTGGCGCGGTCCGGGAGGTTAGCTGGGGAGAGTTGCAGGATCTTTCAAACAAGTTCGCAAACGTGCTCTCCTCGCTCGGCGTTGCACGTGGCGATCGTGTGGCGGTCGTGCTTCCGCCCACCCCCGAGACTGCGGCTATGTTCTTTGCCACGTGGAAGCTCGGCGCGCTGCTTCTGTCGATGTCGGTGCTGTACGGCGATGAGGGCATCCGCCACCGCCTGAGCGACGCCGCGCCGCGCGTGCTTGTCACCGACGCCGCGAACGCGGCACGCTTCGGTAAGGACGGCACATCAAAACTTCTCGTGATCGATGAAACGAGCGTCGCGGATGTCTCGCGCGACTTTGACGCCGTCGACACGCTCGCGGATGATCCGGCCCAGCTGTACTACACCTCCGGCACCACCGGCCTCGCCAAGGGTATCGTCCATGCCCACCGCTACATCCTCGCGCACGAGGAGTTCCGCTACTGCCACGACATCCGGGACGGTGAGCGCTTTCACGGGATGGGCGAGTGGGCTTGGGCCGCCGGGATCTGCCCGCTGCTCGGCCCATGGCGACTGGGAGCAGTGCAGTACGTCTACCAGCGAGAGGGCGGTTTCGACCCCCACAAGCAGCTCGACTTCCTCTCCCGCCACGAGATCACCAACGTGTTCGCGACGCCGACCGCGATCCGCTCGATGATGTCAATAGCCGACGCCGGCACGCGTTACCCACAGCGCTTCCGCATTGTGTGCTCGGCCGGCGAGCCGCTGAACCCCGAGGCGATCCGCTGGTTTCGCGACCAATACGCCGTCACCGTGCTTGACTTCTACGGACTCACGGAGTCCTATCCCTTGTGCGGAAACTTCCCCTTCATGGAGGTCCGTGAGGGCTCGATGGGAAGGCCGCTGCCAGGCTGGCAGGTCGCGATCCTCGATGAGGACGAGCGGCCGGTCGCACAGGGGGAGCGCGGAGAGATCTGCCTGCGCGCTCGCACCAACCCGCACTACCCGCTTGGCTACTGGCGGCTGCCAGAGGAGAGCGAGCGGACTTTCGGCGGCGACTGGTTCCACACCAAGGATGCCGCGAGCATGGACCAGGACGGCTATGTCTGGTACGAGGGCCGCGTCGATGACGTGATCATCTCCGCCGGTTATCGCATTGGCCCATTCGAAGTCGAGTCGGCGTGCATCGAGCACCACGCAGTCGCAGAGGCCGCCGCCGTTGCCGCGCCCGATGAGCGTCGTGGACACGTGGTCAAGGCGTTCATCGTGCTTGCGGCCGAGCGCGAGCCATCGGATGCGCTCGCAGAGGAGATCAAGGAGTTCGTTCGCGATCGGCTCTCCGCCTATGCCTATCCGCGGCGCATCGAGTTCGTCGCCGAGCTGCCGAAGACACTCACCGGCAAGATCAGGCGCATCGAGTTACGCGAGCGAGCGTAGGTCAGGCGCGCGCGCTATGCGGCGCACGACAGCAGCGTGGCGAGTGCCCTGGCTACGCGCCGGTCGCCGAGAGGGCGGCGCGGCTCACTTCGACCTCCCTAGTAATCCGCCCTGCGCCCAGGCGCCCGGCGACCTTTTCGGCCTGCTCCAGCATCGGCTGTGCACGTTCGAGGTCCTCGGGCCGGCCGCGGGCGATTAGCGCGCGGGCCCATCCGGAGCGAGCGTGGGCAAGGAAGACCGGAGCGCCAAGGTGCTCGTCGATGGCGGCCGCGGTGGCGAAGTGGCGCTCCGAATCCTCGTACCGCTCGAGAATCGCGGCGAGCGTACCGAGCACCCAGGCGAACGTCCCGAGCACGTTGCCGGGAGGGGTGGCGAGTTGGCCGGCGAATGGTGCCAGCAGCTCATAGAGCTCACCAGAACGATCGGCGAGACGCAGACGGGAACAGACATCGGCTCAGAGGAACATCGCGGCGGACGAAGCCTGGTCCCACGGAATGCTCTGGAAGTCCTCGGCGAGCGCCAGCTCGCGCGCCTCATCCTCGCGCCGGCCTTCGATCAGAGCGAGCGCCGCAGCCGCGCGCCAACCGGCGACGCTGTCCGGTTGGCCAGCGAGCTCCACCACCTGCTCCGCAAGCTCTCCGAGGCGGCCCTGCAGACTTCGTATCGCGGTTAGCTGCCCGCCGAAGAGCGACAGCGCGTCGGAGTTGCCGGCCGCCGTGCCCACCTCGAACGCGTGGATCGCATGCTGCTCGGCCGCCTGAAGGTCCCCCTGCACACAGGCCCAAGCTGACTCAAATATCAGCCGGAACCAACCCATGTGCGGCTGCGGCACGGAGGCTGCCAGACTTCGCATCGTTGCAAGCCCGGACTCAGCCGACGCGCGATCCCCGCCTTCGATGCCAATTGCGCATCGGCGGAAGCCGGCGAGAAAGCTGAGCGACGGGTCATCAAGGCTACGGGCGAGGTCGACCAGCTCGTCGGTCAGCCTTTGGCGCTCTCGGAGGGTGTCCGGCACCCATATGGCCCACGCGGCGTGAGCGAGCGTATGGGCCAGGGCGGCAGGGTCGTCCGCGGCCCTCGCGATCTCGATGGCCTCCGCGGCCAGAGCTGCCTGCATCGTGAGGGCTCACCGCACCAGTGAAGCTCGCTGGCCAGCAGCGCAAGCACGCGCGCCCGCCGCGGATCGCTATCCGGGAGCGCCCGCGCGGCGGCTTCCAGCGTCTTCACGCGCTCGCCGTCCACCGCGCCGATGCGGCTCGAGAATCCGCGCCTGCTGGCCAGGACGGCGCGATCAGCCGCAGACAGGCGCAAACGCGTGAGCGACTCATAATCGGTAGGTCGCTGGTTCGAGTCCCGCCGGGCCGATGGCGGCGCCGCTACGTCATAGGAGCGCGCCTGCCCACGCGCCGCTTGAAGGGGAGGTGATGCTGGATCCCCGTTACATCAAGCAAGCGCTTGAACGACGCGGGAACCGGGGTGTCAATGAAGTACCGGCACCCATGCTGCTTACAAAAGGTGCGCCCTGACAGAATTGTGCCCAGACCTGTCGTATCAATGAAGTCGACTTTGTGAAGATTGAGGACGACTTCGCGTGCCCCGTCCGCGCACACGGCTTCTAGCGCTCGGTCGAGTTGCGACGCGCTGTTCAAGTCCAACTGTCCGCTTAGAAACAGCACGCGGCGCCCTCCTCGTCCAGTGACCTCGACGTCAAGCATAGATCTCTCAAACTCCCACCAGCTCGCGTGACAAACCGCCGAGACGGTAGCGCGACTTCTGCTCGTCGATTGCGAGATCGCATTCACAGCGTTCCGCGCGAACTGCAATGAGTTCTGGCACATTGAACCGCCCCGAGGATCTTGGAGGCAGTTTCTATTGAGTGATCTGTCTCTCCCTCGTCTGCTCGAACTCAACCGGAGGGA
Source organism: Actinomycetota bacterium (assembly GCA_005885515.1). Taxonomy (GTDB): domain Bacteria; phylum Actinomycetota; class Thermoleophilia; order Solirubrobacterales; family Solirubrobacteraceae; genus Palsa-744. The sequence continues at coordinate 6,240 of VAWK01000014.1, read as the reverse complement.
GTCCCTCGCACGCGCTGTGTAGTCGTCGATGGTTGTACCAATCGACCCATTCGAGCGTGGCGAGCTCGACCTGGTCGATCGTCTTCCACGGTCCTCCGCGGTTGATCAGCTCGGTCTTGTAGAGTCCGATCGTCGTCTCCGCGAGGGCGTTGTCATAGCCGTCGCCCACGGATCCGATCGAGGGGTCGGCGCCGGCGTCGATAAGGCGCTGAGTGAAGGCAAAGGAGGTGAATTGGCTGCCCGCATCCGAGTGCAGCACGAGCCCCTCGCCGACCGGCTGGCCGTGGTGGTCGCGTGCCCACAGCGCCATCTCCAGGGTGTCGAGCACGAGGCTCGTCTCCATCGTGGTGTCGGCCTTCCAGCCGACGATGCGTCGCGAGAAGGCGTCGATCGCAAACGCCACGTAGCACACGCCCGACCAGGTGGCGACATGCGTGAAGTCCGATACCCACAGGCGGTTGGGCGCCGAGGCTTTGAAGTCGCGCTCGACGAGGTCCCGCGCCCTTTCAGCTTGTCCGTCGGGGATCGTCATGCGGCGCTTGCGGCCCCGGATCGCGCCCTGAAGGCCTGCCTTCTTCATCAGGCGTTCGACCGTGCAGCGGGCGACGTCGATGCCTTCGCGGCGCAGCGCCCACCACATCTTGCGCACGCCGTAGACGCAGAAGTTCTGCTCGTGAACGCGGCGGATGTGCTCGAGCAGCTCGGCGTCGCGCAGCGCACGTTCTGAAGGATCGCGCTGGCGTCGCTTGACCTCGTAATACGTGGACGGGGCGACCTCGAGAACCCTGCAGATCGGCTCGACCCCAAACTGCTCGCGATACGCGTCGATCACGGCGCTCATCTCCTCGGCTGCGGGTCGAGCTCCCGCGCGAAGAAAGCCGAAGCAGCCTTCAAGATCTCATTTGCTCGGCGGAGCTCGCGGGTCTCGCGCTCGAGCTCCTTGATCCGCTGCGCTTCAGCGGTTGAGACGCCGGGTCTCGACCCCTGGTCGACTTCCGCCCGGCGGATCCACTTGCGCAACGTCTCGGCCTTCATGCCGAGCTTCTCTGAGACGGACGTGATCGCCGCCCATTCGCTCTCGTACAGGTCGCCGTGCTCGGCGACCATCCGCATCGCGCGTTCGCGGACCTCCGTTGGATACCTCATGCTTCTTCTCATCGGCCCATCCTCTCACCGGATCGGGCCTCCAAGATTTCCGGAGCGGTTCTTCCTGCGGCGTGAGGGCCTGGTCGCGCCCCGGCGACAGAAGCGCCCGCATAGCTCGCTGATCCGCTTTGAAAGCGAGCTGCCCAACGAGTGCTGGCAGGCGGACGTCACCGCCTGGTCCTTGGCGGACGGCTCCGTGGTCAGATCCTCGATCTGATCGACGACCACTCGCGCCTGCACCTGGGCTGCGACGCCTACTTTCACGTCAAAGCGCCAGACGTCGTTCAGAGCTTCCACAAGGCCTGTGAGCTGCACGGCTTGCCAGAATCGTTGCTCTCGCACAACGGCGCCGTGTTCGTGGGCGGCTACCGCGGTGGCAAGGTCCTGCTCGAGTACGAGCTGCAGCCCCTGGGGATCGTCTTTAAGAACTCGCGGCCATACCACCCGCAGACGCTCGGCAAGGTGGAGCGCCTGCACCAGACGCTCAAGCGCTACCTGGCAAAGCAGCCGCCCGCGGGGACGCTTGCAGAGCTCCAGGCCCAGCTCGACGCGTTCCGCCGCTACTACAACCACAGTCGCCCGCACCGCGCGCTTGGGCGCGCACGCCCCTGCAGGCCTACAGCGGACGCACCAAGGCGAGGCCGGCGGGTGCCCCCGCCGCCACCTACTTCCGCGTGCGCGAGGACAAGGTCGATGCGACCGGCAAGGTCAGCCTGCGCTGCGACTCGAAGCTCTACAAAATCGGGCTCGGGCGGGCGCACAAAGGCCGCGCCGTCAAGCTGCTGATCGCCGATCTGGAGATCCGCGTGATCGACTCACATGGCGAGCTGATCCGCGAGCTGACGCTCGATCCCGCCCGCCTCTATCAGCCGCTAGGCCGCATCTCTAGAGTCCAGGATGTCCCGACACATGTGTCCGGGATGTCTTGACACATCACGGCGATGCGCCCGAGAGGACTCGAACCTCCACCCGGGATACCCCGGACAAGGCCCTCAACCTTGCGCGTCTACCAATTCCGCCACAGGCGCAGCGAGGCGAGTATAGCCCCGCGCCCGCAGCGGCCTGAGCCTGGAGCACGCTGGGCCCGGGACTTGCATCCGTCTAGTGGCAGCGCTACAGTGGCGAACACACGTTCGTCCCGTTCCGCCAACCCAAGATCGGGGGTCGGGCAGGCATGGATTTGACCAAGCGACAGCAGGAGATCTTCGACTTCATCCGCAAGTACTCGGCCAAGTATGGCTATCCGCCCACGGTCCGCGACATCGGCAAAGCCGTGGGACTCGCGTCGTCGTCAACGGTGCATGCGCACCTGTCGAACCTGGAGAAGATCGGCCTGCTGCGTCGCGATCCGTCCAAGCCGCGGGCGATCGAGCTGCTCGATCGCGCTGTTGGGAGCGCGGTCGAGAGCGTTCGCGGGATCGTGCGCCCTGATGGTCTGCCCCTGGTCGGCACGGTTGCCGCGGGGCAGCCGATTCTTGCTGAGGAGAACATCGAGGACTATGTATCGGTCCCGCAGATCGCGGGCGGGACAGAGGGGGCCTATCTCCTGCGAATTCGAGGCGAATCGATGAAGGACGCCGGTATCCTGGAAGGGGACTTCGTGGTCGTGCGACCCCAGGACACGGCGCAGGATGGTGACATCGTGGTCGCATTGCTCGGGGAGGAGGCGACCGTAAAGCGCTTCTTCCGCGAGTCCGACCACGTTCGCCTGCAGCCGGAGAACGAGGTCATGGACCCGATCCGCAGCAAGGAGGTCAAAGTGCTGGGACGCGTGGTCGGCCTGCTCCGCAGCGTGTGAGATCGTGCTGCCGCGGCGGCGCACACCGCGTGGGCCGCACTTATGAACAGCGCCGAGAAGCGATAACTTGGTGTTCGCAGGTCAGGCAGCCGCGAAGGCCCAGGCCTTTGAGGAAAGTCCGGACATCACAGGGCGAGGTGGTCGAGACATCGACCCGGGGAAACCCGCGGGAAAGTGCCACAGAAACAAACCGCCGACGTTCGCCGTCCCACGTGAACGGCGAAACGGGCAAGGGTGAAATGGTGCGGTAAGAGCGCACCAGCGTCGCGGCGACGCGGCGGCTGGGCAAACCCCACCCGATGCAAGGCCAAACAGGACCGCTAGCAGGTGACCCGCCAAGGTCCAGGTAGGCCGCGCAGATGGATGGCTGCTCAACGACAGAATCCGGCTTATCGACCTGCTAAGGGAAAACCCCGCTAGCGCGGGGTTTTCCTATTGTCCCCTCGCCGGTCCCCCGCCGTGCACGTGCCGCCTACTTCAGCTGGCGACATACTGCCAGCAGCCGTTCCTTGCTCGCCCCGTTCGGCTGTCGCGAGGCGACTGCCAGGCACAGTTCGCGAATAACTTCGTGCTGTGCCGCGGGGCCGGTAGGGGCCTTGGCGCAGCTCTTCAAGAGCTTTTCCTTCTGTGCCGCGGTCAGTGCCGATGGCGCCCCCACGATGCGCTTGCAGTCTTCCACGATTTGTTTAGGGGTCAGCGGATGCGTCGAGCCTGCGGCGCTGGAGCCTTTTGTGCCGGACACGCCGCTGCTCGGGCTGCCCGTCGTGACCGTTGCGGTGCTCGAGCTGGCGCTGTTCGAGGTGGATTTGCTGCCGCTTCCGCACCCGGCGAGAAGCGCTCCGCCGACGAGCGCGAGGACCAGACACGTGGACACCTTTCGCATTGATGCTTCCTTTCTTCGAAGGACGCTCGCCCGCCCGCTCCCAGTCGCGCGGCAGCCATCTTACCGGCCTGCCCCTCCCGGCCCTCCGGCTGGCTATGCCGGTAAGCATGGGCACAGCGCAGTCTGCGCGGGCGAGGCGTGCCCATCGGTGCCGGGGCGTTCGCCGCCGCGTAGTCTGGGCGCTGTATGCGGGGCTCCAGGATGGCTCGAGCGCTCGGAAGGATGCCGCGTGATCGGGTGCTCCTCCTCTTGGCCGCCTTGATCGGCGCGGGACTGCTCCTGAGGATCTACTTCCTGCTGGTCTGGAGTCCGGCGATCACGGGCTACTCCGACAGCGGGATCTACTTCGACGGCGCCATCGGACCGCTGTCGAGGCTGTGGAGCGACCCCATAAGGGTGGTCGGGTATTCGATGTTCCTGCGGCTGCTGCACGGGATCGCCCCTCACCTGATCTTTGTGATCACCGTGCAGCACCTCCTGGGGCTGGGCGCGGCGCTGCTCTTCTTCCTCGCCGTCCGCCGCTGCGGCGGGCCTCGCGGCCTCGGTCTCGCGCCCGCGGCGATCATCGCGCTCGGCGGCGATGAGCTGTTCATCGAGCACGCTGCGCTGAGCGACGCGCTGTTCGTGTTCCTGCTCAGCGCGGTCTTGTATTGCGCGCTGCGAGCATTTCAGGGCGGCGCAGCGTGGGCCGCCCTTGCCGGCCTCTGCGCCGGGCTGGGCGTGTGGGACCGCGAGGCGGGACTTGCGATGATCGTCGTGGTCGCGCTCTGGCTTTGCTTCAGCGCCGGGCGCCCGACGCGCCGGACGCTCGCCGTCGGGGCACTCTGTCTTGCGGTCTCGCTTGCGAGCGTGGGCGCATACGCGGGGTGGCGTCACCTCGCCTCCGGCAAGCCTGGGGTGCTCACCTCCAACAGCGCCTGGAACCTATATGGCCGCGTGGCGCCGTGGGCCGATTGCACAAAGTTCACACCACCGCCGGGCACCCGGGCGCTCTGCGAGACGACGCCGGTGTCGCGCCGGCGCAACCCCACGCCCGCGTCGAGCAAGCTTCGCCCGAGCGAGTACTACATCTATGACTCCGAATCGCCTGCCTACCGCCTGTTCGGCCCGGCCTATCTTGTCTCGGACCGTCCTCACGCGATGCGCATCCTGCGCAAGTGGTCAGAGGCCGCGCTACTGGGCCAGCCGCTCGATTACCTCGACGCGGTGTGGCTGGACACGATCCGTCTGTTCGATCCCAACCACCCGTCCTACGGGGATCTCTCGGCCGACGAAATGGTCGCTCTCATGCTCGGCGGCGTTCCTCCAAACAGCGGTAGGAACGCATTTGTCGAATTCTGGCAGCAGCGACTTTATCCGCATGATTCCCGCCCACACCGCGGCGATATCGCGCCGCTGAAGGAGTGGGAGCGAATCACGCGTGTGGATGGCTCATGGATGGGACTGTTACTGGCGTTGTGCCTTGCCGGCCCCTGGCTCCTTTCGGGTCGAGCGCGTTCGGGCATGCTGCTGTTCGGCTGCAGCGCACTAGCGCTGCTGTTCTTCCCAATCCTCGTGAAGGGGTATGACTACCGCTTCGTGATTGCCGCATTTGGACCGCTCTTGGCGGGCGGCGCGCTCGCTGCGTGGGGCCTTGTGGCCAGGGTGAAGGCGAAACCCGTCGCGACGCGCCTGCTCGGGCGAGCGGGTCGTACATCCACATGACGTGCCCGGCTGAGGCCTCGCGAAAAAGCAGTAGTGCGTCGCGGCCTGCGCGCTCGACGGTGCCTCTCGCCGCACGCAGCACTCACCAAGCCGCTCGTCGCAGCTGACCGCGACCGCGGAAACGAAGACCGCCCACTCTCACCGGCATCATCTACAATCTAATCCACGTTCAACACGACGATGTCGTTGAATCGAAATGAAGGCAGGGGGCAATGAGTGCGGAGCGGGCGATCGAGCGAGATGTCTCAGCGGAAGATTCCGAGCTGCTCCGTGACAAGCGAATTGTCGTGGTCATGCCTGCATACAACGCGGCGCAGACGCTCGAACTAACGTATCGGAACATACCGGCGGAGTGGGTAACGAGGATCATCCTGGTGGACGATGCGTCGCGTGACGAGACCCTTGAAGTGGCGCGCGGGCTTCCGCTAGAGGTGATCAGGCACCATCGAAACGTTGGCTACGGTGGTAATCAGAAGACCTGCTACACAGCTGCGCTGCGTGATGATGCTGACGTGGTGGTGATGCTGCACCCTGACGGGCAATACGATCCACGCCTGCTCCCCGCTCTCGTGGGTCCGATCCTTCGGGGCGAAGCTGACATGGTGCTCGGTTCGCGCTTTTTAGACCACGGAGGCGCGCGCGCCGGAGGTATGCCTCTATACAAGTATGTCGCCAATCGGTTCCTGACGACGATTGAGAGTTGGGTTCT
>VAWK01000049.1 GCA_005885515.1 Actinomycetota bacterium | reverse complement strand
CATGTGCCTGTTCCTGCTGGGCTCGCTTGCGTTCCTCGCCCAGCAGCTCACCTCCTACCACTGACCCGGCGCCCGCCGGCCAGACCGGCCCCCGTCGGCAGATCGTGCCCGCTCGAGAGGGGCTAGACGGGCTTGCGCGCCTTGCGCGTCCTCTGGCGCTCCTGCTGGCGCTCGACGACGTTGACGATCAGCCGCAGGAACTGCTCGGGGCCGCTGGCCTTGGCCTGCCCGTAGGTGAACGCCTCGATCCAGTCGGGCACCTTGGCTTCGTGGGCGACCATCTCGTTGAAGAACTCGCGACGCATGTCCACGCGCACGCGTGCGTCGATGGCGGGGTCCTTGGCCACGCGCACGGCGGGCAGCTCAAGCCGGAACTGCTGCACATCCCCCCTGCCCCGCAGCTGGACGCCCACGACCAGCTTGATCGGCTCGAGCGCCGGCACCTCCTCGAGGAACCGGCGCGTCGCAAGCTCGATCAGAGCCTTGGCGTCCTCGGCCATGTGCGCTGAAGCTCCCTTCCGGAACGTGGCGGTGGGTGGCGACGGATCAGATCTTATGACGCTGGAGCAGCTTGCGCCCGATCACCATCCGCTGGATCTCCGAGGTGCCCTCGCCAATCAGCAGCAGCGGCGCGTCGCGGTAGAGGCGCTCGACCTCGTACTCCTTGGAGTAGCCGTAGCCGCCGTGGATGCGCAGGCACTCCTCGACGCAGAAGCGCCCGGCCTCGGAGGCGAACAGCTTGGCCATGCCGGCCTCGAGATCGGAGCGCTCGCCGGCGTCCTTCAGGCGCGCCGCTCGCAGCGTGAGCAGGCGGGCCGCCTCGACCTGGGTCGCCATGTCGGCGAGCTTGAACTGGATCGCCTGGTGCTCGGCGATCGGCTTGCCGAACGCCTTGCGCTCCTGCGCGTAGCGCAGGCCGAGCTCGAGCGCCCGCTGGGCGATGCCCACGCCGCGCGCGGCCACGTTGACGCGGCCCACCTCCAGCGCGTCCATCATCTGGGCAAAGCCCTTGTTCAACGCGGCGGCCTCGCCGCCGAGGATGTTCTCGGCCGGGCAGCGGTAGCCGTCGAACACCAGCTCGGTTGACTCGACCCCCTTGTATCCCAGCTTCCTGATCTTGGGCGGCACGTTCAGGCCAGCGAACTGGCCGCGGTTCTCGCTCACGCCAGGCTCTTTTTCGGCGATGAAGCAGGTGAAGCCCCGGTGGCGCGGCTCGGCCTGGGGATCGGTCTTGACGAGCACGAACACGAGCGTCGACAGCAGGCCGTTGGTGACCCACATCTTCGAGCCGTTGATCTCGTACGCGCCGTCATCGAGCTTGACGGCTTTCGTTTTGATCGCCTGCACGTCGGATCCGAGCTCGGGCTCAGACAGCGAGAACGCGGCCCTGATCTCGCCGGTGGCCATGCGCGGCAGGTACTTCTGGCGCTGCTCATCGGTGCCGAACTTCATCAGCAGGTAGGAGCCGATGAAGTGCGTGTTGACGATCCCCGAGATCGAGATCCAGCCGCGCGAGAGCTCCTCGACGATCATCGCGTAGGTGGTCAGGTCCAGGCCCATGCCCCCGTACTCCTCGGGGATGGTCACGCCGAACAGTCCGAGCTCCTTCATCTGCTCCACGATCGGCTCGGGGAACGAGTCCTCGTGGTCGTAGCGCTCGGCGTTGGGCAGGATCTGCTCGTCGGCGAACTGGCGCACCATCTCGGTGATCGCCCTCTGCTCGTCGGTCTTCTCGATGTGCGAGGAGGCGGCTATGGCCATGGGGTCTGGCGCTCCAGGGTCGGCGTTCGGGTGCTGGGGTGAGAATACCGGCATGAACTTCGCCACCGACGTGCTCGAGGCGCTGCCGCCCGCAGATCTGGCCCTGATCGAGCGCGCGCGCGACGGGAGGCGGCGCGAGTGGAGCTTTGGGGAGACGGCCGATAGGAGCGCGCGGCTCGCTGGCGCGCTCGCCGCGCGCGGTATCGGTCGCGGTGACGTGGTGATGACGCTGATCGGCAACCGGCCCGAGTGGGTGCTCACGATGGTCGCGTGCATGCGCATCGGCGCGGTCGTGCTGCCGGTGACCGAGCAGCTACGGGCCAAGGACCTGCGCCTGCGTTTCGCGGTTGCGCGCCCGTCGCTGATCGTCGCCGACGAGCGCAACCGCTCGGAGCTCGAGCGGGCGGCGCCGCGGTGCGCCGTGGCGCTCGTGCCGGACGAGTCGCTGCTCGCCGGCGAGCCCGCGCCCGCCGCCGAGCTCGCCGCCAGCGACCCCTGCCTGATCACGTTCACGAGCGGGACCTCAGGCGGCCCGAAGGCGGTGCTGCACGCTCAGCGCTATCTGTGCGGCCAGCGCCTGCAGGCGCAGCACTGGCTTGGTGCCCGCCCCGGCCAGCTGGTCTGGTGCACGGCGGCCAGCGGCTGGTCGAAGTCGGCGCGCAACGTGTTCATCGCGCCGTGGCTGCTGGGAGCGGCCGCGCTGCTGCACGACGCCCGCTTCGAGCCCGAGGAACGCGTGGCGCTGCTGCGCCAGGAGGGTGTCAACGTGCTGTGCATGGCGCCGACCGAGTACCGCGTGATCGCCAAGCGCACTGCGGTGCGCGGCCCCGCCGAGCTGCGCGGGCTGCTAGCGGCCGGCGAGGCGCTCAACCCCGAGGTGCTCGAGGCGTGGCGCGAGATGACCGGTCTCGAGATCCGCGACGGCTACGGTCAGACCGAGACCGGGCAGCTGACGGGTGCTCCGCCGGCCGAGGCGGCGCGGCCGGGCTCGATGGGGAGAGCCCTTCCGGGTGTGCGGCTGGGCGTGCAGCGGGGCGAGCTGACGGTCGATCCCGCCTCGGTGCCCACCTTCTTCCTCGGCTATCTCGGCGAGCAGGTTCGACGCGCACAGGACGGGGCGTGGAGCGCCGCCGATCGCCGCGCCGGCGGCATCTGGCGCACCGGGGACCTGGTGCGCGAAGACGATGAAGGTTGGCTGTACTTCCAGGGGCGCAACGACGACGTCATCGTCTCCGCCGGCTACCGCATCGGGCCGTTCGAGGTCGAGTCCGCGCTCGTCTCGCACCCGGCGGTGCTCGAGGCGGCGGCCGTCTCGGCTTACGACGCCGACCGCGGCGCGGTGGTGCGCGCGGTGGTGGTGCTGCGCGAGGGCCACGCGCCGAGCGACGAGCTCAAGCGCCTGCTGCAGGAGCACGTCAAGCTCCAGACGGCGCCCTACAAGTATCCGCGCATTATCGACTTCGTCGCCGAGCTGCCCAAGACGGCCAGCGGCAAGGTCAGGCGGGCTGAGCTGAGGGCTCGGGCGTAGCCGCGCGAGCGTCGCGCGCGGCTGCGTCGAGCTCCGCCTCGCCGCCTGAGACCTGCTGCGGCAGCGTGCGCGTGGGGCCGCCCAGCACCGCGAACGCCGCCACGATGCCGGCCGCCACGCACGCCGCGCCCACCAGGTAGGAGAGGTGGTAGCCGCCGGTCAGCGCGTTGCGCACCTGCTCGCCGCCCGCCCGCAGCGCCTTGGAGTGGTCGGTGGCGATCGTTCCCAACGTCGCCAGGCCGATCGCGCCGAACAGCTGAATCGAGACGTTCACGATCCCCGACGCGAGGCCCGCGTCGCGCTTGGGCGCGTCGGACATGCCGATCGTCAGCAGCGGCAGGAACGCGCAGCCGGCGCCCAGGCCGAGCAGCAGGAAGGCGAAGAACAGCCCCGGGAAGTAGCTCGCGCCGACGCCCTGGCCGGCGAGCAGCACCAGCCCGGCGATGATCGAGACGAGCCCGGCGCTCAGCAGGCGCACGGCGCCGTAGCGAGCCATCAGCCTGGCCGAGGTTCCGATCGACATCACGCCGATGCACACCGTCACGGGCATGAACGCGAGTCCCGTCTGGAGCGCGTCATAGCCGAGCACGCGCTCCAGGTACAGCGATCCCAAGAAGAACGCGGAGAACATGCCCGTGATCAGCAGGCCGCGCACCAGGCTCGAGCCCATCAGCATCCGCAGCCGCAGGATGCGCAGCGGCATGATCGGGTTCTCCAGGCGGGACTCGAGCAGCAGGAACGCAGCCAGCAGCGCAAGCGAGGCCCCGCCCACGCCCAGCGTGCGACCCGACAGCAGCCCGTAGTCGGTGGACTTCACGATCGCGAACGCGCCCAGCATCGTCGAGCCCGTGATCAGGATCGATCCGAGCACGTCCACCCCGCGCGAGAGGCCGATGCCCTCGTTCTCATCGATCAGCGCCCACCCGAGCGCAAACGCGAGCACCCCGACGGGGACGTTGACGAAGAAGATCCAGTGCCAGCTGAGCGACTGCGTGAGCGCGCCCCCGGCGAGCAGGCCGATCGAGCCGCCGCCCGCGGAGACGAACGCGAACACGCCCATCGCGCGCGCCTGCTCGGCCGCGCCGGGAAACTCGGTGACGATGATCGCGAGGATCACGCTCGACGCGATCGCCCCGCCGATGCCCTGCAGCAGGCGCGCGACGATCAGCATCGTCTGATTGCCCGACACACCGCACAGCATCGACGCCGCCGTGAACAGCACCAGGCCGGCGAGGAAAACCTTCTTCCGGCCCACCAGGTCGCCCATCCGGCCGGCGAGCAGCAGGAAGCCGCCGAACGTGATCAGGTAGCCGTTCATCACCCAGGTCAGGTTCTGCTGGGTGAAGTGCAGGTCGTGCTGGATTGACGGCAGGGCGACGTTGACGATGGTCGCGTCGAGCACGATCATCAGCTGGCCCAGGCACAGCACGCCCAGGGCGATCCAACGGCGGCGCCCGCTCGCCCCGCCGGCCGCCGCCGCGATGACGGCGCGGTCGCGCAGCCCCCGGCGGCCGCTTTCGCTGTCTCCCCATGCGCCGCTCACAACGAACAACATAGCAGAGATCGTCCCCGCGATGAGTATGATTTATCTAATAGTGACGATTGACGCATCATGATGTAAAATGGAGCGACCATGAGGGGAGAGGATCGGATCGCGGCGCCAGGCTCGATGGTGTTGCTGACGCGCCTGGCCAAGCAGGTCTACCGGCGCAGCGGCGAGCAGCTGCTGGGCATGCACCTGCGCCTGTTCGTGACGCTCAGCTACCTGCGCGACAACGACAGCTGCCCTCAGCAGGAGCTGGCCGAGGCGCTCTGCATGGACGCCAACAACGTGGTTCTGCTGCTGAACGAGCTCGAGCAGCTGCGCTACGTCATCCGCCGGCGCGACCCCGCCGATCGACGGCGCCACATCGTCGAGCTGACCGCCACCGGGCGTCGCGCCCTGGCGCGTGCCGAGCGCGCGCAGGAAGCGATCGAGGACGAGGTGCTCGAGGCGCTCGACGCCCGCGAACGGGCGACGCTGTGGCGGCTGCTGACGCGCGCGCTGTACGGCGCCGAGTCCGCGCCCCCCGGCGAGTCCGCGCCCCCCGGCGAGGCCGCGCCACCCGGCGAGGCTGCGCCCGCCGGCGAGGCCGCGCCACCCGGCGAGGCTGCCTACAGCGCCACCACGGCGTCGATCTCCACGTAGGCCCCCCGCGGCAACTGCGCGACGCCGATCGCCACCCGCGCCGGCGGCTCCTGCGGGAAGAAGCGCGCGTAGACGTCGTTGACCTCGCCGAAGGCTGCGAGGTCGGTCATGTACACGGTCAGCCGCAGCGCGCGAGCGAGCGAGGTCCCCGCCGCCTCGCAGACCGCCGCCAGGTTCTGCAGGCATACCCGCGCCTGCTCGGCGGCCGTGTCCGCGGCGAGCTCGCCGGTGGCGGGGTCGAGCGGGATCTGACCCGAGCAGAACAGCAGCTCGCCCGCGCGCACCGCGTGGCTGTAGGGCCCGATCGCCGCCGGCGCTCCGGGCGCCTGTACGGTCGCACGATCGATCCCCGGATTCACACCTGCGAGCGTACCGCGGCCGGGGCGCGGGTAGAGTGAGCGTCGCGATGAGCGCGCGCTACACGGTCAAGCGGATCACCGAGGTGGATGACTCGGCTCCCAGGTTCGGCTTCCAGGATGTTCAGGAGGCGCGTTTCGCCAGGGACGACCTGCAGGCCGAGCACACGGGCGTCAGCCACCACCGCCTGAAGCCGGGCCGGCGCCAGCCATTCGCGCACAGGCACGAGCGCGCCGAGGAGGTCTACGTCGTCCTCGCCGGTTCCGGGCGCCTGAAGCTCGACGAGGACATCATCGAGCTCGAGCCGATGGACGCGATCCGCGTCGCGCCCGAGGTCACGCGCGCCTTCGAGGCCGGTCCCGACGGGATCGAGCTGCTCGCATTCGGCCCCCGTCACGACGGCGACGGCGAGGTCATCCGGGGCTGGTGGAGCGACTGAGCGGCGCGCCCGGCCGCGGGTGGGGCGCCTCGGGCGATCGAGCGGCGCGGGCGGCCGAGCCCGGCGGCTAACGTGTGATCGATGTCGCGGCGGGCCCTCAGAGCCGCGTTGGTGGCGCCGCTTCTCGGCGCCGCGGTCGCGGCCATCCGCCCGATTCCGGCGACCGCGCTGACGTTCGCCCCCTGCCAGGGCAGCCCCCGCTTTGACTGCGCCACGCTGCCCGTTCCGCTCGACCGCAGCGGTCGGGTCGCCGGCACGGTCAACCTCAGCGTGGAGCGGCTGGCCACCGCCCTCGCCCCGGCGGCGAGCGCGGTGCTCGCGCTCGCAGGGGGTCCGGGCCAGGCGACGCTGCCGCTCGACGACTTCATCGCCAGGGCGATGTCCCCGGCGCTCGCTGCGCGCGATCTGATCCTGTTCGATCAGCGCGGTACCGGAACGTCGGATCCCCTCAGCTGCCGTGCCTTCGCTGCGCCGGCAACCGGGTCGGTGGGTCGGCTGCTGGAACGGTGCGCGCTGCAGATCGGGCCGGCGCGAGGCGCTTACACGACCCAGGAATCGGTGGCCGACGTCGAGTCGCTGCGGCGCGCGGCGGGGTACGAACGGCTGGTCCTGTACGGGACCTCCTATGGCACGAAGGTGGCGCTGCAGTACGCCGCCCGCTACCCGACCCACGTCGAAGCGCTGGTGCTGGACTCGGTCGTTCCCGCCAACGGGCCGGAACCGCTCGCGATCCCGAGCTTCGGGGCGATCCCGGCGGTCCTGGCCGAGCTGTGCTCGAACCATGCCTGCGCGAACATCACCGCGAATCCGCTGCGCGATCTCGCGCGCCTGACTGCCCGCTTGCGCCGGCGCCCGCTGCGCGGATCGGCGTTCGACGGGGCGGGGCACCGCAGAGCCGCCAGGGTCAGCGAGAGCGACCTGCTCCAGATCCTGCAGGCCGGCGACCTGAACCCGGCGCTGCGCGCGCTCCTGCCCGCGGCGGTGCGCTCGGCCCTGCGCGGCGATCCCGCGCCGCTGGTGCGGTTGCACCTGCTCGCGCTGGGATTGATTCCCAGCGTCCCGCGGCAGCCGGTGGAAAACTCGCCGCCGATCGACGAAGCGCTGTTCGCGGCGACCTCGTGCGAGGAGACGCCCTTCCCCTGGCAGCGCGAACGCCCGCCCGCGACTCGGCTGTCCGAAGCGCTTGCGGCCGTGCACGCGCTGCCGAGCGGGGACTTCTTTCCGTTCGACGCCCGCACCGCGCTCGCGACCGACCTGGTCCCCGACTGCGCCTACTGGCCCGACGCCTCGCCGGCGCCGGCGCCGGCCGGCGCGCTCCCCGCCGTGCCGACGCTGATCCTTTCCGGCGGCCAGGACTTGCGCACGCCGAGCTCGGTCGCGGCGCAGGTCGCGGCGCAGATCCCGGGCGCGCAGCTCCAGGTCGTCCCCTACACGGGCCATTCGGTGCTCGGCAGCGACTTCAGCGGCTGCGCGGCGGCGGCGGTGTCGGCATTCTTCGCCGCCAGCCGCGTCGCTCCGTGCGTGCCGCGCAGCGATCCCTTCGCGCCGACGCCGATCGCCCCTACGAAGCTCGCCTACGTCCCCGCGCCACGACACCTCGGCGGCAGGCCCGGCCGCACGCTCACCGCCGTGCTCGACACCCTGATCGATCTCAGCCGCCAGGTGATCAGCGCCACGCTTCAGGCCGAACAGGAACTGCCGAGCGGCTCGAGCTTCGGCGGCCTGCGCGGCGGCTACGCACGGCTGACCTCATCGGCAGCGATGCTGAGGCGCTACTCGTTCGTGTCCGGTGTGCAGCTGAGCGGCACGTTTCCGGTTCGAAACGGCGCGCTGCAGCCGGCGACGATCAGGATCTCCGGCCGGCAGGCCGCGCCGGGCACGGTCACGTTCGGCCTGCGTGGCTTCGTCAGCGGCAGGCTCGGGCGCGTGCACTTTCACGTCAGCCTCGCGACCGTCAAGCTCTCGCGAAGCTCCGCGGCGCCGGGCGGAGCAGGTCCATGGCCCTGGGACGCGGGCGCATGGCCCGCCCGCGTGAGCGGCTTCCGGCTCACTGGGCCCGTCGAAGCCCGCCCCTCGCGCCTGCCGTGAGGCGGCGCGGACGCGGCAGCGCCGCGTCCGCGCACTAGGCTTGCCCGAGGAGTGGCAAACGCACTAGCAGCCGAGACCTCGCCGTACCTGCGACAGCACGCGCACAATCCCGTCGACTGGCTGCCGTGGGGACCGGTCGCGCTGGAGCGCGCGCGCCGCGAGGACAAGCCGCTGCTGGTGTCGATCGGCTACTCGTCGTGCCACTGGTGCCACGTGATGGAGCGCGAGTCCTTCGAGGACGCACGCACGGCCGCGCTGATGAATGACAGCTTCGTGTGCGTGAAGGTGGATCGCGAGGAGCGTCCCGACGTCGACGCCCTCTACATGGAGGCCGTTCAGGGGATGACGGGACAGGGCGGCTGGCCGCTGAACGTGTTCCTCACGCCCGAGCAGCTGCCTTTCTACGGCGGAACCTACTTCCCGCCCGAGGCGCGCGGCGGGATGCCCGCCTGGACCCAGGTGCTGCAGGCGATCGCCGAGACGTGGAGCGAGCACCGCGAGGAGATCCGCGCGGGTGGAGAGCGCCTGCGCGAGCGGCTCGCCGGCGGCGCGCGGCTGTCGCCGTCTCCTGAGCCGATCCACGCCGGCGGGCTGGAGGCGGCGGTGACGGGTTTGCGAGCCGCCTTCGACGAGCGCAACGGCGGCTTCGGCACCGCGCCCAAGTTCCCGCAGGCGTCGGTGATCGAGTTCCTGCTGCTGCGCAACGAGCGCGACATGGCGCTGCGCACGCTGCGCGCGATGGCGAGCGGCGGCATCCACGACCACGTCGGCGGCGGCTTCGCCCGCTACAGCGTCGATGCATCCTGGACCGTGCCGCACTTCGAGAAGATGCTCTACGACAACGCGCTGCTCGCGCGCGCGTACCTGCACGGCTGGCTGGCATCTTCAGACGCCGCCCTGCTCGAGGTCTGCCTGGACACGCTGCGATGGGCGCTGCGCGAGATGCGTGGCCCGGAGGGCGGCTTCTACTCCGCGCTGGACGCCGACTCGGAGGGCGTCGAGGGACGCTTCTACGTGTGGCGGGTGGCGGAGCTGCGGCAGGTGCTCGGCGCCGACGCGGACGCCGCCATCAGGTGGCTGGGCGCCAGCGAGCGCGGCAACTTTCAAGATCCCCACCATCCTCAGCCGGGCCTCAACGTGCTGCGCGAGGCGTGGCCCGCGGACGAGCGCACCCGACCGGACCGGCAAACGCGCGAGCGTATCCGCGAGCGGCTGCTGCAAGCCCGCTCGGCGCGCGTGCGCCCGGGCCTGGACGACAAGCGCCTGACCGCCTGGAACGCGCTCATGATCGCCGCGCTGGCCGACGCCGCCACGCAGCTGGCGCGCGAACCGGTCGCGGACACGCCGCCTGTCATGGCGCAGACGCTGCTTGACGCCGCGCGCGGGTCCGCCGAGTTCGTGCTGCGCGACCTGCGCGATGCGCGGGGGCGCCTGCTGCGCACCTACAGCCAGGGCGAGGCCAGGCTCGATGCCTACTTGGAGGACCATGCGCTCCTGCTGGAGGCCCTGATCGCGCTGTTTGAGGCCACCTGCGAGGAGGAGTTCCTGACGCGCGCGGCCGAGCTCGCGCGGGACATGATCGCCCGCTTCGCAGACCCGCAGCGGGGCGGGTTCTTCGCCACGTCCTCAGATTCCGAACCGCTGATCGCGCGCCGCAAGGAGCTCGAGGACGCGCCGATTCCGTCCGGCTCCTCGAGCGCGGCGCTGGGGTTGCTGCGCCTGTCGCAGCTGACCGGCGAGCGCGAGTACGAGCGCCACGCCGTGTCGGTTCTGCGCCTGGTGCACGAGCTGGCGCCGCGACATCCGGCGGCGTTCGGGCACGTGCTGCAGGCGCTGCACTGGTACACCTCGCCGCCCCGGCCGATCGCCTGCCTGCTGCCCCGCAACGGCGCCGCCGCGCCGAGCTCGGCGCGCTAGGAGCGCGGGTGCGCCGCGCAGGATGCGCGGCTGCGCAGCCGGGCCCACGCGCGGCCGGTGGCCGCGCTCAGAGGATCGCGAGGTAGCGGTCGAGCTCCCACTGCGTGACCTGCGCCCGGTAGTCGTCGGCCTCCTGGCGCTTGATCTCGACGTAGCGATTGAACATGTGCTCGCCGAGCGTTCGCAGCGCGAGCTCTGACTCGGCGGTGATCTCGATCGCCTCGCCGAGGCTCTCGGGCAGCTGCTCGACGCCCAGGCGCTTGCGCTCCTCGCCGGAGAGGTGGTAGAGGTTCTTCTCCATCGGCTCGGGCAGCTCGTAGCCCTTCTCGATCCCCTCGAGGCCCGCCTGCAGCAGCACGGCGAAGGTCAGGTAGGGATTGCAGGCCGGGTCCGGACAGCGCAGCTCCACGCGCGTGGCCTTCTCCTTCCCCGGGTGGTACAGCGGCACGCGCATCAGCGCCGAGCGGTTGCGGCGCGACCACGCCACGTACACGGGCGCCTCGAAGCCTGGCACCAGCCGCTTGTAGGAGTTGACCCACTGCGCGAAGATCGAGCAAATCTCGCGCGCGTGCTTGAGCTGGCCGGCGATGAACGCCTTGCCCACGTCGGACAGGAAGTACTGGTCGCCGGCGTCGAAGAAGGCGTTCGTGCCGTCGCTGAAAAGCGACTGATGGGTGTGCATGCCAGAGCCGTTCTCGCCGTACAGCGGCTTGGGCATGAAGGTCGCGTGCCAGCCGTATTTGAGCGCGTACTCCTTCACCGTGATGCGATAGGTCATGCAGTCGTCGGCCATCTTCAGCGCATCGGCGTAGCGCATGTCGATCTCGTGCTGGGAGGGCCCAACCTCGTGATGGGTGTACTCGACGTGGATGCCGAGCTGCTCGAGCGCGAGCACGGTCTCGCGCCGTACGTCCGAGCCGGCATCAAGCGTCGTGAGGTCGAAATAGCCCCCCTCGTCGAGCACCTCGGTCGAGCGCGAGTCGCGGAACAGGAAGTACTCGAGCTCGGGCCCGACGTTGAACGTGTCATAGCCCATCCCCCGCGCACGCTCCAGCGCTCGCCGGAGGACGTGACGGGGGTCGCCCTCATACGGGGTGCGCTCGGGCGTGATCACGTCGCAGAACATCCGCCCCACGCCCTGCGTCTCGGGCCGCCAGGGCAGCACCGCAAAGGTCGAGGGGTCGGGCATGGCGATCATGTCCGACTCCTCGATCGCGTTGAAGCCGGTGATCGAGGATCCGTCAAAGCCCATGCCGGCATCGAACGCGTCGTCGAGCTCGGCCGCGTTGATCGAGAACGACTTCAGCTGGCCGAGGACGTCCGTGAACCAGAAGCGGATGAAGCGAATCTCGCGCTCGGCGACGATCGCCTTGACGTCCTCGGCCGTCAGCAGCTCCGCTGGCATCGGCCCCCTGGACGTTAACCCATGCCCTGCGCGCTTCGCCATCGACGGATGGCCAAACATCGCCCGCCCGGCCGGGGCTGACGGGCGCGGCCCGGCGCGGGCGACCCGCTCAGTGTCCCGCCACGGCCGCCACGAATTCGGCGACCTCTTCTGCTTCTCGCCCCTGATAGAGCTGTGCCGGCATCTGCCCCAGGCCGCGCGCCCGGCCTTCGGAGATCGCGTTCAGCACGAGCGCCCGCCGCCCGGACGCGGTCGCGATGTCTGCGCCGACCCTGACGTCGAGGTTCGGCCCGATGCGACCCACGGCCTTCACCGCCGCGAGCGTGTGGCAAACGGCGCACGAGCGCGCGAACAGGTCGCGGCCGCGCTGCTCGCTGGCGGACAGGTGCAACCCCCCCACGGCCACGCCGGCCTTGTGCTCGCCGTTGG
Source organism: Actinomycetota bacterium (assembly GCA_005885515.1). Taxonomy (GTDB): domain Bacteria; phylum Actinomycetota; class Thermoleophilia; order Solirubrobacterales; family Solirubrobacteraceae; genus Palsa-744. Next base: position 25,535 of record VAWK01000049.1, on the reverse strand, counting down.
ATGCGAGCACCAGCGTGGGCACCGCCACGCCGAAGGCGACCAGCACGGCCACGCCCAGGATCACGACCCGCTGTCCGATCGCGGATTCCGTGTGCAGCGCCGCGCGCGCGCCGCGGGGTCCGCCGCGCATCGCGACGAAGAAGACCCCCAGCCCCAGGAGCGCCCAGAACAGCACGATGGCGATGACCATGCGATGGGGAAGATATCGGGTGCTCGGGCGCCGCCGTCGCGACAGCACCACGGCGGACGCACGGCAGTGAGGTGCGTCGGTGCGATGGTGCCCGACGGCCGGGCGCGGCGCCACGATGAGAGATCTCTGAAGCTTTAGGCGCGGCCAAGGTACGGCGCTAACCTCGTGACTGATCGGCAAGCTCCAGAACAGGGACCTATCGCCGTGAACATCCTCCGCCGCCTTCCGCTATCTCGCCTGCTGCTGCTATGCACGCTCGTGGTTGCCGTCGGGGTTTCCGCGACCGCGCTCGCGTCCGCGCTGGGCTCATCGCCGACGCCCGCGCCCGCGCCGTTGCCGGTGGCCGTTCACGACGCGCTTGCAGCGCCACCGGTGGACGGGGTGAGCGCAAGCGTGAAGCTCACCAACCACCTCCTGGAAGGCGCCAACCTCGCGAGCGGCGGCGGCGAAGCGAGCCAGCTCTCCTCGAGTCCGCTGCTGTCTGGCGCATCGGGACGGCTGTGGATCGCCAAGGACGGTCGCGTCCGCCTGGAGCTTCAGGCAGAACGAGGCGACACGCAGCTTCTATATGACGGGCACACGCTCAAGTTGTACGACGCCTCGACGAACACGCTGTACCAGTACGCGGTGCCCAGCCACGAAGGCTCCGGCGAAACCGATTCCGATGCAGCGCAAGACTCGGCCCGGACGCACGAACCGCCGTCCGTTGACAAGATCGAAGAAGCGATCTCGCACCTGCAGCAGCACGCGCACGTGTCTGGTGCGCTGCCGACCGACGTCGCCGGGCAACCGGCCTACACGGTGCGGATCTCGCCCAACGAAGGCGGCAGCCTCCTCGGAGCGGTGGAGCTCTCGTGGGACGCTGTTCGCGGCGTGCCGCTGCGCGCGGCTGTGTACTCCTCTTCGAGCTCCGCGCCGGTGATCGAACTGGCGGCGAGCTCGATCTCCTACGGCGCGGTGGACGGCTCGGTGTTCGATTTCACGCCGCCCCCAGGCGTGAAAGTCGAAGACGTGCGTGCCTCACGGGAAGGAGGCGACGGCTCGGAGCGCACCGCCGGCGAGCATCCCAAGCTCACCACCCACGGTCACGGCGTCAGCACGATCGCGGTGCTCGAAAGCAAGTCCGGCACAGGCTCCAAGGCGCCGTCCTCGCCACTGCCGGCGGGCTCGCCCAAGGTGAATCTGGGCGGCCTCAGCGCGAGCGAGCTGGCCACGCCGCTGGGCACGCTGTTGAGCTTCGAGCGCTCGGGGGTGACCTACCTGCTCGCCGGCTCGGTGACGCCGAGCAGCATCGAGGCCGTCGCGCGAGGCCTCTAGCGTGGCGGCCGACGCGGCGCCGGTCCGCGCGAGGGGACTGGTCAAGCGCTACAAGGAGGTGGTTGCTGTCGACCACGTCGACCTGACCGTGCGCGCGGGCGACGTGTATGGCTTCCTCGGGCCGAACGGGGCCGGCAAGACGACCACGCTGCGCATGGCGCTGGGCCTCATCACCCCCACCGAGGGAAACGTCGAGCTGTTCGGCCGCGACCCCATGCGCCACGGCGCCCGTGCGTTGGAGGGCGTGGCCGGATTCGTCGAGGCGCCGCGCTTCTATCCCTATCTGAGCGGACACAAGAACCTGCAGCTGCTGGCCGCGCTCGACGGCGCGAACGCACGACAGCGCATCGATCAGGTGCTCGACATCGTCGAGCTTCTGCCCCGCGCCGGCCATCGCGTGGGCGGCTACTCGCATGGGATGCGCCAGCGCCTCGGGATCGCGGCCGCGCTGCTGCGGGCACCGCGCCTGATGATCCTGGACGAGCCGGCCACCGGGCTCGATCCAGCGGGAATGCGAGACATGCGACTGCTCATCCGCCGGCTGGCCGACGAGGGCATGACGGTGCTGCTGTCAAGCCACCAGCTGCCGGAGGTGCAGGAACTGTGCGACCGGGTGGCGATCGTCGACCGCGGCCGCCTTGTGTATGAGGGTGCCCTGGCCGACCTGCGCCGCCAGGGCGGCGCCGGCTACCGGCTTCGCAGCACCGACGACGCACGCGCCCTTCAGATCGCGCGGGCGCAGCCTGGCGTCGAGCGCGCCAGCGGCGGCGAGGTTGGCATCGCCTTCCAGGCGGACGAGCATGCCGTGGCACAGCTATCGCTCGCGCTCGCGCGTGCTGGCGTCGGCATCCTCGCCCTGACGCCCGAGCTGGCGACGCTCGAGGACCTGTTCTTCAGATTGACCGAGGATGGCCACGGCGACGATGCCCGGCTGCAGGCGACCGCGGCTGCGGCAGCCGAGCAGCTGGTGGAGGCGCAGTGAGCAGCGTCGGCGTGGCTCCCGCCGGAGCGCTCGCCGCGCCCCGCTTCAAACGAGCGGCGACCCTGACCGTCTACCGCTGGGAGCTGCGCAAGCTGGTCTCCCAGAAGCGCACCTACCTCGGTCTGGGCCTGGCGATCATCCTGCCGCTGATCTTCGTGATGGTCCAGAGCCTGCGCCAGCATCACGACCACGGCGACAACATCTTTGCCTCACAGATCACGCAATCGGGCCTGGCGACGCCCGTGCTGATGCTGCTCTTCCTGTCGGTCTTCATGCTTCCGCTGATCGCCTCGCTCGTGGCCGGCGACATCGTCGCGGCCGAGGACGGCAACGGCACGCTCAAGACGATCCTCACCCGCTCGGTCGACCGTGGCCAGGTGTTCGCCGCGAAGGCACTGGCGGCGGTCACCTACGCGACGATCGCGGTTTTCCTTTCCGCTGCCGTGGCGACCGCGGCCGGCGTGGCCGCCTGGGGCTTCAATCGCGTCATCACCTATTCGGGCACCGTCGTCTCGCCGTCGGAAGGGTTGCTGCTGGTGTTCGCCGCCAACGCCTGCTACCTGATTCCCCTGATCGCAGTCGCGAGCATCGGCGTGCTGCTGTCGACCGTGACCCGCAACAGCGCCGCGGCGGTGGTGGGCGCGGTGGGGGTCACGATCCTGCTGTTCATCATCGCTCAGATTCCGGGTCTTGAAGGAATACGGCCCTACCTGCTGACCGAACAGTACGAGGCCTGGCACGGCCTGCTGAGGACCCCGACCAACTGGTCGCCGGTCAGCCACTCCGCGTGGGTGTGTGCCCTGTATGCGGCGCCGGCGCTCCTGGCCGGATATCTGGTATTCCTGCGCCGCGACGTGGCGGGCGGGTAGCGGCGCGCAGCCGAGCCTGGTGCCCGCCTGCGCCGCGCGGTCCGTCCGGCGCAGGCATCGGCGTCTCAGGCGGCTGCGGCGACCCCGGCGCGGGGGCGCTCGGCGCGGTCGCGCTGCACGTCCTCGGCGTCGCTGACGGCCCACGCGAGGCGCTGTATCAGCTGCCGGGCGGCATGGCTGTCGCACAGGTGCACGGGCTCGACGCGCTCATCCAGCAGCACCGCGGTCTCGGCGGCGACCGCCGGGCGCCGCGGCTGATCGGCGCAGTCGCTGATCACGATGATTCTTGCCATGAGCTCTCTCCCTTGATGTGTGGCTGGTGTCGCCCACAGCCTGCGGGCCGTTCATGAACGACTGCTGAAGCGCGGCTTAAATTCCTCGCCGCCGCGGCTTTAGGTGGCCCGTCCCGCCCTCAGGTGACTTCCGCGGGCAGCTCGACGTCGGACAGCTCGACCTCGCCCATCAGGCGGCGCGCCTCGCGCGGGTCGATGAGCCCGGCGCCGAACCGGCCGGTGGACTCGGCCCCGCAGGCGACGCCGAAGCGCAGGCAGTGGTCGGGCGGGCGTCCTTCGTAGCGCGCGGCGAGGTACCCGGCCAGGAACGCGTCGCCCGAGCCCCGCTTGGCGATCGGTTCGCGGGGCTCGACGCGGACGCGTTTCAGGCGCGGCTGGCCGTCGACCATCACCTGGGCAAAGCATCCGTCGGGGAGCGTCATGATCGCCTCGCGGGCGCCGAGCGCGGCGATCTCATGCACGGCCAGCGAGCGCTCGGTCTCGCCCGCGAACTCGTGCCCAACCAGCTCCTCGGCCTCGAGCACGTTGGGCGAGACGACGTCCGGCTCGGCGCGCATCGCCTGCCGCAACGGCTCGCCATCGGTGTCGATCACCGTGGTCACCTCCGCCCGCTTGAGCTCGCGGATCAGAGACGCGTACACGTCGGGGTCCACACCACGCGGAAGCGAGCCGGCGAATACCACGATCGCCGCGCCGCGCGCGAGGTACAGGAGCTTGTCGTGGAACAGCTCGATCTCGCTGCGCGACACCGAGGGCCCGCGTTCGTTGATCTCCGTCTGCTCGCCGGTCGTCGGGTCGAGCACCGAGGTATTCGTGCGCGAGTCCTCGCGGATGCGCACGAAGTCGTTGAGGATCGACTCCTCGGTGAGCTGCTCGACGATGTGAGTGCCGGTGGGGCCGCCGGCGAAGCCGGTGGCGATCACCGGCTGGCCGAGCTCCTTCAGGGTGCGCGCGATGTTGACCCCCTTGCCTCCGGCCATCGTGCGCTGCTCGACGGTGCGATGCCGGCGGCCCAGGCGAAAGTTGGGCACCGAGAGGGACTTGTCGATGGCAGCGTTGAGCGTGACCGTGATGATCATGCTGGCTCTCTAACCCTATCCACCCGCTGCGCCGCAGGGGATCCCGCCGGCGCAGGACAAGGCTAAACGCCAGCCACGCGCGGCGGGAATGCCCGGCGGCGACGCGCAGCGGGCAGCGGGCAGCGAAGTGGCACACTTCGCTGATGCCCGGTCCATCCACGAGCGGCGGCTGCCTGTGCGGTCGCGTTCGCTTCGAGCTGACCGAGCCGGCGCGCGAAGCCGGATACTGCCACTGCACGCGCTGCCAGCGGCGCACGGGCACGGCCTCCTCGGCTCAGGCGAGGATCGACGGGCGCACGTTGCGGCTGCTGCGCGGGGAGGAACTGGTGCGGGCGTGGCGCCATCCCGAGGGCGGCTTTGAGAAGTGCTTCTGCCGCGAATGCGGCGCGCAGCTGTTCAGCCGCAACCCCGACGATCCCACGCAGATGAGCGTGCGCATGGGCGCCTTCGACGGCGACCCCGGCGTGCGCCCCAGCTGGCGTGCGTTCGTCGCCTACGCGGCGCCGTGGGAGCCGATCCCAGAGGATGGCCTCGATCGCTTCGAGGAGGCAAAGCCGCGCTGAGGAGCACGCCGCGGCCTCGCCGCGTCAGCGGGAGCGCCCCACGGCGCCGACCACCCCGCGCAGACCGACGCAGCCCACGCAGGCGACGCAGCCCACGCAGTTGGCGCAGCCGACGCAGGCCACGCATGCCAGGCAGCCCGCGTTGGCCAGGCCCGCGATCACCCCGGCGCTGCCCACCACGCCGGCGCTGAGCAGCACGCCCGCGCTGCCGACGGTGGCGGCGCTCGCGACCGTTCCGCTGCTGCCGATCACGCCCGCCGAGGCGACCGTGCCAGCGCTGCCGATCACGCCCGCCGAGGCGACCGTGCCAGCGCTGCCGATCACGCCCGCGCCGGCGACCGTGCCGGCGCTCCCCACCACCCCCGCGCTGGCGGAGGTGGCGGTGCTACCGGTCACGCGCTCCTCACCGGTGGACACGCGTGCGCCGGCGCCGGAGGCGATCCCGATCATGCCCGCCTCGCACCGGATCGCGCGCTCCGACAGCTCCCAGGCCGCCTCGCGCAGGCGCTCGGCCTCCTCGCGCGCGGCGCTGGCCGGCTCGCCGCCCGTGTTTCGATGCGCGTCGGCGATCGCGCGCGAGGCGCTGATCAGTCCCGCGGCGCGACCGGGCGAGAAGGCGGCCACGAGGTCCTCCACGCGCCCGCCCTGGGCGCCGACGCCCGGCAGCAGGAAAACCGCTCCTGGCATCAGCTCGCGTGCGCGGGCAAGATGTCCGGGCTCGGTCGCTCCCATCACGGCGCCAACGTCGCTGAGCCCCGCTTCGCCGACGCCGTCGGCGCCGAGCTCGTCGACGATCATCGCCACCCGCTCCCACACCGCACCGCCCTCGCGGAGCTCGAGATCCTCGATGTCCGCCGCGCCGGGGTTGGACGTGCGCACGAGCACGAGCACGCCGGCGCCGGCGCTGCGCGCCGCGCTCACGAACGGCCGGATCGCATCTCTGCCCATCAGCGGGTTGACCGTGGCCAGGTCGGCCTCGAGCCCCGCGAGCCCGCCGAAGGGCGTGTCGAGGCCGCCAAACAGCGCGCCGGCATACGCGCGCGCGCTCACCTCGACGTCGCCCCGCTTGCCGTCGGCGATGACCAGCAGCCCGAGCTGCCGGGCGTGCTCAGCCACGGCACGCGCGGCGGCCAGCCCCGCGGGACCGAGCGCCTCGAAGCGGGCGAGCTGCACCTTGGCGGCGACGCATGCGTCGGCGGTGGCGTCGAGCAGGGCGCGACAATGGTCGAGCACCGCGGCCACCGCCGGCTCCCGCAGGCCCGCGTCGCGCACGGGTCCGCGCGACCGCCCGCCGCGGCCGTCGCCGTGCGCCACCAGTGGCCACAGCGCGCTCGGATCGGGGTCGATGCCGAGCACGATCTGCGAGCGGCGCTCGGCTACGCGCGCCGCGAGCGTGTCTCCGAACGCGGGCGGCGGGCTCAGCGGCCCTTCACGGCGCTCTTGAGCCCGCTGCCCGCGGTGAAGCGCGGCACGCGCGAGGCCGCGATCTGAATCCGCTCCCCGGTGCGCGGGTTGACACCCATCCTGGCGCCACGGTCACTGACGTGGAACTTGCCGAATCCCGACACGCTCACCTCGCTGCCGCGGCGGAGCGCATCTTCGATCGCGGTGAGCACCGCGTCGACCGCGCGGCCGGCATCCTGCTTGCTCAGGCCGGCGCGGTCGGCCACCTGATCGACAAGCTCGGACTTGGTCACTTTGCCTCCTCGTTCGCGATACCGAGCAAGCGACGCTAACACATGGGCCGCCGGGGCCATGCGCCAGAATTGCGCCATGGGCGTGACCCGTATCGCCTGGCTGGCGACCGTCGTGGCAGCGCTCATCACCGCCCTGCTGCTGCTGCTGGCCGGCTACAACGGCTACGCGGGCCTGGGCCTCGCCGTGGCGATCTCAGCGGCGATCAATCTCCTCTAGGAAGCGCAGCAGCGAGCGCACGGCGCGGCCGCGGTGGCTGATCGCGTCCTTCTGGGCATCTGACAGCTCGGCCATGGTGAGCCCCGCCGGACCGTCATCGGGCAGAAAGGCGGGGTCATAGCCGAAGCCGCGGCGCCCCCGCGGCGCCGCCGCCAGGCGCCCGGAGCAGCGGCCTTCGAACACCCGCTCCACGTCCGCGGCGCAGTCCACGTAGGCGATCGCGCACACGTACTGCAGCGCGCTGCCCGCCGGCGCCTCGCGCAGGAGCTTCTCGAGGTTCTCCTGGTCGGACGCGTGCTCGCCCGCGTAGCGTGCAGAGCGTATGCCGGGTGCGCCCGCGAGCGCCGCGGCCTCGATCCCGGAGTCATCGGCGATGCTCGCCTCGCAGGTCGCGGCGGCGGCCGCGCGCGCCTTCGGCAACGCGTTCTCGGCGAACGTGCCGCCCTGCTCGGGCGGCAGCGCCACGCCCGCGGGCAGCACCAGCAGCCGCACGTGGGCGTCGGCCTCGCGAGCGAGCAGGCGCGCAAACTCGCGCCGCTTGTGCTCGTTGCGGGTTGCAAGCAGCAGCTGCAAGCTAACGGTCTTGCTCAAGGTCGACCTAAGCTAAGGCGTTCAGTGACGACAGCGCTACTGGACGGCTTCGCGAAACGATTGGCGACACTCGCGACGGCTACTTCGGCAGTCCCACCGCATCGCGCGCCTTGGCACGGTCCATGTACTCCTCGACACGCCTGAGCTTCCCGTCCTCGATCGTGCAGACCTGAGCCATCTCCATCTCGATGGGGACTCCGCTGCCGGCACCGTGACCGGACCACCGCGCCCAGACAAGTACCCGATCGCCGTTGACCAGGATTTCGATCGGATCGACGCGCAGATCCGGGTAGGTGTCGATCCACGTCTGGACCTGCTTCGCGATCGCGTCCAGGCCGCGGTGGGTGCCGGGGTCAGGATCGTCGCTCGAGTTGACGTACACAGCGTCGGCGTGCCACACATCGGCGGACGGCAGTCGCTCGCCTTCGTTGAACCGGTCGTACGCGGATCGGACGAAGTCCTCGATCTCCTGTGACATCGCCGGTCGAGTATGCCAGGCGATGGTGGCGGCTAAGCGGCGAGCGGCACGGCTCGCGCACGTTGTCCAAGCCAAGCAGCAGCTGCAAGGGCGACCGGTGCTCGCCGCTAGCTCGGGCTCGAAGCGGGCGCGCTGGCGATCGCGTCTTGCTGCGCGAGGCGCAGCTGCTCGATCCCGGTTGCGGCGAGCGCCAGCAGCTCATCCAGGTGCGCCCGCGACAGGGGCGTCCGCTCGGCGGTCGCCTGCACCTCGACGAGGCCGCCGTCGCCGGTCATGACGACGTTCGCGTCGACCTCGGCGAGCGAGTCCTCCGAGTAGTCGAGGTCGAGCAGCGCGGTCCCGTCGACGATCCCGCAGGAGACGCCCGCCACAGAGCCGGTCAGCGGCGAGCGCTCCAGGCGGCCCTCGGCCTGCAGCCGCGCGCAAGCTAGCGCGAGGGCGACGTAGGCCCCGGTGATCGCCGCGCAGCGGGTGCCGCCGTCGGCCTGCAACACGTCACAGTCGAGGTACATCGTGCGCTCGCCGAGCGCCCCGAAATCGAGCACGCCGCGCAGCGATCGGCCGATCAGGCGCTGGATCTCCACGCCGCGCCCGTCCTGGCGTCCCCTGGCCACATCGCGCTGCTTGCGCGCGCCGGTCGAGGCCGGCAGCATGCCGTACTCCGCGGTGACCCAACCGGCGCCCCGGCCCGCCATCCAGCGCGGCACGCCGTCCTCCGCCGAGGCAGTGCAGATCACGCGCGTCTCCCCTGCCGAGATCAGCGCCGAGCCGGTCGCCGTGCGCATGAACCCGGGCTCGATCGTCGTGGGGCGCAGCTCACCGGCGGCGCGGCCGTAGCTGCGAGCCTTCACGCGGCCGCCCCGATCTCGGCCAGCTCGACATGCTCGACGTCGCCCAGGGGCATCTGCAGGAAGCGCGTGCCTAGCTCGCGGAACGAGCGCACATCGCCGGTGCACAGAAAGCGGTAGTCGCCCTCGCCGGAGCGCGCGTTCTGTAGCGCGCGCGTGCTCAGGGCGTGCTCGACCTGGCGCGCGAGCGCCGCGCCGGAGCTGACGAGGGTCACGCCCGGGCCGAGCATGCGCTGCAGCATCGGCCGGATGAGCGGATAGTGGGTGCAGCCGAGGATCACTGTGTCGACGCCGGCGGCGCGCAGCGGCGCGCACACCTCGCGCACGGCGGCGACGGCTCGCTCGCCGTACTCCTCGCCAGCCTGGATGATCGTGGCTAGCGTGGGGCACGCGATGGCGTGAACCGTGACATGTGAGTCGATCACCGCGATGGCCTGCTCGTACGCGCCGCTCGCGACGGTGGCGGGGGTGGCGAGCAGGCCGATGCGTCCGCTGCGCGTGGCCGCCACCGCGCGCAGCGCCTCCGGGCGAAGGACTCCGAGCACGTCCACGCCGAGCGTGGTTTCCATCATCCGCCGGCCAAGCTCGGGAAGCGCGGCTGCGGTGGCCGAGTTGCACGCGACGACCAGCAGCTTGGACCCGCGCCGCAGCAGCTCCTCGGCGATCTCGGCCGAGAAGCGCGACAGCTCGCCGGGCGAGCGCTCGCCATAGGGAAAGCGCCGAGTGTCCCCGAGGTACAGGAAGTCCTCGTGCGGCAGCGCGACAAGCAGCTCGTGCAGGACGGTCAACCCGCCCACGCCCGAGTCAAACACGCCGATCGGGCGGGCGCGCGGATCGAGTGCACTGCCGGAGGCGCTCGGCACTCGGGCCATCATTTCAGAGCGCTACGGTCCCCGGCGTGCGCGCGCTGGTGGTCTCCAACATGCTCCCCGACCCGGCGCACCCCGAGCGCGGCAGCTTCGTGCGCGACCAGGTCGCTGCCCTGCGGGCGATCGAGGGGCTGGACGTCGACCTGTTCGAGTTCGCGCCCGGTTCGCGGTCGCTCGCCCGCGCGCCGCTGCAGGGGCGGCGCAGGTTCGGGCACAGGCGCGGAAGCCCCGATTGGAAGCCGAACCGCTACGACGTGGTGCACGCCCACTTCGGGCTCAGCGCCTGGCCCGCACTTGCGATTCCCGCGCGTGTGCGCGCCCTTACCGTGCACGGGAGCGACCTGCTGCATCCCCGCACGCGCCTTGCGACCGCGGCCGTGCTGCCGCTGATCGAGCTGATCGCGGCGGTCTCCGCCGAGCTGGTCAGCGAGCTGCCCAGCGAGTCGGCGCGACGACGGGCACAGGTGCTCCCATGCGGCGTGGACGTGGAGCGCTTCCGCCCGCTCCCGCGCGAGCAGGCGCGCGCGGCACTGGGGCTCGATCGCGAGCGTCCCTACGTGCTGTTTCCGTCCGATGCCGCCCGTCCGGAGAAGCGGCACGACCGCGCACAGGCGCTGTCCGCGGCCGCCGGGGCGACGCTGCTCACGCTCGGCGGCGTCGAGCCGGACCGCGTGCCGCTGTGGGTCAACGCCGCCAACGCCGTGGTCGTGCCCTCCGAGCGCGAGGGCTTCGGACTGGCGGTGCTGGAGGCGCTGGCGTGCGAGGTGCCGGTGCTGGCGACGCCCGTCGGCATACACGCGCAGGCGCTGGCTGGTGTCGAGGGCTCGCTATGCGCCCCGTTTGGCATCGCCGCCTGGCGGGCGGCGCTCGAGCCACATCTGGAGCGGGCGGCCCCGACCGCGCCCGCCAAGTCCGCGGTCTCGCCCGAAGGCGTGGGCTCTGCGCCGCCTCGCCGCGTCCGGGGCGCCCGCGCCAGCGCGATGCGCTTCTCCGCCCGCAGCATGGCCGAGCGCGTCGCGCAGGCATGGCGCGCGGCGCTCGAGCGCTCGGGGTAGCATGGGTCGGCCGTGGAGCAGTCATCCGCCACGACTTCCCAACCCTCATCGCCGGAACCGACCGGCGCGGGCCACGGGACCGACGCTGCCGACGCGACGCGGCCAGGCTTCGCGGCGCGCGGGCGGCTGCGGAGGCGCGCTCGCTTCCTCCGCAAGGCGCGCGAGCTCGCTTATCGTGATCTCGGCGGGCTCGTCTTCAACCTGCACCGCTTCGGCCAGCGAAACGACGAGCTCGTGCTCGCCAAGCTCGGCACGCTCGGACAGATCGACTCCGAGCTGCGCTCGCTGGAATCCTTCTTGGAGGAGCGCCAGCCGGTGACCGTGCTAAGGGAGGCCGGCATCACCGCCTGCCCGCGCTGCGCGGCGATCCATGGCAGCGAGGACCGCTTCTGTCCCAACTGCGGGCTGCCGTTGAGCCGCAACGTCGATCTGCCGGTCGCGGGCCCCCCCTCCGCCTCGGCAAGCCCCGGCGCGGCCGCGGCCGGCCAGAGCGGGGGCCCTCCCCGGACGTGGGCCCCGCCCGCGCCTGGGCCGCCTGCGCCGGCGCGGGGTTCGCTCCTGGGTGCACCGACACCCCCGGTGCGAGCCGCGACGACCAAGTCACCCCCGCTGCCGCCCCCTGGAGCGAGCAGCCCGGGAGCGGCCAGGGAGGATGCGCCGCCCACGGGCCGGCCGGCCGCATCCGCGCCGCCCGTCGGCACGCCCGGGCCTACGCCACCGTTCGAGCGCGGACCTGACTCCCCTGTGGCGCGCGGACCTGACTCCCCTGCGGCGCCCGGACCTGACTCCCCTGCGGCGCCCGGACCTGACTCCCCAGGAGCGCCCGGACCTGACGCCCCAGCGCCATCACCAGGAGCCGCGCCGGCGGCGGGTTCCACCCCCGGCCCGGCCCCGCCGGCTCCGGTGGATCGCGCCGACGAGGAGGAACCCACCGAGGTCGTGCGCCCGCGCTCGGGTGGTACGTGACCGCCGGCGCGTCTGCCCAATCGCCCGAGTCGCTGGGCGCCAGCGTCGCGGCGTCAACCCCCGCGGGTGAGGTGTGTCCGCTGTGCGGCGGCTCGCTCGGCCCCGCGCAGGACTGGTGCCTACGCTGTGGCACCGCCGCCCGGACGCAGCTGGCGGCCTCACCCAACTGGAAGGCACCCGCGATCCTGCTGGCGGTGGTGGCGGCGGTCGCGCTCGCCGTACTCGCCGCGGCGCTGGTCAAGCTGGCGGGCGGCTCGGGCTCCGGCGCCCGCTCGGTCACGAGCCCGGGGCGATCGCGCCGGCACCGAGCACCGCGGCGAGCACCCCGCTGGGCGCTACGGGCCTCACGCCGGGGACGGCGACGTCGGGGCCCACCGCCGGGGCGGGGACGACGGCGGGATCGGGCTCGACGGCGCCCGCGGGCCCGACGTCAGGAGCCGGCATGGTCGGTGGCAGGGGCGTGACACCGGGTGCGGCCACGGGCGCGGGCGCGCCTCGGACGGGCACGCGCGCCGGGCCTTCGGGCGGCTGAAGCGGCGGATCGCCTGCCGGCGTGAGGACAAGGTCCCGGGCCTCCTCTCGGCACCCTGTGGCCAGGCGCGCCGACGTGGCGGTGGTGGGCGCGGGCGCGGCGGGTCTGTACGCCGCGCTGTGCGCCGCGCGCGAGCAGGCCACGGTTGCGCTCGTCTCCGCCACGCCGCTCGCTCAGACCGCTAGCTACTGGGCCCAGGGCGGTCTCGCGGCCGCGCTGGCCGCCGCCGATAGCGCCGAGCGGCATTGCCGCGACACGGAGCTGGCGGGCCGCGGCCTGGTCAGGCGCTCCGCGGCGCAGGTCCTGGCGCGCGAGGCGCCGCAGTGCGTGCACGACCTGCAGGACTTGGGCGTGCGCTTCGACGCAGATCGCTTCGGCCGCCTGGCGCTGGGGCTCGAGGGTGGTCACTCAGTCAGGCGGGTGGTGCATGCCGGCGGCAGCGCGACCGGCCGCCGGGTGGTGCGTCAGCTGTCGGCCTTGGCGGCGGCGGACGCGCGCATCACGGTGCTGGAGCGCCAGCGCGCAGGCGCGCTGTGGCGCGCAGACGGTCGCTGCGGCGGGCTCGTGTGCGAGGACGGCGAGGTGATCGCGGCGGGCGCGGTGGTGATCGCCACCGGCGGCGCGGCGGCCCTGTGGGCCCGCACGACCAACCCGCCAGGCTCGCAGGGGATCGGGCTCCTGCTCGCCCACGCGGCGGGCGCCCGGCTCGCGGACCTGGAGCTGCTGCAGTTTCACCCCACCGCCGTGATCGGCGTGCGAGGGCGCGAAGGCTTCCTGGTCACGGAGGCGATCCGGGGGGAGGGTGCGACCTTGCACGATTCCAACGGCGAGCGCTTTGTCGATGAGCTGCTTCCGCGCGATGAGGTCTCGCGGGCTATCCAGGCTCGTCTCGAGCAGTCGGGCCAGCGATCGGTGGGCTTGGACATGCGCATGATCGACCCGGCGCGCTTTCCCAACGTGGTCGCGTCGCTGCGCGAAGTGGGCCTTGACCCGGCCAGGGAGCTGATCCCCGTCGCGCCGGCGGCCCACTACATGATGGGAGGAATCCTCACCGACCTGAACGCCCGATCGACGCTCGCGGGGCTGTACGCGGTGGGCGAGTCCTCGTGCACGGGGCTGCACGGAGCCAACCGTCTGGCCTCCAACTCGCTGAGCGAGTGCTTCGTGTTTGCCCGCCGCGCCGTCGCCGACGCGCTCGCCGAGCCCGCGAGCGCGCGCGCTCGAGCCGACCCCTCCGAGCAGGAGCTCGCGCGGCTGCGCTCATCGAGCCCGCCCGGGCCGGCCGACCGTCAGACCCGCGAGGCCCTGTGGCGCCAAGCCGGGATCGAGCGCACGCGGGAAGGACTGGAGGAGCTGCTGCGCGCCGCTCACCCGCTCGTGCGGATGATCGCGAGCTGCGCGCTGGCGCGCACGGAGAGCCGCGGGGCACACCAGCGCCGAGACCATCCCGAGCTGGATCCCTCGCTCGACCACCGCCACGTGGTCGTCGAGCCCGACGGCGAGACCTCGTGGCAGACCTGGATGTGATCCAGCGAGAGCGGCGCTGAGCCCGCGCCGGTCCTTTTGCGGACCGAATGTGTTGGGGCAGGTGAAAGAAGCCTGCGTCGCAGGCGTCTAGGAGGGGCGGGTGTGCTCCAAACCGCAGATAGCAGGGTGAGGAGTAGTCGCCATGTACCAGTTCAGTCGAGCCATATACAGGGAGCTCGCTCCCCACATCGTCCCCCCCTGCCCGGGAGCGCCAGCGGCGCGCAACCACGCCGCCGTTCTGCGGGCGTGCGAGGCGGTGGTCACGCGCCTGGCCACCGACCGGCACTACTTCGCCCGCCCCGCGCGCACGCTGTTTTGGGATATCCGGGCCTACTTCCCGATGTCGGAGCAGTCACACGTGCACCAGGTCGTCAGTCGCTACATCGACTATGCGCAGCAGTTCGTCGCCGCGCACCCGATCGAGGGCTACGCGGCAGTGAGCGGAGCGCCACCGCAGTGCCGCGCCACCACGCGCAAGGGCGCGGCCTGCCAGCGCGTGCCACTCGCCCACAACGGTTATTGCCCCTCGCATCAGCACCTGGCAGAAACGGAGGATCGCGAGCTAGCCGCCGCGTGAGCACCGGCGCCGCGTAGGCTGCCGGGGTGCTCCTGGGAGTCGACGTCGGCGGGACCTTCACCGACGCGGTGCTCGTGGACGACGAGTGCGCCGTCCACACCGCCAAGGTGCCCTCCTCACCGAGCGAGCAGTGGGCCGCCGTGCTGGAGGCGGTGGGCCTGGTCCTGGCCCGTGGCAGCGCGCGCCCGCGGCAGGTGGAGCGCTTCGCGCACGGCATGACCGTGGCCACGAACGCGCTGCTCGAGGGCCGCACCGCGCGCACGGCTCTCGTCACGACCGCTGGCTTCACCGATGTGATCGAGCTCGGCCGCCAGGCGCGCGCTCGCCTGTATGACCTTTGCGCGTCGGCCCCCGAGCCGCTGGTGCCGGGCGAGCTGCGCTTCGGGGCGCCCGAGCGGATGGGTCCCGACGGTCCCCTGCGCGCGCTGCAGCCCGCCGCCGCGCGCGCCCTGGCGTCGGAGGTCTCGCGCGCACAGCCGCAGGCGGTGGCCGTGTCGCTGCTTCACTCCTACGCCGACCCCGCGCACGAGCAGCTGCTCGGCAGCGTGCTCGCCGAGCTGCTACCCGATGCTCACTGCTCGCTGTCCTCCGATCTCGTTGGCACCTTCCGAGAGTTCGAACGCACGGCCACCACCGTCCTTGACGCGGCGCTCTCGCCTCTGCTCGAGGCCTACCTTCGCCGGCTGTCGGGCGAGGCGCGCACGGGCGGATTGCCCGAGCCCCAGATCATGCAGTCCTCGGGCGGGCTCACGGAGTCCGCGCGCGCGTGCGCGCATGCCGCCCTGACGGTGCTCTCGGGGCCGGCGGGCGGCGTCGGCGGGGCGTTGCTGCTGGCGGAGCTGGCGGGCGAGGCCGACGTGCTGTGCTTCGACATGGGCGGCACCTCGTGTGACGTCTGCCTGATCGAGCGCTCGCAGGTGAGCGAGACCGCGGAACGCACGGTCGCGGGCCGGCCGCTGGCGCTGCCGGCGCTGGACATCCACACGGTGGGCGCGGGCGGCGGCTCCATCGCCTGGCGCGACCCCGGCGGGGCGCTGCGCGTCGGGCCAGCGTCGGCCGGTGCGGTTCCGGGACCCGCCTGCTACGGCCGCGGCGGTCAGCGACCCACCGTCACCGACGCCAACCTGCTGCTGGGCAGGCTGCTCGAGGACTCGCCGCTGGCTGGAGGCCTGATGCTCGACCGCGGGGCCGCAGCGCTCGCCGTCGGCGGCCTCGCGTGCGAGCTGGAGATCGATACGACGACGTGCGCCGAAGGCATCGTGCGCGTCGCCGAGACCGAGATGCTGGGCGCACTGCGTCTGCTGACGGTCGAGCGGGGGATCGACCCGCGCGCGTTCGTGCTGATGCCGTTCGGGGGCGCCGGCCCGCTGCACGCGGCGGCGATGGCCGGCGAGCTGGGCATCGAGCGCATCCTGTGCCCGAGCGCCTCGGGCGTGCTATGCGCGCTCGGCCTGGCCGCGGCTGCGCCGCGCCGCGATGTCTCGCGCACGGTCATGCTGGCCGGAGAGGCGCTGACGCGGGAGCGCCTCATGCGCGAGCGCGAGGTGATGGTCGGCCAGGCACAGGCCGCGCTCGGCGGGAGCGCCGCACGCCTGCGCGTGCGCCACGAGCTTCGCTACCGCGGGCAGTCCTTCGAGCTGGTGGTGGAGCAGTCGCAGGACCCCGATCCGCAGGCCCTGCGCGAGTCCTTCGCCGAGGCGCACGAGCTGCGCTACGGCTACCGCGACGACTCCGCGGAGGTCGAGCTCGTGAACATACGCGTGTCGGCCTGGGGCGCGTCGCCCCGGCCGCGCATTCGTGGCGAGGCGGCGGCCGTCCCGCAGGAGCGAGCCGCGGAAATCGTGTTCGCGGGTCGCGCGATCCCGGCCACGGTGTTGCACGGGCAGCTCGCGCCGGGGACGCGCCTGAGCGGGGCGGCGCTTTGCGCCCTGCCCGAGTCCACGCTGCTGGTCCCACCGGGCTGGTCGGGAGACGTCGACCCACACGGGACGTGCCGCCTGGAGCGTGCCGCGTGAGCGTGCTCGACCCGATCGAGCTGCGCGTGATCACGGGGGCGCTGCACGCCGCCTGCGAAGAGATGGGCGTGGTCCTGATCCGCTCGGCGCACTCCGCCAACATCAAGGAGCGCCGCGACGCCTCGACCGCGCTGTTCAACGCGGGCGGCGAGATGATCATGCAGGCCGAGCACATCCCGGTGCACCTCGGCGCGATGCCCGCCGCCGTCGCGGCCGTGGTCGACCAGGAGCACGCGCCGGGGGAGTCGTGGGTTCTCAACGACCCCTTCGCCGGCGGCACGCACCTGCCGGACATCACGGTGATAACGCCCGTGTTTCTTGAACCCGGGCCGCTGCTCGGATTCGCGGCCAGCCGCGCGCACCACGCCGACGTCGGCGGGGCGCTTCCCGGTTCGATGCCGGCGCATAGCCGCTCGCTTGCAGAGGAGGGCGTGGTGATCCCCCCGCGGCGCCTGGACGAGGACGCGGTCGAGGAGCTGACCGTGCAGATGCGCCAGCCTGCCGAGCGGCGCGCCGACCTGCGAGCGCAGCTTGCTGCCAACCGGACCGGCGCGTTGCGGCTGGCCCAGCTCGGGCGCCGGCTGGGCCCGGAGCAGCTGCGAGCGGCGACCGACTCGGTGCTGGAGTATGCCGAGCTGCGCACGCGCGCCTGCCTGGCCGCGCTTGGCGATGGCGTGCGGCGCTGCTTCGATGTGCTGGAGGCGCCGGACGGCAGCGACCTGACCCTGCGCCTGCGCGCGGCGGTGCGAGGCGACCGACTGGAGCTCGACTTCGCCGGCAGCGCGGCGCAGCATCAAGGCAACCTGAATTGCCCGCTCGCCGTCACGCGTTCGGCGTGCCTGTTTGCGGTGAAGGTGCTGACCGATCCCGACATCCCCCCCTCGGCCGGTGCCTACCGGCCGATCGAGGTGCGGGCGCCGCGGGGAACGGTGCTGAACGCGCGCCCGGGCGCGGCGGTGGCGGCGGGCAACGTCGAGACCTCCTCGCGCGTCGCCGACCTGGTGCTGAGCGCCTTCGGACGCGCGCAGGGCCAGGGGACGATGAACAACCTCACGCTCGGCGACCGCGACTTCTCCTACTACGAGACGATCGGCGGCGGCCAGGGCGCGTGCCCCGACGCCGACGGCCCGAGCGGCGTGCACGTGGCGATGAGCAACACGCTAAACACGCCGATCGAGGCACTCGAGCGCGAGTTCCCGCTGCGCGTCACCGAATATGCGCTGCGCCGGGGCTCCGGAGGGGCGGGGCGTCACCGCGGCGGCGACGGCGTCGTGCGCGAGATCGAGGCGCTGCGCGAGCTGACCTTCTCGCTCATCGCCGAGCGCCGCCGACACCCACCGCGGGGAGCCGCGGGAGGCGAGCCGGGCGCCCTCGGCGTGGATGAGCTCGACGGCGCGCCGCTGGCGGGAAAGGCGACGGGTACGCTCCGGCCCGGCCAGCGGCTGCGCGTACACACGCCGGGAGGCGGCGGGTTCGGGCGCCCGCCCGCGGAGCGACGCGCGAATCGCCGCAAATTGCACGTGAATGCCAAATAACCGCCGGATTTGCAGGGGATTTGGGATTTTCGCCCGCTTTTCGTATCTTTAACCGGCCTGCGGCCGGCCGTTTCGGGCGCGCAGGGCGTACCCGAGAAGCTGTCCCTCAGTTCCGGAGCGCATTTATGCCAATTGCTTTCAAAGAATGGGCCGTCACCGTCCGCGCTCTGGCGGAAGGGGAGCAGCTCATTACCCTCCGCAAGCCGGTCATCCGGCAGCCGGGCAAGCCCATCAGGCTCGCCCACGAGCGGTTCTTTTTGTATCCGACGTTCGACCACGAGACCGGCGATCTGGTGCGCGAGTCCCACCAGCCGGAGCTGCGGCGGGCGCTGGAGGAGGGTGTGTGGAGCGACGGCGAGCCGATGCTCGGAGCCTTCACCTCGGGCGCCCCTGTGCAGCAGCCCGATCGCGTGCGCATACGCGCGTGGGCGCAGGTGGCCGGCCAGTTCACGGTCACCGACCCCCGCTGCGTGGACGCCCTCTCGCCGTTCTGCGTGTGGACCTCCGACTACGCCGAAAGGCGCCTGGGCTGGCGCCGGCACCAGCCGCTGCACGTGCTGCTGCTGCGCACCCACCGCATTCCCCGCCCGGTCACCGTGAGGGTGCGCGACGAGTACAACGCCTCGCACCCGTGGGTCGAGCTGCAGCGCGACCTGCCGTTCGAGGGCACACCGGTCCTCTCCGACGCCGAGTTCGAGCGGGCCTCCGAGGAGATCCGCGCGATCACCAGCGAGGCTGGCCAGCCCGTCCTGGCGTAGGCGCGGCTGCCCTCGTTTCGTAGGCGCGGCTGCCCTCGTCTCGTAGGCGCAGCTGCCCTCGTTTCGTAGGCGCGGCTGCCCTCGTCTCGTAGGCGCGGCTGCCCTCGTCTGAGAGGCGCCGCGGTGCTGGTCTAAGCGCCGCTGCCCTCTTGCGCGGGGTCATCGGACGGCTCCCAGGCGAGCGCTTCGCGCGCCGCCTGGGCTCCGGAGGCGGGTACGAGCACATCGCGCGGACCCGCCGCCAGCATTTCCGAGACGTCGAAGCCGCGCGAGCGGCGCAGCATGCACGGGATGCCCTCCTCCAGCAGCAGCCCCTCGATGAACTCGGCTTCGCTCTGGTGCTGGGCCCGGGCCACCTTCACGAGCTGCCCCTGTGCGTACTGAGGCTTGACCTTGCGCGCGCGCCGCTGGCGCGCGGTGGCCTTCTGCTCGCCGCCCGATGCGTGCACCAGCGGCATGCCGCACGCGACGCAGAAGCGCTCGCTGGGCGGGTAGCCGCGCGCGCAGCGCGGGCACACGAGCCCCTCGGCGGCCGACCCGGCTGCCCGAGTCTCGCGCCCGGCGCTCACGTGGCGCTTTCCCGCAGCTCGACCTCGCGCACGTCGCCCCCATCGATCAGGTAGGAGCGCACCTCCGGCGAGCCGGCGCCCGCCAGGCCCACGATGACCCACTCGACGCCAGGCCAGTTGACGGCGAAGTTGATGTCCGTCTGGGAGGGATACGGTGCGGTCCGGGTGTGCGAGTGATAGATCGCGCCCAGCTCGCTTCCCTGCAGCTCGATCGCATCGATCGCTCGCAGCAGTTCCCGGCCGTCGACCTCGAACCGCAGCGGGCTGGCGGCCGTGTTGACGGCGCGATACACGCGCGCGGCACGCGGCGCGGAGCCGCCGTCGGAGTGGTCGGCGTGCACGGCGATCACGCCGCAGCACTCGTTGGGCGCCTCCTCACGCGCATGGGCGATCAGCTCGTCCAGCAGCGGGCGCGAGATGAGCAACGGGTCACCACCATACAGTCGCGTCAACGTTCTCGATCTCGTCGACGGGCAGCGTGTAGATGCCGCTCGAGAGGTACTTCCAGCCGTCGTCGGCCACGACGAACACGACGTTGCCCTCGTCCAGCTCGCCGGCGATGCGCACGGCGATGCTCGCGATGGCGCCGCTCGAGACGCCCGCGAAGATGCCCTCCTCATCCAGCAGCCTGCGTGTCCACGAGATCGCGTCGCTGTTGGTGACGAAGATCTTGCGGTCCAGCAGCGCGAGATCGATGATCGGGGGGATGAAGCCGTCGTCCAGCGAGCGCAGCCCCTGCACCGGCTCGCCCTGCATCGGCTCGGCCGCCACGATCTTGACGGCGTCGCCGAACGTCTCCTTCAGCCGCCTGCCAGTGCCCATCAGGGTGCCACCGGTGCCCAGCCCGGCGACGAACGCCGACACCTCATCGAGCTCTTCCAGGATCTCGAGAGCCGTGCCGCTGTAGTGGGCGTTGGGGTTGGCCTCGTTGCCGTACTGGTAGGGCATGTAGCAGGAGCGATCCCGCTCGGCCATCGCCAGCGCCATCGCGACCGCGCCGTTTGATCCTTCCGAGCCCGGCGAGTAGACGATCTCTGCGCCGTACATCTGCAGCAGCTGGGTGCGCTCGCGCGTGACGTTCTCGGGCATCACCACCTTCAAGCGGTAGCCCTTGCGCGAGCAGATCATCGCCAGCGAGATGCCCGTGTTGCCCGACGTCGGTTCGAGAATCGTCTGTCCCGGCTCGATCGCGCCCTTCTCCTCGGCGTCCTCGATCAGCGCCCGCGCCACCCGGTCCTTGACCGAGCCGGTGGGGTTGTGCGACTCGAGCTTGGCCCACACGTGCACGCCCGGCTTGGGCGACAGTCGCGGCAGCTCGACCAGCGGGGTGTTCCCGATCGACTGCACGATGTCCCCATACCGACCGCCGCAGGGCCGGCTCCTCAGCCGCTCAGCCGCCATTACTTCACTGAATATAGCGGCCTCCGCCGCCCGCGCGCGAGCGCCCGGTGCAGCTGCCCGAGCTCGCCATCTTCGAGCGCCCCGTCGGCTTGGCTTGTGCCTGTTGCGCTGGCCGCCAGCTGCAGCATCAGCAGCCCGCCAACGCGGTTGCGCCTGTGGGCTTGCATTCCTCCCAGGAGGGGACGCGCTGGTAGGCCTCGGCGCCAGAGCCTTCCTGCCTCAGCGATGCGGCCCTTTCGTCCCACGCGAAGGACCCCCCGCTCATGATTACTTCGTTGCCGACGAGCCCGCCTTTGACCGTGCTTCCGCCCGACAGGGTGACCTTCGCTTCCGGCGCAAGCACGGTCGCCTGGACTTCGCCTGCTCCGCTGACTATCACTTCGTTTTTGCCGTACACCTCGATCAGCAGCGCGCTGGGGTCTTCAGAGGAGTTTTCGAGTTTGGAACCGCCCGACAATTCGAATATCTTTGGTTTTTGGCTAGATTTGCAGGGGCTACCCGTGTCTTCGGAAGAATCGATGAAGATTTCCGTTTTGGTGCTCGCGGTCACAGTGATAACGCCGCCACCCCCAGCTACCAGCTTGCAGAAGTAGTATTTGGCGCCGCCAAGCACGATGTGGGCGCCTTTGCCCGACAGGGTGAGTTCATAGTTGGCCGCAGTCCATGTGACCGAGCCCGTCTGTTCATCTTCTTTTTTTGTAATCCGGCTATCTTCGCTGGTCGCTGCCGTGACGTGTTTTTCCGGAAGTGCGCCTGGAATTGGCCCTTCTTCTTTGCTGCGCATCCCGCAGGGAGGGCAGATAACTTCGCCGCCTTTATTTTCCAGTTTGCCTCCTGGAAAGCCGAGCGTGTAGCCGCCCGCGAGTTTGAGACCACCTCCTGATATTTCAAGTTTCCCGTTGGTCCCGGCCAAGCCCTGCACCGTGCCTCCGCCGCTGATGTTGAGCTTCGTGAGTCCGACGACGCCATGGATCGGGAACAGCGGCTTGGCGCTGGGGGCGGCGACGCGCGCCTGCACGCGCCGGGCGACCCCGTTCACTTGTCCTTCAGCCGTGACGCAGCGCTGGTCGAGGCCGGCTTCGGTCTTTATCGCTTCCCCGGCGCACGTGGCCGGTTCGCTCAGCACTTCCGAGGTCCAGTAGGTGAAGGTGGCTCCGTTGCCGAGCGCTTCCGTGGCGTCCTTGCAGTACTTACCTTCTTCGGGACTTTTGGCTCCACCGTTCTTTACACACTGTTTCCCTTCGAGCGGTATCATCGCGAGCCGGTAGGTCGCGACATGCAGGCCCGTTTCCGCTGCCTCGAGCGCCGCCTTCGCGTTGTCGTCGCGGGTGGTTGAGCTCGAGGAGTGCACGGACACGGCGACCGCGGCCGCCGACAGCATGGTGACGATGAGCAGCACCATGATCGCCACCGGCAGCGCGAACCCGCTTTGCGTCACGAGTCTGTTCTTGACAGCGAGATGACGTCCGGGTGACGGACGGGTGGACCCGCCGCTCATTTGAGGGTTTGCCCGTTCTGGTTGGTCGTCATTTGGAGACCGAGGCGTTCGGATCGGCTATGAAGACAGAGACCCGGACGGGGGTGACGGGGTGTGTGGCGCCGGGCACGGTGACCGTTACGACGACCGTGAGGCGCTTGTAGTTTTTTTCGCCCGGACAGAGCGTTCCGCAGTGGCCATCGGTGTGCCAGGTGACGAAGTCGTATACGTAGCCGCTCAGGTGTCCGTCAGTCCAAGCGGTTCGCGAGGCTGACACGGCGCCGCAGCCTTCCACGGGAGTACTTCCGCATTCCGTCGCCACCGCCGGTACGAGTTCCTCGGTCGCGGAGTTCGCGGGGTCCCATTGATATTTGGTGCCGTTGACGTAGTAGTCGGGGTTGCTGGTTTCGCTTGAGTGCTGCGGTAGCGAGGGAGCCGCTGCCAGCTCCGCGTAGGGGACTGCCTGCAGGCGCTCGATCTCCTGCTGGGCGCGATGGGCGATCGAGGTCCTGCGTTCGGAGAGCAGTGTGAGCTTGCGCGCGCCGTCGAAGGCGCCGATCAGTCCGAGGATGCCCACCGTCAACACGACCGCCGCGACGAGCACCTCGATCAGGCCGAAGCCTTCCTCGCGGCATAGCCAACCGCGCCAAGGTAGGGTCAGGCGGAGTCTGCGGAAGGGCCTGGTTACGGTGTCGTCGTGCGCACTCACCGGCTTATGCCCCCGAGACATTGCGGATGTAGGCACCGCTGCTCAGCACGACCTTGTGGGTGTAACCGCTGCTCCCCACCTGCTTGAGCGTGCCGCCCGACGGCAGCGCGACCTTCGCCGTCACGAAGGTGGGTTCTGTGGCATTGGGCGAGTAGCTGAATACGGGGTCAGAGCTGTCGGCGGCCGTTTCATTGAGCACGTCGCGAACGATCGGCGTGCCGGTGCTCAACGCGGGCAGGGGTGCCGGGGGGGTAGCGGCAAGGCGAACGCACTCGTACAAGCTCGTGCCCGGCTGCGCGACATTGCACTGATAGGAGACCTCGAGTTCGTTGCCTCCGATCGTGACGTAGAAGTCGATTGAGCTGCCGGTCGCGGCCTTGATGCTGTACGCCTGCCGTATCTCGCGCACCATGCGCGCGAGGCCGGCCCTGCCTTCCTGCAGCGTGAGCGCCCATTCGCTATCACGCGCCTGCACCTGCTGACTGGTTTGGAGCAGAGCCAGCGTCGCGGTCAACACACCGAGCGCGGCCAGGGACGCGAGCAGGAGCTCGATCAGACTGTAGCCACCCTCCTGGCCGAAGCGCATGCGCGGTTTGCGGCGCTCGGCCTCGAGCGCTCGCCCACGCCTGCGGCACGAGGTCAGATGCGAGGCTGGCGAGAGCAGCCACTCGCCGCCCCGCGAGCAGCCGAAAGAAGTTGTTGCAATGGTCGCAGGCATGCCAAGGCTCGTCCACGTCGTTGTCGGCGGGCCCGTCGGCGTACTTGAGGATCAGGACCCCCAAGCAACGGGGAGCCGAGCGGCAGTTGATCGACCAGGCCGGCTGGCGGCGCTAGAGCGAAGGCGCCCGTGTCCCGCCGGCCATCGCGGGCAGGATCACCAGCACATCGTCGGGCGCCACGGCGGTGTCCAGACCGCCGAGCACGCGAACGTCCTCATCGTTGAGGTACACGTTCACGTAGCGGTTGAGCTCGCCCTCGGCCGAGAACAGCTGGCTGCGCGTCGCCGGGTGCGTTGAGGCGAGATCGTGCAGCACCTCGCCGACGCTGGCGCCGCTGGCGCTGAGGATCTTCTCGCCGCCCACCGACGGGCGCAGCACAGGCGGGATCTTGATCGTGGCCATGCCCGCGAATGATTAGCACGCCCAGCGCATGGGGAGCGCGCCCGCGAGCGGGCGTCCGGGCCCGGCGCGCGGCTACCCGGCGGCGGCGCAGAACGCCTCGTAGTCGGGAAAGGAGCCCAGCTCCTCGTCGGAGATCTCGGAGGGATCGCGCGAGCAGACCGGGCAGTCGGGATCGCGGTGGACCTTGACCTCGGTCAGCGTGGCGCCCAGCGCGTCGTAGAGCAACAGGCGCCCGATCGCAGGCTCGCCGATGCCGACGATGAGCTTGATCACCTCTGTCGCCTGGAGCAGGCCCATCGTCCCCGGAAGCACGCCCAGCACGCCGTTGGCACCACATGAGGGGGCAAGCTCCGCCGGCGGAGGCTCGCGGAACAGGCACCGGTAGCAGGGCCCGTCATAGGGCATGAACACCGACAGCTGGCCATCGAAGCCGAGGATCGAGGCCGACACGACCGGGATCTTCAGCCGCACCGACGCGTCGTTGAGCAGGTAGCGCGTGGGGAAGTTGTCGGCGCCGTCGACGATCACGTCATAGCCGTCGATGATGCCCAGGATGTTCGAGGCGTCTATTCGCAGCGGGTACTTGACGACGTTCACGTCGGGGTTGATCGCGTGAATCGACTCCTCGGCGGAGTCGACCTTGGGAATGCCGATGCGCTGCGTGGAGTGGATCACCTGGCGCTGCAGGTTGGAGAGGTCGACCTCATCGTCATCGACGATGCCCAGCGTGCCCACGCCGGCGGCCGCCAGGTAAAGTGCCGCGGGCGACCCCAGCCCGCCGGCGCCGAGCAGCAGGACCTTGGCGTCGAGCAGCTTCTGCTGCCCGTCGGCGCCGATCTCCGGAATGAGCAGGTGGCGCGAGTAGCGCTCGCGTTGCTCGGGGCTAAGCGCGCGCGGCAGGTGCACCTCGTAGCCGCGGTCCTTCCACAGGGTGATCCCGCCGGTCATCGAGCGCACGTTCTCATAGCCCATGTCCTCAAGCAGCGTGCGCGCCGCATAGGCGGAGCGGTTACCCGAGGCGCAGTACAGGATCACGGGGGTCGAGTGGTCGGGCACCGCCCCCTCGATGCGCGTCTCGAGATAGCTGCGGGGAACGTGCTTGGCACCGGGAATCTGCCCGCTCGCCAGCTCCTCGGCCTCGCGCACGTCGACGATCGCCACGCCCTCGTCGATCAGCTCGTGCACCTCGGCCGGGTCGACCTCCTCGATCTGGCTCTTGATCGCGCGCAACAGCTCGGGGCCGGACGGACTCATCAGAAAACTCCTAAACGCCACTCGGGATTCATCAACTTCACAAAGT
>VAWK01000048.1:38533-106316 GCA_005885515.1 Actinomycetota bacterium | reverse complement strand
GCCGCCGAACCCGATCTCGCCGCCGCCTGCCTGCCGCTTTCATCCACGTTGCCCGTATGCCACCGAGATCTGCCGCACTGTCGAGCCGCCGCTGACGGAGTACGCCAACGGCCACCTCGCCGCGTGTCACCATCCGCGCAACGTCACTCTCGAGGACATCGCCGCAGCGCAGCGCTCAAAGCTCAGCCCGCGCACCGCCGGCGATGAGTTGCCGGGGATCAGCCAGGTAGCTCAAGGAAAGGCAGACGCGAGCGGCGCGAGAGGTGCCGGCTCCGACCGGTGACGCTGCTGCGTACTCGTGCGGTCAGGCGAGGCGTCGCGCGAGGAATAGCCGAAGCTCCTCAAACGTCCGCATCGCTTGACATGCCTGCGGCCCGAGCATAGGGTGAGGAGCGCACACAGTTCCAGGAGGGAAGTGCGGGTGCGAACGGATCCTGCCGCGCCAAGCGTTGGGCGCGAGCACCAGGAGGGCGGCGTGGCGATACGGGCCGGGGTCTCTGAGCGCGAGCTTGCGGCGAGCCATCGCGCTCCCGCCGTCCGTGAGCCCTCCCTGGCGGCGCGAGTTCCTCGAGCTCGCGTGCGACCGAGTGTGGGTGGCAAGTTCCTGGTCGTCGGTGAGGACAAGCTCTACGTGCGGGGCGCTACCTACGGCACCTTCCGTCCCAATCAAAACGATGAGCTCTATCCCGCACCGTCTGCGGTCGCCCGAGACTTCGCCGACATGGCGAAGAGCGGCCTGAACGCCGTCCGCACATACACGATCCCGCCGCCTTGGCTGCTCGACGTCGCTGCCGAGAACGAGCTGTTCGTGCTGGTGGGCATCGCCTGGGAGCAGCACATCGATTTCCTCGAGGAACGCCGGCGAGCTCGATCGATCGAGGACCGAGTCCGCGCAGCCGTCGCCTCGTGCGCCGGACATCCGGCGGTCTTGGGCTATGCGGTCGGCAACGAGATCCCGAGCCCGATCGTCAGGTGGCTCGGCAGGCGGCGCGTCGAGCGCTATATCGCGTGTCTCTACCGCGCCGCCAAGAGCGAGGACCCGGGCGGGCTCGTCACGTACGTCAACTACCCGCCGACCGAGTACCTGCAGCTCCCGTTTCTCGACTTCCTGTGCTTCAACGTCTACCTCGAGACCCGCCCTGCCTACGAGGCGTACCTGGCGCGGCTTCACAACCTCAGCGGTGAGCAGCCGCTCGTCATGGCGGAGATCGGTATCGACAGTCGGACCCACGGTGAGCCCGGGCAGGCGGCCATGCTCGACTGGCAGATCAGGATCGCGCTGGCCTCCGGCTGCGCGGGTGCGTTCGTGTTCGCGTGGACCGACGATTGGTATCGCGGGGAGCAGATCTACGGTTGGGACTTCGGGCTCACGAGCCGGGACCGCCGCCCCAAGCCAGCCCTCCGCTCGGTGCGTGCGGCGTTCCAGAGCACGCCGTTCGAGACGGCGCGCCGCTGGCCTCGAGTTTCGGTCGTGGTTTGCACCTTCAACGGCGAGCAGACCCTGCGCGCGTGCCTGGAGGGACTGATGGCGCTCCAGTATCCGGACTTCGAGGTGATCGTCGTGAACGATGGCTCGACGGACTCGACGTCAGCGATCGCGGCCGAGTACGAGGTGCGCGTCATCGACACCGAGAATCGCGGCCTCGCGAGCGCGCGAAATGCCGGTATGCGTGTCGCCACGGGAGAGGTGGTCGCCTACATCGATGACGACGCCCAGCCCGATCGTGACTGGCTCACGTACCTCGTCGCCGCGCTGGAGCGCGCGGACTATGCCGGCGTGGGCGGCCCAAACGTGGCGCCCGCCGCCTCATCGATCGCTGCCAGCTGCCTGGCAGATGCGCCCGGCACGCCGATGCACGTGCTGATCTCCGACCGCGAGGCCGAGCACATCCCCGGCTGCAACATGGCCTTCCGCAAGCAGGCACTCGAAGACGTGGGCGGTTTCGACACCCAGTTCCGCGTGGCGGGAGACGATGTCGACATCTGCTGGCGCCTGCTCGAGGCCGGGTACGTGCTCGGGTTCAGCCCGGCGGCCTTCGTCTGGCACCGGCCGCGCGGCACGGTCCGCGCTTACTGGCGCCAGCAGCGCGAATACGGACGGGCAGAGGCCCTGCTCGAGCGCAAGTGGCCCGACAAGTACCGCGGCGGGCGCGCCCGCTGGGCCGGCCGGCTGTACGCGAGGGGGCTGCTCCCGGGGCTCGGCAGGTGGCGCGTCTACTACGGTACCTGGGGCTCGGAGCTGTTCCAGTCGCTCTATGCACCGCGCGGCGGCGCGCTCTCTTCCCTGCTCGTAGCTCCCGAGTGGCACGTGTGGATCGCCGCGCTCGCTTGCCTGTCGATCGCCGGCTTTGCATGGACGCCGTTGCTCCTCGCCACCCCGATGCTTGCCGTCGCGCTCGGCGTGACGCTCGTGGCATCGGGTATCAGCGCCGCGCGCTCACGCTCGGCGATTCGCCCGCCCCGCCGCGGTGCTCGCGCGACCGGGTGGGCGATGACCACGTTCCTGCATCTGCTCCAGCCGCTCGCCCGCATGCGCGGCCGCCTTGGTCGCGCAGCGCCTGCCCGCGCCCGGGCAGGGCGCTTCGCAGCCCCGCTGCCGAGGGTCTTAACGGAGTGGACCGAAGCGTGGCAGTCCGGCGAGAGGAGGCTGACCGAGATCGAGCGGCGACTTCGCGCCGGGGGGGCGATCGTGGCTCGTGGCGGCACCTACGATCGCTGGGACCTGCAGGCGCGGCGCGGCTTCATCGGCTCCGTTCGCATCCGCCTCGGGATCGAGGAACACGGAGCCGGTCGTCAGCTGGTGCGCCTTCAGTTGACCCCGCGCTACTCGCTCGGCGCGGTCAGCCCGATCGTAGTGCTGCTGTCGCTCTCGCTGATCGCGCTGGCGGACGGCGCTCAGGCGGTGGCGCTCGCGCTGCTCGGCGCCGCAGTAACGCTGTGTGCGCGCGCGGTGCGCTCGGTCGGGCTCACGATGGGCAGTGTGCTCGAGCACATCGACGCGTCCGCGTATCGCGATCCCTCCCTGCGGCGCGTGCTCAAAATGACGCCGAAAAACGCATGAGCTCGCGGCGGCGCGGCCACCTGTACCGGCGCCTGCTGAGCGAGGCGCAGCCGTTTTGGACGCACGTCGCCGGGCTGCTGATATTGGGCGTGCTGTCGAGCATCTTCACGCTGCTCACTCCGCTTCCGCTGAAGATAGCCGTGGACAGCGTGATCGGCTCCAAGCCTCTCCCCGCCCCGCTCGACGCGCTGCCGCATGCCGTGACCGGATCGCACACCGGCATCCTCGTGTTTGCGGCAGTCCTGTTCGTAGCGATCACCCTGCTGCGACAGCTCGAGCAGTTCGCGAGCCTGGTCCTCAGCACGTATGCCGGCCAGAAGCTGCTGCTCAGCTTCCGCGCCCGCCTGTTCCGGCACGTGCAGCGGCTTTCGCTCGCCTACCACGACACGAAGGGGGTCACCGACTCCACCTACCGCATCCAGTACGACGCTCAGTCGATCCAGACGCTCGTCATCGCGGGTGTTATCCCCCTGTTCACCGCGCTCTTCACCGTCGGCGGGATGCTCTATGTGACGCTCAACATCGACTGGCGCCTCGGGCTCATCGCGCTCGCCGTCCTCCCCCCGCTGCTGGTCGTGATGCAGGCCTACAGGCAGCGGCTGCGCCGCGGCTGGCACGAGGCCAAGGCACTGGAAAGCTCCGCCCTGTCGGTCGTCCAGGAAGCGCTGTCGGCGCTCCGGGTGGTGAAGGCCTTCGGGCAGGAAGATCGCGAGCGCGAACGCTTCGTGGGACGCTCGGGCGAGAGCATGCGCGTGCAGGTCGGGCTCTCTCGCGCCGAGGGCAGCTTCGGCATGCTGATCGCGCTCCTGATGGGGCTGGGCGCCGGCGCTGTCCTGTTCGTCGGAGCTCAGCGCGTAAGGGCGGGGGCGCTCACGGTGGGCGACCTGGTGCTCGTCATGGCCTATCTGCAGCAGCTGTATCAGCCGCTCCAGACGATCAGCAAGAAGGCTGGTTCGCTGCAAGCGTCGCTGGCCAGCGCAGAGCGCGTGTTCTCTCTGCTCGACCAAGCGCCCGACCTCGTCGAGGCTCCGCACGCTAGGCGCCTGAAGCGCGCCGCCGGCGCGGTCGCGTTCAGAGACGTGTGGTTCTCCTACGACGGAGAGGCGCCGGCGCTGAGGGATGTCTCGTTCAAGCTCGAGCCTGGCACGAGCGCGGGCATCGCGGGCGCGACGGGGGCCGGCAAGACGACGCTCGTGAATCTGCTCGCGCGCTTCTACGACCCCACCATCGGGCGCATCGAGTTGGACGGAATCGACCTGCGCGAGTACCGCATCGCAGATCTGCGCGAACAGCTCTCGATCGTGCTGCAGGAGCCGGTCCTGTTCTCGACCAGCATCGCCGAGAACATCGCATACGCCCGCCCGAGCGCGAGTCGCGTCGAGATCGAAGCGGCAGCCGCGGCGGCGAACGTGCACGACTTCGCCTCGGCCCTGCCCGAGGGCTATGAGACCGCTGTGGGGGAGCGCGGTATGCGTCTGTCCGGCGGCGAGCGCCAGCGCATCGCGCTTGCGCGCGCGTTCCTCAAGGACGCTCCAGTCCTGATCCTCGACGAGCCCACCAGCTCGGTCGACGTCGCCACCGAAGAGTTGATTATGGAGGCGATGAAACGTCTGATGAGCGGCCGCACCACGATCATGATCGCCCACCGGCTTGCCACGCTCGACGGCTGCCACCTGCGTCTGCAGATCGAGCGCGGCCGGGTCGTCGACCGCCGGCCTGGCCACGAGCTTGCCGAACCGCGAGCGGCGACCGACTCGGTGTCGGTGGGCTCGTAGCCGCTCGAGCTGAGCAGCCCCCGGCTGGTGCCGGTCGGCGGTCGATCAGTCGATCAGCCCCAGCCGCCGCGCGGCCTTTCCGAGCCCGTCGAAGCGTCTCACCGAGCTCTGCGCCTCCGTCAGGGCGGCGTGGTCCCCCAGCCACCGCAGGCCGAAGTAGACCCGCGCCGCGTCCAGGACGCGCTCGAACCCGGCGGGTGAACCGAGCGGCCAACGCGCCCGCTGGTAGCTCGCGACGCATTCACGCACGAGCTCCTCCGGCCAGCCCTCCAGGAGGCTGGCGAGGTCGACCTCGCCCGGTCCGACGGCGGCCGACTCCCAGTCCACCGGCTGCACGACATCGCCCACGCAGAGAATGTTCTTCGGGTAATACTCGCCATGGATAACGGTGGCCGGAGCCTCCAGCAACAGCCGGGCGCACTCGCCAAAGCGCTCGCACACGCGCGGCCACCAGGGAAAGCGCCGCTTCCACACCTCGCTGACGAGCAGCTCCGCTCGGGCCGCCCAGCCCGCAAGGTAGTCCTCGTCGTAGCGCCTCAGGAAGGCGAGCTCGGGCGCGTCCACGCGGCGCTCCATCGTCACGTGGAAGCGGGCGATCCATGTCGCCGCCATCCCCATCCCCTCCGGTCGCCACGCCAAGCGTTCGGCATTGTCCAGGTACTCGATCACGAGCCATGTGCGCCCCTCCCCGCGCTCGTCGTGGACGCCCCACAGGCGCGGCGCGCCGAGTGCCGCCGGCTCGAGGGCGTGGCGGTATACGGCGCCCTCGTACGCCACGCCGCCGCGGTGCCCGTGCCCCGAGTCGACTCCCGTCGGGCCGTACTTGCAGAGCAGGCGACAGACGGCGCCATCGCCTTGCCGGCAGGTGACGACCTCGCTGGCGAACGAGCTCGTATAGAGATTCTGTGTGCGCTCCACGATCGCCGCGCCCGCGCCAAGCATGTGCCCTAGCACGTGCTCGAGGCGTCGGCTGTCGGGCGGCTGCATCGAGCCTTCGACGCTCATGCCAGCTTGCTCGCTCATACCCGCGTCAGCACTGCGTGCGACGGGCGCAGCGAGCAGCGGAGCCGCACCATCCGCTCCATGCCGCATCCGCAGAGCGCTCGCCGCATGTCGTCAACCATAGCCCTACATCGCGACTGGCAATGAGCAGCGCGCAACAAGCAGGGTCGGAACAGAAGCACGCGGGTATATGGCGCGCTGAGTTGGGGCGTGCGAGCGCGGACGCGGCCAGTTGATCGCACTGGATGCGGGCGCCGCGGCTCGCTAGGTCTCGACGCAGCGCGTCCTGGGCCGTGCTCTCGGAGCGGGACGCCGAGCACTGAACCTCAGCAGCCGCACCGTACGCTGTTCGGGTGCTCATCGAAACTCCGCGACTGATCTTGCGGCCGATCCAGCCCTCGGATCTCGACGATCTCGTTGCGCTAAGCAGTGACCCCGAAGTAACTCGATTTGTGCCCGGCCTCGACCGCAGAAGCGCAGCAGACCGCATACGCCTGGCCGCGCGCGAATGGAGCGCGCGCGGCTATGGAATGCTGGCGATGTTGGAGCGGAGCGGCGGTGGGCGGTTCCTGGGACGGGCTGGCTTCAAGTACTGGCCGCAGTTCGACGAGACCGAGGTCGGATGGGTGTTGCGGCGCGACGTGTGGGGCCACGGCTACGCAACCGAGGCTGGCCGTGCCTGTGTCGATTGGGGCTTTGCGGAGTGTTCCCTGCCCTACCTGACGGCGATGATCCAGCCAGCCAATCAACGATCGGTTGCCGTCGCCGAGCGACTCGGATTTGCGGCGGTGCGGGCTGACGTGGTCGACGGCGACGCGGTGACCGTGTTTGCGCTGCACAGGCTGGCGGCGATGCACACCGCTGCGCAGCAGTAACTAGAGGCTGCTCGCAATTTAGGTAGGCCTCCGGGAGGACGCCGGCGACGTCGGTGCGCTGCCCGTTAAGTACGTCGGTGCGCTGCCCCTTTAGTACGTCAGTGCGCTGCCCCTTAAGTACCTCAAGCACTTGCCTCTGTTGACCGATAGGTCCCGCGAATGGCTCAACCGAACACGCCGCCTCACGGCGGTCGCTGGACATGTTGGATTTCGATAATGCGCTCTCCTACCACGCACCGTGTCGCCGCCAGGCTCGCCGCAGCCGGCGCGCTCATGCTCGCCGTGGTGGCGGCTCCTCCCCCAGCCGCCGCGGCGACGATCTATGTCTGCCAGAAGAAGAAGGGCGGCGCGATTCGCCACGTCACGAGCAAGGCGAAGTGCAAAAAGGGCGAGGCAAAGCGGTCGTTCGTCGCGAACGTAGCCGCCACCAGCGGGGCCATCGGGCCGACCGGTCTCACCGGGGCGACCGGCCCCGCCGGCCCGGAAGGTAGAAGCGGCGCACTCGGACCCGCCGGCCCGCGAGGGGACGTCGGGGCCGCCGGCACGACGGGCGCCGTGGGCGCGCAGGGCTCGGCCGGGGCCGCCGGCACGACGGGCGCCGTGGGCGCGCAGGGCTCGGCCGGGGCCACCGGCGCGGCGGGGACGACCGGAGTTGAAGGTCCGGAAGGCCCCGAAGGTCGTGAAGGCGTAGAAGGCAAAGAAGGCAAAAAAGGCCCCCAGGGCGCCGCCGGAGCGACCGGCCCGACCTGGGCGACCGGCGAGGCGGGCACGGCTGGCGTCGCCGGGGCTACCGGCGCGACCGGGCCGACCGGAGTTGAAGGTCCGGAAGGCGTCGAAGGTCGCGAAGGCGTCGAAGGCAGGAGGGGCAAAGAAGGCAAAGAAGGCCCCCAGGGCGCAGCCGGAGCGACCGGCCCGACCGGGGCGACCGGCGAGGCGGGCACGGCTGGCGTCGCCGGGGCGACCGGCGCGACCGGGCCGACCGGAGTCGAAGGCAAAGAAGGCCAAGCCGGACCGACCGGTCTGCAAGGCGCGACCGGGCCCGAAGGCGAAGAAGGCCCGGAGGGCCCGGAAGGCCGAGAAGGCCGAGAAGGCAAAAAAGGTAACCAGGGGCCGGCGGGCGCTATCGGGGCGACCGGACCCACCGGAGCCGAAGGCAAAGAAGGCAAAGCCGGAGCTACGGGAGCGACAGGCCCGACCGGTGCTGAAGGCAAAGAAGGCAAAGGGGCCACCGGCGCGACAGGCCCGAAAGGCGCAACCGGGGAAGCCGGCGAAGAAGGCAAAGAAGGCAAAGAGGGCAGGGAAGGCAAAAAAGGCGCCACCGGAGCCACGGGTCCGTCGGGGGCCGAAGGACAAGCCGGAGCGACCGGGGCCGCGGGCAGCAACGGGTCCAACGGCGCCAAAGGCGAAACCGGGGCCACCGGCGCGACCGGTCCGACTGGCGCCGCGGGCAGCAACGGGTCCAACGGCGCCAAAGGCGAAACCGGGGCCACCGGCGCCACCGGTCCGAGTGGCGCCGCGGGCAGCAACGGGTCCAACGGCGCCAAAGGCGAAACCGGGGCCACCGGCGCGACCGGTCCGAGTGGCGCCGAAGGCAAAGAAGGCAAATCAGGGGCCAACCAAGTGCTGTTCAGCAGTGGCGGCTCAAACCTCGCGAACAACGGGTACGTCGGGGTCGGGTCTTCTGGAAACCAGCAGGCTGCGGTGGCTCAGATCGTGGCGGCTGGCGCGACCTTCACCAGCATCCGTTGCTCGACGGAAACGGCGCCGGGAGCGGGGAAAACCGCGACGTTCAAGCTCAACGTCAACAACGTCGACACCACGCTGGAATGCTCGATCACGGGAACCAACACCACCGGCTCGGGCAGCGGCAGCGTGACGGTCAGCGCGGGTGATCTGCTCGCGATCCACACCGGGTCAACAAACACACCGACCCGACCCGGCAGCTTCGCGGTAAGCGGCTAGGCAGTTCCCAAGCCGCTGGGCGCGCGGCGCCTTCACCCAGATGGGTCACCGCGCGCCTCGCGGAGGCGCGTGTCGAGCTGGCCCGTCGCCGCGGCGCGCATCCAGCCGGCGAGGCGGCCCTGCTCGTCGGCGAGCGGACGCTCGGGGATCTGCAGCCACACCTCGACGGTGCCATCCCCGGCGTTTCGCCGGCGCACATCGCCCAGCGTCTCGAGCATGTGGCGGACGGGCTCGTTTGAGCCCAGCACCAGACCCGTGATTTGCGTGATCCCCTCCTCTCGCGCGCGGGCCGCGAGGTGTCGCAGCAGCAGTGTCCCGAGTCCGCGTCGCTGCCAGTCATCGGCGACCGCCACGGCGAACTCCGCCTCCTCCGGGTCTTCGCGGGAGCGCACGTAGCGGGCTATGCCGAGGCCTTCGCGGCTCGCGGGCTCGACCGCGACGAGCGCCTCGTGGTCGTGGTGATCCACCTCGGTGAGGTACGCCAGCTGCCTGGCGCTGAGATGCGGTGTCGGGCTGAGAAAGCGGCGGTAGCGCGACAGCGCCGACAGGCGCTCGAAGCCCGCCGCCAGTCCGGCCTTGTCCTCGGCGCGCAGCGGGCGGATTTCCAGCAGGCTTCCGTCGCTCAGCTCAACGTCGGTCATTCGCGACCGACGATCGCATACCGGCGCCAGCGGCTACGCTCCGCCCATGTCCGGCGGCTGGCCCGTGCTGTCATATGAGCGCTGGAGCGAGACATGCGACACGCTGCACGCCCACACCCAGCTGCTCGGCAAGCTGGCCGTGGCACTGGCCCCCCCAGAGCCGCAGCTGCAACACGCCGCGCTGCGCTTGACCGCGCGGGGGTGGGAGACGCTCCCACTCCCGACACCCGACCGGGATGGCGCGCTCGTGGTGGCGCTTGACCTTCGCGCGCACGAGGCCGTGGTCGAACACAGCGATGTAGCGAGCCGGCGAGTGGCGCTCGTTCCCGACAGGCCGGTCGCCGATGTGACGCGCGAGGTGCTCTCGGCCGTGCGTACGGTCGCGGGTCCCGTGGAGATCGACCCGACGCCGCAAGAGGTGCCCTGGAGCGCGCCGCTGGACGAGGATCGCGAGCATGCGCGCTACGACGCTGAGCAGGTGTCCTCCTACTTCGCCGCGGCCACGCGAGCGGCGCTCGTGCTGGCGGCGTTCCGGGCGCCCTATCGCGGCCGCTCGACGCCCGTGAACGCGTGGTGGGGCTCCTTCGACCTTGCGGTCAGCCTGTTCTCGGGCAAGCCCGCCGAGCCGCCTTCGCACGAGTTCATCATGCGCAACGCCATGGACGCCGAGGAGGTCGCCGTTGGCTGGTGGCCGGGCGATGCCAATCATCATGCGGCAGCGTTCTATGCCTACGCCCATCCTGCGCGGGAGGGGTTTGGGGAGGCCACGCTGGTCCCCGAGGCCGCGCGCTGGGAGCCCGCGCTGGGGGAGTACGTGCTCGACTGGGCGCAGGTCTGCGCCAGCCCCGATCCCTACCGGGCTGGGCTCGAATTCGCGCGCTCGGCGTTTCATCACGCGTGCGCGGTGTGCGAGTGGGATCCCGCGCTCGCGGAGAGCGCCGAGAGCAGGCCGCCGCCGGTCGCCTGAGCGACGACGCCAGTGCCGCCACGACAACTTGCAGGCGGCCCGCCGAGGAAGATCGGCACGCCGGACGGTCAGCTCATGGCTTCGTGCTCGCCGCCGTCGGTGCGCGGCTGCTGCTCGCGCTCATCGCCGTCAGCCGCGTACAGCGACTCGCGTGCGAGCTCGTGCCCGCGGCCGTCGAACACGGCGATCTCGAGCAGGTCGTGCCGATAGTCGTCGGGCGCGATGAGCGTGAAGCGCTCACTGTCGAGCTCGCACTGATCCACCGTCAGACCGGCCAGCTCGGCGGTTGCGATGCGCGCGCCGGAGACGAGCGGGTGGCCCCACACGAGGGTCATCGCGGCCACCGCGCCCGCGTGCCCTCGCCAGGAGCCGATCACCTCGTCACACAGGTCCAGCTGCCAGTCGGGGTTGCGCGCCGCCGTCTCGTCGGTGAAGTCGAGCCGCGCGGAGAAGTCGCTCGGCTCTCGCCCGCCGGTCCCGCCGATGAAGCGCACGTAGCCGAACAGCTCGTATCCGCTTGCCGTAGGGCACGTGGCCGGTACGTAGGTGCGGCCGTGCCAGCTGCGATCGGGATACCACAGGACCTCGCCCGGATCGCCAAGCTCGGACTCGGCCGCCAGCAGCTCGGGCAGAGCAGCCAGCAGCTCCGCGCGCAGGCGCTGCTCCCAGCGGCCGTACGGCACCTCCTCCTGCGGCGGCTCGGCAGCGAAGCGCGGCACAAAGCGTTCCTCGGGTGGCATCGCTGTGGCGCAGCGTAGCTGCCGCCGCCGCGCGCGCGGGGCGGCTCACGCCTCCCGCAGCAGCGCGGCGGCCTGCTCCGGCGCGACGATGTTGAGGTTGATATCGGTGGACAGCTCCAAGCCGGCAAGGTGCGTCAGTCGGGGCAGCACATCGATGCGCCAGCAGAAGTGATCGGCGCCGCGCGGGGCGGTGCGCACGCATAGGTTCAGCGGAGGGCTCGCGCCGAGATGGCGTGCCAGGCGGCACAGCCCATCGTGCAGCAGGGAGGCGCCCGATGGCCCCTCCTCCTCGAAGCGAGACCGCGGCGTCCTCGGGGCGAGCATCAGCTGAAATGGCAGGCGGGAGGCATACGGCGCCATCAGCACGGCCTCCGCGTCGATCGCCACGATGCGCTCCTGCCGCCGGACCTCGTCTGCGACGAGATCGGCGAGCAGGTTCTGGCCCATCGTGCGAGTCGCGTACGCGCCGAAGCGCTCGCGCTCGCGCGCGACGAGCGCGGGCACGAAGTCCAGCGCATACAGCTGGGCGTGAGTGTGCGGCAGCGAGGCTCCCGCGGCACGGCGCTCGTTGACTATCAGCTGCACGCACGCGCTCGCGGCATGCACGTGCATCCGCTCACGCCATGTCTCGACCGCGACGAGAACCTGCTCGAGCGGCAGCTGCGCGAGCGACGGCACCGGTTGCGGACCGTTGATGATCAGCTCGTGCGCGCCGCTGGCGGGCAGCGCTTGGAGCAGCTCGCCTGCTCCCGGCGCCGCCCCGCCTCGCTCCTCGCACCCGTCGGACTGAACGCTCTCGTCCTCGCTCGGGGCGAGCGCCGGGTACAGGTTGCGCACCACCCGCACCCTCCAGCCGCCGGAGTCAGGCGGCCCTCCGCCGGGGCGAACCGCATACAGCTCCGGTGGCGTGCGATCCTCGTGCCCCTCCGCGAATGGGTCCTGCTCCGGGTCGATCGGCTCTGGGGCGCGCTGCTCGGGCGAGAGTGCGGGCGCGCCGCCCGGCCGCCGTGAGCGCTCTCCGGCGATGATCGTCCGGTGCCCGCTGAGCGGGTCGATGCGGATCTCGGGCAAGGTTCACGCGTCAAGCGCGTAGCGCCTGACATCTCGTTCCAGCTTGCGCTGGTCCGGATAGGGGCCCTGGCGGATGTACCGGCGGCCGCTCGCGTCGATGAACACGGTCACCGGCGTGAACGACGAATCGGTGATCGCCGCGCCGGCCTGCCCGCCGGGGTCGTAGTAGCTCGGGTAGCTCACCGGGAAAGAGCGCAGGAATGCGAGCGCGTCCGCGCGGCTGGAATCGCCGGAATCGATGCCG
The DNA here is from genome assembly GCA_005885515.1 of Actinomycetota bacterium. GTDB lineage: Bacteria > Actinomycetota > Thermoleophilia > Solirubrobacterales > Solirubrobacteraceae > Palsa-744. The sequence goes on along the minus strand of VAWK01000048.1, from coordinate 93,978 downwards.
ATGAAGGCGACCGCGCGACCCCACGCCACCGAGGCGCCCTGGAAGGCGGCGAACTCCGAGCGGCAGGGCGCACACCAGGAAGCCCACTTGTTGATCACCACCGCATGGCCCCGCAGTGCGGTGATCCGTGCGCGCAGCGCCGCCAGGCCGCCGGGCAGCAGCTTGCCCGCCTGCGCGTGCAGCGCGGCCAGCGGCGCGGGCGAGCCGCGTAGGCGAACGCGCATCTCGGCGGCGGTGAGGCGCGAGCGCACCGCGGGCGAAGAGCGCGAGCCGGCCAGCTCGGCGAGGCCGATGCCGAGCAGGGCGAGGACCGCCAGCGTGGCCACCATCGCCGCTGCGCGCGCCGCTGTCATCCCGCGTCAGCTCTCGGTCCCATCCCGCGCGTAAGGGTGGCAGATCGCCGCACTTCAAACCGCCGGTGCGGTGCTGTATCCTGACGCTCACGTCAGAGCCGGGACGCCTTGGGCAACCGGCGAACGGCGCCGATTGGGCGCCGATGCTTCCGAGCCACGCCGAAACAGTTTGTGCTGGCTCCGTCTCGAAGTCCAGAGCCTCAATGGCCGAGTCCATCTCAGCGGCTCCAGTGGCCGCGTCCATTCCAACTTCCGCGGATATAGCGCGCGCGGAGAAGTNTGCTCGATGGTGAGCAGCCGGACGTCGCGCTGGCGCCAGGGTCCGTGCGCAGGCGTGCGCTGGACGAGGCGCTGGCCGAGCTACGGGCCGATCCGCGCGCCAGGGGACCGTCGACGGCCTGGCGGCGTGAGTTCTCGCTGCTGCTCGGCCTGGAGCGGTTGCTCTCCGAGGACGAGCCCAAGCTGGCGGACGGCACGGTGCTGTCCGCGCACCAGGTCGATGCCCTGTCGGGCACGCTCACCGCGCTGCTCGCGGCGGCGCAGATAGCCACTCCCAACGGCAATGGCCGTGCCTCGGCCTCGGCCTCCCCCGAGCTGCTCGCCTCGGCCGACATCCTTGGCCCCGGCGAGCTCGCCGAGGACAGCCCCCTCGAGAGTGCGCCCGCGTCGGCGGCAGCCGATTCCGTCTCGGCGTCGCGGCGCGTCGCGCCCGGGGCGGGGCTGCTCGAGCGGGAACAGGAGCAGGAGCCCGTCGAAGAGGACGACGACATCGCCGACGACGAGGGCGCGGACGACGCTCTCGACGAAGACGACGATCTGGGCGCCTCTCTGCGCAGCGCCACCGAGCAGGACCGGGCGGTCGATGACCTGGATGAGAACGGTCTGGACGCGCAGCTCGCCGACGGCGATGAGCCGCCCGAGGAGGCCGGCCTGGAGGGCGACGTCGAGGACGAGCCGCGTGACTGGGTGGACGAGGGCGAGGCCGAGGAAGAGTCCCTGGCCGAGCAGCCCGAGGACCCTAACGCGGACAAGCGCTTCTGGTTTGAGCACGCGACCGGCGCCGGCAAGACGGTGGCGGCGCTGGGCTTCGTGGAGGGCTCCCAGACAGGCGGCGTGCTGATCCTCACCCACCGCCGCAACCTCGTCGACCAGTTCCACGGCGAGCTGCGCGACCGCGGCTATGCCAAGCGCATCAGCCGGGCGCTGCTGAAGGGCGAGGACTCTGACAAGGGTCCGGTCACGGTGGAGACCTATCAGTGGTTCGTGCGCAACGCGGGCGCGATCTCGAGCGCGTACACGATCGTGGTGTGCGACGAGGCGCACACCGCCCTGGGCGAGAAGACGAGCGCCGCGATCCGCGCCTGGACCGGACCGATCTTCATCGGCATGACCGCCACCGGAGCGCTGATCGCGCGTCACGTGACGGACCTGTTCCCCACGCAGACCTCTCGCTTCGACCTGGCCCTGGCGGCGCGGCGCGGCGTGATCGCGCCTCTGCGCTGCGTGCGCATCTCGCCGGGAGTGGGCGTGCGCACGATCGCCAAGGTGCCATTGCGCAGGGGAGAGGTGGACACCGAGTTCGATCAGGACGAGCTGGCCAAACTGCTCGACCAGCAGCCTTTCAACATCGCCGCCGCGAACCTGTACAAAACGCGCTTCAACGGCGTGCCCGGCGTGGTGTACGCGGCAGGCGTGCGCCACGCGTACCACCTCGCACAGGCCTTCCGCGCCGAGGGGATCAAGGCACAGGCGGTGTCCGGCGAGACACCCAAGCGCCAGCTGGCGGAGATCCTTGCCCGCTACGAGCGAGGCGAGATCGACGTGCTGATCAATGCGCAGCTGCTCGCCGAGGGATGGAACAGCCCCCGCGCGACCGCCTGCGTGCACCTGGCGCCGACCGCCTCCAAGCGCATCTACCAGCAGCGGGTCGGTCGCGTCACGCGCCGTCACCCGGGCAAGGAGGCGGGACTGGTGGTCGACTTCGTGCACCCCGCGACCAAGAACGACGATCCGGTCGTGACACTTCACTCGCTGCTCGATCGCGACGTGTACCGCGGCGGCGCGATCGTCGTCGGTCCCGTGCGTCGCGGGCGTGGCCGCAGGATGCGCGTCGAGCGCCGGGTGTTGCCGGTGTGCGCGGAGGAGGAGCGGCGCTTTGCCGTGTTCGAGCGCGAGCTGTGGCGTATCGCGGTCGAGCATCTCGACTACGGCGAGCAGCACGTGTGGGCGGCGCTCGCCGGCGCGCGCGTCGCGGCCAGCGGCTGGCGGCGGGCGCGCGCGATGCTGCACTTCGACCGCACCGGCGAGCTGAAGAGCCGCTTTCTGATCACGGCCGTGCAGCGCAACAAGAACGCGCAGCTGCGGTTGCGTGCGCTGAGCGAGATCCCGTCGCTGCGCGACCCGGACGCGTTCGACACCGCGATCGACATCATCGGCGGCTGGCCTCGAGACGAGCGCCGCGAGGGAACCAAGATCCTGCTGCGGGCTCTCGTCGAGCGGCGTATCGGCCGCCGCGATCAGGCGAATGCCTGGATCTGGCGCCTGGCCGGGTACACGCGCGAGGTGCATGAGGAGTACGCCGTGCAGCGCTGGCCGGAGACAAAGCGGCTGCTCGGCTTGCTCGTCAACTCTTCCGGCGGCGCGCACGCGCGCAACGCGCGGCGCCTGATCCACGCCGCCCGCCAGCAGGACAGGCGGCTCGCCGCGGCACTGCTGGCCGCCGCGCTGGCCCACACGCCCGAGGCCGAGGAGGCGCTGCGCGGAGCGCGTACTCGCATGGCGCGCAAGCCGCCCGCGCTCGCGCGCGAGCTGCTGCGCAACTTCCCCAAGCGCCGCACGCGGGGCGCCCGGCGCCGGCGCAAGGAAGATGCCGAGCCGGCGGAGGCGACGGGCCCCCCCGCCGAGATCGACGGCGCCGTCGCGGAGGCGAACGGTGCGGCCGCCGAGGTGGCGCCCGGCGTGCAGCAGGATGGGGCGACCCCGTCGCGCTCGAAGGCACCCGCGGAGGGCGCCGACGGCGAGGTCGCGGAGGCGCCCAGCGACGCGGTTCTCAGCGAAGCGCTCGCGAGCCGGCCGCCGGCCGTCGAGGATGGCGCCGACCTGGAGCCGGGCGCCGATGAACAGTTGCAGCGAAGCGTGCAGGAGGCGCTCGACCACGCGTCCGAGTGATCGCCTCTAGGAGACCTCCAGCAGGTGCACCTCGCCGGCCTGGAGGGTCGACTGCCCGCCGCCGCTGAGGGCCACGATCAACCTTCCTGCGCCATCGATCCCCTGCGCGCGCCCCTGCCCCGACGCCCACGCGATCGTGCGCCCGCGCAACGCGTCGCGCGCTCGCCACGCGGCGAGCGTCGCCTGCGCCGTGTCTGCGAGCCGGCGCTCGAGCGCCGCGAGCAGCCTCTGCAAGGTGGACTCGATCTGCGTCGGGCGCAAGCCGAGCGTGGCCGACCTCGTCCGCAGCTCGCGCGGCAGCTGCGCTAGGTCCACGGCGACGTTCAGGCCGATGCCGAGCACCGCCCAGTCCTCCTGCGGGCGACCCTCGATGAGTATCCCGGCGAGCTTCGCCAGCCCGGGCGGTGTCGGCACGACGATGTCGTTCGGCCACTTGATCTGAGCTTCCGAGCCGGCGACGTCGCACACCGCGACGGCCGCCGCCAATGGCAGCAGCGGCGGCGGTGAGCGCAGCAGCAGCGACATCAGCAGCGCGCTGCCGGCCGGTGCAAGCCAGCGACGGCCGTGGCGTCCGCGCCCGGCGGTCTGCTCGGCGGCCGTCACCAGCGTCCCGTGCGGCGCGCCCGCGCCGGCGAGCTCGCGCGCGCGGTCGTTGGTGGAGTCGGTCTGCCGCAGGTGCAGCCGCGGTTGGCCGAGGATGCCCGCCCCGCCCGCGCCGCTCACACCGGACGCACGAGCAGCTGATCATCGCGCGCGGCCGCGAGCAGCTGCGCGGCGGAGCCCTGGTTGACGGCCAGCGCCACCATGTGCTGCGCATCCTCGTACATCAGCAGCTCGCCCACGGGCACGTCGGCAAACGTGCTCGCTAGGCGAGCCGCATGGACGCGGCCGCCGTGGTGCACCTCAAGCGTCCCCCCCGCTCGCGCGTCGAGCGCCGCCAGCTGCTCCGGAGAAGCGTCGAGGATCAGGTTGCCGAAGCGGTCGCCGTGCAGCACATGCGTGAGCAGCGCTCCGTCGCTGAGGCGCGCCAACGGTAGCTGCAGTCGCCGCAGCTCTCCAACATCGAGCTCGCTGCCTGTCGCCGCAAGCCGCTCCCCGGCGGCGAGCGACGCGGCGACGGGCGCGAACAGGTCGCGGCCGTCGAACGTGCGCGAGCTGCTCGCCGCCGGCTCGCGCGAGCGCGAAATGTCGACCGCCTGCACGGCCCCGCCGAAGCGCTCGGCGGCGAGCATCAGCAGCCCGTTGTCGGGCCCCACGAGCAGCCGCTCCTCGGTCGCGGTGCGCAGCGCCACGGCGCGCCGCGCGTGCGTCCCGACCGCGCCCACGTGCGGGTCGACGACGGCGAGGTGGACGCCTGCAGGCACGTGCGGCAGCGCCGCCGCGAGCACCAGCGCCCCGGCGCGAACGTCGTACGGCGGGATGCCGTGCGTGAGATCGATCACGCGCGCCTGCGGGCAGCGACGCGCGATCACCCCGTGGCACACGCCCACGAACTCATCCTCCAGCCCGTAATCGGACAGGAAGGTGATGATCGGCGCGATCATCGTCCGCTCGTTCATCGCGTCGCTCGGCCAGCCATCGCGCGTCGGCGCCGGGGCCCTCAGCCGGCGCCGGCGTCGGCGAGCAGCGCCTCGAGCAGGCCGTCGAGATCGTGTCGGGAGGCCTCCACGTGCGGCTCGAGGCCATGCTCGCGCAGTGCCGCGCTGGTGATGGGACCGATCGAGACGATGCGCGTCGACCGCGACAGCCCGGCCCGGTGGTCGGCGGCCTGCAGGAAGAAGCGCACGCTCGAGGCGGAGGTGAAGGTGATGTAGTCGGCGCTCCGGGCGCTCTCCAGCACGGCGTCCGCGAGCGGCTCGGCGACCGTCTCGTACAGCTCCAGCACGTCCACCTCGGCGCCGCGCTCTCGCAGCACGTCGGGGAGCACGTCGCGGGCGCTTCTCGCGCGGGCGATCAACGCGCGCCGCACCGGCACCTGCGCCAGCGCCTGCGCCAGCCCCTCGGCGACCGCGCGCTCGGGCACCACGTCGGCGCTGATCCCGCGCTCGGCGAGCGCGGCTGCCGTGCCTGCGCCGATCGCGGCCACGCGCGCGCCGGCCAGCGCGCGCGCGTCGCGCCCGCCGGCAGCCAGCCGTTCGAACAGTCCCACCACGCCGTTGGCGCTGGTGACGCACACCAGATCGTACGCCGATGGGTCAAGCGGCGGGCCCGCGAGCGAAACCACGCGGATCGCGGGCGCCTGCACCACGCGCGCGCCCAGCGCTTCGAGCCGGCGCGCCAGCGCGCTGGCCTGAGCGCGCGCGCGCGTCACCGCGACCGTGCGGCCGGCCAGGGCGCGCGGCGGAAGCCAGGAGAGCTGCTCGGCGAGCGCCGCCACCGGCCCCACCACGGCTACCGCGGGCGGGCGAATGTCCTGGGCGCGCGCCTGCTCGTGGATCGTCTGCAGGATCCCCGTGACGACCCGCTGCTCGGGCAGCGTGCCCGCCTGCACGACGGCCGCCGGCTCTGACCCCGGCCGCCCGGCGCTCAGCAGCGCGGCGACGATCTGCTCCAGGCGACGCATCCCCATGTAGAACACGAGCGTGCCCGGGAAGCGCGCCAGCGCGCGCCAGTCCAGCGCGCTCTGCTTGGCCGATTCCTCATGCCCCGTGATCAGCGCCACCGCGCTCGAAAGGCCGCGGTGGGTGACCGGGATACCCGCATAGGCCAGCGCCGCCACGCCAGCCGTCACGCCCGGCACGATCTCATACTCGATGCCCGCGGTGCGCAGCGCTAGCGCCTCCTCGCCGCCGCGGCCGAACACGAACGGGTCGCCGCCCTTCAGGCGCACCACCTGTGCGCCTGCTTGCGCCCGTTGCACCATCAGCGCCTCGGTCTGCTCCTGCGGCACGGACCCGCCCCCGCCCTGCTTGCCCACGAACACCAGCTCCGCGCCGGGCCGCGCGCCGGCGAGCGCGGCGTCGGGGATGAGGCGGTCATACAGGATCACGTCCGCGCGCGCGATCAGCTCGAGCGCGCGCGCGGTCAGCAGCCCGGGGTCGCCCGGCCCGGCGCCCACGAGGTACACGCGACCGCTCAAGCGCCCACCGCCAGCTGCTCGGACGCGCGCAGCAGCTCCTCCGCGCCCGCCCGCATCATTCGCTGCGCTACTGCCTCGCCCAGCGCCTCTGCCGCGGCTGGCTCGCCGCATCGCTCGTCGCTCAGCCAGGCCGAGCCGTCGGGCAAGCCCACCCACGCGCGCAGGCGCAGGCGACCGTCGCCGGCCAGCAGCGCGTGCGCCCCGAGCGGGGTGTGGCAGCTGGCCGACAGAGCCCGCGCGACGGCGCGCTCGGCCAGCAAGCAGGCCAGCGTCGGCTCGTCGCTGATCGCTTCCGCGGCGGCGCGCGTGCGCGCATCGCCGGCTCGCCCCTGCAGCGCGAGGATGCCCTGCCCGGGGGCTGGCACGAACTGCCGCGGGTCCAGCACCGCTCCGGCCTCGTGCTCTCGCTCCAGTCGCTGCAGCGCCGCCCGCGCGAGCACGATCGCGCGCAGTTGCGCGGTGTCGCCCTGCGCGAGCTTGCGCAGCCGCGTGTCCACGTTGCCGCGCATGCTCACGACCTCCAGGTCCTCGCGCGCGGCGCGCAGCTGAGCGCCGCGGCGCAGGCTGCTCGTGCCCACTCGCGCCCGCGCCGGCAGCGCGTCGAGCCCCTCCGCACCGCACAGCACGTCCTCGGCCGCCGCGCGCGCCGGCGCGCCCAACAGCGCGAGCCCGTCGCGAAGCTGCGTCGGCACGTCCTTGGCCGAGTGCACCGCGAGGTCGATCTCGCCGCGCAGCAGCGCGTCCTCCAGCTCGAGCACCCAGCGAGACTTGTCCGCGCGCGCCCTGCCGCGATCGCCGCTGCTCACCAGCGGCACGAGCTCGAAGCCGGCGATCGCCGAGCGCTCGCTCAGCGCCGTGGCGACGAGCTCGGCCTGTGCCAGCGCCAGCGCGCTCGCACGGGTGCCGATGCGCATCAGCCTTCGCGACGGCGGCGCAGCTCGTGGACCTCCGCCAGCTCGGCCGAGGGCTGCTCTTGAGGCGGCGAGTCCTCGCGCAGTCCGAACAGCTCTCGGACCAGCTGCAGGCTTGCGTGGCCGCGCGCCTGCGAGAGGCTGCGCAGGCGCAGCGTCGGCTCGTGCAGCAACCGGCTGACGACCGCCCTGGCGATCGTCTCCACGCGTGCGAGGTCGCGCGTCGAGGCCGACTCCCAGCGTCCCGCGTTCTCCGCGAGCACCCGGTCCACGATCACGTTGCCGTGCTCACGCAGCGCCGTCACCGTGGGCAGCGCCTCGAGCTGGCCGAGCCAGCCCGCGAAGCGGTGGATCTCCTGTTCGACGATGTCTTCTGCCCGGGGGACCTCGCCCTCGCGCGTGGTGAGGTTCCGCGCCACGACCGCCTGCAGGTCGTCGACGTCGTACAGGCTGACGCCGTCCAGCTCCGCGCAGGCCGGGTCGATGTCGCGCGGGACGGCGATGTCGATCAGCAGCAGCGAGCGTCCTGCGCGCTCGCGCATCACCAGCTCGAGCTCCTCGCGGCCGACGATCGGGTGCGGTGAGGCGGTCGAGCAGAGCACGATGTCGGCGCGCATCAGCTGCTCCGGCAGTCCCTCGAGCCCCACGACGGACCCGCCGAAGCGCTGCGCCAGGCTCAGCGCCCGGTCCGCGTGGCGGTTGGCGACGAACACCGTGCCGGCGCCCTGGTCGGCGAGCGCGCTCGCCGTGAGCTCGCTGGTCTCGCCCGCCCCGAGCACCACCACGTGGCGCTGCGCGAGATCTCCGATCACGCTGAGCGCGAGATCGACAGCCACCGAGGGGACGCTGACCCGGCTCGCGCCGATCTCCGTCTCGGAGCGCACGCGCTTGCCGGTCGTCAGCGCGGCCGCGAACAGGCGGTTCGAAAAAGGACCGGTGGCGCCGGCACGAGCCGCGGCCTCGTGCGCGCGCCTGACCTGTCCCTGGATCTCCGCCTCGCCCACGATCATCGAGTCCAGCCCCGCGGTGACGCGGTACAGCTGCCGCGCGGCGTCGCAGTTGCGCGGCGAGTAGATCGCCTCCGCCAGCTCGGTGGGGCGGATGCCCGCGCGCCGCGCGAGCAGCCCGAGCACGTCCGCCTCGGCGCGCACCGGGTCGCCGACCACCAGGTAGACCTCGGTTCGGTTGCACGTGGAGATCACCACCGCCTCGCGCACCTCCGCGGTGGCCGTGGCCTCGGCTGCGAACTGCCCGCCCTGCTCATCGCTGAAGGCCAGGCGCTCGCGCAGCGCGACGGGCGCGGTCTTGTGGGAGATGCCCAGCGCCAGCAGCTCGCTCACGGCAGCTGCGACTCCCCCGTCGAGTCCGGTTGGCGGCCGGCGGCGGCGCGCTCCCGCCTGGAGAGCTCCCCCAGCTCCCGCTGGATGTGGCTCAGGCGCACCGCCATGATCGCCACGTAGATGAGGACCACGGCGAACGCCACCACGTACGCCGCGGCCACGTACTTGCCGGCCTCGTGCAGCGGCAGCGCGGGTAGCGCGCCGAGCAGCGCGGTCGGCATCACAGGCCGCCTCGCGGAGCCGGCGCGGCGAGCGTTCCGGCCGCCGGCATCGGGGGGGTCTCGCTCCGCGTTCGGCGTGACTGCCCGCCCGCATCCGCGCCGGCGCCGGCGCGCGCATCGGCCAGGCGGCGTAGCGTGCGCAGCTGGGCGCGGGCGCGCTTGGCGGCGAGCTCGCAGCTGCACAGCGTCGCGTACAGCAGCGCCACGGCGAGCAGCGAGATGACGAACGTGAACGCCATCCGCGGCGGCAGATTGGACGTGCTGCCCAGCACGCGGGGGTGCAGGTACGCGGTCGAGAGTCGCACCGCGATGAAGTTCATCGGCACGAACGCGGCGGCCGTGATCGCGAACACCGATGCGTATCGCGCCTGGCGCTCGGGGTCCTCGATCGCGAAGCGAAGCGGCTGGTAGGTCGCATACAACAAAAAGACGATCAAGAACGAGACCAGTGTCGGCTCGTTCCACGCCCACCACCTGCCCCACGATCCGCGCGCCCAGATCGAGCCCGTGATGAGCGTGGCGACGGCGAAGATCAGGCTCATGTGGATCGCCACGTAGGAGCGCATGTCCCAGCGGGCCTCACGCGTGCGCAGGTACATGATCGCCATCAGCCCCCCGGCCACGAACCCGCACAGCGCGACGATCGCCAGCGGCACGTGCAGGTAGAAGATCTTCTGCAGGAACCCCTGATCGGCGTCCAGCGGCGCGTAGAAGAACACGAGCCCCAGCGCGACCGCCATCACGGCGGCCGCCGCGATGCTGAGCGCGCGCAACCCGCTGCCGACGGCTGGCGAGGACGGGCTCGAGCTATGCATCACTAGTCCTCCAAGAGGAAATCGAACAGGGCGTAGGCGATCAGCCCGAACAACAGATCATAGAGGCCCAGCGTGGCCAGCCAGCGGGCCGCCGGGTCGCCGCCGCGCGGCGCCAGCAGGGGCGAGCTCGCGCGCGCGCCGGCGATCACGATCGGCACGAACAGCGGCAGCGCCAGCAACGGCCCAAGCAGATCACGCGCCCGCGTGCGCACCGCCAGCGCGGCCACGAGCGTGCCGATCACCGCGACGCCGAGATCGCCCAGGGCCAGCACCCCGACCAGGCTCGGCAGCGTCCCTGCGAGCGTCGGACCCAGCAGCAGCAGCGCGAACGCGGGCACGGCGACGAGCTCGAGCAGCACCAGGTAGAGCAGCAACGCGAGCGCCTTGGCGAGCAGCAGCGCGCCGCGGTCCACGGGCGCGAGCAAAAAGCCATCGAAGCCGCCCTCCTCGGCGTCGGCCACGAACAGGCGGTTGACGCCAAGGATGGCGGCGAACAGCAGCGTCACCCACAGGATCCCAGCCGCCAGGTCGCCGTCCACGCTGGAGCGGTTGAGCGCGAAGTGGAACACGACGAACGTGGTGAGCGCGAACAGCGACATTCCCGGGACCGACTGCCAGGAGCGCAGCTCGATCAACAGCTCCTTGCGCAACAGCGCCGCCACCGTGCGCCTCATCGGTATAGCTGTGCGATCTCGGCGACGCTGACATCGCCCGCCGCGCGCAGCAGCGCCGGCCTTCCCGCGCGCAGGCCGAGCACCATGTCGGCCTCGGCGAGCCCGCGCGCGGGGTCGTGGCTGGTGATCACGCGCGTGCGCTGCGCCGCGGCACCGATCAGCGGATCGACGAGCTCGCTCGCCGCCGGGTCGAGGTTGGCGCGCGGCTCGTCCAGCAGCAGCAGCTCGGGCTCGTGCAGGACCGCGCGCGCGACCGCCACACGCTGCACCATCCCGCGCGACAGCGTGCGCAGCGGCTCGCGGCAGCGGCGCTCCAGACGCACCAGCTCGAGCAGCCGCTCCACCCGCTCGAGCGCGACGCCGTGCAGCCGGGCGTGGAAGCGCAGGTTCTCGCGCGCGGTGAGGTCCCGATACAGCAGCGGCTCGTGCGCGAGCAGCCCGACCCTCCCGCGCACGGCCCAGGCCTCCTCCGGTAGAGGCTTTCCCAGCACGCGCACGCTACCCGCGTGCGGCCGCAGCAGCGTCGCCAGCACGCGCAGCAGAGTGCTCTTGCCGGCACCGTTGGGGCCGAACACCACGAGCGACTGCCCCGCCTGCAACGACAGCGAAACCCCGCCCAGCGCCTCGCGCTCACCGTAGCGGCGGGCCAGGCCCTCGAGCTGGACCGCCGGCACCCTCAGGCTCTCGAAGCCTGCGGCGCCCGCTCGCGCTGAGCGCGCGCGATCAGCTCGCGCACCGCCCGCTCATCGCCGGCGCGCAACAGCGCCACCGGATCGGGGTCGCCCCCCACGATCCCCTCGAAGAACTCCTTGCGCTCCTGGTAGGTGGCAAGCGTGTCCTTCGCCCAGCCGCGCGCTTCGTTGAGGATCATCGCCAGCCGCGCGTACGGCTCGCCGTAGCGTTCGGCGATCTCCCGCTTGAGCCGCTTGGCCAGCGCCGGCGAGGCGCCGGCGGTGGAGATCGCGATCGCCAGCGGGCCGTTGCGCACGATTGCGGGCAGGATGAAGTTACACAGCGGCGGCACGTCGACCACGTTGACGAGCATCGCCCGCGCCTCGGCGTCGTCGAAGACGGCGATGTTCACCTCGGTGCTGTCGGTCGCGGCGATGACCAGGAAGGCGCCCTCGAGATCGGCGCCGCCGCCGTACTCGCGCTGCTTCCACGCGATCGATCCCTCGCGCGCGTACTCCACCAGCGCCGGGTGCGCGCGCGGGGCGATCAGCGTCACGTCGGCGTCGCACGCGAGCAACCCGTCGACCTTCTCCAGGCCAACCTCGCCGCCGCCGACCACCGCACAGCGGCGCGAGGTCAGCTTCAGGCACGCGATGTACAGCGGCGTCTCGAGCATCCCCGCCACGCAGCTCTGGTCGCAGATTCCCCTGCGCAGCTGACACACGCACTCCTTTCCGGCGTAGGCCTGGGCGGGCATGCTGACAGGGTAGAGCAGCCCCGATGCGCCGCCTCAGCGCGGCAGGCCCCGCCCCAGCGCGCGCGCGCCGACGCGCGCCAGCGCCAGCGCGCCCTCGCGCCACGCCCTGGTGTGGTCCGGCTCGCGCGCGGAGCGCAGTCGCGCCGCCGCCTGCGCGGCCCTGGTCGTGACCTCGTCGTAAGGACCCCACCACAGACCGCGCGTCGCCGGCGGGTCCCACGTGATCAGCTTCTCCTGCGCGCAAGCGCGCAGCCCGGCCTGCCCGAGCGTGCGCCCGAGCCCGCCCCGGGCGGCCGCTCCCCACGGGCCGCGCGAGACCATCGGGCAGGGCAAGTGGTCGTTGAGCCACACCATGCCGGCCTGCAGCTCGCGCGCGATGCGCAGCGCCTGGTATCGGTCCGCCGTCCACACCGATGCGCCGAGCGCGAACTCGCTGTCGTTGGCGAGCGCGATCGCCTCGTGCACCGAGTCGACGGCGAGCACCGCCAGCACCGGTCCGTCGATGGGCTCGCGCATGATTCGCATCTCGTGCGTGACCCCGGTGAGGACGGCGGGGGCGTAAAACGAGCCCCCGGGGCAGTCCGCGGGGCTGACCGGGCCGCCGCAGTGAACGCGCGCCCCCTGCTCGACGGCCTCCGCGACGAGCGCGCCCACATGCTCCACCCGCCGCGCCGAGGCCAGCGGCCCGAGTTGCGTGCGCGGGTCGGCGGGGTCGCCTACCGTGAGCGCGCCCGCCGCCGCCACCAGTTCGGCCAGGAAGCGGTCGAAACGCTCGTGCGCCACGTACACACGCTCGACGGCCCCGCGCGCCTGCCCGGCGCCCACGCAGCCGGCCCACATGGCGCAGGCCGCGGCCCGCTGCAGATGCGCGTCGGCGAGCACGAGCATCGCGTCCTTGCCGCCCAGCTCGAGCGTGACCTCCTTCTCGCCGGAAACGCACGCGCGCGCCACCACGCGTCCGACGGCGGGCGAGCCGGTGAACAGGACCTTGTGCACGGGCGCCTGCGCCAGGGCGATGCCCACATCGGCGCCGCCGTGCGCAACGCGCACCAGCCCCTCGGGCAGGTCCGCTCGCCCCAGCACGCGCATGATGTGCTCGCCCGCCAGCGCGGCCCGCGCGGCGGGCTTGAACGCGACCGCGTTGCCCGCCAGCAGCGCGCCGGCGATCTGGCCGAGCGGCTGCGCAAACGGCGCGCTGCCGGCGCCGATCACGCCCACCACGCCAAACGGCTCGTAGGCGATGCGAGCACGCTTGGCGATCGACAGGGAGTGGCTCGTGTGCACGCGCCTGGGGCCAAGCACCTCGGCACCCTCGGCGGCGATCCACAGCAGCGCGTCGATCGCGGGCAAGAGCTCGAGCGCGGCAACCTCGGCTGCCGGGCGCCCCTGCTCGCGCGCAATCGAGCGGGCCAGCTCGTCGAAGTCGTCGATCACCGCCTGCGCCATGCGGTCCATGTACCGGGCTCTGTCGGACACGCGCAGCAGCGCCCACAGCGGCTGCACCTTGGCGACCGCTCGCACCAGCTCCGGGACCCGATCGGGCTGCGTGGCGCGAACGCTGCCGAGGATCTCTCCCCGCGCCGGGTCGCGGATCTCGAGGCTCGCCTGCGCGGCGGTCTCGCTCACGGCGGTGCTCATGTGCGGCGATTATCGCTGGCCGCGCGCTCGGCGGACGTCCGCCAGGCGCCGTGCCAGCTCCCGCTCGGCCTCATCGGGCTCATAGAAGCGCTCTCCGGCCACGCCTTCAGGCAGCAGCTGCTGCGCGGACAGATGGCCGGGATGCTCGTGTGGGTTGTCGTAGCCCCCGCGCTCCTGCCCGGGCCGCGGGCCCGAGCGAAGCCACGGCGGCACCGGCGCGGCGCCTCGCTCGCGCACGTGGTGGCTCGCCGCGGCCAGCGCGCGTCCGGCGGCGTTTGACTTCGGCGCCAGCGAGAGGTAGATGGCTGCCTGCGCGAGCGCGTAGCGCGCCTCGGGCAGGCCCACGTGATCGACCGCCTGCGCGGCGGCGGTGGCTACCGACAGCGCCCCCGGATCGGCGTTGCCGATGTCCTCGGAGGCGAGGATCACCATCCGGCGCACGATGAAGCGCGGATCCTCGCCGCCCTCGAGCATCACCGCGAGGTAGTACAGCGAGGCATCTGGATCGGAGCCGCGCGTGGCCTTGATCCATGCGGAGATGTAGTCGTAGTGGAGGTCCCCCCGTTTGTCGTACAGCAGCGCGCGGCGCTGCAGGGCGTCCTCGGCCCGCTGCAGCGTGACGCCCGGCTCGCCGCGCTCGGCTGCTGTGGCCGCGGCGAGCTCCAGCGCGTTCAAGGCGGTGCGCGCATCGCCTTCGCTGCGCGCCGCGAGGAAATCGATCGCCTCCTCGCTCACCGGCGGCCCGGCGAGCTCCCGCGCCGCGTGACGCAGCACCGTCGCCACCTCGTCCGCGCCGAGCGCGCGCAACGCGTACACGCGCAGGCGCGAGAGCAGCGCTCCGTTGACCTCGAAGGCCGGGTTCTCGGTCGTCGCCCCGATCAGGGTTATCAGTCCCTGCTCGACCGCGGGCAGCAGCGCATCCTGCTGGGCCTTGTTGAAGCGGTGGATCTCGTCCAGGAAGAACACCGTCGGCACCCCGGCCGCGCGGCGGTGGGTGGCGCGCTCGACCACGCCGCGCACCTCCGCCCGCCCGGCCGCGACGGCGCTCAGCTCCTCGAGCACCGCCGGCGAGCGCTGCGCGAGGATCCGCGCGAGCGTCGTCTTGCCCGAGCCGGGCGGGCCGTACAGCACCATCGAGTGCGGCCGGCCCTGCTCGATCGCCACGCGCAGCGCCGAGCCCTCGCCGAGCAGGTGCGACTGCCCCACGAAATCCGCAAGCGAGCTCGGCCGCACGCGCGCCGCAAGCGGCGCTCGCAGGCCGCCGCCGGGGGCCGCGTCCGGTCCGCGATCGTCGGCGCCTGCGCGTGTGCCCGCGCCGGGGTCAAACAGCGTGTCGGCCATGGTTTTTGAGTATCGCGCGGCGCGAGCCGATATTTGAACCATATGAGCTGCTGCAGCAGGTCGCCGGGCGTTATCTGTCGAAGACCTACGCTCGGTGGTCTACATTGTGATGATCAGCACCAGAGGCGGCGGGCGGTTGCAGTGAACAGCGTTGCCCCCCCACTCTGTGCGCGCCCACGCGGAGGGAGCGCGCCGTGAGCGTCGGCGCCGCCGAGCTCGTCCCGGGCGCTCCCGGCGGGCTGGAGTTCCTGGAGTCGCGCGCCGAGGTCGCCGCCCGCTCGCCGCTGCAGCTCTTCTGGCGGCGCTTTCGCCAGGACCGCGTGGCGAAGGTCTCTCTCGCGGTCATCTTGCTGCTGATCGTGATTGCGCTTGCGGCGCCGCTGGTCATCAAAATCTTCGGTCTACCGGGCCCTAACGTCGAGAACCCGAACCTGACCGACCAGTTCGGCAGCCCGCTGGGGCCCAGCTCGGCGCACCCGTTCGGCGTCGATTCGCTGGGCCAGGACGTGATGTCGCGCACGATCTACGGCGGCAGGGTCGCGCTGGAGGTGGGGATCATCGGCACCGGGATCGCGACCGTGATCGGCGTTCTCGTGGGCACGCTCGCGGGCTTCTACCGCGGCTGGGTCGACACGCTGCTCTCGCGGCTGATCGACGTCGTGCTGTCGATCCCCATCCTGCTGCTCGGGCTGGGCATCGGCGCCGCCTGCGCAGTGCGGGGCTGCATCAAAGGCGCCATCCAGCCCGGCCTGGGCGTGATCATCTTCTTGATCTCGCTCGCGACGTGGCCCTACACGGCGCGCATCGTCCGGGGCCTCGTGCTCTCGCTGCGCGAGCGCGAGTTCGTGGAGGCATCGCGGGGGCTGGGGGCCTCCGACGCGCGCATCATGCTGCGCGAGATCCTGCCCAACCTGGCTGCGCCGATCATCGTCTACGCGAGCCTGCAGATACCCACCAACATCCTGCTCGAGGCCGGCCTCTCGTTCCTGGGCGTGGGTATCCGCCCGCCCACCGCCAGCTGGGGGAACATGATCGCCCAGGCGACCCCCATCTTCAACACGGCCTGGTGGTGGATGGTCTTCCCCGGCATCGCGCTGCTGATCACGGTGCTGGCCTTCAACTTGCTGGGTGACGGGCTGAGGGACGCCTTGAACCCGAGGAGTGCGCGATGAGCGCGAACCGACCGCCCGCTACGGGTGCTTTACGACAACACAGGAGGCGTCGCCAAATGAGGTCCATCAGAGCGGTCGTTGTGGCCGCGATCGCAGCTGTGCCGGTGCTGGTGCTCACAGCATGCGGCTCGAGCAGCACGAAGCTCGCGAGCAACGACCCGTTCAGCTCGGGAGGTGCTCAGAACCCGAAAGACCAGCCGCTCACCGGCGGCAAACGCGGCGGCGTGCTCGAAGTGCTCAACGAAACCGAATTCGAACACATCGACCCCGGTCTCGCCTACTACAACATCGACTACGCGGTCGTGTTCGCCACGCAGCGACCGCTCATGGTCAACAAGCCGAACACGTACACGGAAGCGGTACCCGACATGGCCGCCTCGAATCCGGAAGTCTCATCCGATAACAAGACGGTCACCGTGCATCTGAAGACGGGCATCCACTTCAGCCCGCCGGTGAACCGCGAAGTCATCTCCGAAGACGTCTCCTACGCGATCGAGCGGGGAGCGAACGAAAACGTGGCGAACCCATACATACCCACGTACTTCAAGGTGATCGAAGGGATGCCGTCGGCCAAGGGCGGCCCGGTGAAGGGCATCGTCACGCCCGACAAGCACACGATCGTCTTTCACCTTTCAGAACCGAAGGCAAAGCTCCTGGTGGACGCCTTCGTGATGCCGATCACAGCGGCGGTGCCGAAGGAATACGCAGAAAAATTCGACAAGCACAAACCGAGTGACTACGGCAACTTCCAGGTGGCGACCGGCCCGTACATGTTCAAGAACGACAAGTCGGGCAAAGTGCTGGGCATCGGCTACGTCCCCGGCAAGTCGATGACGCTCGTGCGCAACCCGAACTGGAACGCCGCGACCGACGTGCGTCCGGCCTACCTGGATGAAATTCGCCAGAAGACCGGCGGCAGCAGCCCGGTCATCGGCCGCCAGGTACTGAGCGGGACGAACGTCGTGCAGAACGAACTTCCGGCGCAGTCAACGGTGAAGCTCGCGTATGAAAAATACAGGAGCCAGCTGGAGGTCTCGCCCGGCGCCGGGAGCCACTACATCTCGCTCAACAACGCGCACGGGCCGTTCACCAACGTCAACCTGCGCAGGGCCGTGTACGCGGCGACCGATCGCGTGGCCCTGAACAGGGCGCGGGGCGGCACGCTGGTCACCACCGTGCAGACCCACTTCATCTATCCGGGCATCCGCGGCTTCGAAGAGTCCGGCGGCGTCAAGGGCCCGAGGTTCGACTTCAACGAATACCCCCAAGGCAACCCGAAAGTCGCGGAAAAGTACATCAAGCTCGCGGGCTACCCGAGCGGCAAGTACACCGGCGGCAAGACGATCACCGTCGTGGGCGCGAGCAATCCGCCCGCCAAGGAAGACGCGGAAATCTTCGACCAGACGCTGAAAAGCCTCGGCTTCACCACGAAGCTCACGCTGGTCGACTCGGCCACGGCGTATGCGAAGTACTGCAACGTCCCCAAAGAAGAGATCGACGTGTGTCCGAGCGTCGGCTGGATCGCCGACTTCGCCGACCCGCAGACGGTGCTCAACATCACGTTCAACGGCAAGTCCATCGTGTCCACCGGCAACGTGAACTGGGGCCAGACGAACATCCCGAGGATCAACGCCGCGATGACCGCCGCCGAATCGATCAACGCTGAACCGGCCAGGCGCAAGGCCTGGGCGAAGATCGATGAAGAACTGGTCGAAAACGCCGTGGCGATCCCGTTCGACTGGGACAAGCAGGCGAACATCGAGGGCACCACCGTCAAGGGCGTCGGCGACCTGTGGGACACCGGCGAGTGGGACTACAGCTGGACCTCGCTGAAGTAGCGACGCGCGCGACCGCGCGACGGGGCTCGCTCCACACCGGCGCGGGCCCCGCCGCCGCGGGCGCTCTCGGCGAGCAGGCGCGCGATGGCCGGCTTCAGCCAGCGATGCGCGAACCCGGACGATGACGCGCTACATCATCCGCAGGCTGCTGTGGGGGGTCGTGCTCCTGATCGTCGTCTGCGCCCTGACGTTCGTCTTCTTCCGGGTCTTCCCGACGGGCGATCCCGCCGTGCTGCGGGCGGGGCGCGATCCAAGTCCCGGGCTGATCAGGGAGATCAGGCACTCGCTCGGTCTCGACCATTCGACGCTGGATCAGTTCTGGAAATACATCAAGGGCGTCTTCCTGCACTTCGATCTCGGCTACAGCTACTACAGCCGCCAGTCGGTGCGCAGCCTGATCTTCGAACGGCTGCCCGCGACGCTGTCGCTGACGATCGGCGCCGCCGTGCTATGGGTGCTGGCGGGGCTGTCGGTGGGGATCATCTCGGCGCTGCGGCGTCACTCGCCGATCGACCGCGCCTCGATGGGCACCGCGCTGCTGCTGATCTCGGCCCCGGAATTCTGGCTCGGTCTGGTCGCGTTGCTCCTGTTCTCACAGGACATCGGCAAATTCCCCATCCTGCCCGGCTCGGGCACCTACGTGGGCCTGACCTCGGATCCCGGCAAATGGTTCACCTCGCTCGTCATGCCGTGGATCGTGCTGGCCTCGACCGGGGTCGCGATCTACGCTCGTCTGATGCGCGGCAGCCTGATCGAGACGATGAGCGAGGACTACATCCGCACGGCGCGCGCGAAGGGTCTGCCCGAGCACAGGGTCGTGCGGCAGGGGGTACGTGCCTCGATCACTCCCATCGCAACGCTGCTGCCCCTGGAAATCGTACGTCGCGATAACCCACGCCGATTTCCCGATCGTCCAGGGCACCGTACTGCTCGCGGCGCTATTCATCATCATCGCCAACATCCTCGTGGACATCGGCTATGCGTTCCTCGACCCACGGGTGCGCTACTCGTGAGCGCCCCAGCGCCATCGTGCGTGGCGAGATGAGACGGGGGGCTTGACCTGTGAGCGTGCAGCCTCCCCTCCTCCGCGTCGAGGACCTGCGCGTGCAATTCCCCACCGAAGACGGGATCGTGCATGCCGTCGACGGCATCACCTACCAGGTCTTGCACGGGAAAACGCTGGGGATCGTCGGTGAGTCAGGCTCGGGCAAGACGGTGGCCTCGCTCACCACGCTCGGGCTGACGCGGCGGATGGGCGCCCGCATCTCGGGGCGCATCCTGTTCGGCGGCCGCGACCTCACACGGCTGCCCGAAGACGAGCTGCGCCGCATCCGGGGAAACGAGATCGCGATGATCTTCCAGGACCCGCTGTCATCGCTGCACCCGCTCTACAAGGTCGGCGACCAGCTGGCCGAGGCGGTGCGCGCGCACCGGGAGGTGCCCAAGGCGAAGGCGCGCGCGCGAGCCGTGGAGCTGCTCGGCCTGGTGGGCATCCCCGACCCTCGCGGCCGCGTGGACGGCTACCCGCACGAGTTCTCTGGCGGCATGCGCCAGCGCGCGATGATCGCGATGGCGCTCGCCAACGAGCCGAAGCTGCTGATCGCCGATGAGCCCACGACCGCGCTGGACGTGACCGTGCAGGCCCAGATCCTCGCCCTGCTGGAGCGCCTGCAGCGCGAGCTCGGCATGGCGATCGTGATCATCACCCACGACCTCGGCGTGGTGGCGGAGATGGCCGACGACGTGGCGGTGATGTACGCCGGGCGAATCGTCGAGACGGCCTCCGCCGAGCTCGTGTTCTCGGGCCCCGAGCACCCCTACACGTGGGGCCTGCTCGGCTCGATCCCCACGCTCGCCGGCCCGCGCGAGGAGCAGCTCATGCCGATTCCCGGGACGCCGCCGAGCCTGATCTCACGGCCGTCCGGGTGCCACTTTCACCCGCGCTGCCCCTACGCGCAGCCCGAGCACTCGCGCATCGATCCCAGGCTCGAGCCCGTGCCGAAGGAGCCGACGCACTTCGTCGCCTGCCTGCTCGAGGCGCCGGCCCGCCAGCGTCTGTGGGCCGCGCTCCGCGCCGGGCACACGCCGGCAGAGGCGATCGCAGAGACCGGCCTCTCGCCGGCGCCGCAACTGCAAGACGCGGCGCAGCTGCCGCCCGACGCCGAGGGCCTGCCCGAGGGAGCGACCCCGTGAGCGCGCAGGCGCCCGATCCCTTCGGGGGAGCTCCCGAGCGGCTCGCCACGACGGCCCCGCCGGTGCCGGACGCCGTTCAGCCGCTGGTGCAGGTGCGCGACCTCGTCAAGCACTTCCCGATCACCCGGGGCATCATCTTCCAGCGCAAGATCGGCGCCGTGCGCGCGGTCGACGGCGTCAGCTTCGACGTGCGCCGGGGAGAGACGCTGGGGATAGTGGGCGAGACGGGCTGCGGCAAGAGCACGACCGCCAAGCTGATCATGCGCCTGCAGAAGCCGACCTCGGGGCAGGTGCGTTTCGAGGGTCAGGACATCACCGACCTGCGCGGGGCGGACATGAAGGCGATCAGGCGGGAGATGCAGATGATCTTCCAGGACCCCTACTCGTCGCTGAACCCGCGCAAGACCGTCGGCTCGATCATCGGCGAGCCGTACGCGATCCATGGCCTGAAGCGGGAGAAGGGCGAGCGAAAACGCGCCGTGCAGGAGTTGATGGAGACGGTTGGGTTGAACCCCGAGCACTACAACCGCTACCCGCACGAGTTCTCCGGCGGCCAGCGCCAGCGCATCGGCGTCGCGCGCGCGCTGGCGCTGCGGCCGAAGCTGCTGATCGCCGATGAGCCGGTGTCCGCGCTGGACGTGTCGATCCAGGCGCAGGTGCTCAACCTGCTGCGCGACATGCAGCGGCGCTTCGGGCTGACGCTGATCTTCATCGCCCACGACCTGTCCGTTGTGCGCCACATGTGCGACCGCGTGGCGGTGATGTATCTCGGCAAGATCGTCGAGACCGGGTCGGGCGACGATCTGTACGCGTTTCCTCGCCATCCGTACACCGGCGCGCTGCTGTCGGCCGTGCCGGTCGCCGATCCCTCTCACCATGGCAGCGAGCGAAGGCTGCTCAGCGGTGATGTGCCGAGCCCCGCCAACCCGCCCAAAGCGTGCCGTTTTCACACCCGCTGCCCGAAGGCGCAGGAGCTCTGCTCGAGGCAGCAGCCGCAGCTGGAGGACAAGGGCAGCGGTACGCTCACCGCCTGCCACTTCCCGCTGAGTCGCGAGGAGGTCGCCGCGATCGGCGTACGATCTGCCGGATGAGCCTCCACGGTTGCGCGGCATGAGCGCCACATGAGCTCGGTGGCGCCGGTCGCCGCGGCGGCGGCCGAGGCGCAGCAGCTGCTGCGCGAGCTGATCCGCGTCAACACGGTTAATCCGCCGGGGAACGAGCGCCCGGCCAGCGAGTATCTCGCCCAGCACCTGCGCGAGGCGGGGTTCGAGTGCGAGCTACTCGGCGCCGAGCCCACGCGGCCCAACCTGCTCGCGCGGCTGCGCGCGGATGGAGCGCGCGGCCAGCAGGGCCCGACGCTGTGCTACCTCGGCCATCTCGACACGGTGCTCGCCGACCCCGCCGAGTGGACCCACGATCCCTGGGCAGGCGATCTGGCCGAGGGCTTCATCTGGGGACGCGGCGCGCTCGACATGAAGTCCCAGGTCGCCGCGGAGGTGGCCGCCGTGGCCTCGCTCGTCCGCGCCGGCTGGCGTCCCGCCAAGGGGGAGTTGCTGATCGCGGCGGTCGTGGACGAGGAGACGGGTGGTTCGCTCGGCGCTCGGTGGCTCACCGAGACGCACCCTGAGAAGGCGCGCTGCGACCTGCTCATAAATGAGGGCGGAGGCTCGGTGTTCGAGTACGGGGGGCGTCGCTGCTACGGCGTGTGCTGCGCCGAGAAGGGCGTGTTCCGCTTCACGATCACAACGGACGGGGTCGCCGGTCACGCCTCGATGCCCGGCATGGGAGACAACGCGCTGCTGAAGATGGCGCCCGTGCTCGCGCGACTCGCGGAGCGCCAGCCCGCCTACCGGCTGACCGGTGAGGCGCGCGAGCTGCTGCGCGGTCTCGGCGAGGACCCGGAGGATCCGGCGGCGGCAATCGCGCACCTGCGGGCAGCCGACGCGCGCCTGGCGGTCATGTTCGAGCCGATGCTCGGAGTCACGTTCACGCCCACCCGCATCCGCGCCTCGGAGAAGGTGAACGTGATCCCCAGCCGCGCGGAGCTCAAGGTCGACTGCCGCGTGCCGCCGGGGCAGGGCGAGGCCGAGGTGCGGGCGGGAATCGCCGAAGTGCTGGGCGACGACGGCTTTCGCATCGCCTTCACCGAGCGCGTGGTCGGCAATCACTCGCCGCTGCGCTCGACGCTGATGGAGCACATCTCGGCGTGGGCCTCAGAGCGGGACCCGGGCGCCGAGGTGGTGCCCTTCATGCTGCCGGGGTTCTCCGACTCGCGGCACTTCCGCGAGGCCTATCCGCAGTGCGTGGCGTACGGGTTCTGCCCCCAGCGCCATCAGTCGCTGCTCGAATCGGCGCCGCTGATCCACGGCGCGGACGAGCGCATCGACGTGCGCGACCTGGAGCTGGCGACGGACTTCTTCGGCGCGCTGGCGCAGCGCGTGCTGGGCTGAGCTGGCGCGCTGGCGCAAACGCACGCTGGGCGGAGCTGGCCTGCATGAGAGCTTGCGTGAACGCAAGCCGGCGCTGGTAAAGCGCGCGCAGACTCGCCATACTGGTGCGGATGCCAAGGATGGCGCAGCTGTTGGAAGCGGTCAACGCGGGGGTCACGCAGGCCGTGCGCGGCGTGTTCAAGGTGCCGCCGGCGCGCCTCGCGCACGCGCTGCTTGGACAGCCGCCGCTGGCACACGCGAGCACGCAGCCTCACGTCGTTACCCACGCGGCGCCTGTCGCGGCGGGGTCGGGAACGTCGTTCATCACCGAAGTTCAGAACTGGGCGCTTCAGTGGCAGCCGGTGCTGATGTTCGTCTTCTTCACGGCGATCATCCTGGTGATGTGGCGGACGCTGAAGGTGATGCCGCGCATCAAGCCGCAGCAGATCAAGCCGGCCTCGAGCCAGGCGGTGTCGTTCGCGGACATCGCCGGTGTGGACGAAGCCAAGGGGGAGCTGCAGGAGATCGTCGAGTTCCTGCGCGATCCGCGGGCCTTCCAGGCGATGGGGGCGACGGTGCCCAAGGGGATCCTCCTGCACGGCCCGCCCGGAACCGGCAAGACGCTGCTCGCGAAGGCCGTGGCGCACGAGTCCGGAGCACGGTTCTTTGCCCAGTCGGCGGCCTCGTTCGTGGAGATGTTCGCGGGGCTAGGCGCCGCGCGCATTCGCCGCCTGTTCGCGATCGCGCGCAAGCACGAACCGGCGATCATCTTCATCGACGAGCTCGACGCGGTGGGCGGACGGCGCGGGGCGGACATCTCGGGCGAGAAGGACCAGACGCTCAACCAGCTGCTGGTGGAGATGGACGGCTTCTCCTCGAGCGGACGCGTGGTCGTGATCGCCGCCTCGAACCTGCTCGAGAAGCTCGACCCGGCGCTGCTGCGCCCGGGCCGCTTCGACCGCCAGGTGTTCGTGATGCCGCCCGACGTGAAGGGGCGCGAAGGGGTACTCGCGGTGCACACGCGCCAGAAGCCGCTGCACGAAGTGGACCTGTCACTGGTGGCGCAGCAGACGAGCGGCCTGACCGGCGCTGACCTGGCGAACATCTGCAACGAGGCCGCGATCTCCGGGCGCCGCTGCGATCGTCACGGCCGACTTCGACGCGGCCCTGGAGCGAGTGATCGCCGGCGTGCAGTCGCGGCGCGTGCTGAACGCGCACGAGAAGCGGGTGGTCGCCTTCCACGAGGCCGGACACGCGCTGTGCGGAGAGCTGCTGCCGACGGTCGACCGCGTGCACCGGATCTCGATCGTGCCGCGGGGGCGCTCGTTGGGCTACACGCTGAACCTGCCCGCCGAAGACCGGTATCTGAAGACGCGCGAGGAGCTGCTGGACTACATGACCGTCCTGCTCGGCGGGCGCGTCGCCGAGCAGGTGGTGTTCGGCGCGATCACGACCGGCGCCTCGGATGACCTCAAGCGGGTGGCGGATATCGCCCACGCGATGGTCCACGACTATGCGATGGGCACCGCCGGCGTGGGTCGCGCGCCCGACGGCGACGTGAGGCTGTCCGAGACGACGCTGCGGATCCGCGACGAGGAGCGCCAGGACCTGATCGACGAGGCGCGCAGAGCGGCTCAGCGCATGATCGTCGCGCACCGCCAGTCGCTCGACGCGCTCGCGAACGAGCTGCTAGAGCACGAGGTGCTGGACCGCGAGGCGATCGATCGGATCATGTCGGGGGTCCCCCGCATGGAGCGCACACCCGGAGTCGGCCTGCGCGTGGTGGCGGCGGTGGCCGCCACGGAGCCGCCAGCGCGCGAATAAACTGGCCCGGGTGTTCACCCGGATCGACCACGTCGGCGTTGCTGTCGAGGAGATCGAGCCCGCGCTCGAGCTCTACCGCGATCGCCTGCGGCTGCGCGTTGCCCACCGGGAGGTCGTCGCCGATCAGGGCGTGGAGGCGGTTCTGCTCGACGTCGGCGAGAATCACGTGGAGCTGCTCGCGCCCCTGGACTCGGGCACGCCGGTGGGGAAGTTCCTCGCCAAGCGCGGCCCGGGACTGCATCACGTCGCCTACCTGGTGGACGACGTCGACGCCACGCTCGCGGCGCTCAGGGAGGCCGGCATGCCGCTGATCGACGAGCACGCGCGGGTTGGCATCCGCCGCTCGCGCGTGGCCTTCCTGCACCCGCGCGGAATGGGCGGCGTGCTCACCGAGATCGTTCAGCCGGCGGCGGACGTGGCGCCGTGATGGCAACGCCCACGCGCCGCATCGGAATCGGCTTTCAGGGCGGACAGGTGCTCGCGCTGCGGGTGACCGACGCGCAGCTTGACGCGCTGAACGAAGCGCTCGGCACCGACGGCTGGCATGAGATCGACAGCGAGGAGGGCCCGGTCCGCCTCGACCTCTCCCAGGTGGTCTACGTTCGCTCCGAGAGCGATGAGCTGCGCGTGGGCTTCGGCGCGTAGCCGTTGCGGTCCCTCGATGAGCGGCTGCTGCACGCGGCTCGCACCCGCTTACACTGCGCGCGCTGCGAGCGAGCGGTGGCGGGCTTCTCGCGCTTGGGCGAGCACGGCGCCGTGTGGCTGGCGCTGGGGGCGCTCGGCCAGCGCGTCGATGAGCGCAGGCGCGCGCGCTGGCGAGCGGCGATGGAAACCGTCCTGCGCGCGGACGCGCTCAACACCGCCGTCAAGCTGCTCGTCCGCCGCCGCCGGCCGTGCCTGCCGGGACTGCCCGCGCTGACGCGCACGCCCACGCGCATGAGCTTCCCCAGCGCGCACGCGGCCACGTCGTTCGCCGGCGCCCTGTCCTACTCGCGCCTCGGCCTGCCGCGCACCGCGCTGTATGCGCTGGCGCTTGGACTCTCCTGCTCGCGCGTGTATCTGGGCGTGCACTATCCGTCCGACGTGATCGGCGGCGCGCTGCTGGGGACGGTCGTGGGCAGCCGCGCACCGAGCGAGCGCGCCTGCGCCGCGGCGGGAGGGCGCGCCTCGCAGGGCAGGCGTTGAGCACGAGGATCGGCATCGTAGGAATGCCCAACGCGGGCAAGTCCTCGCTGTTCAACGCCCTCACGGCGGCCGGGGCGGAGGCGGCGAACTATCCGTTCACGACGATCGAGCCCAACCTGGCGGTGGTGCCGGTGCGCGATGCGCGGCTCGAGCAGGTCGCGCGCACGGTTGGCGCTTCGCAGATCGTGTGGGACACGATCGACTTCCACGACATCGCCGGCCTGGTCGCTGGCGCGCACCACGGCGAGGGGCTGGGCAACCGCTTTCTGGCCAACATCCGCGAGACCGACGTGATCGTGCACGTCGTGCGCGCCCATCGCGACGAGCGCGTCGTGCACCCGGAGGGGAGCGTCGACCCTCTGCGCGACATCGAGACGGTCGAGACAGAGCTCGTGCTGGCCGACCTGGAGCAGGCCGAGCGCCGCCTGGAGCGGGTGAGCAAACAGGCCCGCGGGGGCGATCGCGCGGCGCTCGCCGAGCAGGCCTGGCTGGAGCGGGTTCTGGAGCAGCTGAGGCAGGGCCGGCCGGCGCGCGGGGTGCCGGTGCCCGAGGAGGCGCCCAACGCGGCGCGCGAGCTGGGCTCGCTGACCGCCAAGCCGGTGCTGTTCGTGGCGAACGTCGACGAGGGCTCCCAGGAGGTGCCCGCAGAGGTCCGGGCGCACGCGGCGGCCCAGCAGGCGCGCGCGGTGGCGCTGTCGGCGCGCATCGAGGCCGAGCTGGCCGAGCTGGAGGCGCCCGAGGCGGAGGCGATGCGCGCGGAGCTCGGCACCGGCGAGTCCGGCCTCGAGCTGGTGGTGCGCGAGGCGTTTGCGCTGCTCGATGAGATCGCCTTCTTCACCGCGGACGCGGCGCGACCGGCCCACTCCTGGCATCTGCGCCGCGGGCTGACAGCGTGGCACGCGGCCGGGGAGATCCACTCGGACATGCAGCGCGGGTTCGTGCGGGCGGAGGTGATCGGCTGGCGCGAGCTCGTCGAGGCGGGCGGCTACGCGGGCGCTCGCGAGCGCGGCGTAATGCGCCTGGAGGGCCGCGGCTACGAGGTCGCCGACGGCGACGTGATCACCGTCAAGTTCACCCCTTAGCGGACCGCTCGAGCCGGGCGGCGAGGCGTTTCATGCCGAGCGCCGCCACCGCGCGCGCGCCGCCGGCGAAGTCGGTGGCGCGATCCTCCGGCGCCGTCACGTCGATGCGCTGGAGCGTGGCGACCTGCTGGAAGACGCGCAGCTGCTCGGCGTTCTCGCGCAACGCCGCCGCCAGGCGCGGGCTCAGATCGCCCGCGATCACCGCGCTCGGCTCCTCGGCGGCAGCCAGCACCGCCTCCAGCGAGCCGAAGCGGCGCAGCAGCGTCGCGGCCGTCTTGGCTCCGACGCCCGGCGCGCCGGGCAGCCCGTCGGAGGGATCGCCGCGCAGGGCGATGAAATCTCGCACCAGCTCGGGATCCACGCCGTATCGTTCGCGCACCTGCGCCGGGCCGATCTCGACCGGGGCGGCGCGTCCGCGCAGCTCGAGGATCGCCACCTGCTCGTTGACCGCCGCGAACAGGTCGCGGTCGGCCGTCAACAACAGCGCCTGCCCGCCGCCTGCCCGCTCGAGCTCGGCGTGGGAGAACATCACGTCGTCGGCCTCCAGCTCCTCGCTGGCGCTCGCGCTCCAGCCCAGGCCGTCGAGCAGCCGCGGCGCCAGCTGCCACTGGGCCGCCAACGCCGGCGCCATCGGGTCACGGTGGGCGTGATAGGGCGGATACAGGCGCACGCGGTAGGCGGCCTGCTCGGCGCCGAAGCAGGCCACGACCGCGCGCGGGGCGGTCGCCTCGACCGCCGAGAGGATCGCATTGATCGTTCCCAGCAGCGCGTTCACGGGCCGACCCTCGCCGTCGACGATCGAGGACGGCAGCGAGAAGAACGCGCGGTAGAGCAGCCACGGGACATCCGCGAGCAGAAGCGGCGCCATGGCGGGTAAGCCTACGGCCGGCGCGAGTCTCAGACGGGCGCCGCGGTCCCGCCCGCGCTTGCGCCCGCGCCGGAGGAGGCCGGCGCGCCGGCGGCGGCGGTCTGTCCGCCGCCCTGCGCGTCGGCGCTCGGCGACGCGCCCACCCCCGGCGAGGCACCGCCGGAGGGCGGCAGCGCCGGCGGCGCTTCGCCCGCGCTCGGCGGTCGGCCGCTGCGGTCGGGCTCGGCTGAGACGACGGTGCCGTTGCGCACGCTGAAGTACGCCCACGTGTCACGCAGCCCCAGTCGTGCCGCCAGTTCTGCGCCGCTCACGAGCGTGCGCCCGCCTGAGCCGAGCACGTAAGCCGAGATGATGCGGGGGGAGAATCCGCGCCTCAGCACTTCGATGCCTGCAAAGCGCCCGCGCACCAGCCCGCCCAGGCGCGCGGCGGCGGAGGAGAAGCCGATCGTGAGCGTCCAGCTGTGCAGCGAGCCGCCGTCGTAGGGATCGAGCACGCCGCGCAGCCACGGCTCGGGCAGCGAGCCTGGGAACGCGTTCTCGACGTTCTCGGTGCGCCCGCCTGAGTTCGCGAAGAAGTAGGTGATGGCGGGACGGCCCGCGTAGGTGACCACCTGTCCGGCCGTGGCGGCGACGGCGGCATCGGTCTGCGGCGTGTGCGCCGCGGCGCCGCGGTAGACCTGCGAGCGCGTGTCCGCGTAGACGTCGAACTTCGACCCGCCCGCGTGCGCGGTGAGGGCGTAGGTGCGGCTCACTACCGCCTGCGCCTCGAGCGCGGCGAGCGGCCAGCTCGACGGCATCTCGGCGGAGACCACGCCGCGCACGTAGCTCTCGAGTGACAGCTGCCGCACGCGGCCGCCGATGAGCACGCGCACGCGCGCGTGCGCGGGCGCAGCGCCGATGGTGGTGCCGGTGAAGTAACGGGCGAGGATCGCCCGGTAGGACCAACCGCGCTCGGCGTAGCCGCGCGCCCCCGCCTGGCTCATGCCCACGCCGTGTCCCCAGCCCGCGCCGGCGATCACCAGGTCGCTCGCGCCGGCCGCGCTCGCGCCGGCCAGGCCGAGCGTCACGGCCCCGGCGAGCGCTGGCAGGCAGCGGCGAAGGCGGTGATAGTTTGGTCTGATGTCCAGCATCCGTGCCCGGGCGTGCTCAGGAGTGCAGGCAGGTGCCTGAGCGCGATCGCCCCTTGATCCATACGATCGGACCAGAGCGCCGGTTGCATGAGCTTTGCCGCCGGCACTCAGCCGTTCGATGAGCGCGCAGCGCACGAGCGAGGAGTCCGCCACCGCCGCGACCGCCTCAGCCGAGGAGCGGGCGGTGATCGAGGGGATCCCCAGGGAGCTCTATGTGGGGGGACGGTGGCGGCCGGCGAGCGGGGGCGGCACGCTCGCTGTGGAGGACCCGTCCACCGGCGAGCGGCTAACCGAGGTGGCCGACGCGCAGGTCGATGATGCGCTCGCGGCGCTCGCCGCAGCGGCGGAGACGCAGGCACGGTGGGCGGCGACGGCGCCGCGCGAGCGCGGAGATATCCTGCGGCGCGCGTACGAGGCGATCGTGGCCCGCACGGAGGAGCTGGCGCTGCTGATGACGCTCGAGATGGGCAAGGCGCTGGCGGAGTCGCGCGCCGAGATCGCCTACGCGGCCGAGTTCTTCAGGTGGTTCTCGGAGGAGGCGGTGCGCGTCCACGGCCGCTACATGGTCAACACCACCGGCAGCGGGCGGATCCTCACGATGCGCCAGCCGGTGGGTCCGTGCGTGTTCGTGACGCCATGGAACTTCCCGATGGCGATGGGAACGCGCAAGATCGCTCCGGCGATCGCCGCCGGCTGCACGATGGTCGTCAAGCCGGCGCAGCAGACGCCCCTGTCGATGCTTGCGCTGGCGCAGATACTCGAGCGAGCGGGGCTGCCGGGAGGCGTGTTGAACGTGATCACGGCCCGCCACTCGGGCGAGGTGATCGAGCCGCTGCTGAAGGACCCGCGCACGCGCAAGCTGTCGTTCACGGGCTCCACCGAGGTGGGGCGGCGGCTGATCGAGCAGTCGGCCGAGCAGGTGCTGCGGGTCTCGATGGAGCTGGGCGGGAACGCGCCGTTCCTGGTGTTCGAGGATGCCGATCTCGACGCCGCCGTGGACGGGGCGATGGTGGCGAAGCTGCGCAACGTCGGCGAGGCGTGCACGGCCGCCAACCGCTTCCACGTGCACGACTCCGTGGCCGACGAGTTCGCGCGACGGCTGGCGGAGCGGATGCGCTCGCTGCGCGTCGGGCGGGGAACCGACCCGCGCACCGACGTGGGGCCGCTGATCGACGAGAACCAGCGCACGAAGGTCGCCGATCTGGTCGCCGATGCGGCCGGCCGCGGCGCGCGCGTGCTGCTCGGGGGGGAACGGCTGGACGGCCGCGGCTACTTCTTCGCGCCCACGGTGCTCGCCGACGTCAGTGCCGACGCGCGCGTGCTGGCCGAGGAGATCTTCGGGCCGGTGGCGCCGGTCGCCCGCTTCTCCTCCGAGGAGGACGCCGTGCAGGCCGCCAACCGCACCCAGTATGGCCTGGTCGCGTACCTGTACACGCGCGACCTCGGGCGCGCGTTTCGCGTCTGCGAGGCGCTCGAGACGGGGATGGTGGGGCTCAACCAGGGCGTGGTGTCAAACCCGGCGGCGCCGTTCGGCGGCGTCAAGCATTCGGGCTTCGGCCGCGAGGGCGGCTTCGAGGGGATCGCCGAGTACCTCGAGACCAAGTACGTGGCGATGAGCTGGTGAGGGGGAGAGGCGCTAGCACGGCGTCTATCGCCTGGGGAATCCCCGCCGCCGGTTGACTGGCCTCGCGTGCGCTGCGAGGATCGCGGCCAAGTCTCATCATTCGCGCCGCGTGTGAGGCAGGGAGGCGCCGTCGCGGCGCTCTACTTGGAGGTGCCAGGATCGAGTCCCTGCCGCTTCCGGAGGGTCAGCGCGCCGCCCTGTGGCTGCTGGCCTGGGCCGAGCAGGATGCACGCACGCGCCGACGCGTGGCCACGCTCCTAGCGCAAGAACAACTTGCGGTCGTTCTCTTACGATGGCCCGCGGCGCCCAGGCGGCACCGCGGGCCCGTGCTTCACTCTGATCGCCTGTCGTCGACGCTGCTCACGCGCCAGCCGGCTGGGCCTCAGGCACGGCGCCGAGCTGTTGCATCATGCCGAGCGCGTCGAAGCACGACCAGCTCTCGGCGATCTGCTCGCCTGCGATCCGGTCGATCGTGATTCCGGATACTTCCACCCACTTGCCGGTGGGCGGCATGCCCATCAGCTCGCCGTCCTGCGTGCCCTTGCCGGTCCAGCGGGTGACCACCAAGTCGCCATCGGCGATCTGGTCGTCAATCTCGATGCGGCCGTCCGAGAAGGCAGAGTGGTACATCCCGGCCGCGCGCTTCGCGCCCGCGGGACCACGCATCTCACGGAAGGGGTTCTGCGGGTCGTGGTCCTGCGCATCCGGCGCGACCAGCTCGTCGAATGCATCCAGGTCGCGGGCGTTCCACGCGTCGTAGAACCGCCTGGCCACGGCCTTGTTTTGCGCAGACATTGTTCTCCTTTCGATCGGAGAGATGAGGCTGCCGCCGAGCGATCGCGCCCCCTCCCCGGTGACGCCTGATTGCAGCTCCAACGCTACAGCGTAAACCTCAGCATTACATGAGAGGCCGTGGAAAAGATCGCTATTTGCGTAAAATATGCGCTCGGTGTTTGCGCGGGTTCCACCCGGGCGGCTTCACGATCGCCCCGAGATTGGAGCTTGGCGCTAGAGTCCGATGCCGGACACTCCGCTGGACGCATAGCCTCCAGCTCCGCAAGCAACCGAGGGGAGGAACGATGTCGCGAGAAACGACTTCGCGGTCGCGTCAGTGGCCGCGGGCGGCTTTGCCGAGGCTACGACACGCGCTGGCAGGGATGCTCGTGCTGGCTCTGTTCGGCGTGGGCGCGAGCGCCGCGTCTGCCGCAACCGTGCGGGTCGTGAGCAAGAC
The DNA here is from genome assembly GCA_005885515.1 of Actinomycetota bacterium. GTDB lineage: Bacteria > Actinomycetota > Thermoleophilia > Solirubrobacterales > Solirubrobacteraceae > Palsa-744. The sequence continues at coordinate 62,433 of VAWK01000048.1, read as the reverse complement.
GAAATCCGGGCCGAACATCTATCCGACCATTCAGGGAGCGGTCAACGCCGCCGCACCGTCGGACTGGGTGCTGATCGAACCCGGCGTATATGAAGAATCGGTGCTCGTCGAAAAGCCGGGCCTGCACATCCGCGGGATGAATCGCAACACGGTCATTCTCGACGGGCAGAACATCGTGAACGCCGAAGGCAGCAACGGCATCCAGGTCTTCAAAACGAACAACGTGTCGATCGAAAACCTGACCGTGCGAAACTTCAATCGCGCAGAACGCGACGGCGGGAACGGCAACGAGATCTGGTGGAACGGCGGCGACGGCACCGGCAAAATCGGCGCCGAAGGCTGGCACGGCGCCTACCTCACCGCCTACGACACCGGCAAATTTGGCGGTTACGGGCTGTTCGTATCGAACTCGATCAAGGGGACGATGGAAAAGGTGTACGCGTCCGGCTTCAACGACTCCGGCCTGTACATTGGTGCGTGTCGCGACTGCCAGGCCAAGGTCACCGGCGCGACGGTGGAAAACAGCGCGCTCGGCTACTCGGGCACGAACTCCGGCGGGCATCTGATCATCGAAAAATCGATCTTCAGGCACAACGCCGCGGGCCTCGTGCCCAACTCGCTGGCCGGCGATGACGAACCGCCGCCGCAGGACGGCGCGTGCAATTCGGCTCAGAACACGAGCGAAACGCCGAAATTCGAATCGACGGACATCTCGCGCTGCACGATCTTCCGTCAGAACCAGATGCTGGAAAACAACAACCTCACCACGCCGGCCAACTCGACCACCGCCGAAGCGCCGTGGGGCGTTGGCGTGGAGATGCCCGGCGTGTATGCGGATCTGGTGGAAAACAACGTCATCGCGGGCAACGCCAACAACGGCGTGCTCGGGTTCGAGTTCCCCAACGGAGAACCTGTGCCGACGTTCTTCCAGTTCTCCGGGAACAGGATCTCGAACAACAAGTTCACGGGCAACGGGACATCGGGTAAAGCGTTCGCCGGCGACGTCACGCTCGAGGGCGGCATGTTCAACACGCCTGAAACGGGCGAATCGGTGAACAACTGCGTGTCGAACAACAGCTTCACCGCCGCCACGTTCCCGGGGAACATTCAGGGCACATGGGGCTGCCAGCACAAGACCACGCCCAACCCGGGTACTGAACCGTTCGGCTACGTCGTCGAACTGAGCGCCGAATCCCGGGCGCTGCACACCCAGGAAGGCCAGCCGGCACCAGGCCCGCAGCCGACGAAGCCAAACCCGTGCGACGGAGTGCCGAAGAACGCCCTCTGCAAATGACCACGCGGCCTGACAGCGCCGCGATCTAGATACGCCAACTACCGTCTGCGGGGCGCGCCTCCGCAGACGGTAGGCGCATAGCACACGGGGCGCGCGAGATCACCGGCGCCGGAGATGCGTCGTCGACCCACGCCGCGAATGGCCGACGGACGGAGCAGCCCGCTCAGGCGACTGCGCGCGCCAGTGCTGTTTCGATCTCCGCTCGCACAGCGGCGGCGGTGGCATCGGTGACTGGCCCCGGTGCCGGCAGCTCGAGCTGCTCGATCGTGTGCACCGGCAGCACCTCGCGCACGCTGGAGGCCACGAATGCCTCCTCGGCGCTCGCCAGGTCCTCGAGCGACGTCGGCTGCTCGCGCGCGTCGGTCACGGCCATGATCAGCTGGCGGGTGATCGACGCAAGCACGTGCTCCTCGAGCGGCGGCGTCAAGAGCTCGCCCGCGCGCACCCAGAAGAATGACGCGGTGGGGCACTCCAGCACGCTCCCCTGCGGGCTCACCAACAGGGCCTCGTCGAAGCCCCGCTCCCTGGCCAGCCGGCCGGCCAGCATGTTGGCCGCGTAGGACAGCGACTTGACGCCGTCGAGCACGATCGTCGGGGCATAGGTCACGCCGCCGAGCGCGAGACTCTGCGGCAGCGCCGGCAATGGCTCGACGAGCGCAACCCGGTGCCCGCCACGCGTCACCAGCACGCGCAACAGCGCATCCCCGGACTTGGCTGCTCCCAGCAGCGCGCGCGCGTCCTCCTCGACGGCGGCGCGGTCGAACGGCAGCAACAGGTTTGCCGCCGAGCGAGACATGCGCTCGAGATGCCGATCCAGCGCAAACGGACGGCCCTCGTACAGGCGCACCACCTCGAACACGCCATCCCCGCGCAGCAGGCCTTCATCGGTCACGGGGATGCACGCCCGCTCGATCGGCACCAGCTCGCCGTCGAGGCACGCGAGCGACCGCTCGTCGTGCTGCCGATCCGTCGCGCCTCGCTCCATGATGGCCATTGAAGCAGCGCTGCCCGACCCGATCGCGCGCCGCAACGAACGGTCCATGCGCTGCCTCGAAGGCAGGCGTCCCGCGAGCGCCGGCCGCAGCAGCGGCTAGAGTGTCCGCGCGCGATGCGAGCTCGGCCCTTCCTATCTGCGTGCGCGGTGCTCGCGCTGGGTCTCGCCGGCGCCATGCTAGGCGGCTGCGGCGGCTCTTCGTCGGGCAATGGCATCGCCGCCAAGACCCCGAACGAGATCGTGGCTGCGAGCAAGGCCGCGGCCGACGCCGCCACCTCCGCCCACGTCTCGGGCTCAATCGTCAGCGGCGGGTCGCCGGTCACGCTCGACATGCAGCTCGCGGCCAATGGCGGCCGCGGCCAGCTGGCGCTCAGCGGGCTCGGGTTCGAACTCATCCAGCTCGGCGGCACCGTGTACATCAAAGGGAGCTCGGCCTTCTACCGCCACGTAGGCGGCGCGGCCGCGGCGCAGCTGCTCCAGGGCAGGTGGCTAAAGGCCTCCACCACGACTCCGGAATTCGCCTCGTTGTCCTCGCTGACAAACCTGCACCGGCTGATCGACGCGGCGCTGGCCAGTCATGGAACGCTCAAGAAGACCGCCACGACGACCGTCAAAGGGAAAAAGGTCGTCGGGCTGACGGACCAGTCCCAAGGCGGAACGCTGTACGTGGCGACCACCGGCAAGCCGTATCCGGTCGAGATCGCAAAAAGCGGCGCCGGTGGCGGCACGCTGAGCTTCGATCGCTGGAACCAGGCGGTCTCGATCGCGCCGCCTGCCAACGCGATCGATCTCGCGCAACTGCGCGCCGGGCACTAGGCCGGTCGACAATCCGTCCAATGCGGTTCCCGACGGCAGGGAAGCTTCATCGGAAATACGTCTAGGCCCAACCTGGGCGCTCAAGCGGTCCACAGCCCGGGTCGAACGCGAGCACGGAGAGTTAGCGATCGGTTCACCTTGAGCGGAGTCACACAGGTCGGCCTTCGGCGGCCCGCGCGGCGCGGGGTGGTCCCCGGACGTCCGAGCGCCGCCAGCCACCCAGCTGCTCCCGGCCGGCCCGCTGCGGGCGGAGCGAGAGGTGCCCCTCGGCCGCACGCGGCCGCAGCGCCGGTCCGCTCAACGCGCTCGATGCCCAAGCCGCCCAACGGCTCCGATCGCCCGGCCCGCGGCAACCCGATGAGCCGCGTCTCGCTCGTGCGCTGGACGCCCTGGCTTGCGCTCGTGGCGGCCTCCGGCTCCGGTGCAGCGCTGGCCCGATCGCCAGCGCTCACGGTGGCCTGCGTCGCCGCGATGACATGCGCGGCGGCGTTCCTCGGCTGGTTCTTTGGCGAGGGCCGGCGCATCGCGCTGCACGAGGAGATCGAAGGCCGCTCGAACGAGCTGAAACGCGCGCTCACGGAGCTCGAGATCGCGGAGGCTGAGACGGTGCGGAGGCTGTCGATGGCAGTCGAGTTCAGGGACGAGGACACCGGCGCCCACATCGAGCGGATCGGACGCTTCTCCACGTTGCTGGCCGAACAGATCGGAATGGACCCTGAGTTCTGCGAGAGGATCAGTCACGCTGCGCCGCTGCACGACGTCGGCAAGGTGGCGATCCCCGACTCCATCCTGCTCAAGCCCGGGCCGCTGACGCCGCAGGAGCGCGCGATCGTGGAGACGCACGCCGAGGAGGGCTACAGGCTCGTGCGCGGCTCCTCCTCCGCGATCCTGGAGATGGCGGCGACGATCGCGCTGAGCCACCAGGAGAAGTGGGACGGCACGGGCTACCCGCGCGGCCTGGCGGGCGAGTCCATCCCGATCGAGGGCCGCATCGTGGCGCTGGCGGACGTGTTCGACGCGCTCACGAGCGACCGCGTGTACCGCAAGGCGTTCCCGGTGGAGGAAGCGGTCAAGATCATGAACGAACAGCGCGGGCGCCACTTCGACCCGGTGCTACTGGACGCGTTCATGGAAGTGCTAGCGCGGACCGGCGCAGATGCCCGCGACCAGCTGCCGCTCGACCCGGTGGCGCTCGCCGAGAGCACCCTTGAGACCTATGCGACGGCGCTCGAACGGGGTGACGCCGAGATCGCCGAGGGGGCGATTGCGACGGCGATCGAGGATGGCATCTCGCCGACCACGCTGCATGGCGAGGTGATCGCGCCCGCTCTGCGGCGCGTCGACGAGATGGTGCACGCGGGCGAACTCGACCCCGACCGCAGGCAACTCGCGATGGGCATCACCCGTCGCGTGCTGGCGACGCTCTACAGGTACATGCTTGCCGGCAGCGACGCCAGCCGCGAGCGCGTGCTGGTGGCGGGGCTCGAGGGCGATGAACATCCGCTCGAGCTGCAGATGATGCATGACCAGCTGTCCGCGGCCGGATATCGGACGATTCTTGATCCCCACATCGCGTTGAGCGCGCTGGGCCCGACGATCGAGAGCCACGGCCCCGACGTCGTGCTGCTGGGAGGCGCCGCTGCGGGGTCGGAGGAGGAGCTGGATTCCGCCGTGCAGGACGTGCGCGCCAAAGTTGGCGGGCCCCCGATCGTGCTCGGCGGCGCCGTCGCGGGCGGCGCCGTGCCCCGCGACCACGACGGCATGCGGGTGCTCGAGCGCATCGATGAGTCCGTCCAGGCCGTCGAAGAGCTGCTCGCGGACCGCGTGCAGGCTGCATCTAGATAGATTCCGCGCGTGAGCACCCGTGCGATCGTGACCGGCGGCGCTGGTTTCATCGGCTCGCACGTCGTCGATGCGCTGCTGGCGGACGGCTATGGCGTGACCGTGGTCGACGATCTGTCGTCCGGGGACGCAGACCGGGTGGCCAGCGAGGCCGAGCTGCGCGAGCTCGACATCGTCGATCTGGCGGCGCTGCGTTCGGTCGTGCAGGAGGTGGCTCCGAGCGCGATCTTTCACCTCGCCGCGCAGGCCAGCGTCGTGGCATCGCTCGAGGATCCCGGCCGCGACTGCGAGGTGAACGTGCGGGGCACGCTCAACGTGGTCGAGGCAGCGGGCGCCTCCGGCGCCCCCGTCGTGTTCACCTCCACCGGCGGCGCGTTATACGGCGATGACGTTCCCAGGCCCACGCCGGAGACGCAGATACCGGCGCCGCTGTCGCCGTACGGCGCCTCCAAGCTGGCGGCGGAGGCCTACGTGAACACGTGGTCGCTGGCCTCGGGCATACCCCACGCCGTGTGCCGGCTGGGAAACGTGTACGGCCCGCGGCAGAACCCGCACGGCGAGGCCGGGGTGGTGGCTATCTTTGCCTACCACCTGCACACCCGGCGGGCGCCGAAACTGTTCGGGCACGGCAGGCCCACGCGAGACTACGTCTACGTGGCAGACGTTGTCAGCGCGCTGCGCGCCGCGGTTGGGAAGTCGGGCACCTACAACATCGCCACCGGGGTCGAAACCGAGGTCATGACGATCTGGCAGGGCTTGCGCGAGGCCGCGCGGCGGGAGGATCCCGAGGGGGACCCCTCCCAGCCCGAGCCCGAGCTCGCCGACCTGCGCCCCGGGGAGCTCAAGCGCAGCTGCCTCGATGCCTCGCTGGCTGCACGCGAGCTCGGATGGCGCGCGGAGGTCCCGATCTCGGAAGGCCTTGGACTGACATACGACGCGCTCGTAGGGGAGTTTCAGCGCGCGTAGGCGCGTGCCGGTGGGCGCGAAACGGCCACCGCGCTGATCGGCGGGCGGCGAGCGGGCTTTAGCCGCTTTGCCCCAGGCGCGGCCTTGCCGATAAGGAGGCATGGGCTACCGGCGGAACGCGGCCGCGGCGACGCTCGCGAGCATCGTGCTCGCGTGCGGCGCTGGCGCACCCGCGCTCGCCAGCAGCGGAGGCAACGGCGCGCTGCCGCAGAGCGGGACCGCGACGGGAGCCACGCGCGCGCCGTCGCTGCCGCTGTCGGGCGGCAGCGAGTACGGCGTGGTCGCCGCCCCCGCGGCCGTCCAGCGCCCGCTCGTTGGAGCGCTGAGCGTCCCCGCATCGGCCATCGCGGGCAGACCGCCGCCGGTGAGGCTGCGCGTCGATGAGCCGGGCGCGGCGGCCGTGTTGGTGCGCGTCACCATTACCAATTTGTCCACGCGCAAGCCGGCGATCATCGTGAGCATGGGCTGGGTGCGCACCGGGCGCACGCTCGCGGTGCGCTGGCCGGCGCGCGCGAGGCTGGCGGCGGGGAGCTACCACGTCAGCCTGGTCGCTCAGGACAGTCACGGCGGCACGCTGTTGCGTCGGGCGCACAGCTCAGGCGTGGCCACGCTGGTCGTCCTCGCGCCGGCCGCCGAGCAGTCTCCGCTGGCGGCAGCTACTCCGGTCGTGAGCGGCGCCGGGGTTCCCACGCCGGCCCAGCTGGCGGCCGCCGGGGCCGTGTTCCCGGTTGCCGGCACGCATAACTTCGGCGGTCCTGAAAACCGCTTCGGCGCACCTCGCGGCGGCTATACCCACCAAGGCCAGGACGTGCTCACGAGCGAAGGCACGCCGGTCGTGGCGCCGCTGGCGGGGGTCGTTATCACAGTCGGCTACCAGGCGGGCGGCGCCGGGTACTACGCCGCCGAGCACACGGGCACTGGCTTCGATTTCTTCTTCGCCCACTGCATGACGGGGTCACTGGCGGTGGCCACGGGCCAGGCGGTGACCGCGGGGCAGGCGCTGTGCCGGGCTGGACAGACCGGCTCCGCCACCGCCCCGCACCTGCACTTCGAGATGTGGGTGGCGGGCTGGCGGACCTCATCCGGCTACCCGATCGATCCGCTGCCATACCTGCTGGCCTGGGATCACACCGGGGCCGGCGGCTGAGCGCGGCTGGTCCATCGTTCCTCTCCTACTCGGCTCGCGTGTAGATCTGGATCTGGACGCCGTCCGAGCCGACCGTCCTGCTCTCGGCGAGCTTCAGCTTCAGCCTGTCGATGCCATCGGGGAACAGGCGCCGGCCGCGCCCGAGGATCGTCGGGAAGAGCATCAGGCGCAGCTCATCGACCAGGTCCGCCTCGAGCAGCGTCCGCACCAGGGTGCCACTGCCCGCCACCAGGATGACGCCGTCGGTCTCATGCTTGAGCTTCGTGATCGCCTCGCTGACCCGGCCGGAGATCAGCTTCGTGTTCTGCCACTCGGGCTCGGTGAGCGTGGTCGAGACGACGTACTTCGGATCGCGGTTGAGCTTGTCCGCGAACGGACCCTCGCGCGATGGCCAGGCCGCGGCGAAGCCCTCGTAGGTCACCCGTCCCAGCAGCTGAACCTCGGCCTCCATCACCTCGTCCAGCTTGAAGCTGTCGCCGTCTTGCCCGCGGTCGTACTCGAAGGTCCAGCCGCCGTGCTCGTAGCCCTCGGCGCCGCCCGGATCCTCGAACACGCCATCCAGCGAGACGAACTCCGTGACCACCAGCTTGCCCATCGTCGTGCTCCTTTCCTGTAGCGATTGCCTGTACGACTTCGCGGCGGCGCTCAAAATGATCGGTTGGATCGCGCATCCTCGCACCGGCAGCCGAACCAGTTCGGCGTACGGCGCGCGGCGCTCGTAGACGCCGGGGGGCCGCGACCCTAAACTCGGCGACCATGACCGAGACATATACAAGCGGCACATGGGTGGTGAAGCGCGGCGAGGAGGAGGGATTCATTCGGGCGTGGACGGCGTTCGTGACATGGGCGAGCAGCATGCCTGGGTCCGGCACGTTTCGGCTGGTCCGCGACCTGGATCACCCGAGCAACTACATGAGCTTCGCGCCCTGGGAGAGCCTCGAGGCACAAAGCGCCTGGAAGGAGCTGCCCAGAGTTCCGCGAGCGCATCGGAAGAGTCCGGAGTCACTGCGAGGACTTCCAGCCCTCGACCTACGAGCTCGTCACCGAGGTGGAATAGACGGCGTCGTGCCGACGGTCTCAAGGCCCGCCGCCGCTCGGCCCCAGCGCCGCCGTGCGATTGCGCTGGCGCGCCCCCGCCGTGCGATTGTGCTGGCGCACCCCCGCGCGTGATCGTGCGACGATGCCGCGCGTGACGGGAGCCGCGCGCATCCTTGCCCTTGGCATGAGCGCGTGGCTTGCGGGGTGTGGGGCGGGTATGGCCGCACGCGACACCGTTTCCTCCCGCGCCTCAACGCGCCACGACGCTTCGGCGCGCTCGGGAGTAGCGAGGGTTCGGTTGGCGCAGATTGGCAGTTTCCGCGAACCGGTTTATGTCGCGGGCGCGCCAGCCGACCCCGGGCGCATCTTCATTGTCGAGCGCGCCGGCACGGTGAGGCTCGTGCTCAACGGACGCCCGCAGACTCGCCCGTTCCTCGACATCACCAGGTTGGTCAAGTCTGCGGACGGGGAGCAGGGTCTGCTCGGGCTCGCGTTCTCACCCGACTATGCCAGCAGCGGCTTGTTCTACGTGTATTACACGACCGCGAGCAACAACATCAGGATCCTTCAGTACCGGCGCTCGGCGGGCAACCCGAATCGCGCCGATCCCGCGAGCGCACGCGTTCTGCTGACGATCGATCACCACCGCTACACCAACCACAATGGGGGACAGCTCGCGTTCGGGCGAGACGGTGACCTGTACATAGGCGTTGGCGACGGCGGCAGTGAGGGCGATCCCGAGAACAACGGGCAAAACACGAACGTGCTGCTCGGCAAGCTGCTTCGTATCCGCCCCTCGCTGAACGGCACCTACACGGTCCCAGTCACTAACCCGTTCGCGGGCAAGGCGGGCAAGCGGCGCGAGATTTGGGCCTTTGGGCTGCGCAACCCGTGGCGCTTCTCCTTCGATCGCGCTACCGGCGATTTGATCATCGGTGACGTCGGGCAGGATCTTCAGGAGGAGATCGACTTCGCCGCGGCGGGTTCGGGCGCGGGCGCCAACTATGGCTGGAGCATCTTTGAGGGGCGGCGTCGCTACAAGGCCGGCAGCGCGCCGCACTCCATATCCCCGGTGCTCATCGCACAGCACAGCAGCGGCTACTGCGCGATCATCGGCGGCTACGTCGTGCGCGACCGGTCCCTGCAGGGACTGTACGGCCGCTACCTGTTCGGCGACAACTGCCGCGCGCAGATCGAGTCGGTGAAGCTGACGCGCGGACACGCCAGCGGTCTCCGGCCAACCGGACTGAACGTGAGCGCCACCTCCTCCTTCGGCGAAGACGCACTCGGGCACATCTACATCGCCTCGCTCGATGGACCCGTGTATCGCCTCGTGCGGGGCTGAGCGCCGCTGCGCCGACGAGCAATCGGTGCGGTAGGTCCGAATTGCAGGGCGCCTCACCGGTGTCGCTCTACGAGCAATTCCGAGCGGGTAAGGTAGACGCCATATGTCCCTACCGAGAGCGGCTGTGCCCAACCGCGACGGGCGACAGGGTGGGCCCACAGGTGGGCCTATGGCGAGAAAACTGCCCTCGCCGCGGCACCGTGCCGTTTGCAGGGATTTTGGCGAGATAGCTCAGTTGGTAGAGCACACGACTGAAAATCGTGGTGTCCCCGGTTCGATTCCGGGTCTCGCCATTTCAAGAATCCTGCAACGGGCTGAGCGTTCGGCCGCTGCGTGCGGCTGTGTCGGCCCCCACCCAGCTCAAGGCGCCAGCTCGCGATACCGGAAGCAGGTCGTGACGTGGTCGTTCACGAGCCCCGCCGCCTGCATGTACGCGTAGCAGACCGTCGGTCCGATGAACCGAAAGCCTCTCCCCTTGAGGTCCTTGCTCATCGCGTTCGACTCCTTAGTCTCCGACGGCAGATCATTCAGTGTGCGCCAGCGGCCGACGATGGGGGCGGCGCCGACGAACCTCCAGATGTAGGTGTCGAAGGTCCCGAACTCTGCTTGCACCTCGAGCATGCGCTGAGCGTTGTTCACCGCGGACTCGATCTTGAGCCGGTTGCGAACAATGCTCGGATCCCTCAACAAACCTTCGATCTTGCGTCGGTTGAAGCCCGCCACCCGGTCCGGATCGAATTGCTCGAACGCAGACCGATAACCCTCCCGTTTACGCAGGATCGTGGCCCACGAGAGCCCCGCCTGCGCCCCCTCTAGTGTCAGTAGTTCGAATAGGTGGCGATCGTCGTGTGACGGAACGCCCCACTCTTCGTCGTGATACGCGACATTGAGGGGGTCGCCTCCATCTGCCCATTCACAGCGGCGCGGCATGTGGTGCAAGCCTACGCCCGGAGTTGTCTTGCGTACTCAGGACGATCTGCCGTTGTGGTTAGGAGCGCTGCTTTGAGCGGCACAGAGACCCGACGCAAGCCCGACCGCGGGTGGCGGCCATTGCGGACGGAGGCGCCCCCAGGACGGCGAGAACATGGACGCGATCCGAGAGCGCATGAGCGTCCTCCCCTTCGTCGCCGAGGAGCGCTTTCGGCCGTGGCGCACGCTCGCGGCCGCATACATCTACTCGAGTGTTGAGTCATGAGCCGCTGCAACGGGAGGCGACGCAGAGTGACATATGCGCTCGAACTGATACCGGCGACCCCCGCCGGTACGCTGCGGGTTCTCTTCGCCAGCTGAAAATCGTGGTGTCCCCGGTTCGATTCCGGGTCTCGCCATTTCTAAGATGCCTGCACGTGGCCCTCGGCTCGCTGCTGCGTGCCCAAGCCCGCTAGTTGGCGCGCGAAGCGCCAACCTGGTTAGCTCGTGGACGTGCTCGGTTTACCCGCCGCTGTCACCGCGTGCCTGTTCGACCTCGACGGAGTGCTGACCCAGACGGCCAAGGTACATTCCGAGGCCTGGAAGCAGATGTTCGACGGCTACCTGCGCCAGCGCGCTACGCGGACAGACGAGGCAGTCGTCCTGTTCGATCCAATACGCGACTACGACCGGTACGTCGACGGCAAGCCGCGCTACGACGGCGTGCGCGCGTTTCTCGCTGCGCGCGGCATCGAGCTTCCCGAGGGCAGCCCCGATGACCCGCCCGGCGCCGAGACGGTCCACGGACTCGGCAATCTCAAGAATGAAATCGTGCTGAAGCTGATCCGCGCGCAGGGCGTGGAGTCCTATGAGGGCTCGGTTCGCTACGTGAACGCCGCGCGCGGCGCGGGGTTGCGCCGCGCCGTCGTCTCCTCGAGTACCAATTGCCGCGACGTTCTCATCGGCGCCGGTATCCAGGACCTATTCGAAGAGATCATCGACGGCGTCGTCGCCGAGCGCGATCATCTGCATGGGAAGCCAGCCCCTGACACGTTTCTCGCGGGTGCGCGAGCGCTCGCCGTGCGACCCGCGCAGGCCGCTGTGTTCGAGGACGCGCTCGCGGGGGTCGAGGCGGGACGCGCTGGTCGCTTTGGCTTGGTGGTCGGCGTTGATCGCGTCGGCCAGGCCGAGGCGCTCCGAACTCATGGCGCCGACGTAGTCGTCTCTGATCTGGCCGACCTGCTGGAAGCTTCATGATCAAGCATCCAGCGTTTGCGGTCGAGCCATGGTCGGTTCGCGAGACCGAGCTCGACCTCGGCAAGCTCGCGCAGACAGAGTCGGTGTTTGCGCTCGCCAACGGGCACATCGGCCTGCGCGGGAACCTCGACGAGGGTGAGCCAAGCGGTCTGCCGGGCACCTACCTGGCCGGCTTCCACGAGGTGCGCCCTCTCCCTTACGCCGAGCCCGGCTATGGCAATCCCGAGGCCGGCCAGGCGCTCATCAACGTGACAAACGGCAAGATCATCCGCCTGCTCGTAGAGGACGAGCCGTTTGACATTCGCTATGGGGAGTTGCGCCGCCACGAGCGGGTGCTCGACCTTCGCGCCGGGGTGTTGCGTCGCACGCTCGAGTGGGTCTCGCCGACGGGGCGCTCTGTGCGAATCGCCTCGACGCGCCTGGTTTCGTTTACGCAGCGCGCGGTCGCGGCGATCCTCTACGAGGTCGAGGCGCTCGACGGCGAGACGCCCGTGGTCGTCCAGTCCGAGCTCGTGGCGAACGAGAAGCTACCCGTCACCGAGGATGACCCGCGCGCTGCGGCGGCACTCGAGTCGCCTTTGCGCTCGGAGTTCTTCCGCGATAGCGACACGCGCGCGGTGCTCGAGCACTCGACCCGCGCGAGTCGGCTGACGATCGCCGCCGCTATGGATCACGTGATCGAGGGGCCGCCGGGCACGACGTCTAACGCGGAAAGCTTCGAACACCTTGCGCGCCTGTTGGTGACCGCGGATCTCGTGCCCGGAGAACCCCTTCGTGTTGTCAAGTTCGTCAGCTACGGATGGTCGAGTCAACGCTCGCCCCCGGCGATCCTCGACCAGGTCTCTGCGGCGCTGGCGGAGGCGCGACACTCCGGTTGGGAGGGCCTGTGTGCCGACCAGCGCTCCTACCTCGAAGAGTTCTGGGATCGCGCCGACGTCGAGATCGATGGTGACGCCGAGCTGCAGCTGGCAGTTCGCTTCTGCCTGTTCCACACGATCCAAGCCGGCGCACGGGCGGAGCAGCGGGCGATCGCGGCCAAGGGCCTGACGGGACCAGGCTACGACGGACACGCGTTCTGGGACACCGAGGCGTTCGTCCTGCCCGTGCTGACGTACACCGCTCCGCACGCCGCTTGCGATGCCCTGCGGTGGCGCCATCTGACGCTCGACCTCGCCAAGGAGCGCGCCGCCGCGCTCGAGCTGGAGGGCGCCGCGTTCCCGTGGCGGACGATCCGTGGACAGGAGTGCTCGGGCTACTGGCCCGCGGGAATCGCGGCGTTCCACGTCAACGCCGACATCGCCGACGCGGTCGTCCGGTATCAGGGGGCCAGCGACGAGGAGGCGTTCTCGAGCGGTGCTGGCCTCGAGCTGCTCGTCGAGACCGCGCGGCTGTGGCGCTCGTTGGGACACCACGACGCGGCCGGACGCTTCCGCATCGATGGCGTGACCGGGCCGGATGAGTACAGCGCGATCGCCGACAACAACCTCTACACCAACCTGATGGCCGAGCGGAACCTGCGCGCGGCGTTCGACGCGATCGAACGCCACCAGCACCGCGCAAGTGAGCTCGGTGTCGACGCCGAGGAGGCAGCGGCGTGGCGGGATGCCGCTCAGGCGATGTTTGTTCCCTACGACGCCGAGCTCGGAGTGCACCCTCAGGCCGAGGCGTTCACCGAGCACGAGGTGTGGGACTTCGACGCCACCGCTCCGGAGCAGTATCCGCTGCTGCTGCACTTCCCCTACTTCGACCTATACCGCAAGCAAGTCGTCAAGCAGGCCGATCTCGTGCTTGCCCTGCACCGGCGCGGCGACGCCTTCAGCGATGAGGAGAAGGCGCGAGACTTCGCCTACTACGAGAGGCTGACCGTGCGCGACTCCTCGCTGTCGGCGTCCACGCAGGCGGTCGTCGCCGCCGAGGTCGGGCACCTCGAGCTAGCGTATGACTACCTCTCCGAGGCCGCGCTGATCGACCTCGACGATCTCCAGCACAACACGCGTGACGGCCTGCACATCGCGTCGCTCGCGGGCACGTGGCTCGGCGCCGTGGCCGGGTTTGGCGGGATGCGCGACCACGATGGGATCCTGAGCTTCGCCCCACGCCTACCGCAGGCGCTCGCCGGGATCAAGTTCCGCCTTTGCTTTCGCGGGCGAAGGCTGCTCGTCGAGGTCTCTCCCGAGCGGGCGACGTACTCCCTGCTTGAAGGCAGCTCACTCGAGATCGTCCATCACGGCGAGAGCGTGACCGTTAAGGCACATGCACCGCTGAGCCGCTCGATTCCCGCTCCCCCCACACGCGATACCCCTAGCCAGCCGCCGGGTCGGGCGCCGCAGCGGCGGCAACCGACGCCGTGACGGACATGCTGGCAGCGCTTCGGGAGCAGCCCACTAAGATCGCGTGCCGTGAGCGAGTCGCCGATCGTGCAGCTGCTCGGAGCTATCGACAAGCGCGATGTGGAGGCGGCGATGGCGCTGGTCGCGCCTGATTGCCGACTGCTCGTGGTTGATGGCCGCCGCGTCAAGGGAGCCGCCGCAGTGCGGGAGCTGCTCACGGACTTCGTTGCGACGCTGCGCTCGACAACGCACCGAGTCACGGCCCAGTGGCACCAGGATGACGTCTGGATCGCGGAGATGGAGGCGACGTACGAACTCAAGGACTGGCTGAAAATCGATGCGCTCCCGGCCCGGACGGCATCGTCGAGCTGCACGCATACGGCGCGCACGAGCGCCCCCTCCCCGAGCACCACACCGGCGAGGAGGGAATGCTGCTTGGAGGACGTTGGATACCACCTCTGTGAGGAGCGGCTCGCCTAGGAAACGTGCACGGGCAGATGCCTTATTGCCTTCGCGTTATTGCGAGCGTGGCCGCAGGCTCGGGGTTGGATGAGCACCCGAGCACCTCGCTCGCCGACGGAAGGGACAATTGGGGATCGGAGGATGGCCGGGGATGCAAGGTGTTGCGTGCGTCGCTCGCGAGTGCTAGCGTCGCGTGCACAGCGATTCCACGCGCGTGGCCATCGGCTGCGTTTGGGATTGCGCCTCAGAGTGCGGAGCGAGCTCGCCGGTCACACGCTGGCCGCCATTGGCTCCGGTCCGCTGAACGGCTGGCTCTTAACAAAGAGTGAAGTGATCGCGCTCAGAGGAGGTGCCACATGCTCCAAAATGGGGTGGTCAAGCTGGAGGTCAACTCGCCCGTCGTGCGTGACGCGTTGCTCGACGGCTGTGCCTGGGTGATCCAGTTCGAGAAGGAGAACCGAGAGGAATCCACGCAGCACGTCAACGGGTTCACTCCAGAGTGGTGGGAGCGACAGATGGTCCTGGCGACGACGCTCGACGAACAGCTAGTGGCGGGTCACGCGGTGGTCGATGTCCCGGCAGAGATCGCGGAGGCAGTAGCCAGAAACCTCGCCGGGGTGATAGTTGAAGAAATGGACGCGCTTGCCTGCGACACATGCGACGAGCAGCCGCGCGGCAGGATCCTCGTGCGTGCAAGCGGGCTCATGGAGTCGCTCGTAGCGCTCGATGCTGGGATCCAGCAAGAGGTCCTTCGTTTGACATGCAGCGGCACGTAGTGGGTTTGCGGAGGCATCGAACCCGAAGGCTACGTCGATGCTCCCGCGCCGGCCCATTGCACACCCGCCCGATGCGGGAGCCGACAGGTAGGCGGTCGCCCTCCGGCGCGAGCGGGCGTCTCGGATCACGTTCAGTGGACGCTTGCTCGGGACGACAGGGAGGTCGCGGCGCCGACCGCTCCATCGCGCCTGCTTCGCCCGGCGTGAGCGAGCGGCGAGCCCCACGCTGGTAGGACTGCAGCTCGTCCAGCGCAAGAGCGAGGTGGACGTCGCCAGCGACTTCCGGGTCGGCGACAGAGGGGCAGTGTGGCGCGGGAGTGCCGCCTTCCCACCGATGGATTAGCGAGGCCGGCGCAGCGGCCAGTGCTGGGTTGCGCGCTTTGCGACAGCGGATTCGGCGGCGTGGGCGAGACTCCCGCGGTACGTCGCGCCAGGCGGCAGAGGAGGAACGCCGCTGACTCAGCCCGCACTGCCCGGCGGCGGTCCCACTAATTCCACGCCGGCAGCTCGATCTCAGTACAGGACGTTCGAGAACCAGGCGCCGCGAGGTTCCTGGTAGGGGCCGCGCGCCATGATGTTCATCGGCTTCACCGCGCGCAAGCCCTCGCGCAGGGCCCAGCGGTAGAGCTCCCAGCGGATCGGCGCGAGGAACGAAAGAGGCTCCTCGGACTGCGCCGCGACTCCGAGCAGGAGCGCCTCCATGTCCGCCTCGGTCGCAGCGACGCCGTGCGCCATCGGCCACATCGTCGCCGTGGTCAGGTACCCGGCCACCCCTCCATCCCGCACCACCACGAACGGCGCGAAGGCCTGCATCGCATCGCGCAGCTCGCCGGTTCGCTCCCAGCCGTGCACCTGCTTGCAGAGTGCCTCGCAGGCGTCGATGTCGCCCACCTCGAGACTCCGGACCTCGACGCCGTCGACCGGTACGCCGCGCGGCTTGCCGCTCATGATCACCACTGGCTCGGTGACGTTGAACCCGAGCGACTGGTAGAGGCAGAGCGAGCGCATGTGGAAGCTGTCCTGTAGGAGGCGAACGCCGCCAGGTGCGTCCTTGCCGCGCTCGATCACCGCATCCATCAGGCGCCGCCCGACGCCTGAGTTCTGGGCCTCTGGATCGACCGAGATCGGGCCAACGCCGGCGATCGGCCCGCGCTGGTCGAGATAATTCGAGCCTAAGATCTTCCCGTCACGCTCAGCGAGCACGCCCCACACGCTCGGGTGCTGGACCCAGCCGCCGATCACCATTGCGGCGAACTCGACAGTTGGGAAGTCGCGCGGGAAGCGGTGATGGTCGTCGATCTGCCCAAACGCCTGGTAGCAGATGCGCGCGCACTCCTGCACGTCGTCGTCCCCGGGCTCCCGCAGCGTGATCTCCGACGCCCCCGCTGTGGTCTCGGCCTGGCTCATTCTTGCCTCCTCGCTCGTCGTACCTCGAATGGGAGGCTCAGTCTATGAGGGATCCCTCGCATCGCTTCTGGCTGCTCGACGCGCAAGCCTGGGCAGGCGTTTCTCGGCGCGACCGGCCGATGCCTCGAGCGCGGACGCGACCTCACGGTCTCCTCTGACGGCTTGGCGGAAGGCGGGAGCCGCTTGGATCAGGCGCGCCGACGCAGCTGCGATCGACGCTCTGCGTTGGCACTTCTACGCCCTGGCGGTCCTCAAATCGCCTCGGCACGGCGCGGACGCAACGCAGTGACGTTCTGCGTGCCCCGGGTCAACCTACCTTGAGATAGAGCGACGCCGGTCAGCACCACGAACGCGCCAGCGGGCTCGTTCCATGCGATTCCCTCGTTTAGTACCACAACGCCGCAGGCAGTTGCAAACAACGGGATCAGATAGGTGACGGTCGAGGCGATCGTCGCGCCAGCACGGTGAACTACGGCGTAGTTGAGCACGTACGCAAGGCCGGTGCCGAGCGCGCCAAGCGCAGCGACGCTGAGCACCGATTCCGCGCCGAGGTGCGGAGGCGCCGAAGTGAAAAGGAGTGTCGCGGCAGTCATCATCGCGGTGCCGCACAGCAGCTGCCCCGATACCAGCGAGACGCCGGTGTCTGGCCGAGCGGTGATGTAGCGGCGCAAGTAGGTGAAGCTGAGCCCGTAACAAGCCGATGCGCCCGCGACCGCGATGCTGCCCTCGAGCGACGGGCCGCCGAGCCCAGACCACGGCCCGAGGACGACCGCGACGCCGACGAAGCCGAGCACGAGACCGCCGACGCGCTGCCGCGTGGGTCGCTCCTCGGGCAGCACACCGAGCGCGATCAGAAGCGTGAACAGAGGAGTGGTCGCGTTCCACAGGCCGGCGAGGACCGAGGAGATGTGCGTCTCACCGTAGGCGATGAGCGAGAACGGCAACGCGTTGGACACGAGCGCGAGGAACGCGAGATGCCCCCACGTGCGCCCTTCTGATGGGAGCCGCTCGCGCCGTATGAGCAGCACGACGAGCACCGTCGCCGTACCGAGGGCCATTCGCGCGAGCACCACCTGGAGCGGCGAGAGCTGCCGATCGGCGACCTTAATGAAGAGGAAGCTCGTTCCCCAGATCGTGCTCAGCAGCAGATAGGCGCCGAGCCAGGGTGCGTGCGGGCTGGGGGCGGCGCGGTCGGCGGCTGTGGACCTGACCATGTCTCAACTTAACGCATCGTCCTCGCCCGTCGTGAGGCGGGCCTCAGCGCTCGCTGTCGGACGGGCGCACGTCCCGATCATGGGAAACTCGAACGGCAACGCGAGCCTTCTGCGACGCCCCTATCCCGGGCAATGGCCCAGCACGCCCCGGCAACTGGACGTGGTGAGCCATCGTTAATCATCTGCTGGCGCAGGTGCCATGACACGTCGAGCGGGTGTGGAGCGAGCTGCGTGGTCAGCTCAAGCCGAGGATGATGAGGTGATGGGGGAGCCCCGGCTCGTGATTGAACCCATCGCCTACCACGGTGAATCCCAGGCGGGTGTAGAAATCGAGCGCGGTGTCCCGCCCGTTGGCCCAGAGTATTCCTGTCTTCTCCTTGCGGAGTTCGCGGAGGGCGCGGTCAAGGAGCTGGCGTCCGATGCCGCGGCCCCGCATTGCCGGGTCCACCGCCATGAAGCGGAGTTGCGTGGCGGCAACGTCGGTTGCCAACGGGCATGAGCGTGGGTAGAAACTGGCGACACCCACGAGCGCGCCTGAGTGTCGGGCCCCGAGATGCCACGCCCCGGGCAGGTCATCATCAGGTACGCGCACCGCGGCAGAGTCTCCATCCCGGAGTACCCGGGCACGGAGGTAGTAGGTGTCCGCGGCGGCGATGCGCTGAATCTCGGCGATGGACATCGGTCAATTCTGATGGGGCGTCCGCCGACGCAACGGACCTCCTACGACGGCCGCCGATCGAGCCGGGCAGCGCAGGGCGAGTGGCGGGCGTGACTGACCTCATCCCAGCGACGCGTCCGGATCGGAGTGCCGTGCGATGCCATACATTATGTATGGTATGATCGCGGTCGTGGTCAAGACGACCATCTATCTCCCGGAGGACCTGCGTCAGGAGCTCAAGCAGGCAGCCAAGGAGCGCGGCACGAGCGAGGCGGAGCTGATCCGTGCCGCAGTTCGCCACGAGTTGCTCGGTGCGCCGCCCGACCAGACCGAGCGAGCGCGCCGACGTGCCCGACTGCTCGCGGCGATGGGGAAGCTCGACGCCTCGGTCTACCCGGGCGGCTACCTCGACGAGCTGCGAACCGAGTGGCGCGGCTGATCGTTCTTGACGCGAGCGTCGCGATCGCGGCGCTGGCGTCGGATGACGACCATCACCGGAGCGCGTCCAGCGCCCTGGCGGGCGCCCGTGACGACGAGCTGGTCGTAGCTGCGACGACGAGGGCCGAGGTCCTGGTCGGACCTGCCCGCTCAGGTGGCGAGGCACTTGCGGCGGCGCGGGACTTCTTGGACGGCTGCGAGACGATCCCGGTCGGAGCGGGCGTCGCCGACGCGGCGGCTGTTGTGAAGGCCCATCACCGCGCACTGAGTGTGCCCGATGCGATCACGCTCGTCGTCGCAGAATCGATCGACGCCGACCTCGTGTGGACATTCGATCGGCGCTGGCGCGGGCTTCACTCGCAGGTCGCGATTCCGTAGACAGGGGCGTCTCCGGTCACGCTCGCGAACGCCTAACGAAGCGCATGTCGCACGTGAGGGCGCCGCGGACCAGCACGCGCAAGATCCGCCTCGATGGGGCGACCGAGCAACCATCACGTGACCGGCACCCAGCCGGGCGGGTCCCGTCTCGCGATAGCGTGCCCTGGCTGACCTGAGATCGTTGTACTCCCCGCCACACAGGCGTATGATCGCGCGGAAGCGCACGTGGTCGCGGGGGCGGTTGGTGGACGGCAAGACCGGTTCAGAGGCCCGATGCGATCGGCACGCGAACTGGGAGGGGACATGACCTCGACTCGCCGGCGCAGCATCAGCCAGACGCACGAGCGGATCGCGCAGCTCGGCTGGGAGCCCGACTACCACCAGCCGGCCGTCAAGTATCCGACCCGCTACACGTTCCCGACCAACGCGAAGGACCCGATGAAGCACATCATGCGGGAGTACCTGCCGATGGAGCTCGAGAAGGACGAGCGCGTGTACGGCGGCCACGACGCTGCGGTCCGCGCCGACATGCCGCATAAGGCAGAGCGGCGCTGGCTCGAGATAGTCAAGCCGTTCATCATCGCGACCGCCTATGCCGAGGTCAGCGCCGGGCGTTGCATGTCGATGCTGATCGACGCCGTTCCGAACGACGAGCTGCGCAACGGCTACCACGTGCAGTTCGTTGACGAGGTGCGCCACACCGGCCTGCAGATGGCGCTCGCTCGCTGGTACGCGAAGCACACGCCCGATCCCTGCGGCTGGCATCTGGGGCCGAAGATGCTGTCTCGTAGCCCGGGAACGCGTCAGGCGTTCAACATGCTCTCGCATTTCATCGTGGGCGACCCGATTCAGTGCGCGTTCACGCTGCAGGTGGTCGCCGAGACGGCGTTCACGAACCTCGCGTTCGTGGCGCTGCCCGACGTGGCGGCGCGCAACGGCGACTTCACGCTCCCCACCACATTCCTGTCCGTCCAGTCGGACGAGGCGCGTCATATCTCCAACGGGTACGCGACGCTGCTCACGGTGCTCCAAGACGAGTCGAACATTCCGCTCATCGAGCGGGACCTGCTGCAGGCCTGGTGGATCAACCACGCCTACCTCGACAGCTTCGGCAGCGGCATCATGGAGTACACCTCGAAGGACCGCTCGGATCCCGAGAGCTACCTCGACAAGTGGGACCGTTGGGTCCGTGATGACTGGTACCGCTCCTATGTGCTGAAGCTCGGCAGGCTTGGGCTGAACCTGCCCGCGGACATGTTCGAGCGCGCACGTGAGCGCATCGCGGGCGGCATGGTGCACAAGATCCTGATGGGTGGCGCCGCCTTCTGGATGCTGAACTTCTGGCGCAACGACCCCCTCGACGAGCGCGACTTCGAGTGGTTCGAGGCGAAGTACCCGGGCTGGTATGCGGAGTACGGCGAGTTCTGGGAGGGGATGCGTCGGTTCAGCAAGGACCCCGCGGGGTACGGGTCGTTCCTCAAGCAGGTCGCCGAGCAGGGGGTGCCGTCCTGCTGGACCTGCCTCGTGAGCTGTGTCTTCCCGGACGACATGTGCCACCGTGCGGTCGACGGCCGCACTCGCTTCTACTGCTCCAAGGAGTGCATGTGGCTCGACGAGTCGAACCCCGGCCGCTACGTGGGTGACCGCAACTTCTTCGATCGCTATCACGGCTGGGAGCTGTCGGAGGTGGTGCGCGACCTAGGCTTCGTGCGGTCCGACGGCAAGACACTCGTCGCCCAGCCGCACCTCGACGACGATGGGATGTGGACGCTCGACGACCTGCGTTCGCTCGACTTCGAGGTCGTGAGCCCGAACATCGCCTTCGCCGAGGCGATGGGCCTCCCCAACGGCTCCTCCTACGATCCGGCGCGCACGCAGGGCAACGGCGCGGTCGCTGCCGCCCCGGTCAAGGCCTAGCCGGCAGGTCGAGCCGGGGGCGGTGCGATGAGCGCGCGCGTCCTGTTTGAACCGATCGGCGAGGAGATCGACTGCGGGGACGAGGAGACGGTCCTCGAGGCGGCATTCCGCCAGGGCTACAACCTGGCGTACGGCTGTCGCGAGGGCCAGTGCTCGGCGTGCAAGTGCTACCTGCTGGAGGGCGAGGTGGACCTTCTCCCCTACTCGACCTTCGCGCTGTCGGAGTCCGAGGAGGCAAGTGGCTACACGCTGCTCTGCCGGGCGCTGCCCTACGAGGATCTCGTCGTCGAGCTGCTCCACTTCGACCCCGACAGCTACCGGCTCGAGAACCCGATCCGCGACGGCCGTGCGCGGCTCGAGGCGCTGGAGCGGCTGACCGACGACATCCGGCTGCTGGAGCTGCGGGTGGAGGAGCCGCTGGACTTCTCGTTCCTTCCGGGCCAGTATGTGGATCTGTGGGTGCCCGATTGCGATGGCGCGCGGCGCTCCTTCTCGATGGCCAACCTGCCGGGCGGCGGGCGGATCGAGCTGATGGTGAAGTGCTATCCGGGCGGCCGCTTCTCGGGGCTGCTCGAGGGCTCCCTCGGCCCGGGCGAGCAGCTGCGCTTCACGGGCCCCTACGGGGCGTTCCACCTGCGCCGCTCGCGGCGCCCCGTGCTGATGGTGGCCGGCGGATCGGGCATGGCACCGATTCTCTCGCTGCTGCGACAGCTCGCGGACGAGCGCACCGAGCGTATGGTGCGCTTCTTCTACGGCGCGCGCACCCGGCACGACCTGTTCCACCTCGAGGAGATCGCCGCGCTCGGCTCGGAGATCGGGGATTTCCGCTTTACGCCAGTGCTGTCCGACGCCGCTCCGGGCGACGACGGGGACGGGGAGCGACCGCACGCGCTCGGATTCGTGCACGAGCTCGTGGGCGAGTACCTCGCGAGCGGTGAGATGGAAGACCTGGAGGCGTACATGTGCGGGCCGCCGGCGATGATCGACGCGGCGAGCGAGCTGCTCACGGGCCACGGAGTCGACGACAAGCGGATCTTCCACGACAAGTTCACGATCGCCGCGGACGCGGCCGAGAGGAGCGAGACGACATGACAGACCCGGCCGGGCGTCCCCAGCGCGAGCGACCGCGCGGCGAGGACCCCGAGCGAACTTTTGACTGGTACACGCCCAAGCGGCGGCGCGCAACGCTCTACGAGGACGTCACGATCGACAGCCAGCCGTCGGTCCACCGGCACATCGACCGCGACTGGCCGGTCCACTTCGAGGACGGTCGCGGGCTCTGGTGGCCCGAGTCGACCCGGCTTCGCTCGAGCGACTGGTATGCCTTCCGCGACCCCGGCGAGCTCTGGGAGCGCAACTACTACCAGCAGGGCACGGCACATGAGCAGCTCGTCGAGGGAGCGGTCAGCGGAGCGCGCCGCGAGCGGATCCTCGAGGACTTCACGCCCGAGTGGGTCGGCTTCCTGCGCGTGCACCTGCAGACGCCGGCATTCGTCGAGCATGGCCTCTGGCTCGCGCTCGCGAGCGCCGGACGCGACTGCCTGTCCGACTCTGTCGCCCACTGCGTGGTGCTCGACGCGGCGATGAAGCAGCGCCACTCGCAGGCGATCGTGCTCTACGGGCTCGACCTCGAGTCGCACTTCGGTGAATTCCCCGTGGAGCGCGCGCGAGAGAGCTTTCTCCGCGACGCGCACTGGCAGCCGGCGCGGCGCTACCTCGAGCGGCTGCGCGCGACACCTGACTGGGGCGAGCGCATCGTGGCCGCCAACCTCTGCTTCGAGCCGCTCGTCGGGGTCCTGCTTAGGCGCGAGCTGTTGATGCGCGCGCCGAAGTGGGGTGGAGACGCGCTCACGTCCGCGGTCGGTCACGTCGCGCAGCTGGAGTGGGCGTGGATCCACGACTGGAGCGCGGAGATCGTGCGCTTCGTGCTCGCGGACGTGGAGCACGGCGCCGCCAACCGCGAGGTGCTGGCGGGCTGGATCGCCGACTGGCTGCCGCAGGCCCGCGCCGCGACGGACGCGCTCGAGCCGGTCTTCGCCGAGCTGCCGAAGGGCGCGGGCGGCTTCGCCGCCGCGCGCGCGAACGTCGAGATCGACCGAGCGAAGCTCTTCGACGCGGCGGAGCTGCGGGAGCTGGCGATGGTGGCGCAATGAGCGCCGAGCAGGGCACCTACGACTGGGTCGGCATCGTGATGGCTAAGAGCGCCGAGGGCGACAGCGTGGCGCGCGTGCTCGGCCGGCGGGAGGATGTGGAGGTGATCGAGCAGCCCTCCTTCTGGGAGATCAAGGCAAGGGATCGCCTCGTGATCGACTTCGACGACGTCAGCGAGGAGCTCGGCTTCGAGGTGGACGGCTACGCGATCCAGCATGAGATGTCGACCCACTACGGCCGCCTGGTAGCGACCGACGATGCGCTGATGCTGTTCTCGGACCCGCTCGAGGCGATGGAGCACCTGTCGCGCTGAGGATACGAGGACGGTCCTGGCGCTGGCCGCGACGCTCGGCGGCGACCGCGCGGGGGCTAGCGGCTGCGCCCGCTGCTCGGGGCGATGTCGAGTCCGGTTGATTCCTGGAGCTGTGAGCATCCGCTAGACAGCTGGCGCCGGGCTCACGTTCAAGTGCTCAGGGAGGTCGCGCAGTTGTGCGAACCTCTCAGGCCCCAGCTGCCGTTCCCAGTCGGCCTCGACCGGCACCGCCGGAGCAAGGAGACCCC
>VAWK01000048.1:0-38388 GCA_005885515.1 Actinomycetota bacterium | reverse complement strand
TGGGTTCGAGGAGACGATCTATGGCCTGGAGGGCACCACGACGTGGACGATCGACGGGGTGACAGTCGAGATCGGACCCGGCGAGGCCGTTTGCGTCGCGCGCGGAGCGATCCACGGGTTTGAGAACCGCGGCGGCACCGACGCGACGTTCCTCGCGATCGCCACCCCCGGCGTGTTCGGGCCCACCTACTTCCACGAGGTCGCGGACGTCCTCGCCGCCTCCGCCGCCGGCCCGCCCGACCGCGCAGCCCTGATCGAGGTGATGCGCCGCCACGGGCTCACGCCGGCCCAGCCAGCTACGTGACCTGAGCGTTTCGAGGCCCCTGCCAGCCCTGGGCGTTGCCGAGTCCCGAGCTGCTCGCCCCTCGCCCGAGTTGCAGTCGATGCGTGGTGCCGCTTGAGCGCCCCTAGGAACCCTGCAGGCCTGCGGGCTGCGGCTCACGTCCGTCCCAACCGGGCGTTGCCTCGGCCGCCAGCGCCGCCCAGCCCTGCGGAATCGCGCCAAGACCCGCACCCGTCTCGGGATTCCAGCGCTCCGCATATCGAGACCCCACGCAGCCCTCGAGCAGCTTCTCTGCCAGCCTCACAGCCTCCGCGTGGCGTCCAGACCGCGTCGCGGCAACCATGAGGAGATAGATCTCCTGCGGCCATGCATCGCCTCGCCAGTATCGGCCTGGGTCATAGGTGGGTTCGTCTGCTGACGTCCCTGAGGGGCCGAAGGGGCGCCAGAAGGAACGCGGCTCGAAGATCTCCGCAAATGCGACATCGACATAGCGTGGGTTCTCGCTGACCAGCACCGGGAACAGTCCATCGAGAGTGCGGACCGCAGAGGTGTTGTGGGGACCGGCGAGACAGACATCGCTCCACGTGTGTCGAGAGTCCACCCAGTGGGCGTCGATCGCCTCGACCACTTTGGACGCGTTCGACAGAAGATCCGTGTTACGGGTGAATGCGGCGAGCTCGCAAGCGTTGAACGCGACCAGAGCGCTGAACCCCGCCGAGCCGACATCGAAACCGGGATTTCCACACGCGGCGCCATCCCGAATGCGAATCGATCGGACCAGCTCTCTCTTCTTGGCGTTCCAGCGCCGCTCCTTGAATGGCTCGGCGTGCCATCCATCCCAGCGCGGACTGTCATCGCAGCCCGTCTCCCACGGGTGGACCACGCGGATAAGGCCCGAGCCAGGATCCCGACGATGTTCGAAGAGGTAGTCGAGCCCTGCCGTGGCGGCGTCACGTAGATGCTCGACATCAAATCCACGTTCGGCCAACACGCGCAATGCGTGGCCATACATCGGTGGCTGCGTGATGTCTGACCGACCGCGAACATGCCACAACGCGAGTGACGCCTTGGGTTTGGCCCAGTAGCCCATGTGTGGAACAAAGCCGCTGGGAAGCTGCAGTGAGAAGACGCTCTCCAGCTCCCTGACGCCCCGAGGGTCGCCAAGGCGACTCCAGGCGACGGCGTGAAAACAGGAGTCCCAAAGCCACTGCCACGGATACTTCCTTCGGTTGGGCACCGTGAATCCTGGCGTCGCGACCCAGTTGCGCTCAAGGATGCGCCGACTCGCCGCCTCAACGGCGTGGCGCCGCTGCTCCGGCGGCATGTCTCGGTAGCGGCGGACCAGGCTGTTGGCTCGAGCGCGCCGGAGATGACACGTCATCTGTAGGACGCTATTCCCCCGGCGCACAAACACTCGCCCCCCGTGCGTAGGCGGTCTCACGCGCCGATCCGGCGCGTGGCCTGGGCACAGCTGGGAGGCGGCACGCTCGTCCCCGGCGGCTCGTGGGCATCGGCTTCTGCTTCACCGCCGCGACTACAGGGCCATGCTCGGGGCGCTGGCCTACCTCGGATTGGACGTGCTCGTGCTGTGGGTCGCCTTCCTCGCCGTGCACGCCCACCCGGTCCCCGGATTCGGCGTGGTGGTCATGGCCTACATAATCGGCGCGCTCGGCGGATCGCTCCCGCTGCCGGCTGGCGTCGGGGCGGTCGGCGGGATCGCGGGGGCGTTGATCCTCTACGGCGTCGGCCACGAGCCCGCGATCGCCGCCGCCCTGCTCTACCAGGCGATCGGGCTGCTGGTGCCACTGGTCGGGGGTGCGATCTCCTACATGGTCATTCGCCGTAACCTCGAGCCGATCCCCGTGGCTGCGCACGGCAGCTCCGGGTAGAGCGTTTATTGCCCAGGTAAACGGCAGCGTCACCGACGTTTGCAACGGCATTCCCTGCACGATCGACTTCAACCCAAGCGACGGGTGGACGGGCCAAACCCCAGCCTGAGCCGACGGCAGGGCACGTGCGATGCTGCCCGGCGGCATCGCTACTGGGGAAGCAGGGCGAGTCCCACGATGCCGGCGGCGAAGATCGCGATCGCCAATATCGAGTCCGGTCCAAGCCGCGCCACGCATCGGTAGGGCCGGCCGACCACTCCCCCGGCATACACGGCGGTCAGCGCCACGCCTAGGGAGGCAAGCCAGCCGTTCAGGCGACCCGTGGTCGGCAGCACGGGAGATCCCGCGATCAGATCGGCGAGCAGGAAGAGGCACAGCTGGAATGCGTTGCCACCGAAGATGTCTCCCATCGCCAGCGCGTTGTCGCCCAGCTTGACGGCGGCGAAACCGGAGCTGATCTCCGGCAGCGCGGTCGCGCTAGCGAGCACGGTGGCCCCGAATATGACCCCGTTGATGCCCGCCCGGCTGGCCAGTGCTTCGGCGCTCAGCTCGAGCGCCACCCCAGCGACGAGCGTCACGGCGCACGCGGCTGCGAAGTATGTCGCCACCCGCGCTGTCGAGCGCTCGCCGTAGGGGTGGGTTGCTCGCGGATGGGGCTGTCGGCGGTTGCGGCGCCCTGGCTGGCTGCCGGGCATCGAGCCACTCCAGCGCGGAGTCTTTCGCACCCGGTTGATCACGACCACGCCGCCCAGCCAGACCACAACGATCGCGACGGACGCCGGGCTTACGACGCCGCCGATGGCTGCCGACCGCGGAAGCAGCGCCCCCATCAACACCGCCGAGACCACGACCACCACCAGCAGCCCCTCGAGCACCGGCGTCAGCGCCCCGACGAGGAAGCTCAACGGACGCTCGCGCCCTGCCGCGAGGTCACAGAACACGAGCACCATCGTCTGGACCGCTATCCCGCCGATCAGGTTGCCGGCGGCGAGGCTTAGATCGCCCTGCGCGGCGGCCGCCACCGTGATCGCGAGCTCGGGGAGGGTGCCGGCGACCGCCAGCAGCAGGATCCCGCCTAGCTCCTCGCCGAGACCGAACCGCACGTCGAGCGCATCCGTCGTCTTCGACAGCCTGATCCCAGCCACCCAGGTTGCGCCCGCACCCGCAGCGAACACGATCACCAGCAACGGCGTTGCGAGGTCGAGCATGGGCTACCTTGTTCCGCGCCGGGGGCCGGTTCCCTACCGCGCCGATCCGGAGCCGGTGCACGGGCGAGACCGACGAGACGACGATCTCGCGCGCCTGGTGGCGAGCTAGTCGAATACTTGACCCGACGATGATGTGGCCGCAGACGCACGCCGAGCTCATCCACGTCCAGCGAGAGCTCGCGAGCTCTCGGCCCGCGCCCTGGCGGCCGGCCGGTGCGCGGCCGCTCGTCGCCGGCTGCTTTGTCTGCTTTGCGCGCGGCGTCCACGGCCGGGGCCGCGCCGGCGAGCCCGGCTGGGCCGCAGCGGTGGCTATGCGCGCTGACCGCCACCTCACCGGGACGGCGATCACACGCGGTCGGGCGGGCGCTCCCTACCAGCCCGGAGTGCTGGCGCTGCGTGAGGGGCCGTTGCTGGCGGCGGCGGTAGGGGCGTTGCCGACGGAGCCCGAGGTCATCATCGCGAACGCCACCGGGCGCGACCACCCGTACGGTGCCGGCCTGGCGCTTCACCTCGGTGCGGTGCTCGACCTCCCGAGCATTGGCGTGACCGACCGGCCGCTCCTGGCGCAGGGCGCAGAAGCGCCGCCTGAGAGTGGGGCGATGAGCCCGCTCCTGCTGGACGGGAGTGAGGTGGCGCGCCTGCTGCGAACCCGCCCTGGAGTGCGACCGCTCGTCGTCCACGCCGGCTGGCGCACCGACCTCGACGCGGCCGCACATGTCGTGCTCGCGTCGATCCGGCGCGCGCGCACGCCGGAGCCGTTGCGGCGAGCTCGACGCGAGGCGCGTCGGGCGAGAGCGGCAGAGGAACATTGCCCGCAATGATTCGCGCGCTGCTTCACTCGCTGCTCTACTTCCCTTCCCGGCGGATCCTCGAGACGCCCGGCCAGGCGGGACTGGAGTCGCGCGACCTAATCCTCGAGACCGACGATGGCGAGCAACTGCATGGCTGGTGGATCGCCGCCCGCACCGAGCCGCTGGGCCATCTGTTGCTCTGCCACGGCAACGCCGGCAATGTCGGTGACCGGATCCTCCACGCCGATCTGCTGACGGCGGTGGGATTTGACGTGCTGCTGTTCGACTACCGCGGCTACGGCCGCAGCAGCGGCCGGCCGAGCGAGCAGGGCACCTACCGAGATGCTCGCGCGGCACTGGCCTGCCTGCTTGCGCAGCCGGGCATCGACGCTGGGCGCGTCTTCTACCTCGGCGAGTCGCTGGGCGGCGCCGTGGCGCTGAACCTCGCGCTCGAGCGCCCCCCCGCTGGCCTCTTGCTGCTGTCGGCGTTCACCTGCGTGCGGGACCTCGCCCGCCTGCACTATCCGTTCTTTCCAGCGTCGCTCGTCCCCGATGCCTATCCGGTGGTGCGGCACATCGGCGACCTGCGCGCTCCGCTCCTGGTCCTTCACGGCGATCGCGACGAGACCGTGCCGCTCTCGCACGGCAGGGCTCTGTTTGAAGGCGCGCAAGGACCGAAGCGCATGCACGTCCTCCATCGCGTCGGTCACAACGACCTCCTCCAGCTGTCGGGGGCCGAGGTTGGCCGGGTGATCACCTCCTGGGCAAGCGAAGTTCAGGGCCCTCAGATCGCCACTTGATTCACTCCGCCGCCACGCGCGCGGTCGCTGACAGCCGGTCCACCTCCGCGGCCGTGAGCTGCAGCGTGGCCGCCGGCAGGATCTGCTCTAGCTGTCGGGTCGTCCGCGCGCTGGCGATCGGGGCGACGACGCGTGGCTGGGCGAGCAGCCACGCGAGCGCGGCCGCGGCCAGCGTGGTTCCGCGGGCGGCTGCGATCTCGTCGAGCACCTCGAGCACGGCCGTGCCGCCCTTCTCCAGATACGCGCCGGCGGCCTCTGCGCGCGGGGACGCGACGGCCTCCTGTCCCGGCCGGTACTTGCCGGTCAAAAAGCCCTTGGCCAGTCCGTAGTAGGGCACCACGGCGAGGTCCCACGCGTCGGCGACGGGCAGCAGCGTGCGCTCGAAGTCGCGCTCGACGAGGTTGTAGTGCGGCTGCAGGACCGTGAACTCGGCGAGCCCATGTTTGCGCTGCAGCTCGAGGGCGACGACGAGCCGCTCCGGCGTGTAATTGGAGGCGCCGATGTGCCGCACGGTGCCCGCCTTTACGAGCGCGTCGAACGCGCGCAGTGACTCCTCCAGCGGCGTCTGCTCGTCATCGAGGTGCGCGTAGTAGAGGTCGATGCGGCCGGTCTGCAGGCGTTTTAGCGAGGCATGGGCCTCGCGCTCGATCGTTTCCGCCCGCAGGTTGCGCACCGCCCCGTGGCCGCCGCCGACCTTCGTGGCCAGGACGATCTTCTCGCGGTTGCCGCGGCCGGACATCCAGCGTCCGATGATCGCCTCCGAGCGGCCGTGCTCGACCAGGTAGGAGTTGGCGGTATCGATGAAGTTGCCCCCAGCGGCCGTGTACGCGTCGAGCACGGCGTGCGACTGCGGCTCGTCGGCGGTCCAGCCGAACACGTTGCCGCCGAGGCAGATCGGAAAGACGTCGAGGTCGGTGCGTCCGAGAGCGGCTCGGATCATGACCATCACGCTAGCCGTTTGCCGCCGGGGGCCGGTCGAGGGCAACCCAGGCTCGGAGTCGTCGTCCTTCATTAGCCTGTCCGACGCATGCTGGCCCACTGGGACGACGTCGAATGGGTGCGCATTGACCGCGGCCCTCTGCAGGGATCGCGCCAGCGCCTCGGCGCCGCGGCGGGCGCGGTGCGGGCGGGACTCAGTCGATACCGGATGGCCCCGGGTGAGCGGGCGATGCCGGTGCACGTCCACGCCGATGAGGAGGAGCTCTTTTACGTGCTCGGCGGCATCGGGCTGAGCTGGCAGGACGGCCGGACCTACGCCGTGGCGCCCGGCGACTGCATCGTCCACCGCGCGAGCGCCGAGTCGCACACGATCGTCGCCGGCGACGTGGGTCTCGACGTGCTGGCGTTCTCCAGCGGCAGCGACACGCACATGGTCTGGCTGCCACGAGCCAACGCCTGGTGGATGGGGCCGCGGTGGCTGCCGGGCGACGGGCCGAACCCGTTCGAGCGAGAGGCGTCGGCGGGCGAGCTTGAGCTGCCCGCCCCCGAGCCGGTCCGCGTGCCGACGATCGTCGCGACGCGGGACGTCCCGCCGCAGCCGATGCGACACGGAGGTGTCGACAGCCACTGGCGGGACCTCGGTGCCGCGGCAGGCTCGGCCGTGAGCGGGATGAACCACGTCGAGGTGGCGCCGCGGGCGCGCGCCTGCCCGTTCCACTGCCACGGCGCCGAGGAGGAGATCTTCGTCGTGCTGTCGGGGGCAGGGAGTTTGCGCCTCGGCGACGAGCGCCCCGCAGTTGAAGCCGGCCATGTCGTGGCGCGCCCGCCGGGAACCCGCGTCGCGCACCAGTTCATCGCCGGCGAGCGCGGCCTGACGCTGCTCGCATGGGGCACGCGCGACCCGAACGACGTCGCCTGGTACCCGGACTCGAACAAGGTCAGCCTGCGCGGTATCGGGGTCAGGGCGCGCGTCGAGCCGCTCGACTACTGGGACGGGGAGGGCTGAGCCCTACTACGAGCAGCTGCCTCCCGCCACGGCGATCTTGCCGCTCAGCGACAGCGACCGCGAGGAGCTGCCGACACCGACCTTGTCGCAGCCCGGTGCGATGCGCCAGCCGCCGGCGGCGTCGGACCAGTAGGAGAACGCGCGCGCGTTCAGCGGCATGCTCACGCGCCGGCTCTGGCCCGGCGCCAGCTGCACCTTCGCGAAGCCCTTGAGCTGGCGCGGCGGCTGGGGCACCCCTGGCAGCGAGGGCAGCGAGAGGTACAGCTCGGGTACGGCGGAGCCGCTGCGCGTGCCGGTGTTCGTCACGGTGACGCTGACGGTGCTTGCGGGTTCGTTGCCCGTGCCGGGAGCGACCGCCAGTTCGCTGAAGCGGAAATGCGTGTAGGAGAGTCCGAACCCGAACGGATAGGCCGGTTCGATGCGCTGGTTGTCATACCAGCGGTAGCCCATCAGCACTCCCTCGCCGTAGGTCTCCTCGTAGTAGGGGCAGGGAACCGAGCTGTGCAGTTCGCAGTTTTCTTCCGGGTTGATCGTGCCCGGGTACTGGGCCGCGCCCCCCGGCGCGGTAGGCAGGTCGGCTTCGCTCTTGGGGAAGCTGGCGGGGAGACGTCCTCCCGGATCGCTGTCGCCGAACAGCACGTGTGCGATCGCCGTCCCGCCGTCCTCGCCTGGGTACCAGGCCTCCAGCAGCGCGTTGATCGATTCGCGCCACGGCGTCAGCACCGGGGCGCCCGTCTCGAGCACGACGACCGTGTTCGGGTTGACAGTCGCGACGCTCGAGATGAGCTGGTCCTGGTTGCCGAAGTCAAGCTGCGTGCTCTGCGGGTCGGGCGGCGTCGCCTGCCCGCCGCTGCACTGGGCGATCAGCGACATGCACGGCTTGTCGACTCCCTCCGACTCGGTGTCGGCGGCCACCACGATCGCAAGGTCCGAGCTCCTTGCGAGCGCCCGGGAGCGTTCGGCGCTCGTACCTTCGTCGTAGCTGACCTTGATTCCCGCCTCGGCCGCGCGCGCCGTGATGCCGGCGAGCGCCGTCGTCGTTTCATACGGGCTGACCTGCGAGGAGCCGTTGCCGTGGATGTACTGGTTGGCCCCCGGGCCGATGACCGCGATCGAATGCACCTTCTTGCGGTTGATTGGCAGCGCGCCGCGGTTACGCAACAGCACCGCGCCCCCTTCCTCCGAGCGATCGGCGACGGCGGTATCCGTCGCCCTGTCGTCCTGGGCGGTGTCGTTGCGCCAGGAGGGATGATCGAAGAAGCCAAAGCCGAACAGCTTCTTGAGGATTTCGTACACGCGCGCTTCGAACGTCGCCTGGGTGACCGATCCATCGGCGAGCGCGAGTTCGACCTGCGGCGCGGTGTAGCAGCTGTTGCCGATGTCGAAGTTCAGGCCCGCGTTGAGATCCGCTTCGGTCTCGTGGCAGGCGAGGAAGTCGGAGACGACGAAGCCGTCGAAGCCCCACTGGCGGCGCAGGATGTCTGTGAGCAAGGGCGCGTTCGCGCATGCATATTTTTCTTCGAGCAGGTTGTACGAGCACATCACCGTCGCGCTGTGCGCCTGAGTGACCGCGGCTTCGAAGGCGCCGAGCTCGATCTCGTGCAGCGCGCGCGGATCGACGTGGACGTTCACGAAAGGACGCCCGCCGTAGACGCCGAACAGCGGCGAGACGCCGACCTGGCCCTCCTGGTTGTTGGCCGCGAAGTGCTTGACGTCCGCCATCACCCCCTGCGATTGCAGGCCGTCGATCCAGCCGACCGCGGTCTGCGCGGAGAGGAACGGGTCCTCGCCGTAGGCCTCGAACGTACGTCCGCCGAGCGGCGTGCGCATGATGTTGACCGTCGGGCCGAAGTCGCCGTCGAAGCCGCGGTGCTTGACCTCCTGCCCGACCACCGCGCCGTAGCCGGCGGCCATCGACTGATCGAAGTTGGCGGCGAGAGCCATCGCGGCCGGCATCGCCGTCGCACCCTGCGCGCCCGAACCCAGCCCCCCTGCGCCGACCGCGCCGTCGGTGAACTTGATCGCCGGCATGCCGACGTCGCTCGCTTCCTGTCCCGTCAGGACCCCGACCTTGTCCGACTGTGACATCGCGCCCAGCAGCAGCCTGGCGCGTTCTTCGGGCGAAAGCGAGGTGTCGCACCAGGGATGGCTTCCGCAGCGGCCTTCGGCGCGGGCAAGGGGGGCGAGGAAGGACGACCCGCCTGACAGGAGCACGCACGCGACGCTGACGGCGAGCGCGCGCGGGCGTACCCCGCCGAGCGCGAGCGCGTGCCTGGGCCGGCCTCCGCTACGCCAGAGGGTGGCCATGTCCGGCTTGCTGAGCCCTCATCGCCGCGCCCTAGCGGACGGTCACTACGAACGGCTTAGGCGTTGTGTTTTCCGGCGTGAATTCGGACGGGCACGGATGATTCCCGTTGTCGAACGTGGCGGCCCAGCTGATCGTGTAGGTCCGTCCAACCTTCTTTGAGCCGCGGAGCGGTGCCGACAGGAGCACCTTGCCGGTCCCTGCTCCAGACGCCTTCGCCATGGAAACTCCGGGCGAGCTGACCGTCACCGCCAGCGTGACGTGGCCGAGGTTGTCGCCCGGATCCGAGGACTCCGACGCCTCGATGCCGACCTGTTCCTGTCCCCGCGGCACCGTGACTGCCCCTTCGGGGCCCGCCGCGACGCCGAGCAGTTCGACGAAGTCAGGGTCCAAACCCCCAGCGAGCGAGCAGTCGCGAAACGTCGGCCCGTTGGCCGCACTGGCCGCGGGCACTCCTAGGCACGCCATCCCACCTATCAGTGCGGACACGACCACCGTCAGTCGAACTCTCCACATATCGTCCTCCCCGCCGTTATTACCTGAGCCGCTTTCTCGCGGGCTTGCGCCGCGTGTCCGGTACCCCGTCGACACATCGCCTAAACAACTTTTCCAGGGGTCGCGATCCGAGCACGAGCTGCTGCTAGCAGCGGGCGTGCTCAGCTACGCGGCGGCGCCGCGATACGCAATCGCCGACGGCGTCGATAAGCATCGCTGGGCGCTCCACGCCCGGCGCTGTGTCAGAACAAGGCAGCGGCGAGGCGGCGGCGGACATCGCGCGCAAGCGCGTCATCCGGCCCGAGCTCCTGCAGCTCGCCCACGATCACTCGCCGGATGTCCTCGCGGCGACCGTCTGCCGAAGGCAGCGCGGCGAGCAGCTGCTCGAGCGCCCGCTCGCGCTCTCCGCGGTCGAGTGCGGCGAACGCGTCGGCTAGCTGGCCGTCCTTCTGCAGGCGCACGCGAGCGGCGAGGCCGTCGGCCTGGAAGCTGCCGATGACTGGAGCGAGGATCTCGAGCGCCTCGTCCCCGTCACCCTGCGCGATCAGCATCCGCGCAAGGCGCACGGCCGCGTCGGGCCGGCCCGGGTCGAGCTGGAGTGCTCGTCGCAGATCGTCCTCTCCGCCGCTCGCCACGAGCAGATCTGCCTCGGAAGGCACAAGCGCGTCGAAGAAGCGCTCGACGGCCTCGCCGCCCTGCGCGCCCACGAATTCGTCCACGACCCGCCCGTTGCTGAACGCCTTGACGGCGGGGATACCGCGGATCTGAAACGCTCCGGCGAGGCCGGGGTTCGCATCGGTGTCGAGCTTGGCGAGTACCACCTTGCCGTCGCGCTCGGCGGCGGCCCGCTCCAGTAGCGGCCCGAGCTGGCGGCAGGGACCACACCACTCGGCCCAGAAGTCCACGACGACCGGAAGCGTTGTCGAGCGCTCGATCACCTCGCGCTCGAAATCCGCTTCGCTCACGTTGATCACGGTCATGGGCACAGGTTAGGAAGGGATCGAGAGAGCTCCCGCAAGCCGCCAGCAGCACCATCGCAGCTGCGGCTCACCACCACTTGCGCTCAAGCGCGCGGTCGGTGCCGCCGGTCCTGTCCAGCGCCGCGAGCTGCGCCATGTCCTCATCTGACAGCGCGAAGTCGAAGATCTGCGCGTTCTCCTCGATGCGCTCGCGGTGCGTTGACTTCGGGATCACCGGAACGCCTTGCTGTATGCACCAGCGCAGCAGCACCTGCGCTGCCGTGCGACCAACCCGCTCGGCAACGCGGGCGACCGCTTCGTGGGAGACGTGGCGGCCCGTCCCCAGGGGGCTGTAGGCCTCGAGCGCGACACCGCTCTGCTCGCACGCGGCCAGCAGCGCTCGCCGGTGCTCAAACGGACTGAACTGCACCTGGTCGACGACCGGCGCGACGCTGGCCGCGGCCATCACGAGCTCGAGCTCGCCGACGTCGAAGTTGGAGACGCCGATCGAACGCGCGTAGCCGAGCTCGCGAGCTCGTTCCATCCCGGCCCAAGCCCAACTGGGACCGCCCTTTGGCCAATGCACGATGTACAGGTCGACTTCGTCGACGCCGAGCCGCCTGAGGCTCTGCTCAGCCTCGGCGGCCGGGTCCTTGCGCGCCGGATAGAACTTGGTGGTGATGAACACCTCCTCGCGCGGCAGGCCGCTCTCGCGCAGCGCCTGGCCCGCGCTCTCCTCGTTCCCGTAGGCCTGGGCGGTGTCGATGTGCCGGTACCCGAGCTCGAGCGCCCAGCGCACGGCCCTGACAGCCTCGGGCCCGTTCGGTACCTGCCAGATTCCGAGCCCCAGCATCGGCATCTGGCTTCCGTCCGCGAGCGCGCGCAGGCGTCCGTCTGCGGTCACTGAGGGGGTCGCCATATCTGTCTCCTTGGGTCGCAGGGGAGCGTCGAGCATCAACTGCGTCTCAAGCTTCGCAGCAACCCGCGCGACACGCAGGGCCGGGCGCCGTGGTCGCTCGCGGTCGCCCGGCCCGGCCACGCGAGCCCGCTGCGCACACGCGCTTCGGGCTAGGTAACTTGGAGCCCTGCCATGCCTACCATCGCTGAGGCCGATACGCTGGCGAGCGAGTTGCCCGAGGGTGGCCTGGTGGGGCAGGCGCCGCCATCGCCGGCCGGCCCGGTCGAGCCGCCTGACGCCGAGCAGCTGGCCGAACCGCCGGTGATCGCACTGCCGCGCGCGCTGCAGGTGATCCGATTCAACCAGCGCCAGATCGAGTTCGTGTTCAGGGCGCGACGCGAGCTCGGCGAGGTTTTCCGGACGCGGGGGGTCGTACCCGATGGGCCGGTGATCACCAGCCATCCGGACCATGTCCGCTCCCTGTTCACCGCCAAGCCCGAGGATGCGCCTTCGCTCACGGGGGAGTCGCCATTGCGCCCGATCGTCGGCCCCAACTCCGTCCTGACCGCGATCGGGTCACGGCACATGCGCCAGCGCAAGCTGCTGCTGCCGTCGTTCCACGGCGAGGCGATCGATCGCTACGCGCAGATGATCGCCGACGCAGCCCAGCGCGAGATCGACCGCTGGCCCGTGGGCGCACCGTTCGCGCTTGCCCCGCGGATGCAGGCGATCACGCTCGACGTGATCATGGGCGGGATCTTCGGCATCGAGGGCCGGCCCCAGCGCGCAACGCCAGAGCACCAGCTGCGCACGGCGATCAGGGGGCTGGTCGCCGCCTCCACCTGGCCGACGGCGCAGCTCGCAGAGCTGATGAACCTCGGCCGCGATGAGCCGGTCGGCCTCACGCGGGTCGGCTTGTCGCTGCTGGACCGCCGAACCTACGCCGTGATCGCGAAGCGGCGCCAAGCGGCCGATGTGCAGCAGCGTCGGGACATCCTTTCGCTGCTGCTGCACGCCCGCACCGAGGACGGCGAGACCCTTACCGATCGCGAAGTGCGCGACGAGCTCCTCACGCTCGTGCTCGCCGGCCACGAGACCACGGCAAACTCGCTGGCGTGGGCCTGGGAGCGTCTCCTTCGCACGCCGGCAGCCCACGAGCGCCTGCGCGAAGCGGTCCGCACGGGTGCCGACGCGGCCGATCACATCGAGGCAGTGATCACCGAGGGAATGCGCTCGCGCCCGGTCATCCCGATCATCGGCCGGCGTGTCGCGGTGCCCTGGCGCCTCGGTCGCTACGCCGTGCCGGCCGGCACGCCGGTCGCCATGAGCATCCTGCTGCTCCACCACCGCGAGGATCTGTATCCGCAGCCGTTCGCCTTCAAGCCGGAGCGGTGGCTCGGTCGCAAGCCGGGAACGTACGAGTGGATCCCATTCGGGGGCGGCATCAGGCGCTGCCTGGGCGCCGCGCTGGCGATGGCCGAGCAGCGAGTCGTGCTCGAGGCGATCGTCCGGCGACTCGACCTAGAGGCCGAGGACCCCCGGCCCGAGCGCGCCGTTCACCGGAACGTGACGATGATCCCGTTGCGCGGTGCGCGAGTGATAGTGCGCCGACGGCTCGCATAGGGCTCGACGTGAAGGCCGGTGCCGCAGCGGCGCTCGCCTACTGCGCTCGCCCGCAGCACCTCCGGCGCACCGTCCTGATAGCGCTCCTGGTGGGAGTCGTCCTGACGCTCATAAACCAATCCGGTGTCCTGTTCGGCGGTCATGCCACGACGATCACGTGGATAAGGTGCGGCCTGAACTTCGTCGTGCCGTTCGTCGTCTCCAACCTCGGCCTGCTGAGCGGACGAGGCCCCAGCTAGCAGGCGGCACGGAGCTTCAGCTCGGCGTCCAAACGCCCGCGCGCCCTCGGCCCGCCGCCACAATTCAACCTTCCCGCCGAGCCCGACCTGCATGCACGCAGACGCGCATGGACAACCCCCGATCAAACCGCCGCAGCCCGCGACGTGGCGCGAGGCGATCTTCGAGCTCTCCGCACACGAACGCCCCTCGGCCTCGGATGGTGAGCGGCGAGCCGCTGAATCGATCGCCGCGCGACTGCACGCGCTCGGCTGCCCCGCTGTCGTCGAGCAGGAGCGCGCCCACGGCGGCTACTGGTGGCCGCTCGGCCTGGCCAACCTCGCCGCGCTGGGCGGAGCGCTGCTCGTATCAGGTCAGCGCCCCGGGCCGTTGCGGCGGGCTGCCGCGGTCCTCGCCTCCGGCGTCGCCGCGGCCGCCCTGTGGGACGACCTCGGTCACGGCCGTCGCTGGTTTCGCCGCGCGCTGCTTCCCCGAAGGCCCACGTGGAACGTCATCGCGCAAGCCGGCGACCGCATGACTCCGGAGCGCATGCCACCGCGCACGGTCGTGCTCATCGCGCACCATGATTCGGCGCACTCCGGCCTCGTGTTCCATCCGGCGCTTGGCAGGATCCCGCCCAGATTCTTCCCGCGCCTGCACCAGCGCTCGAGCCACACGCTGCCGATCCTCTACGGCGTGTGGTTGGGGCCTGTGCTGGTCAGCGTCGGTGCGGCGCTCGGGAGTCGGCGCCTGCTGCGCGGCGGCGCCGCGCTGGCGCTTGCGACCGTGGCCGCGATGGCGGACATCGGCATGAGTCCGGTCGTTCCGGGCGCCAACGACAACCTCGCGGCCGTCGGGATCCTGCTGGCGATCGCCGAGCGACTGCGCGACCGACCCGTCGACGGAGTGCGCGTACTGCTTCTGTCAACCGGTTCCGAGGAGTCCTTCAGTGAGGGCATGCAGGCGTTTGGCCAGCGCCACTTCGCCGAGCTGGACCCGCATCTCACGGAGATGGTCTGCCTGGAGTGCCTCGGTGGGCCGCAGCTGTTCGTGCTGGAGGGCGAGGGCATGCTGCGCATGCGCGACTACCCGGAGGCGATGAGAGACGCGCTCGCCGACGCGGCCGCGGAAGCCGGCGTGAGCATCTCGCGCGGCCTGCGAACCGTCGCGGCCAGCGACGCGATCATTGCGTTGCGCGCCGGCTATCCGGTCGCAACGCTCGCGTCCGTCGACTACACCAAGCTGCCGCTCAACTACCACTGGCCATCGGACCTGCCGCAGGCGCTTTACTGGCGCACGATCGAGGACGCGATCGCGCTGTGTGAGCAATTCATCCGGGCTCGCGCGAGTTCGCGCTAACGGTCTCGCAGAGAAACCAGCCCGCCGAGTGCGCCGACGTAGGATGTGCCGTCGGGGCCGATGCTCACCGGTGCGTAGTTGCTGTTGTATCCCAGTCCCGTGCCGGCGAGCCGTTCGTAGGTCGTCTTCCCGTTGCGGAACGAGAGCGCCGCCAAATACCAGGCGTCGATGCCGTCCGAGCGCGGCGGCTTGGTGTATGCGTATACCAGTCCGTCGGCGAGCGACAGCTTTGGAACCGCCGACGGCGCGCGCTCGCCGCTGTACCAGACCGGGGAGCAGCCCGTGCCGTTGTCGTTGATGTCGACGCGCTCGATTCCCGGCGCAGTCGAGGCGCCACCCGTGGTTGACGTAGGACCGGTGTAGCCGTAGTTGTTCTCGACGATGATCGACCGGCCCGTGCCGATCAGCGAGTTGTCGGTCGAGCTCGAGCCCTTGCTGAACACGGGCACGCTGCACACGACGCGGCTGCCGGTGACCTGCTTTGCACGCCGGTAGACCACGACGTCCATCGGATCGGCGTTGTCGGTGATCGCCACGTATTCGGTGCCCATCAGGTTCGGCGTCGTGCCAGAGCCGTCCTCGGTTTGACCCGGCTTGACGATGCCGATGTTCGGACACACCTGGCGCCAGGTGACCGCGGGCGACCCGTCGGGCGCGGCGTCGAAGCGGTAAAGCGCGCGGTCGGTGACGATGAACACGCCGCCGGTCTGATCGACCGCGAACGAGTTGCCGATCGCCTCCGCCAGGTTCATGGCCCTGACCGTGCCGCTGACGGGGTCGACGGTGCCGACCACGCCTTTGGTCGTGGCAAACCAGATCCGACCGTTCCAATCTGGCAGGGCGGAGATGAGCTGGTCTTCAGACGACATGGAGGCACTGAGGTCGTAGGCACGCTGGAGCGAGAATCCCGGGCCGGTGGGTCCGCTCGTCTCGCCGACGACCCAGATCTGATGGTTGGTGGTCGGGATCACCGCCTCGTTGCTCTGGTCGAGGTAGAAATAGCCGCCGCCAGAAAAGTCGGTGAATGGATTGCCGGCGCCTGGGCTGCGCGGCGGGAGCGGCATCACCGCCAGCAGGTCGAGCGTGTTGGGATCGAACATCGCCAAGCGCGGCCCTTCGAGCCCGATGCAGATCGTCACGATCCGGCCCTGGCTGTCGAGCGTCAGCGACCCGCACTCCGCGCCCTGGAAGGTGGAGCGGGTTTCCATGCTGTTGCCGAGCGGCCCCGACCAGAGGTACGTGTTGGTCATGTAGGCGTCGTCGTGCAGGTTGCTCCTCCCGTTCGGAGCCATGAACGGGTTCTGGGGCACCGTTGGCGCGGATACTCGGCTGGCCTTCGCGGGCGAGCCGATGAATGCAGGCACCGCGGCGAGGTCAGACGGATTCTGGGGAATCGGCGTCGGCGCCACGCTTTCTGCCCGGGCGCTCCCCGCAAACAGGAGCGCCGCGAGCAGCGCACCCGCAGCGAGCAGGCGCCGCCGCGACCCGTCGCTCCTCGTCCACCCCGATCCGCGCGCTCTGAACCGCATTCGCTCGAGCTAGGGCATTACCCCGATCGTGGCGTGCTCAAGCACGATTTCGCACTCGCTCCGGGGCTCGCTCCGCGTGCCGTCGCGAGCCGCGACAGCTGCCCACCGCGGGCCCGTGGCCCGAGCAGTCGGCGGTCGGCCACGCAAGATGGGGTCCGCACCCCATTGCCATCGTGCCGCCGCATGCGAGCGTGTTGAGCAGAACGACGAAGGAGGAACGATGCTTACCGGAGGGCGAGACGCCAAACGCGGCAGCGAAGATCGAACGCCTGGGACCGACGCGAGCGCCAAGCAGGTCCGGCTGATGATCGTGGACGATCACCCAGCCGTACGGCTGGGGCTGCAGCAGTTGCTCGATTGCCAGCCGAACTTCAGCGTCGCCGCAGTGTGCATCGACGCCGAGGGCGCGGCCGCGCGGGCGGAGGCCGAGCGAATCGACGTGGCGGTCGTCGACTATCAGCTCGGCGGGCGCAACGGCCTGTGGCTTTGCCGCCAGCTCAGGCGGCTGCCTGACCCGCCGCATGTGATCATCTTCTCGGCCTTCGCCAACGATCATCTAGCAGCCTGTTGCGCCGTCGCCGGCGCCGGTGCCGTGCTCAACAAGGGAGTCCTCGGATCGGAGCTTTGCGATGCCGTCCGCTCGGTGGTGCGCGGCAGGCGGTTGCTGCCGCGGGTGTCGCAGCCGCTGGCTGACATGTTGCGTCGCCGGCTACCCGAGCGTGAGCAGATGCTGTTCGGAATGTTGCTGGCGGGCATTCCGCGGGTCGAGATCGCCAGGACCCTCGCCATGTCGGCGCGCGAGCTCAACTGCCGCGCCGACGCGATGCTCCGAGACCTCGAGCCTCTGCCCGGCGAGGCATCCGCGTCAGATCGGCCTCAGCGCCGGCTCGACCGCGAACGTCTCATTCCACGTCCCCGCCCAGCCAGCCCGCTTCGAGGCTGACCGGACGATCACGCGCAGCTCACGACGCAAGGAGCAGCCCATGGCAAGGATCATCGTAATCGCCGATATCTCCCGGCGACCCAGCATCGACGCGCCCGTGCTGATGGACGAGGAAGTCAAGCCCGACCAGCTTGCCGACGAGCACGCCTCGCGCCAGATCATCGAGCGGGTCGCCTGGGCCGTCCTGGACGCGCAAGAGGTGACCAACGCGTGGAGCCGGTGACGCAATGTCAGCTCGCGCGCCCGCCGAAGCGCTCCGACGAGGCGCTCGGGCGGAGGCGCGCATCACCCGCGCCCAAACGCCTCGGGCGCTCACCGCTGCGCGCCCCGGCGCGCCCGCGGTCGCCCGCGAGGAAAGTAGTGCCGGCGGTGCAGTCCTACCTGCACATCGAGCGCTGTTGAGACGCCCGGCACCGGGGCGTAAGAATAGCTCGATGAGCTCTTCTGCCGACGAGGCTCCGCGTCGCCGCGCGGGCCGGGGGCGCTACCGCCCGCTGCTTCAGCGTGTGGTGGCCGCCAACGCGGCGCTGCTCGTCGCGGCGTGCCTGCTAACGGTCCTGGTTCTGGCGCCCCGCAAGTTCTCCACGGTCGCGGTGGATGAGGCGATCGTGCTCCTGGTCGCGCTCGCATTGGTCGCGCTTATAAACGTGTTCTTGGTACACCGGTTCGTTGCGCCGCTGCAAAAGCTGAACGCGCTTGCTCGGCGCGTTGACCTGGCCAGCCCCGGTCAGCGGATCCCGGATGCCAGGCCCATCTCGGAGGCCGGAGAGCTCGCGGCCACGTTCAACGACATGCTCGCGCGGCTCGAGCGCGAGCAGCGTGAGGTGTCCCGTCGGGTGCTGGCCGCACACGAGTCCGAGCGGCTTCGCGTCGCGCAGGAGCTTCACGACGAGGTCGGGCAGACGCTGACGGCCGTGCTGCTCCAGCTCAGCCGAGCTCAGGAGCGGCTGCCGCGCGAGCTGAGCGGCGAACTGCGCGAAGCCCAGGCGGCCGCGCGCGCGAGCCTCGAGGACGTTCGACGTATCGCGACCGATCTGCGGCCGGAGACGCTCAATGACCTCGGCCTCGCCAGCGCCCTGGCGGCGCTGAGCGACGGATTCGGGCGCCGCGCCGGCGTGCGCGTCGAGCGGCAGATCGCGACTCCGATCCCTGCGCTCGGGAGCGAAGCCGAGCTGGCGGTGTACCGGATAGCTCAAGAGGCGCTCACCAACGTCGCTCGCCACGCCGGGTCTGACAGCGCGGAGTTGACGGTTTCGAGCGACCCAGATCTGCTCACGCTGACCATCCGGGACCACGGTCGCGGCCTGCCGAACCGGGGCGCGGCGGACGGGAACGGAGTGCGCGGGATGCGCGAGCGAGCCGGGCTGATCGGCGCCAAGCTGACGATCGAGCCACCCCTCCACGGGGCCGGGACCGAACTGCGTCTCGAGCTACCTCTCGACGGTGCGCGATGCAGCGGCTGACCACCAGGATCCTGCTAGCCGATGACCACGGACTGGTGCGACGCGGGCTGCGGCTAATCCTCGACGCGCAGCCCGACCTCGAAGTGGTCGCCGAAGCAGGCGACGGTGCCGAGGCGCTGAAGCTGGCGTCGACCACCGACATCGACCTGGCCATCCTCGATATCTCGATGCCGCGAATGACCGGCCTTCAGGCCACCAGGGAGCTTCACCGGCGCCACGCGGATGTGCGCGTTCTAATCCTGTCGATGCACGAGAGCGAGCAGTACCTATACGAGGCACTCCGCGCGGGGGCGTCGGGCTACGTCGTCAAGAAGGTCGCCGACCGCGACCTCGTGGAGGCCTGTCGCGCGACGATGCGCGGCGAGCCGTTCTTGTACCCGAGCGCGGTCACTGCGCTGATCAACGACTACCTGCGAGGCGCGCGCGACGGCCAGCAGCCGCGTGACCTGCTGACGCCTCGCGAGACCGAAGTCGTCAAGCTCGTGGCCGAGAGCTACACCAACCGGCAGATCGCCGAGGCCCTGGTGATCAGCGAGAAGACGGTCGATCGCCACCGCACGAACATCCTCGAGAAGCTCGGCATGCGCGACCGCGTCGAGCTGACCCGCTACGCGATTCGGAACGGGCTCGTCGAAGCGTGACCCGTTCCCGTCCTGGCACGTCGCACTAGACGCGAGCATGCGCGAGGCAGCGGTCGGCTGTGTGGCCGGCGTGACCGGACTTGCATACTGGTGGGAAGCGCGCCAGCAAGGCTCCAGCGCGCGCTCGAGCTTCTCGATCGCCGCGAGATGGAGCGTCGTATGGCTCCTCATCGGCCTGCTCCCGACCGCACTCTTCGGCCTGCTTGCCGATGCCGACGAAGCCAGCGCCTATGCCGCGGTGTACCTGATCGAGCGCGCCCTCTCGATCGACAACGTGTTCGTGTTCGTCGTCCTGATCGCCGCTTTCGAGCTTCCTCGCACCGAACAGAGCCGCCTCGTGTCCCTGGCGAGCCTGTTTGCGTTCGCCGTGCGCGCGCCCGCAATCCTGGTGGGCGTGGCGCTGTTCGACGCGGTGCACCCGATCGCCTATGCCCTCGGTCTGCTGCTACTCGTGCTGGCCTGGCAGACCGCGCGCGCCGGCTCGGGGCATGGCCACGGCTCCGGCCGAGTGGTGGCGGCGCTACAGCGACGCCTCCCCGTCAGCGAGCACGTCCAGCGACGCTGGATCGTCAGCCGCGGCGACCGGCGGTACGCCACGCCGGCGCTGATGTGCCTGATCGCGCTTGTCGCCGCCGACGTCGCCTTCGCCGCGGAT
Organism: Actinomycetota bacterium; assembly: GCA_005885515.1. Classification (GTDB taxonomy): domain Bacteria; phylum Actinomycetota; class Thermoleophilia; order Solirubrobacterales; family Solirubrobacteraceae; genus Palsa-744. The sequence goes on along the minus strand of VAWK01000048.1, from coordinate 18,386 downwards.
TCGATTCCGGCCGGGCTCGCGATCAGCCACCAACTGCCCGTTCTGCTGACGGCGAATCTGTTTGCCCTGCTCGGGCTGCGCCCGCTCTACCAGCTGATCGTGATCGCACGCGCGCGCCTGCGCTATATCAACCAGACGATCGCGGTCCTGCTCCTTCTCGCCGCGCTCAAGCTCCTATCCAGCGATATCGTCCACGTCGGTCCGGCGGCAAGCCTGATCGTCGTCGGCACGGCCTTTGCGATCGGCGCCGCGGTCTCGCTGTCGGCGCGGCGCGCGTGAGCTGCGCGCCGCCGCGGGGCGACCACGCTCGCGCTGCGGAGCCAGGCATCCGTGCCCTGGGCCCCGCCACTCCTCCCTCACGCTCGGGTGTCCCCTCCTTGGACGGAGTCCGTGTCCAGCGTCGCGTTCAGGGCGATGGTCCACAGTCCCGTCCCCGGCGTCAACGGGCGCTGTCAGAACGATGACAATCCGGCCGGCACGCCTCTCGGACGTCTCCACGAGCGCCCGGGTCGCGCTACGCGGAGCGCCGGCGGGTCAGGCGGCCGACGCCGCCGCCGGCCAACTCGCGCAGCTCTGCCGGCGCGGAGCCTTTGAGCAGCACCCCGCGCTCGACGCGCCTGGTCCCCGTCAGCTCGGGATCCTCATCGAGCACGTTCACCACTCGGCTTGCCAGCGCCCTCAACAGGTCTGACGATACCCGGCCGGGCGCTGCCGGCCTGCCGCCGCGGCAGGTGCCTATCGCGCGGGTCTGTACATGCGCTCGACCACGCGCAGCTTGAGCGGCAGCGGCGCGGGCGAGTTGATGCGCATGTACCAGCGCATCACGAACCCAGGGATGATCGTGCGGCGGCCGCGCTGGAAGGCGCGCAGCGACTCCTTCGCCACGCGGGCGGCCGTGATCTTCCCCGGAACGGGCGGAAGGTAGTCTGGGTCATAGCCGGCTACCCGCTGCCAGTCTGTTGGCACGGGGCCGGGATTCACGCAGAGCACGCGCACGCCGGTTCCGCGCAGCTCGGCGCTCAAGGCATCGCTGAAGGTGCGGGCGAACGCCTTTGAGGCGCTGTAGGTCGCCTCATATGGGATGGGCTGCATACCGGCGGTCGAGGCGACCGTGATCACCCCGCCGCGGCCGCGCTCGATCATGCCCGGCAGGAACGCATGCGTCAGCGTGACCAGCGCCTCGCAGTTAAGCCGTACCTCTTCGGCCTCTCGAGCGGCGTCTACCGCGGCGAAGCGCCCATGCGTGCCAAAGCCGGCGTTGTTGACGAGCAGGTCGACCTGCAGGCCGAGGTCGGCGACCCGGCTCGCCAGCGACGGCGCGTCGTGGACGAGATCGCAGGCGATCACGTGCGCGGGCCGCGACAGCTGCGCTGCCATCTGCTCCATGAGCTCGGCCCGTCGGGCGACGAGGATGACCTCGTAGCCCCCGGCCGAGAGCTGCTTGGCGAACTCGGCGCCGATTCCCGATGATGCACCCGTCACGAGCGCCACGTCGCTCATCGGTTGCACCCTAGTCGACACCCGCGGCTCGCGCTGCCTTCGCGGCGCACGATCGGTTGCAGCAACGCGACTTAGCAGGTCGTTGGTGGTTTAACTCATCAGGGAGTGGTCAGCTGGACCACTCAGCGCCAGGAAAGGAGTCTTGACATATGCGCTCGCTTCGCTACGCGACGCCCGTGCCGGTTTTGGTCCTCGCCGCCACCGGCATCGCAATCGCTACCGGCAATCACGCCGCCACCACCAAACAGGTCGCGGCGAGCTTCTCCACGACGCCTCAGCGCCTAGTCACCAAGACGTGCACCGGGGCTGACGGCAGCTACACGGTCACCGACGGTACCTACACCGGGACCGTCAGCGGCACGCTCACCGGTGGCGCCACCGACACGCTAAAGATCCACGCGAAGTCGATCGTCAACCAGACCACAGGTGACGGGACCACCGTCGGGCACTTCAGGATCAAGAACGGCGTCTCGCCCGTGGCCGATGGCTCGCTCATCGCGGTCAACAGCGGCTCCGGCTCTATGAACGGGTTCCTCTTCGCTCACGTGCCAGCAGGGCCCCCTCCCCCGCCGCCAGCCGCGAGGCTGCTCGCGAACTTCACGGGGACGTTGAGCGCCGGTGGGATCGCAGGCAAGATCGGCGGTAACGGAACCATGACCAACACCGCTGTCGAGCAGAGCGGCTCGTGCCCGCCGCACCCCCGTCCGCTCCACCTGGGCCCTCATCCGCATCCTCACTAGGTCCCGCCGCGCCGGCTGACCAGGCGGCCGTGAGCCGCATGCCCAAGTGGCGGTGAGCGCAGGGCGCGGGCGGCTCTCAATGCGTCGGGGCGCCAGTGGGGCGCCCCGACGTGTGTCCGGGCTCGCGGACCTGGCCCGAGAGGAAGCGCAACAGTGCTGCGCGCATGCCGATCGCAACAGCGGGTAGACCAACCTCGAGCCACTCTTCTGCACGACCCGAGGAGGTTCACGATGGCGAGCAGCAAGCAGATCCGAGCCGCCCGCAAAAACGTCAAGCAGGCGCAACGGGCGGCGACCCGCAAGCGCACGATCGCCCACCTCCCCAGGAGCACCCGCCGGGGGCTTCAGGAACAGGCCAGGCGCGGACGCCAGCGGGGCGGCGGGCCGGGGCACGCGCTGGAGAACCGCAACCGGCAGCAGCTGTATGAGGTCGCCAGGCGCGCGGGCATTCCCGGCCGGTCAAAAATGGGCAAGTGGGAGCTCATCGACGCCATTCGCGACCGCAGGTGAGCGTCAAAGCAAAGCGTGTATACGACTCGCGCGAGCGCGGCGATGGCTATCGGGTGCTGATCGACCGGGTCTGGCCCCGCGGAATCTCGCGCCAGCAGGCCCGACTGGATGACTGGGCGCGCGAGCTGGCACCCAGCGCCGAGCTGCGCAAGTGGTTCAACCACGAACCACAGCGCTTCGAGGAGTTCCGCTCGCGCTACCGCAAGGAGTTGCGAGCAAGGCGTGAGCAACTCGACGAGCTGCGCGGGCGTGCCCGCAAGGGACCGGTCACGCTGCTGTACGCGGCGCGTGATCGCGAGCACAACAATGCCGTCGTGCTGGAGGAGCTAGTCCGCCAAAGCTAGGCCGAGTGCGTTCCTCGGCGAAGCGACGAGTATGGTCGCTCCGGTGCGCGCTGACCCGTCCGCAACCGCAGCCGTCCGCGTGGAGGGCTTGGTAAAGCGCTTCGGCGCGACCGTGGCCCTCGCCGGAGTCGATCTCGAGGTAGCGCAGGGCACCGTCTTCGGCCTGCTCGGGCCCAACGGCGCAGGCAAGACCACGCTGGTGCGCGTGCTGGCGACGTTGCTCGAGCCGGATGCCGGGCGCGCCGAGGTGTTCGGCCGCGACGTCGTGAACGAGGCCGTGGCAGTACGTGAGCTGCTGGGGCTGACCGGACAGTTTGCCGCGGTGGATGAGATTCTCAGCGGACGCGAGAACCTGCTCATGTTCGGCCGCCTGTTTGGCCTCCCCAGGCATGAGGCGCGCCGGCGCGCGGCAGCGCTGCTGGAGCGCTTCGACCTCGCCGATGCGGCCGACCGTCCCGCGAAGACCTATTCCGGCGGCATGCGCCGCCGCCTTGACCTCGCGTCGAGTCTGCTGACGCGCCCGCGGATCCTGTTCCTCGACGAGCCCACGACGGGGCTCGATCCTCGCAGTCGTAACGAGATCTGGGCGATCGTGCGGGAGCTTGTCGGCGAGGGCACGACGCTGCTGCTCACCACTCAGTACCTCGAGGAGGCCGACCAGCTCGCCGAGCAGATCGTGGTCATCGACCACGGGCGGGTGATCGCGCAGGGCACCGGCAACGAGCTCAAGGATCGCGTCGGCGGGCAGATCCTCGAGGTCCAGCTGACGAGCGCGACCCAACGTGAGCGGGCACAGGCGGTGCTCGCGGAGGTCGGCTGCGGCGATCCCGAGCCCGGCCAGCGGTCAGACCAGCTGACCCTTCCAGCCCCGCGCGACGGTCTCGAGCTGATCGAGGACGCGGCTGCCCACCTGCGGCGCGCGGGGATCAGCGTGAGCGACCTGGGACTGCGCCGTCCCACCCTGGACGACGTCTTCCTGCAGCTCACCGGCGCGCCGCCGAGCGAGGATGGGGCCGGCTCGAAGCCGCCGGCTGCCCCCCAGCCGAAGCGCGACGCCGACGGGAGGTCGGCGATCGTCAGGCGCCACCGGCCGGTCCTGCGGCTCCGTGCGCCCTCGAGCCAAAAGCTGAGCGCCGCCGTCACGGATGCTTGGGTGGTGACGGCGCGGAACCTGCGCCACTTCATCCGCCAGCCCCAGCTGCTGATCTTTTCGACCATCCAGCCGGTCATGTTCGTGCTGCTGTTCGTGTATGTGTTCGGCGGCGCGGTGCGGGGCTCGCTGCCACGCGGCGTCACCTACGTCGACTTTCTGCTGCCGGGGATCCTCGTCCAGTCGGTGGCATTCCGGGCCACCCAGACGGCCATCGGCCTGGCCGAGGATCTCGAGCGAGGCGTGGTGGACCGCTTTCGCTCGATGCCCATGACGCGATCGGCGGTGCTGCTCGGACGCACGCTGGCCGATCTCGTGCGCAACGTCCTGATCCTCGTGCTGATGATCGTGATCGGGTACCTCATCGGCTTCAGCTTCCACGGCGGCGCTCTCCAGGCGATCGCATGCGTCGCCGTCGTGGCGGCGTTCGGGTTCGCGCTCAGTTGGATATTCGCGTTCGTGGCGCTGACCGTGCGCGGCGCCGAGGCAGCCCAGGCGGCAGGCTTCGTGGCCATCTTCCCGCTCGTCTTCGCGAGCTCGGTATTCGTGCCCGTCGGCAGCATGCCCGGCTGGCTGCGCACGTTCGCCGAAGCGAGCCCCGTCACGCTGACGGCCGATGCCGCCCGCTCGTATGCCCTCAGCCACGGCGTCCCTGGCTCGCTGGGGGAAATGGCGGCCTGGATCGGGGGGCTGCTCGTGCTGTTCATCCCGCTGTGCGTCTGGCGCTACCGCCGGATGAGCTGACCCTGGGCTGCCGGAGATCAGATCAGCTCTACACGATCTGCTCGAGCTTCTTGTAGGCAATCTGCAACACGTCCGCGCCCGACAAAACGGTCAGCGTCGAGGCGGCCCAGCGCGTCCCGCGGGGCGCCACCGCCAGGCCCGCGGAAAAGCCGGCCGCGGCCCACATGTCGAGGCAGTAAGGGCAGACCAACAGCTCACCGATCGCCCGTCCCAGCCCGCGGCCGCGCGCAGCTTCATCGACCTCTCCCGGCCCGCCATCACCTTGAAGTTCGGTGAATGGCGCGCGCACCACGCTTGTCACTCGGTCCTTGGCAATCAGGCGCGCCAGCTTGTGGGTCGCCACAGTGATCAACGCGAGGTCTTCGGCGGCGATCCGATCGGGCAGGCGGCGCCCAGAGCGTCGCAGCCACGCGGTGAAGCCGATCGACAGCGCGGCGAACAAGCCGGTGAGGCCCGCGTATCCGCCCAGCGGCCGCTGCTCCTGCTCGCGGTGCGGGGCTCGAAGCGAGGTCTGAATCGCCATGTCGCTGGGCTACCCCGCAACGGGGCATTCATTCTCGCGGCCGGTTGGAATAACCGTTTCGAAGAGCGCTACAGAAGGGACGCACGATCTCGCCTACTTGCAGGGACCCCTACCCTGTTCATCGATGGCTTGGTGCACCGGGGCTCGCACGAGGCGGCCGCCTTGCTGGAGGCTTTAGCGGGGCGCTTGTGGCCACCTGGATCTTCGAGCCCGGACACACCGAGGCGGAGTTCCGCGCCCGCCACATGATGGTCACGTGGGTGCGGGGCCTGTTCAAGGACATCCACGGCAGCCTCGAGCTCGACCTCGAGCGGCCGCTCGAGGCGACCTTCGAGGGCGTCATCGACGCCACCGGGATCTGGACCGGCCAGCCCGAACGCGACGCGCACCTGCGGGCGGCAGACTTCCTGGACGTCGAGAACCATCCCAAGATCACCTTCGCCGGACGCTTCACCGAGCGCACCGGCGATACCAGCTTCAAGGGCGGCGTCGAGCTGACGCTGCGCGGGGTGACGCGCACGGTCCCGCTCGACGTGAGCTACCTGGGCGAGTGGCGGACGCCGTTCTGGGTTGGCGATGAGAGCACGGGCGAGTTGCGCCGCATCGGCTTTGAGGCCCTCGCGCGGATCAACCGCCACGACTTCGGCGTCTCCTGGCAGGACGAGCTTCCCGGCGGCGGCGTGGTCGTGAGCAACGAGATCGAGCTGGTCCTCGATGCCGAGGCGATTCTGCTCGAGGACCTCGAACGGACCGGCGCGATCGAGTACTACCGAGCGAGCGTGGCGAGCCGCGGCTAGGGGCCGTTCCTTGGCGAGGCACCGCGCCGCGCCCCCGCAGGGCTGCGAGAGACGCGGCGCGGGCTGACTACCTAGACCAGTCCGTTGGCGTGCAGGAACTGCCGCGCCACGCTAGACGCCGTCTGCTTGTCGATGCTGACGGCGGCGTTCATCTCCTGTATCGCCTTGATCGTGAGCAGCGAGCTGACCTTGTTGAGCGTTTCGGCGAAGGCGGGTCCCTCCGCGGCGAGAACGCTGCGTCTGACCACGGGGGCGACGTTCTGGAAGCCGAAGACGTGCTTGGGGTCGGCGAGCAACGTGAATTTTCCCCTAACGAGCTGACCATCGGTGGTGAACACGTTCTGCACGTTCACCTGGCCGCCTTCGAGGGCTTTGTAGGACAGTTCGATCGCGATCGGTAGGAACGTCGGGTCTACGCCGTATTCCTGCTTGATCCCCGGCAGCCCCTCGAAGCGCGTCGCGAATTCCGGCGGCGCGCCGAGCTTGACGCTCCTGCCCAGCGCCTTCAGGTCGGCGATGCTCTTCAAGCCGTGCTGGCTTGCATAGCTCGGCAGGGTCGCCAGGACGTTGGAGTCAAAGAAGGGCGTGACTTTGAGCAGCGTAAGACCGTGCGCTTGCACGAACGTCTGCGCCTGCTGATAGGCGCCCGCCGCGCTCGCCGGATTCCTGGTCTGGCCGGCGATCGCAGAAAGGAGCACGCCTGTGTACTCCGGGTACAAGTCGATCTGGCCGGCGGTCAGCGCCTTGTAGACGATCTCCGAGGACCCGACGTTGTCCTTGAGCGTGACCTTGTAGCCCTTCGCTTGCAGCGCTTGCGCATAGAGAGCCCCGAGGAGGTTCTCCTCGGAGAAGTTCTTGTCGCCGATCGTCACCGCCGGCTTGCCCACTCCCGGTCCGCTGGCTGCCGGCGCCGGCGTGCTGACCGAGGTGCTCGCGGCGCTCGAGCTCGACGAGGATTTGCTGCTCCCGCACGCCGCCAGCGCGATGCTGAGCACAACAACGAGCAGGGCCGACAGCCCGCTCGCACGATGTTGGTGGTGGTCTCGCCTTCTGCAGGTGCTGCTCGGCATGGTCGCCTCCTGTTCCCAGTTGAATTTCATGACGGTATTGGGCTGGCCCCTGCGACCGCTTGCCCGAGCCGCGCCGCGACGCGTCGCTCGCGTGCGAGCTTGCGAAGTCCGCGCGGCGTGAGCGCGCGCTGGATCAGCGCCAGTACCGCATCGACCGCGAGCGTCAGCGCAGCGACGCATATGGCCGCGCCGAGCACGCCCGAAAAGTGGTAGCTCGTCTCGTTGGCGATGATGTCTCCCAGGCTGCCGCTGAATCCTGCCAGCGAGGCGATGGTCGTGGTGCTGAGGACGAACACCGACGCGGTGCGTACGCCGGCGAAGATGAGCGGAACCGCGAGCGGAAGCTCCACGCGCCGCAACACCTCAAGCTCGCCCATGCCCATCCCGCGGGCGGCGTCCACGAGGTCCCGCTCGACGCCATCGACCCCGAGATAGGCGTTTGTGATCACCGGCGGCACCGCAAGGATCACCAAGGCGACCTCCACGACCGTCAGTCCCAATCCGAGAAAGACGTCCCCGATCGCGAGCAGGACGAGGCTGGGGAGCGCGCGGCCAATGTTGCCGGTGTTGATCGCAAAGAATGAACCGCGATGCAGGTGCCCGAGCCAGCAGCCGATCGGGATCGCGACCGCGAGCGAGATCGCCAAGCCGATGACGCCGATCTTGAGGGTCTGAAGCGTCAGATATCCGAGGCTGGGCAGCGCCGGCTGGCCGGCGACGGCCCCGTCGTGCAGGATGAAGCGAAACGCGTCGACGAACTCGTGCATCCCCGGCCTTTCAGCTCCGCTGCACCTGCGCCCAGGGAGTCAACAGCCGCTGCACCAGCACGAGCGTCCCGTCCGCGACAAGCGCGAGCAGAACCGTCAAGCCACCGGCCGCGATCAGCTCCGTCTTGAACGGTCCCTCTCCGAGCGCCGTGTGGATCGGCACCCCCAGCCCGGCGTCATAGATCGTGTAGACGATCGTCGCGAGTGCGATCGTCGTGACGACCGCTATACGGATTCCCGCCACGATCGCCGGCAGCGCGAGCGGAAGCTCCACGCGTAGCAGCGACTGCGTGCGCGTCATGCCCATGCCATCGGCGGCGTCCATCACCTCGGCGGGGACCTCGCGCAAACCCGCGAGGATGTTGCGGAACAGGATCAAGAGCGTGTAGGAGACGAGCGCGATCTCCGCCGAGTACACGTTGGCGCCGACCGGCGCGACCAGAAGCTCGAACAGGGCCAGCGAGGGGATCGTGTACAGGAACGTCGTCACCAGGATCGTCGGCTGCTCGAGCAACCTGTAGCGATGGGCAGCCAGTGCGAGCGTCATCGAGATCACGAATCCGATCGCAACCGCGACCAGTGTGAGCACGACGTGACCCCTCAGCGCCGGCCACAGCACGGGGCCCCAGTTGTGTCCGACCCAGTCGGCGCAGAAGAAATGATTGTGCACGACGCAGCTCGAGCTGCCGGCACCGTAGTTCGGGATCACGGGTCCGGTGACGCCGAGTTGCACGATCGGCGCCGCCATCACCTGGACCTCGCCTCGGCCGCCTCACTGGAAAGCAGCTGCTCGAGTACGTCGATCGTCAGCAGCCCCTCTGCGCGGCCCTCGCCATCCACGACGAGAAGCGGCTCCCCGCCCGAGACGAGCAGCAGGGACAGCGCATCGCGCGCTGATGTCGTTGCGGAAACGCGCTGGGCGTTGCGCTGGCCGACGAGTCCGTTCGGCGCGACCAAGTCCAGGTCGGCCACCCTCGCAAGCGCGAGGCGCTTGAGCGCCCGGTCGGCGCCGACGAAGCGGGACACGAACTCGTCGGCCGGGTGGCTGAGGATCGCCGCCGGAGCGTCGTACTGCGCGAGCACGCCCCCTTCGCGCAGGATCGCGATCCGATCGCCCATCTTGATCGCCTCATCGATGTCGTGCGTCACGAACACGACCGTCTTGCGGACCTTTTCCTGCAGCCTCACGAACTCGTCCTGCAGGCGCGCTCGGTTGATCGGGTCGATCGCGCCGAAAGGCTCGTCCATCAGCATCAGAGGCGGATCGGCGGCCAGCGCTCGCGCAACGCCGACGCGCTGACGCTGGCCGCCCGACAGCTGAGCGGGGTAGCGGTCGCGCATCGCGCTCGCATCCAGTCCGACGAGCTCGAGCAGCTCCTCCACCCGCGCCGCGATGCGTCCCTTTTGCCAACCGAGCAGGCGCGGGACCGTGGCGATGTTCTGGCCCACGGTCTGGTGCGGGAACAGGCCTACCTGCTGGATCACGTAGCCGATGTCCCGGCGCAGCTGCCGCGGCTCGCGCGCGAGCACGCTGCGGCCGCCGAGCAGGATGTCGCCCGAGGTCAGCGGGATCATCCGGTTGATCAGGCGCATCGTCGTGGTCTTGCCCGAGCCGGACGGCCCGACCAGGACGCACACGTCACCGGCCGGCACGGTCAACGAGAGCTCCTCGATCGCGAACTCATGCTGGCCCGGGTACCGCTTGCTCACGCTCCGCAGCTGGAGCTCGGCTGCCTGAGCGAACGCCGATGGCCCCTCGTTATGGGCGGAGTCTCTCCTGTTCACGGAAGCATCCCGGCAGGGTGCGGCTATCGTACCCGACCGCTTCTTGCAGCTGTTCGCGTGCGTCGGGCATCCGCCGCGGGCCGCCAGGCCGGGCGGGTCCGCTCGCCGGCAGGCGCAAGCAGCGCCCTTGCGCGGCCGCCGCGGCGCGCAAAGAGTCAGCGAATTAGTCTTCATCGCATGGACACCGAGCACGCACGCGAGTTGCTCGCCCGTGAGCGGGCGCGTATCGAAAGGGAGCTTGACGCGCTCGCTCGCGATCGCTCCGAGGAGACTTCCGACGGTAGCGAGCCCGGCGAGGAGGGTTCCGAGGACCTGTACGAAGTCGAGCTCGGCGAGGGCCGTCGTGAAGATCTCCGCAACGAGCTCGCGGCCATCGAGCGGGCCGAAGCGAGGCTGGCGGCGGGTACGTATGGGCTGTCGATCGACAGCGGCGAGCCGATCCCAGACGCGCGGCTGGAGGTGCGACCCGCTGCTGAGCGGACCGTCGAGGAGGACGAGCGCTACCGGCGCAGCTGAGGCAGCGAAGCCGGCGAGGCCGCGCCAGCGCGCGCGGCCTCGCGGCGCTCCTGGTCTCGTGCGCTAACCCGCGCCCTCGCTCGGCAAGCTCCGCGGCGGCAGCGAGGGCTCGACGCGCAATACGCGAGCAGGCAGGTGCGGCAGCCACCAGTTCCAGCGACCGAACAGAGAGATCACGGCAGGAACCAGCAACGCCCGGATCACCGTCGCGTCCAACAGGATGCCAGCGGCGAGTCCGGTCGCTAGCACTTTGACTTCCGTCTCGGGCCCCGAGGCGAGGGACACGAAGGCCAGGAAGAGGATCAGCGCGGCGCTTGTCACCAGTCGCCCCGTCCGCCCGATGCCGCGCACCACCGCGGTGCTGGTCGAACCGGTCGCGTCGTACTCTTCGCGCATGCGGGCGAGGATGAAGACCTCGTAGTCCATCGACAGCCCGAACAGGAAGGCGAACACCATCAGGGGGATCCACGCCGTCACCGAGCCGGTGGCGGGAATGCCCCAGATCAGATTCGAGCCATGTCCCCGTTGCCACACGAGGTCGAGCACGCCCCAGGCAGCGCCAACGCTGATCACGTTGAGCACGACCGCCTTCAGCGGCAGCAACAGCGAGCGGAATGCCCGTGCCAGCAGGATGAACGTGATGATCGCGATGAGGGCGATCATGAGCGGGAAGTTTCCGTAGACGGCATTGATGAAGTCCTGGTTCTGCGCTCCCAGGCCGCCCAGCCGCACGTCTCCCGCTACGGCGTGTGCGGCTGAGCGCACGCGATCGAGCGCCGCGCGTCCGCTCGAGGACGAGCCGTCAGGGATCGTGAACGCGTCGACGACCGCCGCCCCGCCGCTACGCCATTGCGCGCCGCTGGGGGCTACCGCGCCCTGCACGCCCGGCACGGCGGCCAGTGCTCGGGCCACGCCCTGCGGCGAGGTCGACCCTTCCACCAGGGCCTCGTTTGGCAGCAGGGCTCCCGAGCCGATACCCGAACGCTCGAGCGCGAGCAGGCCCTGCTTGGCGTCGCCCTGCTTGGCGATCGTGTTGACGTTCGGCAGGCCGGGCTGCAGGCTCGTGGCTGCGAGCACGAGCGCCGCCAGCACCGCGGCGGCGCCGAGCGCAGCAAGCCAACGGCCGCGCACGACCAGCCGTGCCCACCTCGTCCACGAGCGGGAGGCGTTGTCGTCGCTGCGCACGTGCGGCCAATCCAGTCGCGGACCGAGCTTTGCGAGCACCACCGGCAGGAGCGTCGCCGCGACGATCACGCTGATCAGCGGGATCAGCATGCCGCCATAGCCGACCGAGCGCAGGAACGGAAGCGGCAGCGCGACGAGCGCCAGCAGCCCGATCGCGACGGTCGTGCCGCTGAACAGCACCGCGCGCCCGGCTGTTTGCATCGCGCGCTGGATCGCCTCATCGCCCTGCCGACCGTGCGCGCGCTCCTCGCGCCAGCGCACGACGACGAGCAGCGAGTAGTCGATCGACACTCCCAGGCCGATCAGGGCGATCAGGAACTGCACGATCGGCGAGACTTCGGTGATCGTGGTGAGACCCCAGACCACCAGGAATGTGGTCAGGATCGAGACGACCGCCATCATGATCGGGACGATCGCGAGGAACGAGGCGAACACGAACGCGAGCACCAGCAGGGCACCGAACCCACCCAACAGCGCCTCGACGAGCACGCCAGGACCATTGCCGCCGCCGCTTTGTACCGACAGCGCGTCGAATCCGGTCACGTGCACGGGCGCACCTGCCACGGTCGTTCCGGCAAGGGCCTTGGTCGTCCTCTTGGCGGCTTCGGGGTTGTCTTCGAAAGCCTGCTTGGGGTCGCGCGGGGGATAGGCGACGATGAAGCTCGTGCGCCCGTCCTTGGAGACGAACGCGGGGTTGTGCGTGCTCGCATATCCGGCGATGCGGCTGCCCGGCAAGGCCCGCTGAATGCGTGCTTCCAGCGCCCGCAATTCCGCCCGCACGCCTGGCGAGCTCGTGGAGGTTCCGCTCGGCAGCGTCACGACCGGCAGAAGCGGTGCGTTGTTGCCGCCCGTGCTGTGGAAGTCGCGCACGATCTGCCGGTTTGTGACCCAGCCCTCCTTCCCCGGTACCGAGAACTTCTGTTTGAGCGCTTTGGTGGCGGAGCCCGCGGAGGCGATGCCGATCAGCGTCAGCAGGACCCAGAAGACGACGACGATGCGCTTGTGCGCCAGGACCCAGCGGGTTAGCGGTGCCATTCCGATTCTCCTTTCCGCGCCCCGGCCCAGCGGGCCGGCGCACCCCGAACGAACTACGCCTGAGACCGGGTGCCGGGTTGAAACTCATCGCTGAGCCCCGCACGGCCGCGGCCAAGAGCCTGCGTGTTGCCAGCGGCCCTCCCGGTCGCACTGCCCATCAGCAAGCGCCATGTCGGCGCGGTGCGGTTGGGATGAGCCTCGCCCGAGGGTAGCAACCGGCCGCGCCCGGGCTCGACCCTGCCAGAACCAGCCGGCGCCGGCTCGACCGCTCCCAGCCCGCGCTGAGCGACCCTCCGGCGCGCGCCGGACCGCTTTACGTCGAGCGGCCGCCGACGCGCTCGGCGCACGCGCCGTCGGCGGCCAGCCCGGGCGTTGAGCGCAGCGATATGGTCCTCGAGCGAATGACCGATGCGTTCGTTCTCGGCGGCGTCCGTACGCCCGTCGGCCGCTACGGCGGCTCGCTGTCACACATCCGGGTCGATGATCTGCTGGGCCAGGCGATGGTGTGGGCATGCGAGCGGGTGCACGTCCCGCTCGAGCGAATCGAAGACATCGTCGCAGGGTGCGTGAACCCGGCGCACGAGGGGATGGGCGACATCGCGCGGTGGGCCGCGCTGGCCGCCGGCTTCCCGGACTCGGTTCCCGCGATCACCGTCAACCGCTTCTGCGCCTCCTCGCTGTCCGGTGCGATTTCGATCGCTCACGCGATCCGCTCGGACGAGCTGACCGTCGGGCTCGCCGCCGGCGTCGAGTCGATGTCCCGCTCGGGATGGGCGCTGATGAAGGGCGAGGCGCCGTTCTCCCCGCGCGGTCCCGTGTTCATGCTCGACACGATGTGGGCCGGCGCCGGCGGCCCGCCCAACCCAGCCCTGCTGGCCCGCAACGCGTACATCGAGATGATGCAGACCGCGCAGAACGTGGCCGACCGCTACGAGTTGACGCGCGAGGAGATCGACGCCTTCGCGCTGCGTTCCCACCACCACGCCGCCGCCGCGCGCGACTCAGGCCGCCTGGCGAAGGAGATCCACCCCGTCGAGATCCCCGCCACGCGGACGCAGCCGGCGCGCACCTTCGAGCACGACGAGAGCATCCGCGCAGACACCAGCGCGGAGAAGCTCGCGGCGCTTCCGGCGCAGCCAAACACGACCCAGATGACGGCAGGCAACTCATCGCCGCTCAACGACGGCGCGAGCGCCGTCGTCCTGGCCAGCGCCGCGGCCGCGCAGGAGCTCGGCGCAGAGCCGCTCGCTCGGGTGGTGTCCTCGGCCACGCACGCGCTCGACCCGCAGGTCATGGGGATCGCGCCCGCGTTCGCGATCCCCAAGGCGCTTGCCCGGGCCGGCCTGGCGCCCGCGGTTGTGGACGTATGGGAGGTCCATGAGGCCTATGCGTCGGTCGCCGTCGCGATCCTGCGCGAGCTGCCGCGCCAGCTCGATGGCTTTGAGATCCCCGACGAGCGCCTGAACCCGAACGGCGGTGCGGTTGCGATCGGCCACCCGTTCGGATCCTCCGGCACCCGCTACGTGCTCACGCTCGCCACCGAGCTGCGCGAGCGCGAAGCCCGCTACGGCGTGCTCGGCGTGTGCGTCGGGTCCGGCCAGGGGGTTGCGCTCGTGCTGGAGAACCCGCGCGTCGCGTAGCTCACGGCGGACCCGTCTCCGGCGCCGCGGCTGGAACGACTGGTAGTGTCGCGCGCCCGTGGCCAAGACCGTGTTCATCACCGGCGCCAGCTCGGGCATCGGCAGAGCGCTGGCGATGGAGCTCGCGCGACGCGGCCATGACCTGTTTCTCACCGCGCGCAGGCTCGACGCGCTGGAGCGGATCCGCGCCGACGTCGCGGCGGCCGACCCGGCCCGCAGGGTGGAAGTTCGCCGCCTCGACGTCACCGACGATGGCGACGTCGCGAACGCGGTCGCGGAGGCGGCACAGAAGCTGGGGCGCTTGGACATCGTGGTGGCAAACGCCGGCATCGGCAACTCCGGGCGCGTGGGCGAGGGCAACCTGGAGCGGGCTCGCCTGATCGTCGAAACCGACCTCATCGGAGCGATCGCGACGATCGACGCGGCCGTCGCGCTGTTCCGGCGCCAGGGCGGACCCGGTCAGGTCGTCGGCGTGTCGTCGGTGGCGGGTGTGCGCGGGCTGCCCGGCTCGGGCTCCTACAGCGCCTCCAAGGCCGGGCTGACGACGTACCTGGAGTCGGTGCGCGCCGAGACCCACGGCGAGCCGGTCACCGTCACCACGCTCGCGCCGGGCTACATCGACACCCCGATCAACCAGGACGTCAAGAGCCGGCCGTTCCTGATCGACGCCGAGAAGGGCGCGCGGATCATGGCGGATCTGATCGAGCGCGGCGTCGGCTATGCGACGGTGCCCCGCCTCCCGTGGACGGTGTTGGCGCCACTGATGCGGGTGCTCCCGGACTCGTTGCTGGCACGTGGCGCGCCGCAGCGCGACTCCGCCGCTTGAGCTTTGATGTGAGACGTGATCGAGTGCGGCACGCTTTCGTCACTGGTCGGCGCGACCGTCAGCTGGCCGACCGCCGCGTCGCTGGCCACCGCCGGCGGGACGCTCGTGCTCGCGCTCGCCACGTTCGCCTCGGTGCGCTCCTCCAATCGCTCCGCGCGCATCGCAGAGCTCGCCCTGCAGGAGCAGCGCCGGCCGGTCCTGGTCCAGTCGCGTCCGGACGACCCGGTGCAGAAGATCATGTTCATCGACGGGCACTGGGTGCGCGTGTCGGGCAGCGGCGGCGTGGCGGAGCACATCGACGGCAACGTCTATCTCGTGATGAGCCTGCGCAACGTGGGCGCGGGGATCGGCGTGCTGCAGGGATGGATCGCGCGCGCTGGCCTGCTGACCTCGCAAGAGGACCACGCGAGCGAGCAGGAGTTTCGCCGGCAGACGCGCGACCTGTACATCCCTCCAGGCGACATCGGCCTCTGGCAGGGCGCGCTGCGTGATCCAGCTGACGACGCCCACCCCGCGATCGTCGACGCGGCCGAACGACGCCAGACGATCTCGATCGAGCTGCTCTACACCGACCAGGTCGGTGGCCAACGCACGATCAGCCGCTTCCATCTGATCCCCGTTGGCGACGACGCGTGGTTGACCGCCAGCGGCCGGCACTGGTACCTCGATCAGGTCGCTCCGCGCTGAGCGATGAGCGCGGACCGCGCAGGCGCTCAAGCGGCCGGCGGACGCACGCGCGTCAGCGCGCCGGGATCTCCGTCGTACTGCAGCCCGTCGGCGCTCGCATCGCCGAGCCCGAGCCTGCCGCTGAGCACGCCAATCACGAGCTGGGGCGTGCCGCTCAACACCAGGTCGGGATCCTCCGCCGCGCCCGGGTGGGCGCGGACCTCGCCGTCACCCGTGCGGATCGTCATCGGCTCATCGCCGGTGCGCAGCTCGATCTGCACGGGCGGGCGATCGGGGGTCTGGTCGGACAGAAACAGCTCCACCGGCAGCTTCAGCCAGCGGCTGCGAAATGCGGCATCGCCGCCCGGCTCGGCCATAAGCGGCGCGCCCCAGCGCCCCAGCTCTCGCATGACCGGCGCGAGCTGCTCGCCCCGCGGCGTCAAGGCGAAGAGCGCGGTGGCGACCGGAGGCGGCGCCTGTTCGCGGCCGAGGATGCCTGCCTTCTCCAGCTCGCGTAGGCGGTCGGCGAGCAGGTTGGTGGCGATCCCCGGCAGGCCGCCCAGCAGATCGGTGTAGCGGCACGGCCCGCGCAGCAGCAGCTCGCGCACGATCAGCAGGCTCCACCGGTCTCCGATCGCGTCGAGCGCCCTGGCGACGGAGCAGTACTGACCGTAGGAGCGCATGACGGGAGTCTAACGGGGCCGCGTGACTTTTTCCACTCTTTGCTTGAATTTATCAAGTCACTGCGATATAAGCACGCCGTATGGGCAGCCGCAAGCCGCTGATCCTGTTCTCGCTCCTGCTGGCCGCGTTCGCGATCAACCTCGACACCACGATCGTCAACGTGGCGCTGCCGACGCTGGTCCGCGAGCTGCACGCCTCCAACAGCCAGCTGCAGTGGGTCGTCGACGCTTACAACCTCGTGTTCGCCGCGCTGCTGCTCGCCTCCGGCAGCCTCTCGGACCGCGTCGGCCGCAAGGGGATGCTGCTGAGCGGCCTCGGCGTGTTCGGCCTCTCGAGCGCGCTCGGGGGCTTCACCACCACGCCGGGCGCGCTGATCGTGGCCCGCTGCTTCATGGGCCTTGGCGCGGCGATGGTGTTCCCCGCCACGCTGTCGCTGATCTCAAACGTGTTCACCGAGCGAATCGAGCGCGCGCGCGCGATCGGTCTGTGGGGGGCGACCGCGGGCATGGCGATCGCGCTGGGACCGATCGCCGGCGGCTGGCTGCTCGAGCGGTTCTCCTGGACCAGCATCTTCTACGCGATGACACCCGTCGCAGCCGTGGCAGCGGCGCTCGTGGCCGCCACGGTGCCACGGTCGCACGATCCGCGCGCGCCCAGGATCGACAGGCCGGGGTTCGCGCTGTCCACCGTCGCGATGGCGCTCTTGGTCTACACGATCATCGAGGCGCCTGTTCACGGCTGGAGCGGCGCCCGCACGCTCGCCGGCTTCGCAGCCGCCGCTGCGCTGCTCGGCGTGTTCGTCGCCTGGGAGCGTCGCGCCCGCGCGCCGATGCTCGACGTGGCTCTGTTTCGCAACCCTCGCTTCGCCGCCGCGAGCGGCGCGGTGACGGTGGCGTTCTTCACGCTGTTCGGCTTCATCTTCCTGATCACGCAGTACTTCCAGTTCTTCAAGGGGTACTCGCCGCTCTCGGCGGGCGTGCATCTGCTGCCGGTGGCTAGCGCCGTTGGCGTCGCCTCGGTGCTGGGCACGAGGCTCGCCGTGCGCTTCGGCACCAAGCTCGTCGTCGTCACGGGCCTGCTGGCGGTCGCCGGCTTCTATGCCTGGGTGTCCACCGCCTCGGTGTCCACCGCATACGCCACGATCGCTGCGCAGATGGTCCTCTACGGCGTCGGCATGGGCCTCACGAGCGCCCCCGCGACCGAGGCGATCATGGGCGTGGTGCCCGTGCACAAGGCGGGCGTGGGTTCGGCCGTCAACGACACCACCCGCCTGCTCGGGGGAACGCTCGGCGTCGCGGTGATCGGCAGCGTGTATGCGTCCACCTACGCAAGCCGGTTGAGCAGTGCGCTTCCTGCCCACCTCCCGAGCGCGCTGGTGCACGCGGCGCACCAGTCCGCAGGCGCCGCGCTCGCCGTCGCCGGCCAGCTCGGCGCGGGCGGGCACGCTGGTCTGGCGGGCGCTGTGCACGCCGCCGCCTCGCACGCGTTCATCCGCGGCTTGAGCGCCGGCTGTCTGGTCGCCGCCGGCGTGGCCGTGGCGGGGGCGGTGATGGCCGCGGCCCTGCTCCCCGCCCAGCCCCCGAGCCCAGAGCTCGAGCCCGGCGAGCCCGAGCGCACGACAGCAGCGGCCCCGGCGGGCGTGCTGCCACTCAGCTGAGCGAGCTCGCTCGCGACGCGTGACCGGACAGGTCTCGCTGGGACTGGGTCTCTCGTCAAGCAAGAATTCCTGGCGCGGCTGTCGATTTCGCCGCCCGCCGTTTGTCTTAGACGCGACCAGTCCGACAAGGAGGAAGCCATGAAGTTCATGCTGCTGATCCAGCAGGGGGACGCACCGACGCCGCGTGACCCCAACGCCTGGGCGCGCCTGTCCGCTGACGAGCAGCGGGCGGTGTACGCCGACTACA